>CALXBK010000020.1 GCA_944386545.1 uncultured Ruminiclostridium sp.
AAATCTAAAACATTTTTAACAAACTCTGTTGGTGTAGTACTATTATCACGGCATAGCTTGTTAAATTGTTCAAAAAAAACAAAATCACCCCTTTGAATTTATAGATAATAACGAAATTCTAAAAATCGGAACTTTATTATTGACAATTCTGAATTTTAGAATTATAACAGCATTTCTCGAAGAGCTTTTTCAAGCAACTCGTGATGTTTGTAGATAATTTTTATTGGATTTTCCTTTCAAATTGGCTACCCCAATATTTATTATAGAGCCGATATTTATAAATCGGAAATACTGCGCATTTTATTATACAGGCTGTCATTTTTCTCTGTTTCCTTTCATAGGTATCTATTATAACTTAGGCAAGATGTCCCCCGCCTTTAAGGCGGCGGGTTCCATATTCAGTTTCAGTTGGGGTTCAATCCCCAACTGAAACTGAATTGCAGCTTCGCTGCGGCTTGCCACGTTGAATGACGGGGCAAGCCCCTTATTGAACCTACCCTTTAAAAGGAGAGCATTATGAAAAAGACGCTGAAAAAAAGGTTGATTGCAATAATTGCCGCCGCCGTAATGCTGACGGTCGCTTTTCTTATTTTTGGCTTCGGGCGAAGTGCGTACCGTGACGGCTCAAGCGAAGAAAAACGAATTGAATACATATCGTTTCTCGGATATGAAGCGGGCGGTGCGCCTGATGTCAAAAATATAGTCATACCGCTTGAGTTCGGCGAGGTATACAGCCGCTACAACGAGCTCCAGAAGCATGCAGGCTTTGATTTGAGCCTTTACAGGGGAGAAACTGCCGTACAGTATTCCTACCTTCTTAAAAATTACACAGACGAAAACGGAGAAAGGCTCAGCGACATACACTTAAATCTCATTGTCAGCGGCGGCAAAATAATCGGCGGGGATATTTCAAGCGCCGCCCTGGACGGATTTATGCTTCCGCTGTCCCCAAAAGAAAAAGCTGAAGAATAAGGTAAAAGCCGCCGAATATAAAAAAATTCGGCGGCTTTTATTGATATATGTTAACTTTCGTTATTTTTAGACGGAGCGTTACCGTGTGACTGTTGCCTTACGGGAAGACTCCTTTATATACAAATCCCTTTCGGGATTTTTTGTTATCGGGTGTGATATGACAGAACCGATACCGCAGGGGCGGCAACCTTGCCTTTCCTCCTGATGTGACTATATTTTACCGCCCGAATATGAAATGAGTAATAACAGGCGATGAAAAAAAGGTGAAATTAATTATACGTTCAGTGTCGGTTAAGTTAAGAAAATACTAAATCCCCCGCGACAAACGCGGGGGATCTAGCACTGATCGAGGGGATTATATAAAACTTTCACATACTCGTTATTAACTGTCGGCGTTATTCCTTCGCCGATTACAATGATATTCAACGCGGCAAGCCGCAGCGAAGCTGCGATCCGGTTTCAGTTGGAGATTGAACCCCAACTGAAACTGAATATGGAACCCCCCGCCTTAGAGGCGGGGGACATCTTGCCTAAGTTATAATCGGGAATTATTAACGCAGTAATAACGGAACGTGACATTTTTGAAAAAATACCGTGATTATAAAAAGAATTTAATCAGCATTATCGAAAGAGGAATAACAAGCATGGGCGAGAACACCGTGCACAGCTTTTTGTATTTATCCTCTCCCTGCACGGGGACAAGCCTTGCCATACCGCAAAAGGCAAGTGCGATAGCGGTAAAGGGGGCGAGGAAATAAGAGATGGTTGTAATTGTTGTACCTATTGTATCGTTGCACATCACAAGCGTATCCCATATATCGTTGCCGCACATGAGCGAGTCCTTGTAGTTTACCACCGTCACAAAGAAATTGTTGAGGAAGTGAAGCACCATGCTCGGTATTATCGAATCGTATCTTACCGCAAGCAAGCCTAAAATTATACCGATGAGAAAGGCGTATAAAAACTGGTCAAAGTTGCCGTGCGCAAGTCCGAAGATAAGCGCGCTTACGATAATTGCGGGTGTATCGCCCAAAGGACGCAGTGAGCGAAGCAGAAGATGACGGTAGATAAATTCCTCTGCAACGGGTGCTGCAAATGAAACGAATATAAGAACTACAACCGCTTCGCTAAAGCCCGATGGTGCGATTGAGTCAAGTACTCTGTCTATCTCTTCCGTGCCGAAAAGAAGCGTGAATACATAATTTATAACCGTGGTTATTTTACTGCCCCATATTCCGAAGGCAAACATTGCGGGAATGACAAGGACAGCGTAATAGGGCCTGTTTTCGTACTGATTATTGATGCCGTTCAGTACGCGGTATTTCTTGTACAGTATACCGAATGCCAGTATTTTAGGCAGATAGGAAATGCAGTCGCTGAGAATATAGCTCATCAGCATGATAAGCCCGTCGTCGCCCCCCGTCAGAGGATAGAAAAGTCTAACAAAGATAGGAATAAGCTGTTGTAAGGTATATTCAATTATAATAACCGCAATAAGCGCAAATCCGACATCTGCCGCCACTCGGCGCAAATCGGACGGCAAAAGCTGTTCTCTTGAAGAAATATCTTCAAGGCTTTGCTGTTTATAGCGCTTTGAAATTGTTTCGGTCAGCTTGTCAAACATAAATAGACCTCTTTTGTGCGTTCTGACAAGGTCAGATTATAACTTAGGCAAGATGTCCCCCGCCTCTAAGGCGGCGGGTTCCATATTCAGTTTCAGTTGGGGTTCAATCCCCAACTGAAACTGAATTGCAGCTTCGCTGCGGCTTGCCACGTTGAATGACGGGGCAAGCCCCTTATTGAATGACGGGGCAAGCCCCTTATTAAATAAAAACTGCGATATACGCGGCGCAGAGTATAAAGCCGATGATAAAGAAGGGAGAAGTGCAAAGCGAAATGAGCTTCTGCTTCTTTGATATTTCGGGGCAGTTGTCGGCAGGTCGGTAAAGCCTGTTGTTTTTAAGCTTTGTAATGGCTGAGATAATGCCCACGACTACAAATATAAGCACGGCAATGACATATACGGTAAGCACGGTTATCATCGCCTGCTCCGCATCTGTAAGCGCAATTCTCTTTGTGGTTTTGGTTATGGCGGAAACAAAAAGGTCGTTGTTCACCATGACAAGTATTATCGCACTGATGCTGTTGAATATTGCGTGAATTATGGTTGTGGGTAAAAGACTGCCCGAAGCGTATCTTACATATCCGAAGAAAACGCCTGCCGCAAGGCAGTAGCAGAACTGATGTATGTTTCCGTGCGCCATTGCGAAGCACAGTGAGGATACTGCAATCGAGAACATATTGCCAAAGGGCGCAAGAGAGGTCTGTATAATTCCTCTGAACCAGTATTCCTCAAACAAGGGCGCAAGCACAGTCATCTGAATAAACAGGAATATAAGGTAAAATACTCCGCTTCCCGAGCTTGAGGTTGCGGGCTTGAAGGTTTCCTGCACGGCGTTTTCATTTTGCACGAATATAAAGGATATAATCAGCACGATTATATTAGCGGTCTGTCCCGCACCGTAGGTAGGAACAGCCCATGAAACCGCCTTGCCCAGCCTTTTTGGCTTGCGGTAATGCTCCTTGCCGGGGAAAAATCCGAATACCCTTGCCGTTGCCCATACCGCAATCCCGTAAAGAATGACAAGGCTTGCAAGCGACTGCAAGCAGGCGGATATTTCGGGGTTTATGTCCTTTGGCAGAATATCTGTAATGAGAAGGCACGCAAGGTCTGCCAGAGTGCGCGCCGCAAATATTATAACAAGCGCTATGCCTGCTTTTTTGCAGGCGGCTTTAAAATCCATTACGGAAACAGGCATTGTTCCGTCCTTTCTTTGAAAAGAAATTACATTCCGTTTTCAAGCATTTCCTTGACGTAATTCGGGAGAGCAAAGCACCCCTTGTGAAGCTCGGTATTGTAGTACCTTGTCTTTATGCCGAGCGAGTTCCAGTATTCCTCATCGAGATCCTTTATCGGGTGAAGCGTTTTTCCCGCAAAGCCGAACAGCCAGTGCCCGCTTGCGTAGGTGGGAATATGCGCCTGATACACCGCACAGACAGGGAATACGGCTTTTATGCGCTCGTGCGCTCTGCACATCGCCTTAGCGTCATTTTCGTAAAATGGGCTTTCGTGCTGATTTACAAGTATGCCCGTTTCGGTAAGCGCATTGTAGCAGTTGCCGTAAAATTCGGGAGTGAACAGTCCCTCTCCCGGACCGAACGGGTCGGTGGAGTCAACAATGATAAGGTCGTATTCTCCCTGCTTTCTTCTGACAAAGCGTAGTCCGTCGGTAAAGTGTGCGGATACCCTCTTGTCGTTCATTGAAACGGTCATTTCGGGGAAATATTTTTCACAGACGCGCACCACCTTTTCGTCTATCTCCACAAGGTCGATATGCTCAATGCTGTCGTAGCGGCAAAGCTCTCTTATTGTGCCGCCGTCGCCCGCGCCGATTACCAGTACGTTTTTTACGTCCTTCTTTACCGCCATCGGCACATGGACTATCATATCGTGGTAGATAAATTCGTCCTTTTGGGTTATCATAACATAGCCGTCAAGAGCAAGCAGTCTGCCGAATTCCTCCGACCGGAACACGTCTATCCTCTGATATTCGCTTTGCTCGCTGTAAAGCTGTTTATCCACCTTTATGGAAAATCTTACGCTGCTGCTGTGATTTTCCGTAAACCAAAGCTCCATAAAAATATGCCCCCTTTGTCATTCCAGTATTCTTATGGTTTTTATTTCAAGATCCTCCGTACCTGTCAAAAAGCAGCCCTTTTCCCCTGCATACTTAATGTATGCTAAAATCTCGTCCGTTATTTTTTCTCCGGGCGCTAAAATGGGTATTCCGGGAGGATAGCACATGACAAACTCTCCGCTTATCTTTCCTGCGCTTTGCTCTATCGGGACGGAACGCTTGTTGCCGTAAAACGCCTCCTGCGGGGAAAGCATTACTATCGGGTTGATATACTCGTGGTCGAGCATACCCGTTTTATCCTTTGAGTAAATGCGCTTTATGTCGTTGAGCGCCCCGATAAGGCGGTCGAGGTACAGCTCTCTGTCGCCTATCGAAACATATGCTAAAATGTTGCCGATGTCTCCGAACTCTATCTGTATGCCGTACTTGTCCCTTAGTATATCGTAAACCTCTATTCCCGCAAGGCCTATATCCCTTGTGTGAACGGACAGCTTTGTGATGTCAAAATCATAGAACGCTCCGCCGTCGCAAAGCTCCTTTGAAAAGGCGTAATAGCCGCCGATGTCGTTTATCTCGTCGCGAAGGTAGGTAGCGTAGCTCTTTACTTTTTCAAATATTTCTCTGCCGTTGAGCGCTAAGTTGCGGCGTGAAATGTCAAGACTGCTCATCAAAAGGTAACTGCCGCTTGTGGTCTGCATAAGGTTTATTATCTGCCTTACATAGCCCTCGCTCACATTTCCGCCCGTAAGCAGAAAGCTGCTCTGTGTAAGCGAGCCGCCGCTTTTGTGCATGCTCACTGCGGCAAAGTCAGCTCCCGCGCTCATGCCCGACACGGGCATGCCCTCGCCGAAATAGAAGTGCGTGCCGTGCGCCTCGTCTGCAAGAAGGTACATACCGTGGCTGTGTGCAAGCTCGGCAATTTTCCTTATATCCGAGCATACCCCGTAATAGGTGGGATTGTTTACAAACACCGCCTTTGCATCGGGGTTTTCCTTTATCGCCTTTTCAACGTCCTGTGCAGTCATGCCCAGCGGTATGCCAAGCTCCTTGTTTACGCCCGGGTTTACATATACGGGAACGGCGCCGCCCAAAATAAGCGCGTTTATTGCACTGCGGTGAACGTTGCGGGGCATTATTATCTTTTCTCCCCGCTTAGCAACTGCGAGCGCCATTGCCTGAACTGCGGCGGTTGTGCCGTTTACTATGAAAAATGCGTTTTTTGCGCCGAATGCCTCTGCCGCTATCTGCTCCGCCTCTTTTATGACGGAAACGGGGTGACACAGATTGTCAAGCGGCTTTGAGGAATTGACGTCGGTCATCATGCAGTCGCTGCCCAAAAATTCGGTAAGCTGAGGATTTCCTCTGCCCATCTTGTGTCCCGGCACGTCAAACGGAACTATTCTTTTTGCCCTGTATTCCTTAAGCGCTTCGTAAATAGGCGCACGCTCCTGTGAAAGCATATTTGCCGTCATCCCTTCAGTATATATTCATTCCGGAATAAATCTCTATCATTTCCCGCCTCAGGTTTTCGGTAATCCTCAGCCTTTCCTTAGGAGGTATATCGTAAATGTCGGTGTTAAACAGATAGTTTTTGAGATCCATTTCCCTTACCATAAGGCGGGTATGGAAAATGTTTGCCTGATATACGTTTATATCTGTCGCGTCGTATTTGGTGAGCGTGTAGTCGTTGATAAAATCCTGTATAGAGGTTATATCATGGTCAAGATACAGCTTATGCCCGCCCACATCTCTCGTAAAGCCCCTGACGCGGTAGTCAATGGTGATAATGTCCGAATCAAAGCTCCCTATAAGATAATCAAGCGCATTCAGCGGAGAAATTTCGCCGCAGGTGGAAACGTCAATATCCACTCTGAAGGTGGAAATGCTGTTGTTCGGATGGTATTCGGGATAGGTGTGCACCGTAACATGAGATTTGTCAAGGTGTCCGACTATCGTGTCGCGGGAAGCGCCTCTCTGCGGATGAAGCGGCTTGCCGTCCACAAGTCCCATGTTGCAGGAACGGTCTATCTCCATGTTTTCGGTAGCCTTTTCGGAGATGAGCAGGGTAACGCTTGCTCCCTGCGGATCATAGTCCTGCTTTGATATGTTCAGCACGTTTGCGCCGATTATATCCGTAACGTCGCACAGTATGCCCGTAAGACGCTCGGAGTTGTACTGCTCGTCGATGTAGTCTATATAATCCCGTTGCTGTCTTGCTCCCTTTGCGTAGCAAACATCGTATATGTTAAAGCTGAGAGTTTTGGTAAGGTTGTTGAAGCCGTAAAGCTTGAGCTTCTTTTCCAAAGCCGTCACGCCCCTTTCGGATAAATTCACATAAACCGCTATTATAATAATATAGTAAAAATGCTCCGTTGTCAATAAAAAATTAGTACGGCGGCTCAGCTGTTTTTTACGGAAATTTTCGGTAAAAACTTATATGTACTGGAAAAAGTACACCTGATATGTTATACTTATAGAAGATTGAGCTTTTAAGGAGGAACAACCATGCTTGAATTTATTCTCGGCGCGGCAGGAAGCGGCAAAACAGCCTTGCTCTACGACCGGCTTAAAAATTCCGATGGTGAAAGGCTGCTCATCGTGCCGGATCAGTATGTATTTGAAACGGAACGCATAATTGCCGAAATTACCGATGAAAAGACAAACGGCATTACGGTAACCGGCTTTTCCTCTCTTGCAGAAAAAATACTGAAAAAATACTGCCCGAGGAAAAATTACGCCGACGATACGGCAAAAACCGCGGTTATGACCTCCTGCGTAAGAGCTGTCAGAGATGAGCTTTGCTTTTACGGCAAGGCGGCGTACAAGGATAATTTTGCGCAGAGTATGCTGAGCGCCGTGTCCGAGCTTAAAACGGCGGGAATTAATTCCGACCTTTTAAGTGCGCTTGTGGAAAGTGCAGAGGGCAGCTTTAAAAATAAGCTGACCGATATAAGCATAATTTACAGGCTGTACAACGACAGACTGAGGGAGATTTACGACGACAGACAGGACGACTGCGTGCTTGCGGCAAGGGCGGCAGAGGAGTTTGACTGCTTTGCGGGTGTAAAGGTCTTTATAGACGGGTTTGACAGCTTCAGCGGCTCACAGCAAAGGCTTCTTGCTCCCGTCGTGCGGCAAAGCGAGGACTGTACGGTTGCGCTTTGTCTTGACAATGGCGACGCCTTTGCGGTGACAGAAAACACAAGGCAGTTTTTTATCCGCACAGCCGAGCTTGAACATTCCGAGATAAAGCAGACGGTGCTTGACGGTGCTCCGAGATATTTGAGCCATGAGCTTCTGCACCTCAGAAATGCGCTCGCCCGTGGTGAAGAAAAGCCCTGTTCAGAGCAAGCGTCGGATATTGTGACGGCGTATGCGGCAAGCAAGTCCGAGGAGGCGGATTATGTCTGCGCCAATATAAAAAAGCTCGTAAAAACCGGTTACCGTTACAGCGATATAGCCGTGCTCTGCACATCGCCGTCGGATTACGAAAGCGTTGTGTGCTCTGCGGCAAGGAGATACGGTATACCTCTGTTTGCGGATTTGCCGAAGCCTGTTTCGGATAAGCCCCTGCTGAAATATTTAACCCTGCTTCTTTCTGCGGCGGAAAATCCCGACGGCGAAAAAGTACTGCGGTATATGAAAAGCGGCTTTGTGCGTATCCCTTCCTCCGATGGCAGGACGAAGCCCCTGTCCTTAAAGCAGATAAATGACCTTGAAAGCTATGTCTTTACCTATGAGCTTAAAAAGAGAAGCTGGGCAAGGAGCTTTCCTAAATCAAAAGCCGAAGCCGAAAACAAATATGAGGATTTAAGGCAAGCCGTTGTAAATCCGCTTTGCACGCTTGCAAAGAGTATGGACGGCAAAACAGGCAGGGAAATGACAGGGCTGTTTGTGAAATTCCTGTTTGAAACCGCCGATATAACTACGGCAATAAAGGGAAAATGTCAGGATTACACCACCCGTGAGCTTAAATACGACAAACAGCTCACCGAGGAATACAATCAGCTGTGGGGCATTGTCTGCCGCCTTTTCGACTCGCTTTATGAAACGGCGGGAGATACCGCAATGACAATAGGCGAGTACGTTTCTTTAATTAAGGCGTGCGCCGCAAAAATTAATATGTCCCGCCCGCCAAAGGTGCTTGACAGTGTGCTTTTCGGCGATCCGGAGAGAACGAGAAGCAAGGAGGTAAAGGCGGTTTTCGTAATGGGAGCTTCCGAGGGAAAATTCCCTGCCGAGGAAAGCGGCGATATGCTGTTTACCGATGACGAAAGACGCCTGCTTTGCGAAAAAAGCGGTGTGGATATAGGCGAAAATCCCGATCTTGCACTTGCAAGGGACGCACTTTGCGTGTACAAGGCGCTGACGCTCGGCAGAGAAAAGCTGTTTGTAACCTATACGGGCGGCGTGCAGGATAAAAGCGAGAGCGTTTCGCTTATCAATTCGCTGTTCGGTATACAGAGTGAAAATATATCCCTGCTATCCCCGCTTTATTTCTGCGAGAGCATAGGCTCTGCAAGAAAACAGCTTGTGCGCTGCCGCTTTGAAAAGAGCAAGGAAAGTTACGCCGGCGCCGTTGCGCTTGCACTGAAAAATAACGGCGATACCGACTTTTTAAAGCGTGTCCAAGCCGCAATAAAAAGACTCGGCGAGGACGCATATATACATAAGATAGGCGATACCGCACCGCTTATTTTCCCGCCGAAGCCGCTGTCTCCGACTGCGCTCAATTTGCTTAACGGCTGTCGTTTTGCGTATTTCTGCAAGTACGGTCTTAAAATAAGAGAGCCGTTCAGTATAGGGATAAACAGCGCGAATTTCGGCACTATAATCCACTACATATTCAAATATACGCTTGAGCGTATGACTGAAATCGGAAAGGGTAATTACGCAGACGCCCCCTGTGAAGATGAGGATATAGCCCGCTATGCACAGGAGGCGGTCGCGCTTTACCGCAAGGAATTTTTGCTTGACGAGCAGGATACGAGCAACAAGTTCAACAGGCTGTACGAGAACATAAAGAACATTTCCGTCTATATGCTGAAATTTATGCTCGGAGAAATGAAAAAGAGCAAGTTTAAGCCCGCTTATTTTGAGCTGAAGCTCGCAGACGGCAGTAAAACGCAGGACGGCATGAACACATCGCCGTTCAGCTTTGACATAACCCTGCCCGACGGACAAAGTCGCGCCGTAACAATACAGGGCATTGCGGACAGAGTTGATATAGCGGAAATTGACGGTAAAAAACAGCTTAAAATCGTGGATTACAAATCCGGAGCAAAGGGCAGGGAAAAGCCGGATATAACAAAGATATATTACGGGCTGGATTTACAGCTGTTAATTTATCTTTTTGCGCTTACCGAAAGCAATGACGGCTGTATTCCTTCGGCGGCGGTGTATATTCCCGTCGGAAATATACCCGGCTCAGAGGAAATTCAGATTACAGACGAGCAGAAAAGAGATTACTGGATGTCTGAGAATAATGAAACGGGCTTCTCAATAGGCGGCACTCAGTACGAGCTTGAAAGGCCGAATTATGACAGCGTTCTCAATAAAGACAAAAAGAAAAATTATTGCAGTGCCGTAACAATCGGCGCCGATAAGATTGACAAGCTCAAAGCGAGAATGAAAAAGATAGTGGGGGACAATGTCTGCAAGACGGTATCGGGAGATGTGAGCGCAGAGCCTTTAACTGACAAAGCAGAGCTAATTTCCTGCGAATACTGCCAATATGCGGATATTTGCGGAGTAAATCCCGACAAGGCGGTTGAAACGGACAGCATTGAAGCGTGCAATTTCGCAGATGATGTTGAAGCAGACATCGCTGAAGCAGGCGCTGTTGCGCATGACGCCGCTGCTGACAGCACCCGGGCGGGTAAATCTGCGAATGACATATAGACTAAGGAGGGCGACAGCATGAGCGAAAAAGACTGGACAGACGAACAAAACGCAGCGATAAACCACAAAGAGGGTGCGGCTGTTGTATCCGCGGGTGCGGGAAGCGGCAAAACCGCGGTACTGGTTGAACGTGTGCTTAAATTAATCTGCGACGAGAAAAATCCCGCAGATCCGTCTAAATCAGCCGTTGTAACCTTTACGGAAAAGGCGGCGTCAGAGCTTAAAACAAGGCTTTTTGCGGCGCTTAAGGAGCAGATAAAAAAGGGCGGTAATGCTTCATTCCTGCGCTCGCAGAGCAACAAGCTCAAAAGCGCAAAAATCAGCACTATAAGCTCCTTTTGCTTTTCGCTGATACGGGAAAATATAGAGCTTACCGATTTTCCCGCAGGCTTTTCGGTAATTGACGAAACCAAAAGCAAGCTGATGAAATCTGCGGTAGCCGACAGCGTGCTGGAGGAATTTTTCACAAACGGAAACCCCGATGAGATACAGGCAATACTTGAAAACTATACCTTTAAGGACGAAAGGAAGATAACGGAGCTTATAATCAGGATTGCGAACTATGCCCTTAATCAGAAGGAGCCGCAGGAATGGCTCGATTTGAGCGACAGCTATAAAAACACCGTCGGTATCAGAGATGAGCTTTTATCAACGGCAAATCGGCTGTGCGGGGAGTACCGTGAATACTTCGGGAAATTTGAGACCGTTGTCGATTCGCTCGGAGAAAAGCCCAAAACGATAGAAAAATACAAGGGACATCTTTCACAGCTGAGGGAAACGCTTTACAAGTGTGTATGCTCCTTTGAAAGCAACGGTTATGTAATAGACAAAGCTGTAAGGGAGGCTTATAAGGACAGACCTAAGCCGCTTCAGATAAGAAAAGCGGAATTATCCGAGCTGAAGAAAATACACGACGCAACAAACGATATTTTCAAGAAGCTGTACGATTGCTGTGAAAGAAACACCTCCATCAACACCTCTATTGAACGAAGCTTGCCTGCCGTGCGTGCGCTCAAAAGGCTTGCGGGGGATTTTATCGCAAGATACTCTGAGCAAAAACGGCTTGAATACTGCGCGGACTTTTCCGATGCGGAAAGAGGTGTGTACAGACTGCTTTGCGAGCACCCCGAGGTAAGGGAAAAAATCGGGCTTCAGTATATCATTGTTGATGAATTTCAGGACAGCAACTATCTTCAGTACGAGATATTCTCAAGGCTGTCCGACAACCTTAAAAACCTTTATTTCGTAGGGGATATAAAGCAGTCCATTTACGGCTTCAGAGGGGCTCAGCCGGACGTTTTTGACGAGATTACCCACAACGGACTTTACAAGGTATATCCGCTCAACACGAATTTCAGAAGCAGTCCAAATGTCATAAACGGCATAAACACCCTGTTTTGCAGAATGATGACAAAGAAGCTCGGCGGAGTGGATTACGCCGAAGAGGGAATGCTTGTTTACGACGAGGATAAAATAAAGAACAGAGGCTTCAAAGAAGGCAGGGAATATGCAACGGAGGTGCTTTCCGTTGTCGCAGAAAGCGGCAGGGGCACTCTGACGGAGGCAAGATACATAGCCGGCAGGATAAGGTCGATGATAGACGGCGGCTTCAAGGTTTTCGGCAGGCCCTGCTGTGAGGATGACTTCGCAATTATCATGCGTTCGCCCGGCGATAAAACGGGCGTTTATATGAACGTACTGCGTGAGGCGGGACTTAACAGCGTTGCAGAGGAAAAGGAGGTCTTTACCGAGCGCACCGAAATAAAAGCCGTTCTTGACTTTTTGAGGATAATTGACAATCCGTACAACGACGTCTGCCTTGCAAGACTTCTGATGGGCGGAATATACTGCTTTGATGCGGAAAGAATGTCAAGAATACGCACGGGCACATGCGGATTTGACATCCTTAAGCTCAGTAAAATTTGCCCCGATGAGCTTAAAGACTATGCCGCAGAGATGAGCAAAAAGCCGCTTTTCACCTGTCTTTCTGCGGCGGCAGGAGGATACGAGGTATCCGAAGAAAAATATCCTCAGCTTGCAAAGGCTGTCGGCAAGGTACTTCCCGACGCAGTATGCGCCGAATTTACAGCCGAGCTTGAGGCTTTAAGAGCGGCGGCAGCGGCAAGCTCTCCCTCACAGCTTATAAGAGCTCTTTACGATACCACATTTGCCGCAAATCTGTTGCTGTTGGGGGACGACAGCGATAAGAGGCGTGAAAATCTTGAGCTTCTCCTGAATTACGCGGAAAGCTATACCTCCTGCAACGGCGGAGCTATTTTAGGAGATTTCCTTGATAATATTGATATAATTTCAACAAAAAGGCTGGGACTTGCCTGTGCAAAGACCGTTCAGCCCCACGGAGTCAGGATAATGACAATACACGGCTCAAAGGGACTTCAGTTTCCCGTTGTGTTTGTCAGCGACTGCGCTCATACTTTCAACAGCAGTGATTTTTCAAGCGAGATTTTGCTCAGCGACAGGTACGGAATATGCGTAAAATCGGCAGACAGAGCTACTTTAAGCAAAATTCCCTCGCCCGCTTATTCTCTTGCCTCAGATGAGAAAAAGCGGGAACAGCGCAATGAGGAAATGCGGCTTTTGTACGTTGCCGCCACCAGAGCCGAGGAAAAGCTGATTTTTACGGGAGTAAAGGCAAACGGCATACAAAAGCTCCTTGGTAAAGCGGGCACAGTCAATATGAAGTGTGCAGGCTGCGAGGCTTCAAACTGTCTTGACTGGCTGTTTGACGCTATGAGCCTGCATACCGATGACGTCCGCACGGAAGACGACACGGTTTATTATGAGTCGGTGATTTGCAAAGGCGTTAGCTGTGATGAGTACGGGGAGCTTTCAGCACATAGTGATGACGGTGACTCTGAAAAGGAGGACGCGGTTGATGAAAATATATCTGATTTAAGCGAAAGACTTACACAGGAGTATAAATATATTCTTGATACGGTAACGCCCGCAAAGTATACCGCTACCGAGCTTGCCGCAAAACAGCGGGAAAGCAAATCGGGCGAGCTTTGCTTTTACGCCGCACAGCCCTCCTTTATGCAGGACGACGAAAAGCGGCTTACGGGCAAAAAGCGCGGCGACGCATATCACAAGCTGATGGAGCATATACCCTTTGAAAAACAGCTTTGCACCGAGGAAATCTCGGATTATATAAGTAACCGTACCGCTGACTTTTTATCCGACGCAGAGCGCGAATGTATAGATGCGGCGGATATAGAACGCTTCTTTGATAGCGATGTGTCAAAGCGTATGATACAAAGCGGAAATATTTACAGGGAATATCCGATATTCCACAGGCTTACACGATATTTGCCCGAAGGCGCTGCTGCGTCCGCTGCAGGTCCTTATGTTCAGGGTATTGCGGATATGTTCTTTATTGAGGACGGCAGGATAATTCTTGTTGACTACAAAAGCGACCGCTTTACCGACGAGCAGCGGTATATCGAGGACTACAAGCTCCAGCTTGATATATATTCCGAGGCTCTGCAAAAAGTGTTTAATATGCCTGTCGCAGAGCGTTATATCTATTCTTTCAGACTTGGCAAAGCAATAAACATTGATAAATACGACGGAGATACGCTATGAATTACAATAAAACGCCGGCAACGATAAAACAGCAGATAGAAAAGCTTGAAGAAAGAGGCTGTAAAATAGGCGACAAGGCATACGCCGAAAAATGTCTTACAAATATCAATTACTACCGTTTGGCGTATTACTTTCTGCCTTTCCTTGAGAAAAAAGGTAAGTACAAGGACGGCACGAGCTTTGAGCGAATTATGAAAGTATATGATTTTGACAGGATACTGCGCCGCCTGATAATGTCTTATCTTGAGGAGATTGAAATATCCTTCCGTGCGCTTGTGTCAAACTATCACGCCATGAAGTACGGAGCGCTGGGCTACCTCAACGCCTCCTCCTTTGAGCAGAGCCACAATCATCAGGCGTTTTTGTCAAAGATGGACAGGCTTATGGAGCTGAACGAAAAAGAGGGCTTTGTAATCCACCACAAGACAAAATACGGCGGTATTATGCCCGTGTGGGCGGCAATGGAGCTGTTCAGCTTCGGCACGCTGACCTACTTTTTCATAGATATGAAGCAGACGGATAAAAAGGAGCTTGCTTCCCGTCATTTTGATTTTAATTACCGCACCGTCGAGGACAGACTGCTGTGTCTTGCCGACCTCAGAAATGCCTGTGCGCATTATACAAGGCTGTACGAAAATCCCTTTTCAACCGCCCCGAAAGCGTCTGATGATTTTGATTTTACCCCGGACGGCACGCTTAAAAGCTATCTTGCGGCGGCAAAATCCCTTTATCCCGACAGGCAAAAATGGGAAAGCTGTTTTGTTCCGTCGTTAAAACTGCTTATAGAAGAATATGACATGAGCAGGTATATGGGGGGCTACGGATTTTAAAAAACGTTATACCGTGTAAACCAAGTTTTAAATTTACACGGTATAAATTTTTACTGTAGGTTTAGTACCAAATGCACAATTATTTGTGCTGTTAATGATAACATTATGCAAATTTGCTTGACTTACACTGCTGAGTGTGGTAAAATTTACAGTAAAAATATATTATGATAATGTGTGATACACTATCCTTTGAAAAAGCGAGGTGAGTCCGTCATGTATATAGGAAAATTTCACAGGCACTATGTTGCAGGCATTTGCCTGTCGGGAATTACCGATGACCATATATCCTACATAGTTAAGAGAATGTCCGACGCACTTATCGAAAAGGATTTCAAGGTGATGATATTCAACACCGTTTCCGATTCCTACCGTGACACTCCTTATGTTACGGGCGAGGAAAGCGTGTTCGCCGCAATCAACTATGATATGCTGGATGTGCTTGTAATCCTGCCGGAATCCCTAAAAAGCTGCAGAATATGCAACGCCATAATAGAAAAGGCGAGAGACGCTGAGATACCCGTAATTGTCGCAGACGGGCGGCACGATGACTGCACAAATCTTATCTATGATTATGAATCAGCGGTAAAATCGGTAACAAATCATGTCATAAAAGAGCATGGCTGTACCGATTTATTGTTTATGTCGGGAATAGAGGGAAATCAGTTTTCAAAAGGGCGCGAAAAAGCGTTTGCCGAGGCACTTTACGAAAACGGCATTGATTTTGACCGCGACAGCATGGTTATTTTCGGCGACTTCTGGGAAGAACCCGCCGAGGCCGCTGTCGATGCTCTTATTAAATCGGGAAGAAAGCTCCCGCAGGCGATAATTTGCGCCAACGACAGCATGGCTCTGGGAGTTCTGCACACTCTTGAAGAACACTCGGTAAAGGTTCCCGAGGATATTATAGTTACGGGACTTGATGCGATATATCAGAACAGAGTATACAGCACGTTAAGCCTCACGACCGCCCGCATGAATGCGGATTGGCTGTCGGAAATTGTAGCAACTACAGCGCAGAGCTGTTGTGACGGCACATACGAGCCTGGGGATATATTACTGCCGTTTGATTTTATCGCAGGGCAGAGCTGTGGCTGCGGCAGCTTTGACAGCAGTTATCTTAACGAAATGCTGAAAAAGATGAACGACTACAACCATTCGCTGGGCGGCACCGAAAAGACCATGGCGACGCTGTATTCATTCGCTACCGACAAGAATACGATTGAAGAGCTGACAAAGACAATCGGCAGGTACATGAACGAAAATTCGTGGCTGTGCCTTAACAGCGATTATCTTCAGGGCTTTGATGATGAAAAGAGCTATCACGACGTATTTACCGAGAAGATGAACGCTGTTATCGTGCGCAACGGCAACGAATACCGCTATAACGAGGAGTATGCCTCAGACAAAATCCTGCCCGACCTTAACGTTGCGCTCAAAAAATTCAATAAGCTGATATTCATGCCGATACATTCTCAGGACAGATGCGGCGGATATTACTGTGCGGCGGCGGATAAGGAGTCCCAGACGCCCAGCAGCTTTTACTATATGCAGCGTCTTGTTGTAACCGTAAATCAGATACTTGAGAGCTTCAGAAGCAACTACCATCTGATGGCGATTAACGATGAGCTTTCAAGGACTCATTCGATAGATCCGCTGACGGGAATATACAACCGCAGAGGATATTTTGACCGCATTGAAAAATTGCTTGAGGAGTCAACCCCTGTTGACATGATGGTAATATCCTGCGATATGGACGACCTTAAGCCTATCAACGACACCTACGGCCATGCGGAGGGTGATGAGGCGATTATGGTTGTAGCAGACGCGATCAGAAGCGTTTGCGGTCTAAACGGAATATGTGCGCGATTTGGGGGCGACGAATTTCTTTATACCATGCCGGTCTGTGCAAAAGAGCGCAGTATTGCCCCTGTTATGGGACTTATTCAGTCGTATATCGACAAATTTAACCATACCGCCGGAAAGCCGTACAGCGTATCCATAAGCTCAGGCGGTGCGGTTGGAACGGTAAGCGGCACAGACGATGTAAACGAGCTTATACGCAGATCCGACAGACTTATGTACGAGCAAAAGCGATTTAAAAAGGCGGGACATACCGCACCCGAAAGCACCGACTCCGAAATGCCGGCGGGAGGTTCGCACCTTGAATATTATGATGCGAGAATGCACCATGTATTTTCACTGCACGAAACCACCACATATTTCTACATGAATTATGCTGATGTAAAATGGCTGGTAAAGCAGAACCGCAGTACGCCCAAATGTCTTATTTCGCCTGTGGTTGGGCCTCTGCGTGCGCTGTGGGTAAGCAATGATATTCATCCCGAGGACAGGGCTATTTTCAACATCTTTGCCCAGAAAGTAAGGGAGGCATACCGCAAGACGATAGTTGAGAGCAGAATTGAAGTCAATATAAGGCTCAGAAGCAACGATGACAGCGAAAGCTATGACTGGTATCTGGTTAGTGTAAGCCTCGGCGGAAACGATGAGGGCAAGCTTACCGAGATGGCGGGATATGTTCAGAAAATGTCTCCCGACCAGATTTTCAAAATGGAAATTCTGGACAATTACCACACCTCGGATAAGCCGGAAATGCTGTACGATATCATGATGACAAAGCTGAAGAACAACAAGGATAAGAAGTATGCCCTTATTCAGTTTGACATCAAGCATTTCAAGTTTATAAACGAGAAATACGGCGAAGAAGAGGGTACTGCCCTGCTTCACTACATCGCAAGACAGCTCAAGATGTGCTGCGGCGACGCACAGATAAGTGCAAGACTAAGCGCAGATGTATTCATACTGCTCACCCCGTATGAAAAGAGAAGCGATATAATCGACATGATAAGCTGGATTCAGACACAGCTTAAAAGCTTTAATGACTACAACTGCGAGTTCGTATTCGGCGTTTATCTTATTACCGACATATCTGCTTCTCCGAGAGCCATGTGCGACTATGCCGCAGAGGCGAGAACGTCTATAAAGAACAACGCTCTTGAAAATATAGCCTTCTATGACGACGGTATGCGCACCATTGTAAATGAGCGTACCTTTGTGGAAACTAACATGAAGCACGCACTCGAAAACTCCGAGTTTATCATTTACCTACAGCCGCAGTTCAGCCTTTCGCAGAACAGGGCAATAGGCTATGAAACGCTTGTAAGATGGCAAAGCCCCGAAAAGGGAATGATATACCCCGACAGCTTTATTCCCTTGTTTGAGGAAAACGGCTTTATCCTTAAAATGGACGCTTATGTGTGGGAATGTGCCTGCATTGTACTGCGTGACTGGATAGACAGAAACCTTATTCCTCTGCCGCTGTCAGTAAACGTATCAAGGGCAAATCTGCGGAATGAAAAGTTCCTTGAAACCCTCGAAAGCCTCACCCAAAAGTACAGAATTCCGAAGGCGCTCCTGCCGCTGGAGATTACCGAAAATATAGAAACCGTACACACACAGAACATGACCGAGGCTATAAAGGAGCACGGCTTTACTCTGATGATGGACGATTTCGGTTCGGGCTATTCCTCTCTCAATATGCTTCAGAATACCCATTTTGACGCTATTAAGATTGACCGCAAGTTCTTCTCGGCGTATATGTCGAATGAGCGCGGCAAGAAGATTATCCGCCATACCGTATCCATGACAAAGGATATAGGACTGGATATAATCGCCGAGGGTGTAGAAACTCCCATGCAGGCTGACTTCCTTAAAGGCTGTAGCTGTGACATTGTTCAGGGCTTCCTCTTTGCAAGGCCGATGACGGTACAGGAGGCGGAGCGCTTCCTTATGAAAAGCGATGAAAACGTAGGCGAAAAAATACGCACGGAGCTTCAACCGAAATAACAGTAACAAAACGGAGATTGCCGTAAAGCAATCCCTGTTCAGACAGTAGACAAAGCAGGTTGTATCAAGTGAAACAACCTGCTTTTCTTGTTGTCAAATTCAATTTTTTGAAAAAATGTGTGAAAATCAGCAAAAAATCCTTTAGAGCAGGGGAATTTCTATCCCTTTGGTGGAGTATTTTTGCGAGTTTTTTGAGATTTAGGGACGCATAGGTATTTTGTTAACTAAACATTTCGGTTAAATAATCGTCTATATCAGCTCTTGAGTGAAAAACATAAATACTTTTTTCGCTTTTGTATCTATCAAGCAGTTCATATACGATTGGTAATTCATTTTTAGGGAAGTCAATAATCCATTGCCTAAATTCTTCATCAAATTCTGTTTCTATCCACGGCATATCTACACGCTGTTTGCCTATGCGTGATTCTACTCCGGCCAAACACTCCTCTACCGAAAAATCCAGTAAAAATATAGTTTCACACGATTGAATACGCATTTCAAGTGTTCTTCCGTAATTTCCATCAATAATCCATTTTTCCTTTGAAACGATTTTTTTTAATTTCTCGTCAAATATATTTCTGTCAACAGTTGTTCTGTCAGGCTTGTGCCATAACATATCAAGATAAAATAAAGGCAAGTGAGTTTTATCACTCAGTATTCTTGCAAATGTGCTTTTTCCTGCACCCGGACAGCCGATTATTATTGCTTTTTGAAACATAAAAAGGTTACCTCCAAAACAAACTATCTGTATGATAAATTTCAATTTGATATATCCATTGTACCATATCCATATTATAAAATCCACCTTTACGGTCAAGGCAAAATTTGAATTGACATTCTATCAACCTTTGCGTGATGTATTCCTCAACTTCCACAATTATTTCAGACCTCATTCTTACAATAATGGTTTTTCGCCTGATCCGGCAGAGTTGAATAAATTTCTGCGAAAAATAAAAAAATACCGATTTGCTTATTGCTTAAAACTTAATTTTATGATACAATAAACTAAGTGTGAGTTATTTTTCGGGAAAAGAAAAATATAATAAAATTCAATTGTGGATTACGACAGTAAATTCGAGAAAAGGACGGTTAAAAATATGACGAATTACGAAACCTATGAAAGCCCGTTCTGCACCCGCTATGCGAGCGAGGAGATGCAGTACGTATTTTCGGCACAGAAGAAATTTTCCACCTTCCGCAAGCTGTGGGTTGCCCTTGCAAGAGCCGAGATGAAGCTCGGCCTTTCCATAACACAGGAGCAGGTGGACGAGCTTGAGGCGCACATTGACGATATTGATTTTGAATATGCCGCAGCAGAGGAAAAGCTGCTCCGTCATGACGTTATGGCTCATGTTCATACCTACGGCGCTTGCTGTCCCAAAGCAAAGGGAATTATACATTTAGGCGCTACAAGCTGTTATGTAGGCGATAATACCGATGTCATCGTAATGCGTGACGCGATGAGGATAATTCACAGAAAGCTTGTAAACGTGCTTTACAACCTTTCAAAGTTTGCAGATAAGTACAAGGACATGCCCTGCCTTGCATACACCCACTTGCAGCCCGCACAGCTTACTACCGTGGGCAAGAGAGCTACTTTGTGGGCGAACGAGCTTCTCATGGATATTGAGGACCTTGAATATCAGATGAGCAGCCTGAAGCTTCTCGGTCAAAAGGGTACAACCGGCACACAGGCAAGCTTTATGGAGCTTTTCGAGGGGGATGGCAAAAAGGTTGATGAGCTTGAAAAAATGATTGCCGAGGAGATGGGCTTTAAGGAGTGCGTGCCCGTCAGCGGACAAACCTATTCAAGAAAGGTTGACAGCAGAGTGCTGAATGTACTCGGCGGAATTGCACAGAGCTGTTCCAAATTCTCCAACGATTTGAGAATACTCGCAAACTTCAAGGAGATGGAGGAGCCGTTTGAGAAAAATCAGATAGGCTCGTCTGCAATGCCCTATAAGCGCAATCCCATGAGAGCCGAAAGAATAACCTCTCTTGCAAGATATGTGATGATAGATACGCTCAACCCCGCATTTACCGCAGGTACGCAGTGGTTTGAAAGAACTCTCGACGACAGCGCAAACAAGCGTGTAGCTGTGGCTGAGGGCTTCCTTGCGGTAGACGCTATACTGAACATCATGCTTAATATTACCGACGGACTTGTTGTATATCCCAAGGTAATAAGGGCAAGAGTAATGAGAGAGCTTCCCTTTATGGCAACCGAAAACATTATGATGGACTGCGTAAAGAACGGCGGAGACAGACAGGATCTGCACGAGCTGATAAGACAGCACAGCGTTGCGGCAGGCAAGGTTATCAAGGAGGAGGGCGGAGAAAACGACCTCGTTGACAGAATTGCCGCAGATCCCGCCTTCGGCATAACAAAAGAAAGAATTGAAGCTATGCTTGTGCCCGAAAGCTTTACGGGCAGATGTCCCGAGCAGGTTGACGCATTCCTTGAAAGATGCGTAAAGCCCGTGCTTGAAAGAAATAAAGAGGTGCTCGGCGAAAAGGCAGAGCTTTCCGTTTGATTTTTAAACTGTTTGAATGAATTTTTTAAAAATTCTTGACTATTTATGACCAATATAGTATAATATTAAAATGTATTGATTAACTTGCGCACATCTGCGCAGAAACGGAGTGAACCAATTGAAACGAGTTTCAAAGCCGGTATTCTTCATTGTAATGATACTTATACTGGCATTTACCGGAATTGTATTTTGCGGAATACATACCCAGTACGGCGATATAACGACGACCGTAATAAGAGGCGTCGGCGACATTCGCTGGGGTATAGACATCAGAGGCGGCGTCGATGTAACCTACACCTCTCCTGAAAATTACGACGCAACTGACGCTGAGATAGACGCCGCAAAGTCGATAGTAGAAACAAGGCTTGTCTCTAACAACATAACCGACTATGAGGTATATGTTGATTACGGCAGTGACAAAATTATCGTAAGATTTCCCTGGCAGGCTGAGGATGACAGCTTTGATCCCGAAGCGGCTGTAAAGGAGCTGGGCGAAACTGCTCTGCTCACCTTCAGAGAGGGCAGGGACACCGACCTTGAGGAAGGACAAACCTATGAGGATCTGCCCCTTATCATATCGGGCTCCGATGTAGAGAGCGCAACGGCTGTATACAGCCTTAAAAGCGGCTCGACAAACGAATATGGATATATGGTATCTCTCAAGCTCAAGGACAGCGGCAAGGAAAAATTCTCCGAGGCTACCGAAAGACTTGAAGGCACAGGATATATTTCAACCTATATGGACGATGAGCGTATTTCCGTTGCTTCCGTATCACAGCATATTGAAGACGGCGAAGCGGTAATCAGCGGCGATTTTGACGGTGAAAGCGCAAAGGAGCTTGCAGACCGTATCAACGGCGGTGCGCTCCCCTTTAAGCTCGAAACATCAAGCTTCAGAACCGTATCTCCTACGCTGGGACTGGGCGCACGTGACGCTATGGCGATTGCGGGAGTTATTGCGTTTATCCTTATTGCGGTATTCATGATTGCTTTCTACCGTTTACCCGGCGTAATTGCCATAATCGGTCTTATCGGACAGATAGGCGGAAGCTTTGCGGCTATTACGGGTGTTTTCACTTTCTCCGAGAGCTTTACTCTTACCATCCCCGGTATTGCGGGTATTATCCTCGCAGTCGGCATGGGCGTTGACGCAAACGTAATTACGGGTGAGAGAATAAAGGAAGAAATAAACAGCGGCAAGACAATCGACACGGCTATTGCAACAGGCTACAAGAGAGCGTTCAGCGCAGTGTTTGACGGCAATATCACAATGGTTATCGTTGCGGTTATACTGATGGGCGCATTCGGTACTCCCGACAGCCTTGCGTCGATAATCTTAAAGCCTGTGTTCTTCATGTTCGGTGCGTCTACCGAGGGTACTATCTACTCATTCGGCTATACGCTGATGGTCGGCGTTGTTCTCAACTTCCTGTTCGGAATACTCGCAACAAGACTTATGACAATGTCCATTTCAAGGTTCAAGATTTTCAGAAATCCCGTTTTATACGGCGGTATGTCCGCTAAGAAGCGTGCGGCGTTAAAGGCTGCACAGGCGAAAGGCGGTGCTGCAAATGAATAAAAAGACGATTAATTTCATGGGCGCAAAGAATATTCTCTTTGCAATTCCCATTGTGATTTTTGCTGTAATTTTGGTATTCTTTGCAATTTTCGGCGTTGAGGTTGCTATTGAATTTAAGGGCGGTACAATGCTCACCTACAGCTATGAGGGCGAAGTTGATGTAAACGCGGTAAAGAGCGTTGTGGAGGGCGAAAATTACGGCTCTGTAAACGTAACTCTCGGTACTGCCGTAAACAGCTCGCTCAATACGCTTGACGTTTCCTTCAGCTCAAACGAGGGACTTACTGCGGAAAAGCAGGGTGCGCTCACAGACAAGCTCAAGGAGTCTTTCAAGGATAATAACCTTGTTCTTGTTGACAGCCAGGACGTAAACCCCAGCTCAGGCTTTGAGTTTTTTCTCAAGTGCTTTGTTGCGGTTATTTTCTCATTTATTCTGCTTGTAATCTATATTGCGTTCAGGTTTAAAAAGATAGGCGGCTTCTCTGCGGGCGTATTTGCGCTTGTGGCGCTGGTACACGATGTTATCATGGTATTCGGAACATTTGTATTATGCCGCTTCTCAATTGACGCTAACTTTATTGCAGTTGTGCTTACCGTACTCGGTAACTCAATAAACAATACCATAGTTGTATACGACCGTATCCGTGAAAACAGAGGACTTTACGGCAACAGTATTTCTCTGCGCGAGCTTACCAACATGAGTATTACGCAGTCGCTTTCACGTTCGATCAACACTACTCTGACCACAGCCTTTGCGGTGCTTGCAATCTGCGTAGTGTGTGCTGTATGCGGCGTTATCTCGATTATGACCTTTGCAATCCCCATGATGGTAGGTCTTGTATGCGGCACTTACTCCTCGCTCTTTATTTCCGGGCCGCTGTGGGTACTGTGGAGAGAACACAGGGATAAGTCGGGAGCTTCTGTTTCCGGCACTCCCAAGGCTTCTAAAAAGAATACAAAGGATCTTGCTTCAAAGGGAACTATCGATAAGAAAAAGCTGATGGTTTAATCGGCTTTTAAAATGGCAGACAGCCGCAAAAGGGAAATGCTTTTTGCGGCTGTCAGCGCATTATCAAGAGTATATACAGAGAGAAAATTAATGTAGACAAGGGAAAAAGGTGCAGGCAAAAAAGATAAACATACCGCCGGCACAGGACAGGAGGATTAAATGAAATCAAGCATTTGCGCTTGTATCGGACGCATTTCGGAATATTTAAAACGGCTTATTCACAGTCCTTTGTCAATACTGACGCTTATTCTGCCGCCGATAGCGGTTATGGGCATAACACTTGCGGTGTTTGCGGTAAACGGTATGTACCCGTTCGGGGATAAGACGCTTGCGTGGTGCGATATGCACCAGCAGGTGCTTCCGCTTCTGCTTGATTTCAAGGATATACTTGAGGGCGAGGGCGATTTTTTCTTTAACTGGCAGAACGCTGCGGGAATGAACTTTTTAGGCGTTTTCCTTTTCTTTATTTCAAGCCCTTTCTCGCTTCTTGTGGCGTTTGTTGACAAGGCGGACATGGTTCTTTTTATGAATATCATGACTGTGATGAAGCTCATGGTCTGCGCCGTTACGGCAAACGCTTATTTCAGAGTGTGTCATAAAATGCTTCACCCCTTTTACGGTGCGGCTTTAAGCGTGATGTACGCCTTCAGCGGCTATTCGATGATGTTCTATCAGAATACCGTATGGCTTGATGTAATGTATTTCTTCCCGATTTTGCTCATATCCTTTGACAGGCTGATAAAAAAGCGCAAAAGCGGTCTGCTGATATTCTGCCTTGTGGGAATGCTTGTGCTGAATTACTATTTAAGCTACATGGTAGTGCTTTTCACCGTTTTGTATTTCGGCGTTTATCTTTTTATAAACAGAAAAAAGAACGTAAAGGGTATCGCTCCCCGCTTTGCGGTTGCCTGCATTATAGCCGCGCTTATCTCAGCGGTTATCTGGCTTCCGAGCTTTGCACAGTATCTTTCCTCGGCGAGAGGAGCAAATATTATAGACGGGCTGATGAAGTCCGACCTTTTTGCGCCGATATATACAAATCTTCCGCTGATTTTTGCAACGGCATTTTCGGTGGCGGGATATATTATATTCTTCGGGAAAAGGAAAAGCAAAAACAGCCGCTTTTATGCGGTTATGTGCCTGCTTATGCTTCTGCCTGTAATTTTAGAGCCGATAAATAAGATGTGGCACACGGGGGATTATATGGCTTTCCCCATGCGCTACGGCTACATCACTACACTTATGATGATGACCTATGCGGCGCATAAGCTCAAAAGCATGAAGCCGTATGATTATGCCGAGAAATCGAAAAAGCCGTATCTTCTGCTTTTTGCCGCTTCTGTGCTTGTCGGGGTATTTTCGGTATGGTACTTTTTCGCCAATAAAACAGAGCTTGATTCTTACAGCACAACGCTGTGGGGAGACGCCGATTCGATGGTGCTTTTGCTTATCATGTTTTGCCTGTTTGCGGCGGTTTATGTGCTCGCACTTGCCTTCGGAGTATTCAAAAAGCTGTCATTTAGGGCTGTAGGGACAGTGCTTGCCGCAACGCTCTGCTTTGAGTGCTTTTTCAACGCAAATGTATATATAGGTGCGGCGGCATATACTCCGACTACCTACAACAAAGCAATTGCACTTGAGGATAAAATCCCTGAGGACGATGATTTTTACAGGGTAAAGCTGTCACAGGCGCAGAGAAAATACTTTGACGCAAACCTTATCGGAGGGCTTGGGTATCCCACAATAGCGCATTATACCTCGCTCACCTCGGAAAACTATATGTTCGCCATGAAAAAATTGGGCTACTCCTCTTACTGGATGGAGGTGACGGGCAACGGCGGAACATGGCTTACCGATTCTATTCTGAGCATAAAATACTATATCGAGAGGTTCAGCGCAAGACAGCCCGTTGTATTCAGAAACAAGGATTATTCAATATACGAAAGTGAATTTTACCTGCCGCTTGGTATAGTGACGGATTTTGACCTGTCCTCCGCCGAAGAGTTGCCGCAGGATACGAGAATAAATATACAGGAATATGTTGCGAGAACATTGCTTTCGGCAAAACAGCCCCTGTTTACCGAATATCAGCCGACGGGAATGAGAAATGTCAGTTTTGAGCATAAAAACGATATGTACTACTTTACCCCTCAGAACAATTCCCGCATTGCAACGCTTACCTATAAGCTGCACATTGACGGCAAGCAGTCGCTGTACTTTGACTGTTTTGACACCGTTTCACGCAGGATAAAGGAGCATATCAACGATTGCTTTGCTATATATGTAGACGGGATAAAGGTGGATTTATCATTCCCAAACAAGGATTCAAACGGGCTTTTGTACCTCGGAGAATTTGAGGACGAGGACGTAAGCATTGACGTTGACGTTATAGAGCAGACCTATTGCTCAAGTTTCGGAGTTTACGGGCTGTCGCACGAAAAGCTGGACGAAACGCTGAAAAACGCCGATACTGCGGCTCTTACGGTTGACGGCGGCAATATCAGCGGAACGGCAACGGCTGACGGGGACGGCGGCTGGCTTTTCCTTGCCGTGCCGTATGACGAGGGCTTTACCGCTTATGTAAACGGTGAGGAAACCGAGATCGTAAGGGCGCTTACCGGCTTTACGGCAATACAGCTTGACGGCGGGGAAAACGAAATAAGTATTTCCTTTACTGCCAAGGGAATGAAAATCGGCATTGTGCTGACCGTGACGGGACTTTTACTGCTTCTTGCGTGGATTTTCTTCTCAAAGAAGCTCACCCCGCTTTTGCTGAAGCTCGACGGGCTTTGCAGGATAGGCGTGTATGTGCTTAGCGGCGGCGTACTGCTTGCGGTATATATCATACCGATGATACTGAATGTTGCGGGAATTATTTCGTCCCTTGCAGACTGATTTTAAGAAAGGACTGATGAGAATGGATATAGGAATTTCGACCGCCTGCCTTTATCCTCTTGAAACCGAGCAGGCACTGTTTGAGCTTGCAAGCAGAGGAATAAAAAACGCGGAAGTGTTTATAAATTCCGTGGATGAGTTGGAAGGCGCAATCCTTGACAGAATGTTTGAAATAATAAACGAATACGGCATAGCGATAAAATCCGTTCATCCGTTTTCATCTCCCCTTGAAACGCTGTTTATCTTCGGAGATTATCCGAGAAGGACGGAGTATCTGTTTGAAATTTACAAACGGTATTTTGAAGTGATGACTAAAATGGGCGCGAAAATATTTGTGCTTCACGGGGCGCTTCTCAGCTCCAAGGTACCCGATGAAAGATACATGGAGCGTTACCTCAGGCTGTTCAGAACGGCGAAGGAATTTGGTATAACCGTGGCGCAGGAGAATATCTGCTACTGCAAAAGCGCAAGCGTGGATTTTTTAAAAAATATGTCGGATAATTTGGGCGACGAGGTGCGCTTTGTGGTTGATTTAAAGCAGGCGCGGCGCAGTAATATTGATCCCTTTACGCTGATTGACGCATTGGGCGAAAAGATAGTGCATCTGCACATCAGCGACAGCAGTGAGGAGGGCGACTGTCTGCCGATAGGAAAGGGCGGCTTTGATTTTGAACGGCTGTTTAAAGCTCTTGATACGCTAAGCTATGACGGCGCGCTGATAGTTGAGCTGTACAGAGAAAACTACAACAGCTACGATGAGCTTGTAAGCTGTGCGGAGCAGGCGAAAAAGCTGGTTATGAAGCACCGTATGCTGCTGTAAAAAATTTTTGATTTATGTCTTGCCTCAAAAAGAAATTTATGTTAAAATACATTAGTAGGTTTTTTAGCTTAGAAAGCGAGTGATAATATGAAATGTCCGGAATGCGGATTTGAAGACAGCAAGGTTATAGACAGCCGTCCTGCCGAGGATAAAATTCGTCGCAGGAGAGAATGTCTTGAATGTAAATGCCGTTTCACCACCTATGAGATGGTAGAAACAACGCCGCTTATGGTAGTAAAAAAGGACGGTTCGCTTGAGCCGTTTGACCGCGAGAAGCTGATAAACCGTCTGGCAAGGGCGACAGTAAAGCGTCCCGTGCAGATGAAAACGCTTGAAAAAATGGTTGACGATATTGAAACGGAGCTTAAAAACCAGTTCCGCAGGGAGGTTACCTCGGACGAGATAGGGGAGCTTGTGCTTCATAAGCTCAAGGATATTGACAAGGTTGCGTATATCCGCTTTGCCTCTGTGTACAGGGACTTTACCGATATAGAGAGCTTTGTTAAGATTATTTCGGAGCTGAGCGTGGAAAAGGAGTAATATGAAAAAGCAGATCTGCAACCCGTTTTTACCCCTTAATGTGTGTATCCCCGACGGCGAGCCGCATATTTTCGGCGACAGGGTTTATCTGTTCGGCTCGCATGACAAGCTCGGCGGAGAAACCTTCTGTATGCTGGATTACAACGTGTATTCCGCACCCGTGACGGATCTTACCGACTGGCGGGACGAGGGAGTTATATACACGGCAAGACAGGATCCCGACTATGAAAACAGAAAATATATGTATGCTCCCGATGTCGTAAGGGGCAATGACGGCAGATATTACCTTTATTATTGTATGTCGGGCGAATTCGGCAACGGCGGCTATTTCGGACCGATAAGCGTTGCCGTGTGCGACACCCCGGCGGGTAAGTACGAATATCTCGGCTGCGTCAGAAATAAGGACGGCACGCCTATGAATAAATACATTTGCTTTGATCCCGGAGTCATAAACGATGACGGAATTATCCGCGTCTATTACGGAACAAGCTATGATTTTGAAGAGCGTGAGGAATTTCCGACAGAGGAGCTTATCAATACCGAAATAAATATGTTCGGCAAGACGAGGGAAGAAATTCTCGGCACTCCCGACAGCGTTATGGGCGCTGTTATGCTGACAGTAGAGGACGATATGCTGACGGTAAAGGACGAGCCGCGGCATATTATTCCCTACCGCGTAAAGGGTACGGATTTTGAGGAGCATCCCTTTTACGAAGCGAGCTCGATAAGAAAGATAAACGGAAAATATTATTTTATATATTCCTCTCAGCAAAATCACGAGCTTTGCTATGCGGTGAGCGACTGTCCGGACAGAGCCTTCAAATTCGGCGGCACAATAGTGTCCAACGGCGATGTCGGCATAAACGGCAGAAGCGAAAAGGACAGGCTCAACATGACCGGTACTACTCACGGCAGTATTGAGAATATAAACGGCGATTGGTATGTGTTCTATCACCGGCTTACCCATAAATCCGATTACAGCAGACAGGCGTGTGCCGAGAAAATTGCGCTTTTGCCTGACGGCTCGATAAGACAGGTTGAGATTACCTCCTGCGGACTTAACGGCGGACCGCTTAAAGCAAAGGGCGAATATCCCGCGGCGATAGCCTGCAACATTACAAACGGGAATATGCCGCACGGCGCAAACAGGATATACGATTTCAGCTTCCCTAATGTAAACCATGAGGGAGATGAGGTGTTCGTAGCGGAAATCGCCGACGGCACCATGATAGGCTATAAGTATTTTGACTTTGACAGGGTGACGAGTATTTCTCTTTGCTGTAAGGGAGAGGCTGACGGACGATTTGAAATCTTTGCGGGAGAACGCAGGCTCGGCACTGCGGATATAACTGCGAACAGCGAATGGGCAACCGTGACTTGCAGTTTTGATGAATTAAGCGGAGCTTATTCCCTGTATCTGTATTATAGAGGAGAGGGAACGCTTTCTCTTTTAAAAATAGCTTTTGAATAAAAGCGCAGAAAGGAATGTTGCAACATGACAGTAACTGAAATTATTAAAAAGCTCAAAGGAATGACAGGCTCGATAGAAGTGCCGCAGACGAATTTTCTTGCGGTGCAGGTAAATCTGACCGATCTTGATCCCGGCGTATTCTATGTAGAGGTGAAGAACGGTAACATCAGCATTGAACCATACGAGTACATAGACAGAAGCTGTGCCGTTACCATGAAGTCAACCAACTTTATAAAGCTTATTGACGGCAAGCTGGATCCCGTTGTGGCTTTTACCATGGGCAAGCTCAAGGTGGACGGAGATGTCGGCAAGGCGCTCGAATTTTCAAAGTTAGTTAAAAAACGCTGAAAAACCGAAACAAAAATAACGCTCAAAGGTCTGCGCCTTTGAGCGTATTTTTATTCAGTTCTTAATTTGTGCTTTCGGTAAGTCTTGCGGCGGTTTCGTTAAGCTCCTCAATAACAGCGGAAACCTCGTTTACGCTGCTGCTGATAAGAGAAAGACTGCTGTTGAGTGCGTCAACCGCATCGTTTGTTCTGTCAACGCTCTGCTTAGTGCCCTTAACCTCGTTTACGATTGCGTCGGAAGCCTCTGTTATGCCGCTGACGTTTTCAAGGATTTGCGCGGTGTATTCCTCCGCCTCCTGAACAGTGTCGGCGGATTTGACAGCAAGGTTTCTTACCTCGTCTGCGACTACCGCAAAGCCCTTGCCGTATACGCCTGCTCTTGCCGCCTCTATCGAAGCGTTGATTGCCAGGATATTGGTTTGATGAGAAATACTCTGTATTTTTTTAAGAATTTTGGTGTATTGCTCTATACCCTCGTCTATCTGACGCACCTTTTCGGTAATCTGCTCGGTTCTTCTCTGAACGGACGCCATATCAACGCTTAAGGTGTTCATATCCTTTCTTATGCCGTCATTTGTAGTCGCGTTGCTTGCAGCATGGGAGGAAATAGGCTGTATCTTGTTTTCGAGAATATTAAGCGAAGCGTGAATTTGCTTTACCGAACGGCTGAGCGCTTCGTTTTGCTCCTCCATTTGTGCTTTCATGCGGTTTATGCGGTTTTTCTCGTAAACCATGCAGTTTGCGGGAGTGTTGTTGCCTGCAAATATTGTTCTCACCATATCGCGACAGCTCTTGAAGCCGCAGGCGTGGCAGTCGATATGTCTGTCTGCTTCGGTGTACTTTTCCATCTTTCTGAAAACTGCGTCAAGCTGTGCTTCGGTAGGAATTGTATCGATGCATCTGTTCTGGTATGTCCTGATAAAATCCTCAAGCCTTAAAGCCCCGAAAATCTTCTTGTGAAATCTCTCGGAGGCTCTTCTTTTCTGTGCCCAGTTTTTGGCGTGTACCATTATGTCGTAGGAGTCAAACATTTTGAACTCCTTTGTTGCGCCTACGCCCGAATTACATCCGAATTCACAGGAAAGCACGTCGTATACGGCGGGAAGTTTTTCGTAAGGCGCTTCAAGGTAGGTGTCAAAATCCTTGTAAACCTTCTGCACGCCCTCTGAGGTTGTAACGGACAGCTCCGGAGCATATACATTAAGACATTCCTTGAGTCCGCCCGGCAGAGGATAAAATCCGCCGTCAAAGCCTCTTGCCGTACTAAATTCAAATTCGCTGTAGCCCGTGGGCAGGCTTAGGTCTTTATTTTTCAGATATTCGTCAAGTCTTTTGAAGGTAACGTTATATTCGATTACTCCCGTATTACGGAATTCATCGCCCTTTGCGATACAGGGGGTAAGTCCTACAAGTATATCATCACTGCCGAGATACTTTCTTACATATATTGCAGTACACATCAAAGGAGACTGTATCGGGGAGAGTCGTTCGATAAGCTGCGGCTTGTGCTTTTCCGCATAGTTTACTATTGCGGCACAGGGCTGGGAGATGATTTTCTTGTCGGGATTCTGCTTTACGTACTGTATATGCAGGTATGTACATATATCTGCGCCAAAGGAGGCGTCGTAAATTTCGTGTGCGCCGTTGTCCTTGAGCCATTTAAGCACATGACGCCACCTTCCGTCCATGGCGGTCTTTATTGCGGGAGCAACAACGAAGGAAACCTTTTTGGTCTTCATAAGCTCAAGTACTTCCTCGAGATCGTCATCGTAATATCTTGCACCGTGAATGCAGCCCTTTACACATTCGCCGCATTTTATGCACCGGTCATTATTCACCTTTACCGTACTGCCGTCATAGCGGTTGGCGTTGGGAACGGGACAGGTTTTTATGCAGGCGTTGCAGCCTATACATTTTTCTGCGATAACATATATCATAATAAGAATCTTTTCACATGTCTTTGATTTGAAAATTCTTATTTAGTTTTAGCATAAAATATAGAATTTGTCAATTTATTATGTTAAATTGAGTGAAAAATGCACAAATGATTTGTTAAAAATATATATAAGGTATGTTTTATTGCACATCAAGGTGACAAAATGTTGATAATATTTTTTAGGTGTATAATAAGAGTAATAAGAGAATAACCTGTGATTGCGCTATTCTATCGGATTTGTGCGCTTGTTTCGGACGGCAGAACGGGAAAAATTTTTAAAGACGCAAAATAGGTTAAATTTTACGGCAAATATTGACGACAAAACGTTGACAAATCGCCGCCGATAGTGTATAATAAAAGCACGAAAGGGGGAGTTTTTACGGACGGCAGGATATATGCGGCGATAGATCTGAAATCATTCTACGCCTCGGTTGAATGTATCGCAAGAGGGCTTGATCCGCTTGACGCAAATCTTGTGGTCGCGGATAAGAGCAGGACGGACAAGACGATATGCCTTGCGGTTTCTCCCTCTTTAAAATCCTTCGGCATACCCGGCAGACCGCGGCTTTTTGAGGTGGTGCAACGAGTGAACGCCGAAAATCGCAAAAGGCGGGCGTTTTGCAAGGGCGGCGAGCTTGAGGGACGGAGCTGTTCTCTTGCAGAGCTTAACAAAAATCCTCGCCTGAAAATAGATTATATAACAGCACCGCCGAGAATGGCGGCTTATTTAAAGGCGAGCAGTGAAATATATAAGGTATATCTTAAATATGTCGCACCTGAGGATATTCATGTTTATTCCATTGACGAGGTGTTTATGGATATAACGGCGTATCTCAGAGCCTCTAAGATGAGCGCGCGGGAGTTTGTTTCGGCGATAGTCCGTGATGTGCTTGAAACCACGGGAATTACCGCAACGGCAGGAATAGGGACAAATCTGTATTTATGCAAGGTTGCGATGGATATAGTGGCAAAGCATATTGTTCCTGACCAAAACGGGGTGAGAATAGCAAGCCTTGATGAAATGTCCTATCGCAAATTGCTGTGGGCACACCGACCGATTACCGATTTTTGGAGAGTAGGGGCGGGTTATGCCAAAAAACTTGAAAAGATAGGCGTTTACACTATGGGGGATATAGCCCGTTGTTCTCTCGGCGGAGAGAACGAGTATCTGAACGAAAAGCTTTTATACAAGCTGTTCGGAGTGAACGCACAGCTTCTGATAGATCATGCGTGGGGGTATGAGCCCTGTACGATACAGCAGATAAAAAACTACCGCCCGACAGAGAACAGCATAAGCTCAGGGCAGGTGCTTACCCGTCCTTACGAATTTTATGAAGCGAGGCTTGTCACAAAGGAAATGGCGGAGCTGTTGTCGCTTGACCTTGTGGATAAGGAGCTTGTCTGCGATAAGGTAACTCTGACAATAGGCTATGATGTCGAAAATATCACCAATCCCGCGATAAGAAATAAGTATACAGGCAAAATTGTTGTTGACGGATACGGAAGAAAAACCCCCGTACATTCCCACGGCACGGAAAATCTCTGTATGACTGCCTCCTCTGCAAGGCTCATCTGCGATGCCGTGATGAAGCTGTACGACAGAATAACGAACAAGGATTTGCTCATAAGGAGAATTACGATTACGGCAAACCGTCTTGTAAGAGAGGACAGCGTTACGCCTGACAAATACAGCCAGCTTGATTTAATGTCGGATAACTCGGATTTTTCGCAGTATAATCAGTCCTCGGCGCTTGAAAAGGAAAAGCGTATGCAAAGGGCAGTTATAGGGATAAAGAAAAAATACGGAAAGAACTCCGTGCTGAGAGGCATGAATTTGCTTGACGGCGCAACTGCTAAAGAACGCAATGCGCAAATCGGCGGCCATAGGGCGTGATATTTATATATAAGGAGAGCTTCAATGCCATACGATACAGACAGCTACAATGATATAATAAATCTAAAAAGACCGCTTAGCCATAACGCCCCGTTAATTTCCGACGAGGACAGGGCGGCGCAGTTTGCTCCGTTCGCGGCGCTGACAGGGCATGATGAGGAGCTTTCCGAAACCGCCCGTCTTACCGACAGCGAAACACGGCTGTGCGAGGACGCCGCTTATCTGCTTAATGAAAAGCTCTGCATTATTCGTGATAATCCCGGAGAGATAGATACAGTTATTGAGTATTTTATTCCGGATAAAAATAAGCCGGGCGGGAAATATGTGCTTTACCGCGGCAGGATAATCCGCATTGATGAGGATAACGGCGTGCTGATAACACAGAGCAAGGAAAAAATCCCAATTGAACATATTATAGCAGCAGAGCTTGAAAATTGCGATACAGACAGGTTTAATTGTCAGTAACTGTATCGTGATAAAGCGCATATAGTGATATTACACAACATAGGCTTTAAAATCTGCAATGGGATTTATACAAGATTTTCGTCGAAAAAGCGTTGACAAAGCATTTTATGTATGATATAATAATCAGGCACTCTCACGAGGGCAGGTAAAAAACGAGATAAACGAATGCGGCAAGGTTGCCCGTGCAATTCGTTTTCGGGTTTGAAAACCGTCAAAAAAATTTTTAAAAAAATTAAAAAAAAGTACTTGACAAGCCCCTTTGAATGTGATATAATATGAAAGCTGTCGCAAAGAGGCAGCGAGCTCCTTGAAAATTGAACAAT
>CALXBK010000021.1 GCA_944386545.1 uncultured Ruminiclostridium sp.
TTCGTAAATCCACAGTCTTCTACCATAAAGTCACTGCTATTTTAATTTTGTTTCAACTTGCTATTGCAATTTGCGAAAATTTTTTCATAAATATTTTTCTGTATTCAATAAGGGGCTTGCCCAGTCATTCAACGTGGCAAGCCGCAGCGAAGCTGCAATTCAGTTTCAGTTGGGGTTCAATCCCCAACTGAAACTGAATATGGAACCCGCCGCCTTAGAGGCGGGGGACATCTTGCCTAAGTTATAAAAATGTATTTTGTCCATGATTTGACAAAATTTTCGGACGGAAAGATGTATAATCAATACGGTGAGAAAAATGGTTATCTATATTGATGTATTGTTTTTGATAAATCTGTATGTTACATATTTTGAGCTTATGGCAGCGGCAAGGCTAATTCATGCAAGGCTCAGCGATGTCAGAAAAATCCTTGCCGCGGCTGTCGGGGGATTGTTTTCATTTGTTGTGTTCCTGCCTGCGGATATGCTATTGCTTAATACGGTGATAAAGCTTGCCGCCTGTACCGTAATAGCATTTATAGGCTTCGGATACGGCGGTTTAGGTGTATTTTTGAAAAAACTGCTGTTTTTCCTGCTTGTCAATTTTATCTTTGCGGGGCTTATGCTTGCGCTGTGGCTGTTTGCCGCACCTCTTGATATGCAGTATATCAATGCCACGCCGTATTTTGATATAGATTTTTTCACTATACTCCTGTGCACGGCTGTATCCTACGGCGTTGTTGCCATTATAAGGCTTGTGCTTGATAAAAACGGCAGAACCGATAAAAAATACACCGTTAGGATAACGAACAACGGCAATCAATGCGAGCTTTCAGCTTTATGCGACAGCGGCAACGGTCTTGTTGATTATTTCAGCGGTCTGCCGGTTATAATCTGCAAAAGAAGTGCCTGCGCCGATATTTCTCCGCCTGTGCTTGACGAAATATTCCTCCGTACGGAGAGCGACGGACTTACCGAAGCTGTTGCCAAGGGCGTGAGAGTACTCCCTTTCCGAACAATAGAGAAAGGCGGTCTTGTATATGTTTTTAAAGCGGATAGTATAACAATCTGCGAGGAGGAGCAGGGAACAGCCTGTCGCGTCAATGCCCTGATAGGCGTTACAAAAGCAGATAACGGAGAATATGAAGCGATATTCAATCCGAAAATTTTACTGTGAGGTGTTTTAATATGTTCGGGTTCAAGGAAATGCTGATACGGCTTTTCTTAAAAGGGGTTTTAAAGCAGGGGTGCGAGGTGGATTACATAAACGGTGCGGAATCGCTCCCGCCGCCGCTTACAAAGGAAGAGGAAAACGAAACACTGTTGATGCTGAAAACAGATTATGAAGCGGCTAAGGAAAAGCTCATCGTTCATAATCTGCGGTTGGTGGTGTATATAGCAAAAAAATTTGAAAGCACTGGCATAGGCATAGAGGACCTTATTTCAATTGGCACGATAGGACTTATCAAGGCGGTAAACACTTTCAGCACCGAAAAAAACATCAAGCTCGCTACTTACGCCTCCCGCTGTATAGAAAACGAGATACTGATGTATCTGAGAAAGACAAATCAGCAGAAGTACGAAATTTCGATAGACGAGCCGCTGAATGTGGACTGGGACGGCAACGAGCTGCTTTTGTCGGATATTCTCGGCACGGATAACGATGTGGTGAGCGTCAATATAGAAAGTGAAACCGAGAGAAGAATACTGCTTGAAGCAATAGGCAATCTCAGCGACAGGGAAAGGCTGATAATGGAGCTTCGCTTCGGACTTAACAACCGCCCTGAAAAAACTCAGAAGGAAGTCGCCGATATGATAGGAATATCCCAGAGCTATATTTCAAGGCTTGAAAAGAGGATAATCAAACGCCTTAAAAAGGAAATGGAAAAGTTGTGTATATAACTTAGGCAAGATGTGCCCCCTTTAAGGCGGCGGGTTTCATATTCAGTTTCAGTTGGGGTTCAATCCCCAACTGAAACTGAATCGCTTGCCACGTTGAATGACGGGGCAAGCCCATTATTGAACAGTAAAGGGGCTGTCGCAGTACGACAGCCCCTTATCAATTTATTCAATTACACCGTGGCATTATCCTCAGCAGTTGAGTGCTTTACTCTGTCCTTTTCTTCTGCTCTCTTGCCATTGTTGAACCTGTCGATAGTGCCTACAAGGTAGCCGGTTATTCTGCGTATTCTTTCAAAGCTTACGTTGTCGCCGTGGTCGCTTCTGCCGCACTTGGGGCAAACATCACCGATTATACCGGTGTAGCCGCAGCAAGGATCTCTGTCAACGGGATGGTTAATCGAGCCGTAGCCGATGCCGGATTCTTTCATACATCTGATAACCTGCTCAAATGCTTCAAGGTTCTGGCAAGGATCGCCGTCAAGCTCTACATAGCTTATGTGACCTGCGTTTGTAAGAGCATGGTAGGGAGCTTCAAGCTTGATTTTCTTGAATGCGTTGATGGGGAAATAAACGGGAATATGGAAGGAATTGGTGTAGTAATCTCTGTCAGTAACGCCTTCAATTTTGCCGAACTTCTTTCTGTCTATTCTTACAAATCTGCCGGAAAGTCCCTCTGCGGGAGTTGCAAGCAGCGAGAAGTTAAGACCTGTTTTCTTGTTCTGCTCGTCCATCCTCGCTCTCATTCTGCCGACAATTCGCAGTCCCAGCTCTTGAGCCTCCTTGCTCTCGCCGTGATGTACGCCGATAAGAGTCTTAAGACACTCTGCAAGACCGATAAAGCCGACTGAAAGCGTACCGTGCTTTAATATCTCGCCGATAGTATCGTTGGGATTGAGCTTTTCGGAATCTATCCATATACCCTGTCCCATAAGGAATGGATAATTCTTAACCTTCTTCTGCGACTGTATCTTGAATCTGTACAGAAGCTGGTCTATTACAAGATCCATCTTTTCTTCAAGCATCTCGAAGAATTTTACAACATCTCCGCCCGCCAGAATACCGAGCCTGGGCAGGTTGATGGAGGTAAAGGAGAGGTTGCCTCTGCCTGTTACTATCTCTCTTGAGGGGTCGTAAACATTGCCGATAACTCTTGTACGGCAACCCATGTAAGCAATCTCGGTGTTGTAGTCGCCGGGCTTGTAATATTGCAGGTTAAAGGGTGCGTCTATGAATGAGAAGTTGGGGAACAGCCTCTTTGCGGAAACTCTGCACGCAAGCTTGAACATATCGTAGTTAGGCTCGCCCTCATTGTAGTTAAGACCTTCCTTAACCTTGAAAATGTGAATGGGGAAGATGGGAGTTTCACCGTTTCCGAGTCCTGCCTCAGTTGCAAGAAGCACGTTCTTTATAACCATTCTGCCCTCAGGAGAGGTGTCTGTACCGTAGTTAATGGAGGAGAAAGGAATTTGCGCGCCAGCACGGCTGTTCATGGTGTTGAGGTTGTGAACAAGTGCTTCCATTGCCTGATAGGTAGCCTTATCCGTTTCAATTTCAGCCTGCTTTAACGCAAATTTCTGTATTCTCTCGATAGTTTCGTCTGACATATCGGGAGAAAGCTCTTTGAGAAAATCCTTTTCAAGCTTCTGAAAATCATTGTCGTTTGCGAGAACGGGAGCAATATTTTGCTCGTCCTCCAGCTTTTTCATATACTGCTTTACAAAGCACTCGGCCTTATCATAGTCAACGCCGCCGATAAGCTCAAGGGCGCGTATTATATTCTGTGCATAGCGGTGCTTGTACGTCTTTTTAACGCCGCCTGCCATAGCATAGTCAAAGTTAGGGATTGACTGTCCGCCGTGCTGATCGTTCTGGTTGGACTGAATGGCAATGCAGGCAAGTGCAGAGTAGCTTCCTATCTCGTTAGGCTCCCTCAAAAAGCCGTGACCGGTGGAAAAACCGTTCTTGAACAGCTTGATAAGGTCAATCTGACAGCAGGTTGTAGTCAAAGTAAGGAAGTCGAGGTCGTGAATGTGGATGTCTCCCTCTCTGTGAGCCTTTGAATGTTCGGGTGCAAGCACGTACATTTCGTTAAACTGTTTTGCGCCCTCAGAGCCGTATTTGAGCATTGTACCCATTGCGGTATCGCCGTCGATATTTGCGTTTTCACGCTTTATATCGCAGTCTCTTGCCGCCTTGAAGGTAAGATCCTCATATATTTTCATAAGACTTGTATTCATTTCTCTGATACGGGTTCTGTCAGCTCTGTAAAGAATGTAAGCCTTTGCGGTCTTTGCGTGGCCGTTTTCAACCAGCACCTTTTCAACAGCGTCCTGTACTTCCTCGACAGTGGGGAGCTGACCGTCTTTGATAATGTTATTGTCTAAGTATTCGCATACCTTTTCGGCAATTTCACTTGCTTCAGTATAGTCATTGCCGCCGACGGCACGGGCTGCCTTGTACACTGCGTCTGCAATTTTTTCTACGTTAAACGGTACTGTACGACCGTCTCTTTTCTGGATTTTTGTCAGCATGTCGTTCTCCCTTTGATTTCATTTAGTAATTCGTTTAATTGCTCATACCACAATATATTGTGGTCAAGCGCGATACATTTAATATTATATAGTGTTATGTTTGATTTGTCAATATGAACACAGGGAATTATTATATAAAATTACAACCGCATTTTTAGTCAAAGTGCCAATTGACATTTAGTAATGCAAAACTGTTCACGCTATTTTATGCAGATGAACAAACCGAATAAAAAAGCACCGGATAAAACCGGTGCTTAATTTCATTAAAGCGAAAGATTATGGAATACCAAAATCAATCCAAGTATAAGATTAAATGCAATTCCGACGGTGATATAAGGTAGTTTAAAGCGATTGGATTTAAACATGAATGAAGCAATACCTATCCATATTCCGGATGCCAGTATAGATACAAAAATAACTATTATTGCAAGTGTTTTAGGTGGTTGACAGCCGAATACGTTTTCACTTATGAAATAAGTCAATCCGTTAAGGCAGGGGAGTATACTCAGCGGAATTGTTGCAATTATCCACTTTATTCTGTCTGCCTGTGCAAACGAAAAGATGATTATTCCGAAAATAAGCGTTATAACTAAACATTCAATCGCCATAAGCTGTCCGCCTTTTTATTTTGTCATTTGTTCAAAAAGCTGAGTTGCCGTTTTATTGTCAGCTGAGATGATAAGCGCGATGTAAGAGCCGTTTGTCACGATGTTCTTACCGTCAATCTTATACATTTCATTGGGAGTATAATTTTCAAAGGTCTTTGTCTGGCTTTCAACTCTCTTTTCAAGAGCCGCCTTTGCAGCTTCTGCGTCGCCTGAGGATTTCAGCTTGAAAACGGCGATTTCATCGGGGTAAGCGCCTGAGCCGCAGATATAAGCCGAAAAGCTGTCAACCGTCTGCGCGTCTATTTCATAGTAATTTGCAAGACGGTCGGAGGTTATCTCCGCCATGGAGGGGAACTCGATGTCCTGCATGATTTTTTCTGTTATCTCTGCGGGAGATTTTGCATTTGTCTGCTGTTCACCCTGCGCCGAAGATTCAGCGGTTGATGAAGCGGGAGTATTATTTCCGCACGCTGTAAGGGATAATGCAGCAGAAGCCGCGAGAATACCTGCAATAATTGATTTGCTTATCTTGTTCATAATAAAAATTCCTTTCTTTTTAAGAGGTTTGGTTTTTATAGCTGACAGTCAGCTTTTAATTGGTTAAGAGGTTTGTTTTTGCAGGAAGCTGAGCATAAGCTTATAGGTATTGCCCATAAAGTGAATACCGTCCATCTCGGCATAATCCTCTGCAAAGCATCCTTCCGAATCTATAAGAATAGAATGGAAATCAAGGAAGATTGCATTCGTTTGCGATATTCCGGACTTTACTTGAGAGTTGTAGTCGTTAATTATTTCATTCGTCAGATAGTTTTCGTTGCTTTGCTCCGCTTCCTTTGTAACAGGCGGTATTGAAAGCACATAAACCTTTGCTGTTGAAAGCTCGTCAATGCTGTTTATAAATTCTGTCATGCTTTCGGCAATTGCGTCGGTATCGCCGTAACCGAGGCTGTTTGTACCGAGCATAACAAATATTTTTTCGGGCTTGCTTGAAGCTATCTTGTCGGCAATCGTAACTCCGTCAATATCGGCAGACATGGCAGTAGAGGGCGCAAGTCCCTGCTGTGCAAATACGTTGCTCTCGTCAAGGAAGCCGTAAAGGTAAAGTCCCGTTGTGATACTGTCGCCGATGAACAGGGAATTGTCAAAGTAATCCTTGTCAAAATCAAGGCTGTTTTCATTTGAAGTACCTGAATTGTCTGTGCTTTCCGAAGAACTGTCTGTATTTTCTATGGGGTTGTCGGTTGATTCGACGATTGAGCTTGGCACAGATTCGGGCTTCGTTGTATCGGAAGAATCAGTTGTGGTTTCGTGCGGTGCGGATGTTACCGCGGTAAAGGGAGGATCTGACGAAACATTATCCTCGCTGTTTATTATATTATAAGTAAAAAAGCATACTGTGCAGATAATCAGAACCAGCATAAGGTTCAGCAGAATAATCGACGGTGAAATGCCGAATTTATTTTTTTTCTTTTTTGTTTGTGCCAAAGGAACACCTCCATAATCATTCCATATTATTATACAGCATTTTGAAATAATAATCAATACCAAAAATAAAAAATACCAAATAAAAAAATCGGTGTAAAACTACACCGATTTTAGTAACTGTATTCTTATCAATCAGATACGTAAGGAATGAGAGCAATCTGTCTTGCCTTTTTGATAGCTGTTGTAAGCTCTCTCTGATGGTAAGCGCAGCAGCCTGTTACTCTGCGGGGCAGAATTTTGTAACGCTCTGTCATGCACTTCTTGAGCTTAGCTACATCCTTATAATCGATGAACTCGGCTCTGTCAGCGCAGAAAGCGCAAACCTTTTTTCTTGCACGCTTAACGGGACGAACCGCAGTCTTTTCATTCTTTTCCTTCTCAGACATTGTTATAAACCTCCTTGTCAAAATTAAAACGGATAATCGTCATCACTATCGGTTTCGGTGAAATCACTCGCATCGCCCTGCGATACGGTGGGTGCGGCGTTGGTTGTCTGTGCAGGATGCGCAGATGACGCCTGTGCATTGCCAGGGAAGCTCTGGTAAGGTGACGCAGAACCCGGCTGTGCAGCTTTTTCACCTGTAAAGGTGGCACGGTCTGCAATAATTTCGGTAACATAAGCATTGTTTCCGTTTTTATCGACATAGGATCTCGTCTGAAGCTCGCCTTCTATAAGAATCATGCGTCCCTTGAGGAAATATTTTGAAATAAATTCAGCCTCGTTTCTCCATGCAACAACATTAAAGAAGTCCGACTTTCTTTCTTCACCCTTTGTCTGATATCTGCGGTCAACTGCTATTCTGAACGATAAAACCGATACCCCCGTGGGAGTGGTTTTAAGCTCAAGGTCGTTTACAATACGGCCCATCATAATTACCTTATTAAACATTATGTGCCTCCTTAAGCAGTCCGATTACTTGCGTACCGTTACGAGAGAACGGAGTACGCCGTCTGTGATGTTGATGTTACGCTCGAACTCTCTGGGGAATTCGGGTGTGCAGTCAAAGCTGTAAACTACATAATAGCCGTCTGCCTCGTAGTTGATTTCGTAAGCTAACTTACGAACGCCCCACTCGTCAACATTAACCAAAGTACCGTTTGCCTTGATTAAGTCAGTGAACTTTTCTACGAGAGCTTTTACTGCGTCTTCTCCGTTCTTGAGGGAGAATACAACAACTGCCTCATACTTTTCGCTAACCTTTGCCATTATAAGCACCTCCTTATGGATATTAAGCCCACATTGTTGTGAGCAAGGATATTGACGGCAATTATTCGCCGTCAAGCCTAATTATTATAGCAGACAAACCGTTTCTTGTCAAGTGCTTTTTCCGATTTTTTGAAAAATTCAATCTAAAAAAGGATATTTCGGACTTAAAAGCAAATAAATCCGAAATATCCTTTATCTTATGCCGCCTTTTCCAAAAGCGTATTTTCATAAACCGACAGTGAATGTCCGTACATGGTTTGTGCAAATATAGCGTATCCGTGAGTCGGATCGTTTACAAATACATGAGTTACCGCGCCTATCAGTCTGCCGTTCTGAATTATCGGACTGCCGCTCATGCCCTGAACTATACCGCCTGTCTTGCAAAGCAGCTTTTCGTCGGTTATTCTTATTACCATGTTTTTGTTGTCCGAATTGTTTTTATCTATCTTTTCTATCTCTATGGTGTATTTTACTGCTTCTGTTCCCTCCACGGTAGAGAGAATATACGCTTTTCCTTGCTGCACCTCGTTTGCATATCCGAGCGGTATTTTTTCACATGAGCTGTAACAGTCTTCGGTTACCTTTGAAAAAAGCCCGCAGTTATTATTATCAAGCATTATTCCGACGCTTTTACCGATTTTGAACGAGCCGCTGAGCTCTCCGGGAATACCGTCGGTGTATTTTTTTACCCCGTTGATTACGGCGGGTACTATTTCGCCCTTTCTGAGCGGCAGTATTTCCCCCGTGTCAATATCGCACACGGCGTGTCCGAGTCCCGCGCATATTCCGTGTTTATCGTCATAAAAGGTCATCGTACCTATTCCCGCCGTGCTGTCACGAATCCATACTCCCAGTTTACGGCTTCCGCTTGAATCAGGCTGCGGCGTAATATTAACAGTATATTCACAGCCGTTTCTGATATAATCGATTTCTGCCGTATCACACTTTTCAACAATACGGGACAGCTCCTGCGCCGAATTGACTTTTTCGCCGTTTACTCTTATTATAATATCTCCCTCCTGTATTCCAGCAAGCCCCGCAGGTGATACTATGCTGTTATCGTCAAGATTTCCCAGCGCCGTAACAATTACACCCTCCGTAAGCAGCTTTATCCCAAAGGGAGTACCGCATACCCTTAGCATGGGACGCTCGCCGCTTTCCTCTGCCGCTGTATATAACGCATCGTTTTGCGCAATTATATTTTCGTTTGAATTTATATAATAAAGCCCTGATAAAGCGATTGCCGCTGTCATCACAAGACCTGTCAGCTTACCCCTTTTTTTCATCCCGAATTTCCTTTCACACCGAAAAAATGTGTGCTTTTGAACACAAAATTAATATTCTCATTTGTGCGGCTTATATAAGAGGTATTTTTTATTTTTACAAATTGTATCGACTGGAAGATTAAGCGTCGGGAAGAAATTTATACGGATTATTTTAAGCTATTGATTTTTACGTTTAATTGTGGTATCATGAATTTAACGCAAAATACTGAAAAAGAAAAGGAAATCTCATGAAAAATACCAAGATTATTGTAATTATTCTTAAAGTGCTTATGTTTATCGCAACGGGTGTGTGCGCCGTTGTATTCAATCTGCTGGGCTCTGTTTCCGTTTTGGCAACGGGACAGGCGGAGGAAATGGGAATAACGGGTATTGTTATATTCTGGCTGTTGTTCACTGTTATTTGCTACATAACTCCCGTGTTCCTCGTAATGTTCAAAAAGTATGTGATTTCAGCCGTACTGTCGGTATGCGGAATGATATGTGTCCTTGTGCTTAACGAAATTCTCAAAAACACCGCAAGCGAGCTTTATTTACAGCTTCTTATCATAACAATTATTGCTATTCTTATTGCTGTTTTCGGAAACTGGGATAAGCTTCATGAGCACAGCGAAAAGCGTGAAAAGGAAAAGAACCGTGCCGCACCGTCAATTCTCGGCGGTACAGCGAAATCCGGCGAAAGCTTTGAAAATAAGAAAAAGGGTGCACCGTCAAAGGCTCAAGGCTCAAACAAGCACGCTAAGAAGAAAAAATAAGGGAGGGCATATCCATGGCACTTTTATCCGAGGATATTCGGTTCCATCTTAAAACAAGGGCAGGGCATACAGGCAGATATGTGATACTCCCCGGAGATCCCGGCAGAGTACCGCTTATTGCAAAATATCTTGATAACGCCGAATTTATAGCCTCCAACAGAGAATTTACCACATATACCGGTACGCTGCTCGGTGAAAAGGTTAGCGTTGTTTCAACCGGTATAGGCGGACCGTCAGCCGCAATTGCCGTAGAGGAGCTTATACGCTCAGGCGCAGATACCTTTATAAGGGTAGGCACAAGCGGAGGTATGGATTTAAAGGTATCAGGCGGAGATATTGTTGTAGCCACCGCGGCAACCAGAAGCGAGGGTACTTCTCACGAATATATCCCCGACAGCTATCCTGCGGCAGCACATTTCGATGTTGTTTGCGCTTTAAAGCAGGCGGGTGACGCTTTATCCGAAAATATTGACGGCAAGCGCTGTCACGTAGGCGTTGTCCATTCCAAGGACAGCTTTTACGGCGAGATTGAGCCTGAAAAGATGCCTGTTTCGGATATACTCCGCAAAAACTGGGCGGCTTTTGTGGAGTGCGGCTGTCTTACCTCAGAAATGGAAGCGGCGGCGATTTTTTCCGTTGCAATTGCAAGAAAAAAGAGAGCAGGGGCGGTTTTTACCGCACTGTGGAATGTTGAGAGAAGCAATGCGGGACTTCCCGATACCGTTTGTCACGATTCCGACAGAGCAATACGCACAGCCGTAAACGCAATGAAAATTCTTATAGAGCAGGACAGAAAGAATGGCGTTTGATTACATTTTATTTGACCTTGACGGAACTCTTACCGATTCTTACGAGGGTATTTCAAACTGCGTAAAATACGCTCTTGCTCATTTCGGAATAATTGAAGAAAAGGAAGAGAATTTAAAGCGTTTTATAGGGCCGCCGCTGTGGAAGTCCTTCAATATGTTTTACGGCTTCCCCGAGCAAAAGGCGAAGCAGGCGGTTGAAAAATACAGAAAACGCTACAATACGCTCGGCGTTTATGAAAACAGGCTTATTGATGGTGTGCCGCAAACGCTTGACGCTCTTAAAAAAAGCGGCAAAAAGCTGTATCTCGCCACCTCAAAGCCGCTTGTGCTTGCAAAAAGGGTGCTTGCTTATTTTGACATTGAAAAATACTTTGATTATGTGGACGGAGCTTCTCTTGATTTTTCCTTTGAAGAAAAGTATCAGATAATAAGCCATGTGTTTGAAACGTGCAGTATTCCCGACAAGCAACGAGCTGTTATGATAGGTGACAGAAGCTATGACATTATCGGAGCGAAGCAGTACGGCATAAGCTCAATCGGCGTGCTTTGCGGCTTTGGCTCAAGGGAAGAGCTGAGCGATTGCGGTGCCGATTATATCTGCGACAGCTTCAGCGATATTTTAAAAATAATTTTATAAATTCCATATTATTTTTCTTTTTTTCGGACATAATAAAAAAGTAAAAGCGGCACGCGGCTTTTCCGCTTTCTATTTAATATGCCGTTTGCCGTTTTTTATCAGTCTTAAAATGAAAGGAAGAAAATAAAATGGAAAACATGAACAAGTGCATTTCCTGTACTATTAAGAACTGCAAGTACCATTGCAGTACTGCGGATTACTGCTCGCTCGACCACATCAGAATAGGAACTCATGAAACAGATCCTACCCAGAAGGCGTGCACGGACTGCGAATCCTTTGAGCTTAAGGCTTAAAACTGAATTGAACTGACTAAAATTACCCCGAAGGGCTGTATATGCGGCTTTTCGGGGTATATTTCTTTTTTACGGTAAAAAGCATTTCGGAATAATGTTTGTAATATTATGTCCGGGCGTTACATATATTAGGATAAGAAATTCGTCCCAGGTGTGCAGACATAGGGGAATTAGCTAAAGGAGGAACAGTATGGATTTTTCCGTAACCAAAGTGCCTGTATTTGTCAGCGAGGTTATTTTTGACGGTCAGGCGGAGCAGGGCGTAGAATTCGACTATGTTCTGCCGGATTACTATCCGGATATTTTCAAAATACTGCGTTGCAGTTTACGTCCGGGAATAGTATCCTACAACATTTCGGGCGACAAGCTCGTTTGCGACGGCATTGTCTACATAACGGTGCTGTATCTCAGCGAGGGAAGCGATAATATCAACTGCGTCGAACATCGCTATACCTATTCCAAAACCGTGGATTTGCCGAAATCAGCGGATAACGGCTTTGTTACCATTATTCCCAAAACCGATTATTGCACCTGTCGGGCGGTATCAGGCAGACGGCTTGATGTAAGGGGAGCTGTAAGCTTTAAAATAAAGATAACCGCATTAAAGGAAACAGAAATAATTACCGACGCTAAGGAGTGCGGAATTGAGGTACAGAAAAAGGAGCTCGCTTACGGCGGCAGAAAGATAACCGTACAGCGGCAGTTTACCTTGCATGAGGAGATAGAAGCTGCTCAGATAAACGGCAGGGTAAAGGCTGTGATAAGCTGCGATACCGTAAGCCGTCTTACGGAATGTAAGATTGTAGCGGATAAAACCGTTTTAAAGGGCAATGCGGTTGTAAAAGCCGTATACCTTGTTGAAAATGAGGGTAAAACACAGCTCCAGTCCATGGAAGCGGAAATACCGCTCAGTCAGATTGTGGATTTGAGAGGAGTAACGGATAAGCATACCTGCTATGCTCAGTTCAAAATTCTTTCCTGTGAGCTGTCGGCAAAGCACGGCGATGAGGACAACGGCATATTCAGCTGTGAAATGACGGTAAAATCCGAGGTTACCGCTAATATGGAAGAAACGGTTTATCCCGTTACCGATATGTACTCAACTGTTTATGAGAGCAGCTTTACCTCGTCAAGACTTACCGTGTGGTCAAGTCCGTCATATATTAATCAACAGCTTTCTATGAAGGAGCTTATAGAGTGTGAGCCTGAGTCATTGCAGAGTGTAGTTGACTGTTCGTGTGAGCTTTCAAATATTACCTGCCGTGTTTTTTCTTCCGAGGAGCTGATTATCAGCGGTCAGGCAAGCTATAATATTCTTGCGTTAAACAGCGAGGGAACGGCGGTTTGCTATGACAAAACGGTTGCCTTTGAACTTAAAGCGTCAATCGGTGCACTTAATTCAAATACCGTTGTTGAGCCTTTCTTACAGACTGAGCAGATAAGCTACAGCATAAGCGGCAACAATATTGAGATAAGAGTGGGTGTTTTACTGCAAGGCCTTATTTATGAAAACAAGGTTATTGAGGTGGTAAAGGAAATCTCTCTTGACGAGTCGGCTTTAAAGGCAAAAAATGACGAATATTCCTTAAAGCTGTATTTTGCCGATGAAAACGAGGACGTGTGGAGCATAGCAAAGCGGTACAATACCTCACCGTCGGCAATATTACAGGAAAATGAAGCCGATGAGGCAAACGGAGTCTGCGGTATGCTTCTTATACCTATGGTTTAAAAAAATTCACCTTATTTTTCCGCACGGAATAAGGGCTTGCTTAAAGGTGCGGAGAAAAGGAGAAATTATGCCTGATTCAATTTATAAGGATATTGCCGAGCGTACCGGCGGGAATATTTACATAGGAGTGGTAGGTCCTGTAAGAAGCGGCAAATCCAGCTTTATAAGCAAATTTATGAATGTTCTGGTACTGCCCTCTATAACCGACGCTTACACTAAGGAAAGAGCAGTTGACGAGCTTCCCCAATCCGCCGCAGGAAAGACGATAATGACTACCGAGCCGAAATTCGTTCCCGAACAGGCGGTGAATATAACCGTAGACGAAACAGCCTCTATGAATGTGCGGCTTATCGACTGCGTGGGATATATCATGCCGAGCGCAAAGGGATATATCGAAAACGAAGCTCCGAGAATGGTAATGACGCCGTGGTTTGATGAAGAAGTACCCTTCAACATGGCGGCAGAGGTCGGCACGCACAAGGTTATAACGGAGCACAGCACAATAGGTCTTGTGGTTACCTCGGATGGCAGTATTACCGATATTCCGAGAGCCGAATACGAGGCGGCTGAGGAAAGGGTTATATCTGAGCTTGCAGAGATTAATAAGCCCTTTTCGGTACTTCTCAACTGCAAAGAGCCGGACAGCGAGCATTCAAAAGAGCTTGCCGCCGCACTCAGCGAAAAGTACGGCTGTAAGGTAAGAGCAGTAAACTGTCTTGACATTACCGAGGAGGATATAAGGGAAATACTCTCTGATATTCTTCTGCGCTTTCCTATAAAGGAAATCAATATAAAAATCCCTAAATGGCTGAACTCTCTTGAAAACGGACATTGGCTCAAAAAGGAGATATTCGGCATTATTAAGGCTTCTGCGGCGGAACTTCGCTGTATGGGCGACGTCGGAAAGCTGTCGGAATGTATATCGGGTTGCGAAAATGTCTGCAACTGCACCTGCGACAGAGTAGAGCTCGGAAGCGGGGCAGGGTATGTTACCGTCAATCTCAAAGGGAATTTGTTCTACAAAATTCTCGGAGAGGCGACAGGACTTGAGTTGTCGGACGAAAGCGATCTTATGCCCTGTATGATAGAGCTTGCCCGTTCAAAGCAGGAATATGAAAAGGTTAAAACAGCGCTTGATGAGGTTCAGGCAACAGGATACGGTATAGTTATGCCTTCTCTTGAGGAGCTTACCCTTGAAGAGCCGGAAATAGTAAAGCAGGGCGGAAAGTACGGTATCAGACTGAGAGCCTCTGCTCCGTCAGTGCACATGATGCTTGCAAATATAAACACCGAGGTAAATCCGATAGTCGGAAGCGAAAAACAGTCCGAGGAGCTTGTTAAATACCTGCTTAAAGAGTTTGAAGAAAATCCGACAAAAATCTGGGAAAGCAATATTTTCGGAAAATCTCTGCATGAGCTTGTAAACGAGGGGCTTCACAATAAGCTCAGCCGTATGCCGAGTGACGCCAGGGGAAAGCTGCAGGAAGCAATACAGCGTATTATCAACGACGGCTGTAACGGTCTTATTTGTCTTATACTTTAAAGAATTAACGCCGATACAAATAAAAGTATCGGCGTTAATATTTGTTTTAAGAATTATCAGCTCCGGGCTTGAGATTGCCGTTTCCGAAATTGAAATCACCGTTTGCAAATTCATTACCGTTATCATTAATATTGTTGTTATTATTGTTGTTGTTGGTATTTTCGCCGTTGCCGGTGCTTTCCGCAATAATTACAACATCGCCTTCGTTAAGTCCGCTTATTATTTCGGCATAGCCGCCTGCATAAGCTCCGACCTCAACGGGCATTTCGTATTTTTCCTCGCCCTGCAAAATACTGCAATAGGTTTTGTTTCCGTCTGTTTTTATCGCTTCTTCCGGTACTGCAAGAACATTTACTCTGCGGTTTGTTATGGCGTGGATTGTAGCCCAGCCTGCGTCAACAGCGGCAATGCCGTTGTTTTCTTCGAGAAGCCTTTTAATCTCGTCATCAGGCAATGAAACGGCACAGTATTTAAGAGTAGCCTGTGAAGCGGTGGATGGAGCGTTATCGGGAGCGGCTGTTACCGTTCCTACATAGTCAACGCTGTTTATAACAAGGTCAACATCCATGCCGAAGCGCAGATTGCTTCCGCCGCCCTGTGAATTGTACACGAAAATAGAATCGGTAACGGAAACGGCGCATAAAGCCGTACCCTCCTTAACATCAGAGCCTACCGTAAGAATGGCACATTCGGAAATTACCCCATCGTAAGGTGCTGTTACCACAGCGGCGTTGCGCTTTTCCTTCAGCTTGTCAAGCTCAATTTCGGCATAGCCTCTCTCGATTGAATTGCTCATTCCCGATATCTTCAGTTCAAGCTCATTAATCTCAAAATCAATATCGGTAGTGTCAAGAGCAATGAGCACATCGCCCTTTTTAACGAGCTTGTTCTTGAGTAGGTTATATTCCTTTACCTTGCTGTCGTAGGGCGCTTTATAATATTCTGTTTCGGCAAACCCTAAGGAAGCGGGAATTTTTTCAAGCTCTTCAATTGTCATATATTTTGCTTCGGCGGTTTCGTATGAAAATTGCACCTGATCCGTTATGGATGTCAGTATTTCATTCTCAGCAGATGTGCTGTTACAGCCGGTAATCACAAGCGCTGAAACTGTCGCAAGCAATGCTATTTTTACTGTTCTGTCAACAAAAGACATGAATTTTCCTTTCGATTAAGTGCGTGAGATTATTTCAAGACACATTCTGCCGTTGTGATAAGGACACTTCCAGGGGTCTACAACGGGCTTTGCCGTATCGGGAATATTGTTGTCGTCAAGCTGAGAATGCCATTCGCCGCCCTCTCTCTTGTCAATAACATAATCCTTGATATACTGCCACAGACTGCGTGCAATTTCAAGGTATCCGGCATTATCGTAACGCTGATATGCGTTATAGAAGCCTACAACTCCCTCGGCCTGTACCCACCAGATATGCAGCTTGTTTACAACGCCCTTTTCAACCTCGTTGTTGAGCCTGCCGTTTGACATTGCTCTGTCAGCTATGTTGGCAACGATAACCTTGTTCATTTCGGAGGCTCTCTTTGAAAGATGCTCGTCCCCGATAACATCGCAGGCTCTGTCAATAAGCCAGGTAGCCTCAATGTCATGACCGTAGGAGTAAATATCTCCGATTTCGTTTAAATTCTTATCAAAGAACACAAGCAGCTTGCCGTTTTCCTTGTCGTAAATCTTTTCAAAGGTTATTTCAAGCTGGAAACGCAGAGCCTTGAGAACGTTTGCGTCACCCGAAACTCTGTAAAGCTCGGTATATGCTTCCATGAGGTGAAGCGTGGTGTTCATCGTTTTGTCAGCCATAAGACCGTTTTCGGAAAGCGCGTCGTTGGGAATGAGCTTCCAATCCTTTGAGAATGCTTCAAGATATGCAACCACATCTCTGCACTTGCTTTCAATAACGTTGAATACCTCCATTGCGAGCTTCAGCGCTTCCTTATCCTTTGAAGCGTCGTAATAGCTGGACATCGCGTATACGAAGAACGCCTGGCAATAGGTGTGCTTCATGGAGTCGCTTACGGTACCGTCAGCGTTCATCATCCAGAAAACACCGCCGTCTTCTCTGTCCACGCAGTATTTTGACATAAATTCAAAGGCGTGCTTTGCTTTTCTGAGACAAGCGGCATCCTTTAAAACAAGATAGCAGTTTGAATAGAACCAGAGTATTCTGGAATGGAGTATTACACCCTTTTCGGCGTTTTTATCGAGCTTAAGGTCGTTTCCCATAAAACCGTAAAAGCCGCCGTTCTCGGTGTCCTCAAGGTTGTTCCAGAAGGGGATAATATGGTTAATAAGCTCGTTTTTGCAATCTCTTGAAAGCATTTTGTTTCTCCTTAAGAATTATTAAAAATTTTGTTCATCACAAGTCCCGTAATAAGCTTGGGGTAGAAGTATGTAGATTTCTGAGGCATTTTTTCACCTGCAAGAGCCACATCTCTTATCTCTGAAACTCTTGTAGGATTGAGAATAAAGCAACAGTCTGCGTTACCGCTGTTCACAGTGTCAATAGCTTCATGAACATCTCTTGTATAGGTGAGATTAATCTGATTTGCCATATTATCCTTGTCTATGCCGAATATTCTTTCAAGCACAAGGGTATGAAGCACGCTTACATCAAGCTCTCTGAGTGCCGCGCTTGCATCGGGCATAAGCTCCTTCATGCAATCGGTGCTTTTCAGCGTCATCAGGGTGCAATTGCCGCTTTGATACATAACAAACGCTTTTTTGCCGTCGTCGTAAGCCTTTGAAAGAAGCATTGTGCTTTCATTCATTGAAAGACCGTCGGCAATGTCAAAGTAATCCTTGCACTTAGCCTTTACGCTTTCTGCGTCGAAATTCTCAAGATTTCTTACAATACGGTGGGTAGGGAATACCACAAGTCCGCTGTTTTCCATGTTTACAAGCATCATTGTAACGTACTGAGAAGTTCCTGCATCGCCGCCGCTTTGCTCAATATGCTTTTTGTATCTCAAAGCGGTTTCGTAACGGTGATGTCCGTCAGCAATATAAAGCTTTTTATCAGCCATGGCGGCAGTTATTTTTTCAATAACGGCTTCATCGTATACGCACCAAAGCTTATGAGTAACGCCGTCGCTGTCGGTAAAGCTCTTGTCGGGAGCGCCCTTGCTTGCATTGTCGATAACCGAGAATACGCTGTTATCCTCGTCCATGTAAAGTGAATAAATCTGACTGAAGTTACAGCCTGTCGCGCACATAAGATTAAATCTGTCCTCTTTTGCCTTGGAGAGCGTTTCCTCATGGGGCAGAATAATTCCCTTAGAGAACTCCTCAAGCTTTACAAGCGAAACATAGCCCTTTACGCTGTAGCTTTCGCCGAGCGCGTCAAAGCACATCTCGTAAATGTAAATGCCGGGCTTTTCGTCGCACTTTAAAATTTTGCCGTCAAGCCATTCGTTAAGACATTCTCCTGCCTTCGCATACGCCTCGTCGGTATCCTCGGCGGTTTTCGGAAGCTCAAGTCTTATGATGTTGTGCGGATTTTTCGCAAGATAACCCTTTTTCTGCTCAATGCTAATGATGTCGTAGGGAGGACAGCATACCTCGTTTATGCTTCCCGCCTTATCGGTAAAGCGCAAACCCTTGAAAGCCTTTATTTCAGCCATAACCTTATTCCTTTCAAACTGTGTTCATTGTTTTAAATTTCGTGAACAATTATTCATCTCTGCCACAGCACTTTTTATATTTCTTACCGCTTCCGCAGGGGCAGGGATCGTTGCGTCCGATCTTTTCTGCGGCGGATTTCTTAACTGTTGTATGTGAGCCTGCGTTTTCGGGATAAGGCTTCATTACCTGCTCACGCTGAGGAGGCTCTTCAACTCTTACCTTGACTGTCAGTACAAGCCTTGCAGTATCCTCTCTGATAGAAGAAATCATTTCGTCAAACATCGCAAAGCCTTCCAGCCTGTATTCTACAACGGGATCTCTCTGGGCATAGCTTCTGAGATAGATACCTCGCTTTAGCTCTTCCATAGCGTCAATGTGATCCATCCATTTGGTATCAACTACCTTTAACAAGCAGATACGTTCAACTTCGCGCATTGTTTCGCTGCCGATCTCTTCCTCACGTTTAGCGTAAAGCTCTTCGGCACGCTCAATAAGGAGCTTTGAAATAACCTTGCGGTCAATGTTGTTAAGGTCGTCAACAGTGTAGTTGAAGTCGTTCTCATTTGTAAGCATACCGGCAAAATGCTCACGCAAGCCGATAAAATTCCAGTTTTCGGGATATTCGTCGGAGCAGTAGATCTTTACATTCTCCTCGATTGTTTCTTTTATCATGCTCTTGATGTAATCACTCACATCCCCACCGTCAAGCACCTTTGCACGTTGTGAGTAAATGGTCATACGCATCTGAGACATAACATCGTCAAAGTCAAGGACATTCTTACGGATTGAGAAATTTCTGCCCTCAACCTTGCGCTGTGAGGATTCAATTGTATTTGTAAGGAAGCGGTTTTCAATAGGCATATCATCCTCAATGCCGAGGGTTTGCATAACACCCTGTACCTTTTCACCGCCGAATTTACGCATAAGATCGTCCTCAAGCGAGATGAAGAAGCGGCTTTCGCCGGGGTCGCCCTGACGACCTGCACGTCCTCTGAGCTGATTGTCTATACGTCTTGATTCGTGACGCTCCGTACCGAGTATGAACAGACCGCCTGCTTTGCGTACCTGCTCAGCCTCGTCCTTTATAGCTTCCTTAAATTCGTTGTTGTATTTTAAGAAGGTAGCTCTTGCGTTGAGAATATCCTCGTTGTCGGTTTCAGCAAAGCCGGTAGCCTCGTTGATAAGGGCTTCTTCCATGCCTTCTTTTCTCATTTTGGCCTTTGCGAGGTATTCTGCGTTACCGCCGAGCATAATATCGGTACCGCGGCCTGCCATGTTGGTTGCAATGGTAACTGCACCCTTTTTACCTGCCTGAGCTACAATTTCTGCTTCACGCTCGTGATTTTTTGCGTTAAGTACCTCGTGCTTGATACCTTTTTTCTTGAGCATCGAGGAGAGAAGCTCTGATTTCTCAATTGTAATAGTACCTACAAGCACAGGCTGACCCTTTGCGTGACATTCCTCGATCTGACGAATAACCGCAGTGTACTTTCCTGTTTCATTCTTAAATACCTGGTCCTCGTGGTCAATTCTTGCAACAGGCTTGTTAGTGGGGATTTCTATAACATCGAGAGCGTAAATCTGTCTGAATTCTCCCTCCTCCGTCATAGCAGTACCGGTCATACCCGAAAGCTTGTCGTAAAGTCTGAAAAAATTCTGGAAAGTAATGGTAGCAAGCGTCTTGCTCTCGTTTTTAACCTTTACGCCTTCCTTTGCTTCAATTGCCTGGTGCAGTCCCTCATTGAAGCGGCGGCCGAACATGAGTCTGCCCGTAAACTCGTCTACTATAACTATTTCGCCGTCCTTGACCACATAGTCAACGTCACGTTTCATTACGCCCTGCGCCTTTATTGCCTGGTTTACATGGTGCAGTAAGGTCATATTTTCTGCGTCCATAAGGTTTTCTACACCGAAATAAGCTTCCGCCTTTTTTACGCCTCTTTGGGTAAGGGTTGCATTTTTTGCTTTTTCGTCAATGATGTAATCGCCGTCGATTACGTCCTGGTCTTCCTTACTGTCAAGCTCGACAACGGTAAAGGGCTTTAAGTTACGTGCAAGCTTGTCCGCTTTCTGGTAAAGCTCAGTGGATTTATCGCCGGGACCCGAAATAATAAGCGGTGTTCTTGCTTCATCTATCAATATTGAGTCAACCTCATCGACAATTGCAAAGTTATGTTCACGCTGAACCTTGTCGATTTTGCGTGAGCACATATTGTCACGCAGATAGTCAAAGCCGAATTCGTTGTTTGTACCGTAGGTTACGTCACAGGCATAAGATTTTCTTCTCTGATCGTTTGTCATATCGTGAAGAATAAGGCCAACGGTAAGTCCCAAAAATCTGTGAACTCTTCCTATCATCTCACCGTCACGCTTTGCAAGGTAGTCGTTTACCGTTACAACGTGAACACCCTTGCCCGAAAGTGCTACAAGGTAAGAGGGGAGAGCCGCAACAAAGGTTTTACCTTCACCTGTTCTCATTTCTGCTATTCTTCCCTGGAAAAGCACAATACCGCCGAGCACCTGTACGGGGTAGGGCTTGATACCAAGAACTCTCCACATTGCCTCACGGCAGGTTGCAAATGCGTCGGGGAGAACATCCTCAAGAGTTTCGCCGTTTGCAAGTCTTTCCTTAAGTATGGGAGTCTGTGCCTTCAGCTCAGTATCGGACATCGCCGAATATCTTGCTTCAAGCTCTAAAACCTTGTCCTTTAAAGGGGTAATTCTTTTGATTTCTTTTTCAGAGTAATTGCCGAATATTTTCGTAAGTAAACTCATTTATTAAGCTCTTTCCTTTCGTTTTGAAGCTTCGCTACCGTTTTACGGTTAATGTATAATACCGTCGCCGTACCGAAATTCATATTCTTTATTATTATACACTTATTATTCCCTTTTGTCAATAAAAAGAAGCGCTGTTAAAGCATATTCCGCAAAGTTACTTCAAATCGGCTTTGTATTAAACTTTTTTAGCGGTTACTACTTGAAAATTTAACCTCAAAATGATATAATACTAAAAGATTTATTTTTAAACAGACAGAAATATTTATTTAAGGCTGTTTTTAGCTTTAAAGGAGGAACTGAAATGCTGGATACCATGAAGGGATTAAAGCGCACGCATTATTGCGGCGAGGTTGACGGTGTGGGAAATGAAGTCACCGTCTGCGGGTTTACTCAGAGAGTAAGGGATAAGGGAAGCCTTATATTTGTTGATTTACGCGACAGAACGGGCATAGTACAGCTCGTTTTTGACGATACAACCGCCGCCGAGGTTTTCGAAAAGGCAAAGAAAATCAAGAGCGAATATGTGCTTATGGCTAAGGGATTGCTCCGCGAAAGAGAGAGCAAGAACGCCGACATCAAAACCGGCTCGGTCGAGATACTTGTTTCGGATTTGAGAATACTTTCCGTTGCACAGACGCCCCCGTTCGAGATAGTAAACGACTCCAAGACAAACGAGGAGCTTCGTCTAAAATACCGTTATCTTGATTTAAGAAGAGCCAAGCTTCAGGAAAATCTGATAATGCGCCACAAGATAGCAAAGACTGCAAGAGAGTATTTTTATGACAACGGCTTCCTTGAAATAGAAACTCCCATGCTCATGAAGTCCACTCCCGAGGGCGCGAGAGACTACCTTGTACCGTCAAGAATACACGAGGGCAAATTTTATGCTCTGCCCCAGTCGCCCCAGATTTATAAGCAGCTTCTTATGATTTCGGGCTTTGACCGTTATTTTCAGATTGCAAGGTGCTTTAGAGATGAGGACCTGAGAGCAGACAGACAGCCCGAATTTGCTCAGATTGACCTGGAAATGTCCTTTATGGATGTTGACGAGATACTTGAAATAACCGAGGGCTTTGTAAAAAAGCTGATGAAGGATACCCTCCATATTGATATTCCCTTGCCGCTTACAAGAATGACCTACAAGGACGCTATGGAGCGTTACGGCTCGGATAAGCCGGATACACGCTTCGGTATGGAAATATGCGATATTTCCGATATTGCCGCAAAGACGGATTTTGTAGTATTCAAGGGCGCAATTGAAGCGGGTGGAAGCGTAAAAGCCATTGTTGCGAAGAACGCCGCTTCAATACTTACCAGAAAAGAAATCGACAAGCTTACCGAGTTTGTTAAGGGTATTGGCGCAAAGGGACTTGCGTATGTTCGCTGGAATGAGGACGCTCAAGGCTGCTCCTTTGCCAAATTCCTTAAGGAGGGCGAGCTTGATGAAATTCTCTCTCGCCTTGACGCACAGAAAGGCGATGTAGTGCTTATCGTTGCTGATAAGAACAAGGTTACTCTCCCCGTTCTCGGAGCGCTTAGATTAAAGGTAGGAAAGCAGATAGGAATTGTTCCCGACAGCGGCTTCAACTTCCTGTGGATAACTGAGTTCCCGTTCTTTGAGTGGGACGAGGAAAGCGAAAGCTGGCTTGCAATGCACCATCCCTTTACAATGCCTTTAGAGGAGTGCCTGCCTTATCTTGACACCGATAAGGGCAAGGTAAGAGCAAAGGCGTTTGACCTTGTGCTTAACGGTATTGAGCTTTCAAGCGGCTCTATTCGTATTACTAACCCTGAGCTTCAGGAAAAGATGTTCAAGCTCCTCGGTCTTACCGAAAAGGAAATCAACGACAAGTTCGGCTTCCTTGTTGACGCATACAAATATGCCGCACCGCCTCACGGAGGACTTGCACTCGGACTTGACAGACTTGCAATGCTTATCTGCGGCGCAGACAGCCTCAGAGATGTTACGGCTTTCCCCAAGGTTAAGGACGCAAGCGAGCTTATGTCACAATGCCCGTCAACGGTTGACGATAAACAGCTTTCAGAGCTTCATATCAAAACCGTGCTTTCGGAATAATGACAATAGAATAGATGAGAACACAGTCATTTCGGCTGTGTTCTTTTTTTATTCTTCTATGCATACATTGTGTTAAGGTATCAGAACAGACCGTGATAATCAGAAAGGACGAGTATAAAATGACAGAGATTAAAAAAACACCCTATGACACAGCAATTGATGCAGTTTCGAGAATATTTCCCGTACTGAAAAATCAGCCGTGCGATATAAAAATGTCAGCTCTTGAAATACGACTGAAAAGCGATACTCCGATAATAATTCGCTGCCCTCACAAGTACCATGTGTTACAGAGCCGCGTCGGTAAAGAACAAATGCAGGAATGTGTCACGGCGCTCTTTTCAAATTCTCTCCACAGCTTTGAAACGGAGCTTAAAAGCGGATTTATCACTCTCAAGGGCGGGCACAGAGCAGGCTTTTGCGGGACGGCGGTTTACGGCGGGAACGATTTAAAGTGCATTAAGGATATAAGCGGTATAAATATAAGAATTGCAAGAGAGCATATCGGCTCGGCAGATAAAATATCGCGATTATTCATTGAAAATACTCCGCCTGCGGGACTTCTTATTATCGGAAAGCCCCTCAGCGGCAAAACAACCCTGCTGAGAGATTTGTGCAGAAGCATAGGCGGCAGATTTCGTTTGTCGCTGATTGATGAAAGGCAGGAGATAGCCGCCTGCGTAAACGGAAAATGTGAGCTTGATGCAGGAGTTATGACAGACGTTTATACAGGCTTTTGCAAAAAAGACGGTATTTCCGCCGCAATACGTACTATGTCGCCTGATTACATTGTTACGGACGAGCTTGGGCTTGATGAGGAGCTGATTGAAAACTGCCTGAACAGCGGCGTTGGGGTAATTCTGACAGCCCACGCAAGGGACGAAAGGGAGGCTTTATTCAATAAACAAATACGTCTTATACTCGCAAGCGGAACAATTTCGCATATCTGTATTCTTTCCGATAAGGAAATCGGAAAAATAAGCGCAATATACACAGCCGAAAACTTAAAAGAGCTTTTTTCTAAAAAGCAGGGTATTCTTAAAGCCGTATAAAGGGAGAAGATATGAAGCTGTTTATTTTCTGTCTGCTGACTCTTTGCGGAAGTGCTGTCGGAGGAATGTTTTCGCTGAAGCTGTCGCTCAGATGCGAAAATCTTGAAAAATTTCTTAATATGCTTGAATATATCCGCGCCGAAATCAGGTATACGCATACCGCACTTCCGACAATATTCGGACGAATTAAGAATGAGCTTGATTTTTTCGTTTCGGACAGGCTTGTTGCAGTATCCGAAAATGCAGAGAGCTTTATTGAGGAATGGAAAAGCTGTCTTGAAAAAGTAAGCTCTCTTACACAGCAGGACGTAAAGGCTTTGATGTTCCTCGGCTCGTCGCTTGGAAAGAGCGATATACAAGGTCAGATGTCTGTTATTGATCTTACAAGGGACAGGCTCACAACCTCTCTTGAAAATGCAAGGGAGGAAAAAAACCGAAAGGGCAGACTTTATATTACGCTCGGCATTATGCTTGGCGCAGGTGTGGGAATTTTAATGCTGTAGCTGTCGGAGAACCTTATGAATGTTGATTTTATTTTCAAAATTGCCGCCATCGGTATTGTCGTAGCGGTATTAAATCAGCTTCTCCAGCGGTCGGGCAGGGAGGAGCAGGCAATGATGACTACCATTGCAGGGCTTATCGTGGTGCTTATGATGATAGTGACGGAGGTAAGCAACCTTTTTAATACAATAAAGGACATTTTCAATCTTTAGGATATTCAAAGCAGGTTTTTTATGAATATTTTGAGCTTTGTGGGAATCGGAATAATCGGGGCCGTGCTGTCGGTCGTAATAAAGCAGTACAAGCCGGAATTTGCAATTTACATCACACTCGGTGCGGGTATGCTTATTTTAGGCTCGGCGGTTTCGCTTCTATCTCCTGCCGTATCACAGATAATCGAATATATGAGCTTCATTGAAAACGGCTCTGCTTACAGTGAAATTCTGCTGAAATCTCTTGCAGTGTGCTACATTACCCAAATTGCAAGCGATTGCTGCAATGATGCGGGAGAAGGCGCAATTGCCTCTAAAATAGAGCTTGCGGGAAAATGCACACTCGTAATTCTCGCTTTGCCGCTTTTCACAAGTATAACCGATATGATAAAAAATCTGATGAGTTGAAAAACGAGGAAATATGAAACGGCTGTTAAAATACATATCATTTATTATAGCGGGAATAGTGCTTTCTTTTTCTGCTTCTGTCAGCGCTTATGCCGAAGAACCGTATTTGAGCCTTGACCAATATGCTTTTTCCTTGCCGGATGAAATTCAAAATGAGCTTAACAGCAACGGAATAACTCCCGAAAGTATAAATTCGGAAAGCATATCTCTTACAGGTGTAATATCATATCTTGTCGGCAAGCTGTATGAATATTCAGCCGCACCGATAAGACTTCTTATTTCGGTTATCGGTGTTATTATTGCGTACAGTCTGCTGAACACACTTTCCGACAGTTCAAAAAATCTCGGAAAAATTTTCGGAATAGTTTCCGCACTCTCATGCAGTGCAATGATTATTACTTCAGCGAGCGAAGTTCTTGCTCTTGCTTCAACGACAATAGAATCGGGAAGTGTGTTTCTTGCGAGCTTTATTCCTGCCTTTGCGGGAGTTATGGCGTCAAGCGGCAAACCGACAGCCGCCGCCGCACTTAATATCGCAGTTATGGGCGGTGCACAGTTTTTTGTGCAGCTTGCTTCAAAAATATTACTCCCGTCAACGATGGGTATGCTTGCGGTTTCACTCACCGGGTGTCTTAATCCCGAAATAAAGCCGGATTCGCTTGTATGCGCGGCAAAGAAAATAATAATCTGGGTATTGGGGCTGATTATGACGGTTTTTGTGGCTTTGTTAGCCGTTCAGAGCTTTGTAACGGTGCCTGCTGACGGCATAGCCATAAAAACCGTAAAGTTTACCGTGTCAAACACCGTTCCTTTTGTCGGAGGGGCAATTTCCGACGCGCTTTCTGTTATGCAGGGGGGATTGTCGCTTATAAAAAGCAATTTCGGAGTTTTTGGAATAATTGCAGGCGCCGCTTTAACACTGCCGTCCATAATTTCGGCTTTTTGTTACAAGCTTGCGTTTTCCGTTGCCGCCGCAGTTGCCGATATGTTTAATGTACAGTCTGTTTCGTCGCTTTTGAAATGCGCCGAGTCGGTAGCTTCGATACTGCTTGCAGCGACCGCTTGCTTTCTGCTTATGGCGGTAATCGCTGTATCGCTTATGATTTTTGTTGCGGGAGGTTCGGTATGAGTGAAATTAATAATGCCGTTATGGCTATATGTATGATTGCGGCGGCAGCAGGACTTTTTTCAATGCTTGTTCCGAGCGGCAAGTTTAAAAGCCAGCTTTCATTTATAATTTCCTGCATAATCGCTGTTTGCTTTGTAGGTGTTATTACAAACGCAGTGCCTTCATTAGATTATACTTTTTCGTCAAGGGATTATCCGATTGTAGATTTTGATGAAAGTCTTACGGAAAGTGCCGGACGAGTATCTGCCAACGCAGTACGGGATAAGGTAAAACAGTTTTTGTCAAAAAAGGGCTACTTTGCCGATGAAATATACGTTATCACACATATCGACGAGGATAGGTGCATATCTATTATTGAAATAGAGCTTGTATTCGATAAATCGGTTTCTGATACCGATATTGCGAATGCGGTAAATTTATTACAGTCGGAGGTGGGGAACAGTATAACGGTAAAATACTCAGTAAGCCGTGTTTAATTCGGAGGATAAAATGAAGGAACTGCTGAAATCGGATAAGCTTATAAAAATCGCATTTATATCAGGGCTTGCGGCAATCGTGCTTATTTTCCTGTCAAGCTTTAATACGACAGATCAAAAGGGCGTCGGAAATTACGGTGAAACCGAGCTTGAAAGCAGAATTTCACAAATGCTTTTGGCTATGGAGGGAGTAACAAGTGAGCCAACCGTTACAATCAAGCTCGACAAGGACGGACTTACCGTACTCGGCGTAACTGTTGTATGCGATGATTGTAAAAGCGCTCCGGTAAAGGAAAAGGTTATTACTGCGGTGTCAAAGGCACTTGATGTATCCGCGGCAAGAATTTGTGTTACTACATAAGCGAGGTATTACTATGAAAAGACCGAGAATTAATCTCATAATCGGAAAAAAACATCTTATGGCGGCAGGACTTGCACTTGTACTTGCGGTCGGACTATACGCAAACTTTGCTATAAGCAACAGCGTGCAATCTAAAGAAACGGCAGGAAATTACGGGGATACCACCTTTGTATCGGGTAATGCCGATGAGGTAAAAACCGATGAAGCAGGCGATATAATTACATCGACAAGTACGGATAATGATATAAAAGCAGGAGCGTCCGACGAATATTTTGCACAAGCGAGAATTGACAGAAAAAACAGCCGTGAGGAAGCAAAGCAGATGCTTGAAAGCATATATAACGGCGGAGATATGACAAAGGATGAGCTTGCCGTTGTAGCTCAGGACGCAGTAGCCATGACCGATATGATGGAAGCGGAAACAAAAATCGAAACAACGCTTAAAGCGCAGGGCTTTGAGGATGTTCTTTGCTACTTAAGCGAAAACAGCGCTAACATCATTGTTAAGACAAACGGACTTGACTCAGCGCAGGCGGCACAGATAAAAAGCGCGTTGCTTTCAGAGGTTGATATAGCCGGTGAAAACATAACCATTGTAGAGGTGAACGGCTGAGTATAATCGAAAAAAATATATAGGGGTAAAAAATAGCATTGGCAGGAAGCTGTCAATGCTATTTGTGTTTTGTTGAGTTTAATTATACGAGGTCGCTCTCGTTGAAGGGATCTCCACATTCGGGACAGAACTTAGGGGGGTTCTCAGGATCTGCGGGCGTCCAGCCGCACTTATCGCACTTATACTTCTTAGGTGCTGCGGGCTTTGCCTTGCCGCAATTCTGGCAGAACTTGCCCTTGTTGGTAGTGCCGCATTCGCAGGTCCAGTCAGCCGCTACGGGAGCAGGAGCAGGTGTGCCTTCCTTGCTTGCGCCGCAGTTCTGGCAGAATTTTCCCGTGTTGGAAGCGCCGCAGGAGCAAACCCATGCTTCGGGCTTCTTTGCACCGCAGGAAGAGCAGAACGCGCCGGTATTTGTCGCACCGCAAGCACACTTCCATCCGCCCGCAGAGCCTGCCGCGCCGCCTGTTCCACCGCCGGGCTGAGGATAGGTCGTCGTCTGCTGGGGAGGAGGTGCCATTCCGCCTAAAACGCCGTTACCTGCGTTCATAGCCATGTTCATGCCCATGAAGCCCATCATTGCGCCGTTCTCGTTAGAGCCTGCCGCTTCAATACCTCTTGCAACAGCACCTGTCATTACAGCTCTCTGTACATCGCCGCCGAGCATGGTATCAGCCTTAAGACGATCCTTAAGAAGCTCTTTGGTTTCATCGGAAATGGTGATAGGTCCGAGACCGATGTAGGTAAGGGTAAAGCCTCTTGCCGCCCAGTTTGTAGCAGTTTCAGCCTTAGTCTTTTCGGTAAGGTTATTGAGCTGGCTTGTAATCTGGTTGTAGCTGTAGCCTTCTCCTGCGAGCATATTAAGAGCAACCATGAGAGACTGCATAAATTCGTTCTTATACTGCTCATTCTTGAATATGTCGCTGACATAAATCTGAGGAGCATTTACACCCTTGTTTACGACCTCGTTGTAGAACTTAACTGCGTACTCTGCGTCGGGAATTTGAATTTCAAAGGTTCCGTAGAAACGCAAATCGACGGTTGTATTGTAACGGGGATCGGGGTAGGGAACGGATGTTCCTGTACCGAACTTGATACCGGGGAGCTTCTGAAGGTTAATGTAGATAACTCTCTGTTCGGTAGAAGGAGTGCCGCCGTAGGTAAATCTTGAAATAAGCTCCTTGGCAGAATCCTTTATCTGTCCTGCAAAAATTGAAGGTGCAGAGGAATTGTCGAGAATATAGCGACCGGGCTCAGTAACGACATTGGTAATTTTGCCGTTGTCGATTGTCAGCATACAGGTATTTTCCTCTACCATGATAGCCGAGCCGTTGCTTATGTAGTTGTCGGTGCCCTTTGTGTTACTGCTGCGGTTTGAGCCGTTGTGCATCTTTTCGCCGTTTACAACTACAACATCATTGCCGATAGCAGGGCAATGAATGGCTTCTTTCCAGGTATCACCCAAAGTACCTGAAAGAGCGCCTATTGCTGCTTTAATTAATCCCATAGTTCATTTTCCTTTCGGTAAAGTTTATAGAAAGCGTTTTCGTTGCAAAGCAACCTGACGCATTTCATCATTTAATCAGCTTGTAATCCTGTATCAGCCAAAGTCTGTCTGCTATTACCGTAAAGCCGCTTCCGCAGTAAGGGCATATCTTGCCTGCCGCAGAGGCGTCAACCGGCGCGCCGCAGTTGGGACAGTTGCTTGAATATACAATACTGGATGTGGTTTCGTGCAAATCCTGCTTATATGCGAGTGATACACTGTAAGCCGCCTGTGTTAAGCTTGGGGCAGGGGATTTATCCTTATTTTCGTCCGAAATCCTTGCGTAATTATACTCAACGGAAATTTCAAATCGACAATTTGCTTCTTTTTCTTTTTTCTTATAATCGGCAATTCCTATTTTATGTACCTTGACGTGGTCGTAAATCTCGCTCTGGTTTGTGCTGTTAAGGTCGGTTATTCTGTTTTCAACCTTGTCTATGGCAGATTGAGCGAAAGTTTCAAGCGACAGCCCCGCCGTACTTTTGCTTTCGATTGCGTTAAGAATTGAGATAAGTCCGTTTTCAGCCATCTTTTCCATGCTCTTGTAGCCTATATCGGGAAAATCACGGTTGATTGCGGGCGAGTAAACAGGCGTCATGGTGGTAATGGATTTCGGCATTTTAGCTTCTTCCTTTGCCGCGTCTCCTATATACTTGAGTGTTTCGCCCGGCATCATACCGAGATATTCCTTCGTGGCTTTTCTTACCTTTTTAACAATAACCAGTACTACTATTCCGATAATTATAATCGGAACGAGGACTGCAATAAGCGGAATAAGCGAGGTTAATACAGAACCCAAATCATTCACAGCCTTCTTTAATATTTTTCAACACTTCAATTATACATTGTTCAAAAAAATTTGTCAATAATAAAGGTCAATTTTGCTCAAAAGTGATAAAATCGTTTGTCATTTAATGTATAAATTAATTTCATAAGAGAAAGTTCAAAAAATGAAAAAAATTTTTAAAAAATACTTGACTTGAGAATAAAAATATGATAGAATATTAAAGTCGTGGAAAGATGGCTGAGCTGGTCTAAGGCGCACGATTGGAAATCGTGTAACGGCTAATACCCGTTCGAGGGTTCGAATCCCTCTCTTTCCGCCAAGGAAAAGGGCGGCAGGCGCACAGAAAGGTGCGTCTGTTCTCTTTAAGTGCGGGTTTTATTAATCAGCATGAAACTTATACGCGGGTGTGGCGAAATTGGCAGACGCGATAGATTTAGGTTCTATTGGCACCACCGTGCAGGTTCAAGTCCTGTCACCCGTACCATAACAGAACACCGATTTTGATACAATGCGTATCTTGATCGGTGTCCATTTTCTTTATCCGAAAGTCCTTGTTTAGTGGGATTTATCAACACAATTTAACGAAAGAAGGCTCTGCGGCGTACCGAAAACGTTCGTTGCAGAGCCTGCTACTTTTCGCACATTTTAACGAAAAGTCGTGAGGGTGTGCATTTTCAGCGGAGGGGTGTGCATTTTATATTTTTTGTTGAATTTTCATTCTTAAAGCAACTGTTTCATAAAAGTTAATTTGGAACTATTATGAAGTTCAGCAAAATCACAGCGAGTATATCCGCACTTTTCGTAAAGGCTTCCGGCGGGCAGGTTATCCTCCGTCGTATGTATTTTGACACATGACTTACCCGCACTCCGCAAAAATTCCTCGGCAAACTGCACAGCATAGATGCCTGCTCCCTTTCGCTGAAAAGTCGGCGCAACCGCAAGCATGGAAATCCAACCCGTTTCATCTCCGCTCTCAAGTCCGTTGACTTTCAGATACGCACATGGTACAGCACCCTTACGGATAAGGAAGTGTTTTTCGTCAGGGTCGTCCGATGAAAGCAAACTGCACCATTCACTGCACGGAATAATCCTGCTGTGAAGTGCTTCCGCATTGCTGCCGAAAATGGCTGCTATGTATTGTGCGGCAATTTTGCCGTGGGCTTCGGCAGCATTAAAAGTGGAAAGTTCCTTTTCAAACATAAGCTGACCATCGTTTATCAGTTCATTGAAACTCTGATATGGGCGTTCGGTGAATCCAGTCTTTGCCTGAAAAGCAAGCGACGCTTCATTCTCCGGCTCTACATAGCATCTTAGTGTATTGCACCCTTTATCGAACAATACATTCTCCGCAAATTCAAGCATTCTTTGGGCAATATGCCTGCGGCGATACTCCGAAACAACAAACAAGTCGCCATAATACCACAGTCTTTTGTTCTCTGCATTTTGCAGGCAGAATAATCTTCCCACGACATCGCCTGTTTCGTTTTGCGCAATGACATTGAAGCAATCGGTTTTAATCTTTCCGCCAAATGCAAAATGTACGATACCATTGTACTGTTCAGAGTCGTTCCATTGTGCTTGTGCTATTTTCCTAGCTGTTTCCACATCAATTAATTCTCTTACTGAAAAAGAAATAAACTCGTCCGGAATTGCCTTTTCGTATATTGCTTGACCGTTTTCAGAACTTATTTCGCCTGTTCTAATGAAGCCCATAGCTTCCCAGAAAGGTTTTCCTGTAACAGGGTCGGCGGCAAGGTATATTTTTTTTGCGCCGTCTTTTCTGAACATAGCCTGCAAATGCAGAAACATTTCTCTGCCGCAGCCTTTTCCTCTGAACTCGGGAATTACATAGAATTCCACTATGCAGCCTAAGCCTGCTTTTGTGAAGCCTTTATCTTCCGAAATGTCAATCCTGCCAAACAGAAAACCTGCCACAGTACCATCAGAATAGCATAAATTGAGATGCCAGCCGCACTCTGACTGCCTTTCGATTATCCTGTTCGTCCATTTTCTAAGCATTTCGATATCGGTGGTGCGGTTCTGGTGCTCGTCCAGTTCCTTTGCGTACTGTTGCATAAGACGGTGAAATTCGCTGCAATTTTCTTTGGTAACGCCGGTAAAAATCAGATTGTTCATACGTTCTCCTTAATAACAAAAAAGTGTCCCCGATAACGGGAACACTTGAATTTCACCATTCGTTTTTCATACCAAATCAAGCGCAGAAATGTGAATGATAGATATTCCCATTATGGTTTGTGATTTTTTCATATCATTCACCTGCCTTTCAGTTATTTATATTATAACATCATTTTGATTGAATGTCAAGCAGTTTGTTTATTTGGTGTGGACACAAAGCGCATATTATAAGAAATCCAGAACAGAAAAAGGTAGTTCACGAGATTTTGAGTTGCAATTT
>CALXBK010000022.1 GCA_944386545.1 uncultured Ruminiclostridium sp.
CAAGCAGCTACCTAACACAGCAGCTGCTTGCATAATTCCATTTTAACTTTTTACCCCAACTATTGACAAAGAGCCCAAAAAATTAGCGATTGGTAGGTCGGTTCAAAAAACAAAGCTTTTTAATATTTATTTATACATCAGTTTATCCTTGTCAAACTTCTGGGTATAACCGAAATAATATCCGAGATGTGCCGCTGCGGGAATCCCCGCATAGCAAAGCATATAAACAAACGGCACAAATTCCTGCATTGAATCTATCGTGCTTTCCGGCACAAGCATAAGAGAAAGCGGGTAGACCATACCGCATATTATCCTGTGAACAAGGGTAAAGTCAAAATACCAGCCGCAGAGCTTGTCCAGCAGTAAAACAACCGACGGTATGAACATTATCAGCATAAGTATGATACCTATAACAAGCCACTTTGTACTTTTGGGCGGCTCAGCCTTGTGCAGTCTTACATACTTCTGCTCGTTATCACCGTCACGGTAGCCCACGGTGAAAATCAGCGAATAGAATACCGCCAGCGCGAAAATGAATATCATCACCTTTATAAAATCCATACTGATAAACGGAGCTATTGAAATCGTCATTATCGTGCAGAGCAGATTTCCGAAAAGCATGAACAAAAATCCCGTAAGCAACAGCTTAGGAAAGGAACGCCTGCCCGATTTATCAAAATATCCCATTGTTTTTCTCCTTTAATTCAAAAGTAACGCTTACTGTGATGAGGCAGCCGCCGTCTCATTCACGACATTTCCCGTAAGAATGTTGTACAGCACCTGTTTTGCTCTCTGCTGGTAGGGCTGTGACGCTTCATAGCTTATCATGCCCTCTTCTTCCTTGCGTATCGAAAAGCCGAGGACCTCAGGACAGGAGTTTTCCCACTTTGCGTCAGCTGCAAACTGTGTGCCGGCTATCTTGATAAAATTCGTGCCGTTGTATTCCGAAAGACCGACAGCCTCGCCTATGTCGGCGAAAAAGCTGCTGTAATCCGCCGCACCGCCTTCCTGACCTACTTCGTCATAAGTGACAGTTTCCTCGGTGTAGAAGATATTGCGGTCGCAGATATAAAGCTCCGACACGCCTCGCTGTATCTCTCCGAACAGCTTGGTGCTGTTTGACTGCATGAGCTGTGTGTCGTTACTCGGAGAAATGTCAACAAAAAGCACATCAACATGAACATAGCCGTTACTGTCAAAGTCGGGACAGTACATTTCAAGAGCCTGCTCAATATCCTTTACCTTCTGGCTCAGAAGCGGAGTTTTCTCATTATCGGACGTTACCAGCATAACGGATAAATCCGCCTTTTCACGGGTAAACATCTGAATTCCCATGAATATTACGACAAAAGCCAAAAAGACCGTTGCTATGGCATACCATTTGTTGCGGTAAAAATAATTCTCAATTCGCTTCATGCCCTTGGGCTTTTCTATCTCCTCATGGATCTCCTGCTCTATCATGTCGCTTTTTTCAATAAGCCCCTGCTTTAGCTTCAAAAGCTCTCTTTTTTCGTCTGTCTGCTTTGACATTGCTTTAATTAACCTTCCTTTTGTATATACTCTTTTCCGTTTACAAGATTACTTATAAATTCAAGCGCATGTTCGCTGTTTTCATCATTTGTATTTCTGACCGCCGCATAAAGCTCGGTGGTGAATATCTGCATCTTTTTTCCGTACAGCGTATCTCTTAAATCCAGCACATAGCCCTGCTCGCCCGTAAGAAAATCAAGCGGGCAGAAAAGCTCATAGCCGTCCGCCGCCAAAATATCGTCATAAAGCTGGGTGAGCTGTTCCTTTGTGCCTATGAACACCTGTGCCGTACCGTTTTCAACCTGATTGTAAAGCTCCACATTTCCGAGCATCGGATCATCAACCCCCTGCTTTATCTCAACAACCCGCTTGCCGTCATTGTTGGCATCGGGAGCATAGCCCGACATGGATTTTTCAAAGGAGGTCCTTATCGACATTGCGTAATTTCCTGCGCTGTATATGGATACGTCGGGATTTTTTGAAACAAAAAACTGAAAATATACAACAATGCCCACCGCTGTAAGTATAACTGCAAGTATTATTGCGCCCGTGTGATACCACATCCAGTTTTTTGTCTTTTCCGCCGCCGTTTCGGGCATTTTAACATCATAGCCCGTTTCCTTTATTTCGCTTTCGTTTTCATCAACAAGCCCCTGTTTTAGCTTCAAAAGCTCACGCTTGTCCTTATTGCTGTCCGGCATAAGCCACCCTTTCCCTGCTGTTACAAGCCGTATCGTTTATTTGAATAGTTTATCACAATTTTAATAAATCAATGTAAATATAATTTTAACAATACCCGATAATTATAACATACATTCTCCGCTTTTTCAAGCCGTAAAGGGGATAAGCCTGTGCTGTGCGAATAACGGCAAAAATTAAACCGCCGACAAAAGCCGGCGGTTATTATTTTAAAAATCAATTATTCGTTTGCCTCGGTTTCAGGCTCTGCTTGTGCTGCAATCTCTTCCTCTGCCTCATCTTCATCTGCCGCTTCCTCAGTCTTTTCCTCCGCTTCCTTTAAGGCGCGGATAGAAAGGCTTACACGGTTCTGCTCGTTGTTGATTTCGATAATCTTAACAGTTACCTTATCGCCTACGGAAAGCACCTGAGCAACATTGTTGATACGCTCTGTGCTTACCTGAGAAATGTGGATAAGACCGTCAACACCGGGGATAATCTGAGCAAATGCACCGAAAGGAGTAATGCTTACAACAGTAACGTCAACAACGTCGCCCTCGGCATACTGCTCTGTGAACTTGATCCAGGGGTTGTCCTCGTCCTTCTTACAGCCGAGGGAAACTCTCTTCTTTTCGGGATCAAAGCTCTTGACAAATACATCGAGCTTGTCGCCTACGCTGACGACTTCCTTGGGATGCTTAATTCTGCTCCAGGTAAGCTCGCTTGAGTGAACCATTCCGTCCACACCGCCGAGATCAACGAATACGCCGTAGCTTTCGATGGACTTAACCTCGCCCGTGAACCTCTGACCAACCTCAACGCTCTCCCAGAACTTAGCCTTAGCCGCATCGTTTGCTTCCTTCTTTGCAAGGCGGATAGAGCCTACTACTCTGCCTCTTGCCTCGTTGACTTCGATTACCTTGAAGGAAACGGTCTTCTTATTGAGCTCCTCCAGCTTGCCGTCCTTGGGAACGCCTGTCTGAGAAGCGGGGATAAATACTCTTGTGCCGTTGGAGATAACAATAACTCCGCCCTTGATAACGCTTGCTACCTCGCCCTCAAGAGTTTCGTTCGCTTCCATAGCCGCCGCGAGCTTTTCAATGCCCAGAACGCTGTCAACCTTCTTCTTGGAAAGGATTACAACGCCCTCTGCGTCATTGATGGAGGTAACGATAGCTTCGATCTCATCGCCGACCGAAACTATGTCTGAGGGTACTGCATTGGGATTTTGTGAAAGCTCGCTTGCAGGAATGTAGCCCGAGTGCTTCGTACCTAAGTCTACAACTGCTTCGCTGTTATTAACAGCTACGACTAAAGCCTTAACCCTGTTCCCTATATATACTTTTTTGAAGGTTTTGTCAACCTCCGCCATGAAGTCGATGTCTTCATCATTGAGAATTTCGCTCATAATTCTATGAACCTCCTTTATTATATAGACAGGTGTCGAAGCTCCTGCCGTAATGCCGACCGTACCGCTTTTTCCCTCAAGAGCCTGCCGTACTGCGGCTTTATCAATATCACTGCCCGATTGTACAAAAATTACGGGACAGTGTTTTTGACATATATGTGCCAATTTATTTGTATTGCTGGAGTTTTTTCCCCCGACGGTAACCATCATCAAAGAAGCCCCGGCAAGCTCCTCGGTTTCCTTCTGGCGATTAACCGTCGCATTACATATTGTATCAAAAATCTGAATGTTTGTATAGTGTTTTTTTGCAATTTTTTTGCAATATTGCCATTTTGCCGAATTATACGTCGTTTGAGCTACTAAAATTAGTGGATTTTCACAACTTGATTTTTCCGCTTTGAGAAATTCCTCAAGCTCGTTTTCGTCGCACACAACCTTTGCACAGCCGTCCCTGCAATGTCCGACTATGCCTATAACCTCGGGATGAGCCGCATCGCCCGCTATAACTACCTTGCCCTGCGCCTGCGACACTATGCTGTGTATTTTTGCGACAAACGGACAGGTTGCGTCAACGTATTCAATCCCACGCTCGCTAAGCTCCTCGTAAACCGACCTCGCAACGCCGTGAGAACGTATCACAAGCGGCTTGTCAAGGCTTTTCGGTATCTCGTCTGTGCGCTTTACTCCGAGCGCTTCAAGCCTTGAGGTTTCGGTTTCGTTGTGGATGAGCGGACCTAAGGTGTAACAGCCGCCGTTTTCGCTTGCTGTTTTTGCGGCAATGTCCACTGCCCTTTGTACGCCGAAGCAAAAGCCTGCGTATTTTGCCGTTACGAGCTTTATATTACTCATTCGGTCTTTTCCTGTCCGCCCTTGGGAACATACTGCTTGGGCAACGGCTCGCCGTACTCGCTCATTGAGTCCATAAGCATTTTTATATTATCCATTATAAGGTTTGATACTCTCCTGAGTTCCGTTCTGTCGTCACTGTTTATAGCAATCTGCTCTGCGGGGAGCATTTCTCCGACAGCTATCCACACCCTGCGGCGGAAGCCCTTTTTGCCGTACTTTATGCACATAGGAAGCACAGGAGCGTCAGCCTTGCCTGCAATTACCGCAATGCCGGACTTTGCTCTTGAGATATTACCGTCCTTTGAGCGTGTACCCTCAGGAAAAATAACAAACGCCTTGTTCTTTTTTATATCGGAAACGGCTCTGTCAATAGCACTGCTGTCGCTCGCCCCTCTTACAACGGGAAACGCGCCGCAACGTGTTATCAGCCATGCAAAAAGCTTATTTGACTGAAAAAGCTCCGATTTTGCCATAAAAGAAAACTTTGCCCTGTTTACCGCCGCAATAAGCGGAGGATCAGAATAGCTCTGATGATTGCAGGCTATGATGTAGCCGCCCTTTATCTTGTTTTTATAGGGACGGTTATCGCCGCCGACAACCTTTATTCTGTACTTGATATGCATACCGAGCCAGACAAACTTTCTGAAAAATTCGTAAACCATCAAATATCTGCCTTCTCTTTAATGATACTTATAAGAAGCTCGCAGGAGTCTTCAAAATCGAGCCTTGTCGTATCCGCAACAACCGCATCGTCAGCCGCCTTAAGCGGAGCCGCCGCTCTTGTCATGTCGTTGTGGTCACGCTGTTTCAAGTCGGCAAGCACCTTTTCAAGGGTAACATTCTCGCCCTTTGCGATAAGCTCGTCGTAACGGCGCTTTGCGCGCACCCCGGCGTCGGCGGTAAGGAAAATCTTTACCTTTGCGTCAGGCAGCACCACGGTGCCTATATCCCTGCCGTCCATAATGCAGTTGCGGTTTCCCGCAAGACTGCGCTGAAGCTCTAAGAGAAACTCTCTGACTTTGGGTATTGCCGAAACATTTGACGCCGCCATGCTGATTTCGGGCTCGCGTATATCTAAGGAAACATCCTCGCCGTTTAAAAAAACATGCTGCGTCCCGTCAATGCTTTCAACACCTATCTGAATATTGCCCAGTACGGAGCTTACAGCCTCTGAGTCCTTTGTGTCAATGCCGCTGTTTACGCAGTAAAGACCGATACAGCGGTAAAATGCGCCCGTATCCACATATATAAAATCAAGACGCTTTGCGCATTCTCTCGCAAGGGTGCTTTTTCCTGCGCCCACAGGTCCGTCAATTGCAACGGCTATGCTCATCAGCTTATTCTCCGTTCTGCGCTTTACCTTACGATTATACCGTAATCAAACGCTTTTCAATAATTATAACATGTAAGAGCCGTAAATGCAACACCGAAAATGTGAAAATTTTAAAAAAGTTTGTTTTTTTCGGTGTGATTTTCGTAAAATCCTACGATTTTACCGATTGCAGTTCTTCTTCAAGCTCCTTTTTCACCGCCGCCTCATGCTCCGACTGAATTATCTCGTCGTATGAGAGTATGGGCTTTACGTCCTTGTGCTTTATGCGCCTGTCGATATAGTTTTGGGTTATTCTTATTACAAGCGGCGAGAGAGAAACTACGCCTATCAGGTTCGGTATCATCATAAGGCCGTTGAAGGTATCCGAAATATCCCACGCAAGGCTGGAGGTCATAACCGCGCCCGAAATAATCATCAGCACGAAAAACACCTTATAGCCCTTTGCCGCTTTTTCTCCGAAAAGATATTCAAACGCCTTTGTTCCGTAATGCGACCAGCCGACAACGGTAGTAAAGGCAAACAGAAGTATTGCAAGCGAAACGAAAACCGCGCCGAACGGACCGAACGACTTGCCGAAAGCGTCTGCTACAAGCGTCGCGTCGGTGGTATTACCTGCGGGAAGTCCCGTGTTAAGGTCTATATAGCCCGACGAAAGCACTACTACCGCAGTCATCGTGCATACGATAATTGTATCGAAGAACACCTGGAAAATTCCCCACATACCCTGTCTTACAGGCTCTTTTGCGTTTGAAGCGGAGTTTACCATAACAGTAGAGCCAAGTCCCGCCTCGTTTGAGAACACGCCTCTTTTACAGCCCTGAGAGATAACCTCTTTTATCGAAATTCCGACAACCGCACCCGTGACAGCGTCAACCGTGCTTGTTCCAAAAGCAAATCTGAAAATGGACGCAAAAACATCGCCGATAATGTTAAAGTTCATCAACAGCACAACAAGACATCCCAGAATATAGGTACACGCCATAAAAGGCACTACCTTTTCGGCAAACGCCGCAATTCTCTTAAGTCCGCCGAGAATGATAAGTCCGCCTATAATCATCAGTACAACGCCGATTATAACAGACGTCCACTTCACGTCGCCGAACGCATAGCCTAAATCAACCCCGCCGAGCAGCGCAGAATCAAGATTTATGATAATCTTGTTTATCTGCCCCATATTTCCTATACCGAAGGAGGCAAGTATCGCAAATATCGCAAACAGTACCGCCAGCAGCTTTCCGATATATTTGCAGTGCTTATAGCCGCCGAAGCCGTCCTTTAAATAGTACATAGGTCCGCCCGACCATTCGCCGTTTTTATTTTTGCGGCGGTAGAAAATACCCAGCACATTTTCGGAATAGTTTGTCATCATACCGAAAAATGCGGCAACCCACATCCATAATACCGCACCCGGACCGCCTACCCATATAGCGGAAGCGACGCCCGCTATATTTCCCGTGCCGATTGTTCCGGCAAGCGCAGTACAAAGCGCCTGAAACTGCGACACCGAGCCATGCTCCTTATTTTTACGGGCATTGCCGTCTTTTTTGAAAATCTCTCCGACGGTTTTGCCCCACCATTCCTTTATCCTGACAACCTGAAAAAATTTAGTGAGTACGGTCAATAAAAGACCTGCGCCGACAAGCAGTATAATGCCCATTTTGTCCCACACAAATTCGTTTATAACCTTGTTGATTTCGGCGAGCTTATCGAAAAACTCCATAGTATCCTCCATTAAAAACATTGTTTCTATTCTAACATATCCGATTTGGCTTTTCAAGGATATTTTGAGCTTTTAAGAATTTTTTACTTCATGATATTGACATTTCCAAACAAAAGAGCTATAATCTAATCGTAATATTACTATTAGAATTATAGAAGGAATTATGGAATATATTGTATTGGGACTTTTGCTTTTAAGCGGCAGAACAATCTATCAGCTCAGAGAAAGAATAGACAAGGGGCTTAATCTGATGTACAGCAGCAGTATGGGCAGTATACAGGCGGCTGTAAAAAAACTGCTTAAAAACGGATATATCAGGTTTGAGCAAACAACCGAAAACGGCAGATACAAAAAGGTGTATCACATCACCGAAAGCGGGAGAAAGTATTTTTTAGAATGGGCGGACAGTCCGATGAGCGTTGCGGCCAGTAAAAACCCCGAGCTTGCAAAGCTCTATTTCATGGGCTTTTCCGAGGGCGAAAAGCGTGAAGAAATACTTGAAAATTATATTACACAGCTAAAGGAAGCCTACACCGTGTTGGAAATAATCTGCGATGAGGCAAAGCACGCACACATTCCCCACGGCTTTGAAAAAATAGCCTTTTTCCAGTTAGCGTCCGCACAGTACGGCAGAGATGTGATGAAATTCAATATACAATGGTACGAAAAACTGCTTTATGAAATAAGGAGCAAGGGATATGGAACAAAATAAACTCAGCGGCTCGCCTATTGTCTATAATATAAGCGGCAGAGAGCATGACGAATGGGTGCTTTTTCTTCATGCCGCATTTGTAACGCATGAAATGTTCAGAGAGCAGGAGGAATATTTTAAAGACCGTTACAATATTTTAAGCCTTGATATAATAGGTCACGGCAAAAGTGCTGACGCCGAAAGGGGCGACAGCATAAACAAAATGTCAGATTGGATACACGATGTAATGCTTCACGAAAAAATAAAAAAGCTCCACCTTGTCGGCGTGTCGCTCGGCTCGGTCATAGCGCAGGATTTTGCAAATCATTATCCCGAATGTGTAACCTCTCTCACCTGCTTCGGCGGGTACGACATCAATAATTTCAATTCCTCCATGCAAAAGGAAAACGGCTCAAGGCAGATGCTTATGATGCTAAAAGCGATATTTTCAATGAAGGCTTTTGCAAAGGCTAACAAGAAAATTTCTGCCTATACCGCAAAAGCGCAGGAGGAGTTTTACCGCCTTAATATCACATTTCCCAAAAAGTCCTTTATGTACCTGTCCACGCTTAACGGCATTGTTAATAAGCATAAGACAGGCAAAAGAGCATATCCTCTCCTTATTGGGTGCGGCGAGCATGATATACCGATGGAAAAGGAAATAATAAAGCTGTGGAAAGAATCCGAGCCGGAGTGCAAATCGGTTATTATCAAAAATGCGGGACATTGCGCCAACATGGATAACCCTGAGCAGTTCAACAAAACGCTTGAAGCATTTTGGAACAATAAGCTCTAAAAATAAAAAATTACCGCCCTGAGGCTAAACTGCCTCAGGGCGGTATTGATTTATTTTATTCAATAAGGGGCTTGCCCCGTCATTCAACGTGGCAAGCCGCAGCGAAGCTGCGATTCAGTTTCAGTTGGGGATTGAACCCCAACTGAAATTGAATATGGAATCCGCCGCCTTAGAGGCGGGGGACATCTTGCCTAAGTTATTACTTCATCTTTTCGATTGAGAGCAGAATTTTTTCCATCTTTTCCTGTGCCTTTGCAAGCTTTGCTCTCTCGTTTTCAATCTGCTGTGCGGGAGCTTTTGAAAGGAAGCCCTGATTTGACAGCTTACCCGAAAGGAAGTCTATATCCTTTTGCGCCGCCTTGCGCTCCTTTTCAAGTCTGTCAAGCTCCTTCTGCTTGTCTACAAGCTCGCCCAGAGGAATGAAAATTCTTGCATTAGCGGTAACTACCGTCACCATATCCCCTTCGGCTTTTGCCGCTTCACAGACGGCAAGCTCGCCTGCGCCTGCAAGTCTTTCAAAGAAGGGTTTTGCATCGCCGAACAGCTTCGTCTGCGCCGTTTCGATTATCATGGTTACCTTCTTTGAGGGAGGAACGTTAAGCTCGCTGCGCTGTACACGCACTGCCTTGATAGCGTCTATTATCATTGTAAACTCGGTCCGCTCCTTTGTAAAGCAAAGGGACTCTGAGTATACAGGCCATGCGGAAATCATAATGCTTTCGGGGTTGTTGCCCTCTCCCGATACGGGCATTGACTGCCATATTTCCTCGGTTATGAACGGCATAAAGGGATGGAGCAGCTTCAGTATGCCCTGCATGATGAATACCAGTACATTCTGCGCCGCAAGCGCAGTTTCGCCGCCTGCCGCAATTCTCGGCTTTGTAAGCTCAATATACCAGTCGCAGAAAATATCCCAGATAAAGTCATAAAGATTTTGAACCGCAATGCCGAGCTCATAGCTCTCAAGGTTTGAGGTGACATTCTTTACAAGACTGTTGTACATGGATAAAATCCACTTATCCTCAATGGGCAGAGCCTCGGGGAGCGTTGCGCCCGTCATATCCTCGGCCAAATTCATCAGAATGTATCTTGAAGCATTCCACAGCTTGTTTGCAAAGTTACGGGAATTTGTTACCTTTGTCTTGGTCCAGCGCATATCGTTGCCCGGAGCGTTGCCCGTTACAAGGGTAAGTCTTAAAGCGTCCGCACCGAACTCGTCAATTATCTCAAGCGGATCAACGCCGTTGCCCAGCGACTTTGACATCTTACGTCCCTGCTCGTCACGCACAAGACCGTGTATAAGCACATCCGAGAACGGCTTTTGTCCGGTATGCTCAAGACCGCTGAATATCATTCTTGCTACCCAGAACGGGATAATATCGTAGCCCGTTACGAGAGTATTCGTGGGATAGAAGTAGTCATAGTCCTCTGTCTTTTCAGGCCAGCCCAAGGTGGAGAACGGCCACAGCGCAGAGGAGAACCAGGTATCAAGAGTATCCTCATCCTGCTTCATCGGCGCACCGCACTTCGGACATACATCTATGCCGTCAAGGGTAATCTCGGTGTGGTTACACTCCTTATTCGTGCAGTAATATGCGGGTATTCTGTGTCCCCACCACAGTTGACGGGAAATGCACCAGTCACGGATATTCTCCATCCAGTAAAGATAGCCGTTTTCAAATCTCTGAGGAATGTATTTAAGCTCGCCGCTTCTTACAACATCAATAGCGGGCTTTGCAAGCTCCTTCATTGCTACAAACCATTGATAGCTTGCTCTTGGCTCAACGGTGGTGCCGCAGCGCTGGCAACAGCCTACATTGTGCTTGTGTGGCTCAACCCTTACAAGCAGTCCCATAGCGTCAAGGTCGGCAACCATTGCCTTTCTTGCCTCGTATCTGTCCATGCCGGCATACTTGCCGCCCACGCCTTCCTTTATGACAGCGTCATCGTTCATCATGTGTATAATCGGCAAATCATGGCGCTTGCCCACTTCAAAGTCGTTAGGATCATGCGCGGGAGTGATTTTTACAACGCCCGTACCAAATTCCATATCAACATATTCATCCGCTATTACGGGGATTTCTCTGTCGGTAAGGGGGAGCTTTACGGTCTTGCCCACTATTGCCTTGTATCTCTCGTCATCGGGGTGAACCGCAATCGCGCTGTCGCCGAGCAATGTTTCAGGTCTTGTGGTTGCAATCTCAACGCTTCCGCTTCCGTCCGAAAGAGGGTAGCTTATGTGCCAAAAGAAGCCGTCCTGCTCCTCGTATTCGCACTCAATATCCGAAATGGAGGTCTTGCAGCTGGGACACCAGTTGATTATTCTCTCTCCGTGGTAAATATAGCCCTTGTTGTAAAGATCAATAAATACCTTCTGCACCGCCTTTGAACAGCCCTCGTCAAGAGTAAAGCGTTCTCTGTCCCAGTCGCAGGACGAGCCGAGCTTTTTAAGCTGCTCTACAATTCTGCCGCCGTAAACTCTTTTCCATTCCCACGCTCTCTCTAAAAATCCGTCGCGGCCTACATCGTCCTTAGTAAGCCCCTCCTCTTTCATCGCATTTACTATCTTAGCTTCGGTTGCAATGGAGGCGTGGTCGGTGCCGGGCAGCCACAGCGTGCAGTAGCCCTGCATTCTCTTCCAGCGGATAAGTATATCCTGAAGCGTGTTGTCAAGAGCGTGTCCCATGTGAAGCTGTCCCGTGATATTCGGTGGGGGGATAACTATTGTAAAGGGTTTTTTGCTCTTATCAATCTCAGCGTGGAAATACTTGCGCTGTTCCCACTCGTGATACAACCTGTCCTCAAAATCCTTAGGAGAATAGGTTTTTGCCAGTTCCTTTTTCATTTATTGTACCGTTCCTTTCCTTTGCGTATACAGCCTGCCGCTGTCGCAGGAGTAAATATTTCAAAGCATTTAGCTTTTATTTCTCTACCCGCTCATAGAGCGTTTCGTCGGGGTTTACAAGCACGGTGTAGTTATTTGTGAAAATAACCATACCCGGCTTTGCGCCGCCCGGCTTTTTTACATAGCGCACCCTCGTATAATCAACGGGCACCTTTGTGCTGTTTCTCGCCTTGGAGCAATACGCCGCAAGGCTTGCCGCCTGTAAAATAGCGTTGTCGGACACCTCGCCGTCCTTTGCTCTTATAATGACATGAGAGCCCGCTATATCCTTTGTGTGAAGCCACATATCGTCAGGTGATGATGTCTTTGTCAGCCTGTCATTCTGCGTATTGTTGCGCCCGATGTACACCTCATAGCCGTCATCGGTGACAAAGCGCATGGGGGCTTTGCGCTTTACCTTGTCCTTTTTTACCGCAGGAGCGTGAATGTAGCCGCTTTCGGCAAGCTCTCTGCGTATCTCGCTTATCTCGGCGTTTGACTCTGCTCTTGAAGCCGCGTCAAACACGCTGTCGATATAAACAAGCTCCTTTTCACCGTCCGAAATCAGCTTTACCAGCATTTTTTCCGCTTTTTCGAGCTTTTTGTACTCGGCGTAGTATCTCTGGGCATTTTCCGCAGGAGTAAGCCGCGCTTCAAGCGGCACGGCGACGGTCTGCCCCGTGTTGTAATCCTCTGCGGTAAGCTCTGTCATGCCCTTTGTCATCTTATAGATGTTTGCGCTGACTATATCGCCCTTGACTCGGAAATCATCCCTGTCAGCGCAGGTGGCAAGCTCGTTTTTTTGTATTTCCAGCTTTCGTGCCGTTCTTTCATAGGCGTTGAGAAGCATTCTGAGCAAATCTCTCGAACGCTGTTTCATGCGCTCGTTTTCAGCCTTACTGCCGTAAAAGGTATCCAGCAGGGCATTTGCGCTGTCCGCCTCAACGGAAATCATCTGCGCTCCGTACTGGTGTATCGGGATAAAGCAAAAATCCTTGTATGCGCCCTGCAAGTCCCGCAGTACCGTAAAGCCGCCGCCGTTTTTGACATATTCCGCCGCCTTTGACAAAAAGAAAAGCAGACGGTCGATATTATCCTCCGTCATATCGTCAACCGCGGCGTCTGCGTCACGGCAGGCGTAAAAGGCGCACTCCGATGCGAACACGGGGGAAATTCCCTCAAGGCAGGCGATAAGATGCTTTGCAAGCCGCTTGCCCCTGCCGCATCTGACAGCCCTTGCAAGCTCATCGTTGGTGCAGGTGAGAAAATTCAGCCTGTCCCCTTTTCTCGGCGGCGTTTCATAAGGAATGTTCGGCAAAATTCGCCGCACCGATGAAATTTCATCGGTAACACGCTTTATGCTGTCGATTATCCTGTATACGCCGTCCTTTTTCGTCATCAGGATAATGTTGCTGTGCCTGCCCATTATCTCGGCGGTAAGGCGGTTTATCACCATGTCGCCGATTTCGTTCATACATTCAAAATCAAGGTTTACTATGCGCTCAAGTCCGTCCTGCGATATGCCGACAAGCTTTCCTCCTCCGAGGTGCTTTCTGAGCAGCATACAGAACATCGGGGGCGATGAGGGGTTTTCCGCAGACAATGCGGTAAGTCCCACTCTTGCCGAAACGGAATTTGCGCTGATAAGTATTTTATACTGCTTTCCCGCACCTCTTAAAGCAATGATTATTTCTTCTCTTGAGGGCTGATATATCTTATCTATCCTTGAGCCGACAAGACCGCCGTCAAGCATTTCAGACACAACGCAGTGCAGAAAAGCTCCGTCAAGTGACATTGAGTTCCTCCGTTATCAGATTATATAAGCGCAGGGGTCCTTGCTGTTCTGCGCGGTAAAAATCTCTATATCATGGAATTTGCGGCTGAGTATTCCGCAAAGATAGTTACAGAGTATATTCTCGGTATGGAAATGTCCCGCGTCGATAAGGCACAAATCGTGGGTCTGCGCCTCTATCCACTGGCTGTGCTTTATGTCTCCCGTGATAAATGCGTCACAGCCCGCCTTTACCGCATGGGAGATTGCGCTTCCGCCCGCTCCTGAGCATACCGCAACCTTTGTTATTGTGCGGTCGGTATCGCTGTAACGCACAACGGCACAGTCAAAGGCGTCACGACAGCTTTCTGCAAGCGAAGCCGCCCTTGTCGGGATAGGAAGCTCGCATACCTTGCCGTAGCCCTTGCCGTCGGAAAGCACGGGTTCAAGCACCTCGTCGGACTTATCAAAGCCGAGAAGCTCTATCATTATATCGGTAACGCCGTATTCAGCCATATCGGCGTTTGTGTGCATACATATTGCGGAGAGCTTGTGCTTTGCAAGCTCATAGGTCGGAGTGCCCGCTTCAAGACATTTAAGCGGATCGAATATTACGGGGTGATGGGAAATGATAAGGTTTGCCCTGTGGCTTACCGCTTCCTTAATTACTGCGTTCGTTATGTCAAGACAAAGGCAGATGCCCTTGACCGTGGAGTTTTCGTCGCCTATCAGAAGTCCGCTGTTGTCAAACTCGTCTTGCTGTGCAAAGGGCGCATAGCTGTCAAGAAATTCGTATACCTCTTTTACCTTCATGCTTCTTCTCCTTGCAAAATGTCTTGTATTATCCTGTCAATCCCTAAAGCCGTGCGGCTCAGCTTTTCGCTTTTTTCTACGGCGGCTGTTTTACATTCTCCCGCCGCTTTAAGAAGGGTATCCCTCTGAGCCTTTAGATACGTTACATCGGTGATTTTTCCCGCACAGGCAAACACATCGTCAATACTGCATTTTTTTGCCGTGTAAAAAACCGACATAACGGCGTACAGCCTGCCGTTATCAAAAGCGGTAAGCTCACACCGTATTTCAAAGCCATTCTGATAAAGCTCCCGCCGAAGCACGTCCGCTTTACTCATGGGCTGTAATATAAAATGCGTATCATTGCTTAAAAACGGGCATTTTTTTACTATTTCGGCAATCAGTTCGCCACCCATTCCCGCAACGATAACATCGTCTGCATAGTCAATACGGCTTAAGCCGTCGGATTTGACAAGACATACCGCATCCTCTTTTCCTATGTACTGCATAAGAGTGCGCTTTGCGCTTGTCAGCGGACCGTCCTTTATATCCGAGGCAATAAGCCTTCTTTCTCCGTCAAGGTATAACCGACAGGGCAGCAAGGCATGATCCGTGCCGACGTCGCATATCACGCCGCCTTTTCGCACGAGGCTTGCCGCCGCCGCCAGTCTTGGGGAAAGCACGGGCTGTTTCATCAGCCGTTTACTGCCGCATTGAGCTTTCTTACCAGCTCGTCGGCGTCAACGCCGTGAACTGCACACGCCTGTGCTACGCTCTCGCCTCTTGCGGAGGGACAGCCGAGACAGTGCATTCCCATTTCGATGAAATAAGGAGCTGTCTGCTCTGCATAAGCGTCAAGAATATCCCCTATAATGCTGTCTTTTGTAATTTGCATAGTAGTATTCCCTTCAATTTTAAATTTTTAAGAACATATTGCTTCTGTTATATTATACACCGATTTGCCGAAAAAAACAATAGCAAACGGCAAATCGGTGAAAAATACTTTTTATTTTATTATAAGCGCAAGGTGTGCTGCGGACAGCATATTCCTTTCGGTAAGGTACTTTATAACAGGCTCGACAAAAGCCTCTCTGTGGCACAAACACCGTGCCGCCGCACAAACATTTCTTTTAAAGGCGGCGTCAAAATCGGCTTTTTCGGTATGCTTTGCCGCTGTCGCCACGCCTAAATATTCTGCGGCGCACGCCGCAATTACAAACAACGCATAATTCTGAAATACAGTATATCTCTTGTCTTTAAACGGTATACCCATATTGTAAAACAGCATACGGCAGATATTCTTCATCAAAAACGGCTTGTCCGACACCATATTTTCAAAGTCGCAAACCATATCACGGTACGCCTCAAGCTCCTGCTCGTTTTGGGATTTTTTCCTTAATTTATCTCTTAAATCCTCGGTCAGAGCAACAATGTCATTGGTTAAGGAAAGCGCTTGAAAAAGCATAGCCACAGCGTCCAGCTTTACCGCATAATTTGGCTTTATGCCTGAAAGCGAGGCGGCCGTTGCAGGAGAGCTTATCTGCCCTTTGAGTGCACCGATTACCTGCGGTATGCGGTTATATTCTCCTCTCTGCTCAAACTCGGAGAGCTTTGAGGCAGCAAGTGCGCCTAAAATGACAGAGGTCTTGTAATCCCTTTTGCCGCTTGAGAGTATATCGTAGAAGAAATCAAAAATATCGTTGCGGAAAGCAAGCATGGGTTTTTCCTTTACCTGCGAAACCGTATCCCTCACGCAATCCCTGCTAAGCTCCACATCACGACTGCCCTGAAGAGTATAGACGTCGGCGGCGCTTTCGCTCTTCGCAATGAGGTCGAACACCGCAGGACAGCTTATACTTCTTGCTTTGAACAATACGCCGTTGTTTGCATATTCAATATTCGGGAATACGGTGCATACCGAGGAGAGGTACTGCGCACCCATTTGCTTTTGTATTATGCAAAGCCTGTCGGATTTATCATGAAAGGGACAATCGCCGTTTTCGTCAAGCTTTATCGTCTTATAGCCGTCGGGAGCCTTTTTGCCGCCGTCCTCGCCTTGCCAAAAGCACTCCTGCGCAATTTGCCGTATTTGTTCGGTGCATTCGGCAGAGCCTACAAGCCTTTCTATTTCGCTGTCGCTCCAGATTATCTGCCATTTTTCACAGCAGCTTTGAGGACAGGCTGTTCCTATACAGCGAAAATCACGCACATAGTCCGACGTTTTAATAATATATTTTCCCATAGCGACACACATACCCTTTTCCGTTTTTCCTATATTATAACAGCAAACAAGCCGAAAATCAACAGTAAAAGCAAAAGAGCGGGACAAATTTATCCCGCTCTTAGGACTGTCGTTTAATAATTTTCCTTGCGTACTTCAAAATAGCTTTGAGGATGCTTGCATACGGGACAAACCTCGGGGGCTGATGTGCCTACCACAATGTGACCGCAGTTGCGGCACTCCCATATTACAACGCCCGCCTTTTCAAACACTCTCTTGCTTTCGATATTGTTAAGCAGTGCGCGATAACGCTCCTCGTGCGACTTTTCAATAGCCGCAACGCCTCTGAACTGCTCCGCAAGCTCATGGAAGCCCTCTTCGTCCGCCTCTCTCGCCATGCGGTCGTACATATCCGTCCATTCTGCGTTCTCGCCCTCGGCGGCGTGGAGCAGATTTTCGGGGGTGTCGCCAAGCTCACCGAGCGCCTTGAACCACAGCTTTGCGTGCTCCTTTTCATTCTCGGCGGTTTTAAGGAACAGCTCCGCTATTTGTTCATAGCCTGCCTTTTTCGCGACGGAAGCGAAGTAGGTGTATTTGTTGCGTGCCTTGGATTCGCCCGCAAACGCCTCCCATAAATTCTTCTCGGTCTTTGTTCCCGCATAGGGGTTTTTCTGTTTTGCCATGAATATTCCCTCCTTTGGCTTAGCTTTCCCCGCAGAGCAAAAAATTATTTCCCTGCGGCAAATATAATTTCAATAAGGGGCTTGCCCCGTCATTATAAATCCGCATAAGCGGCAACGGAGCTGTTATTTTATCAAGCTTATTTTACCACTTTTAAGCCAATATGTCAACCCGTCGGATGATATAAAGCTAACCAAATGCTTTAACCCTGTTATTCGCTTTTTAACAAACGCTCTATCGGTGCGGCGGAAATTTTCATAACCGATATAAATGAAAGCATGAGCGTGAACAGTAACGACGCACCCCACGCCGCCGTCCCTGAGATAATCTGAATACCGCTGACAATCGGAACGGAAAAGCCGAAAATGTTTTCAAGCAAAGCATTGAACGCCGCATTTACTCCGACTGAAAGGAGCAGTCCCGCAACTCCCGCCGCCGTTGCAACAAATGCCGCTTCCGCAAGGAATATCAGATACACCGAGCTTTTGCCTGCTCCCATTGCCCTTATTACCGCCGTATTTTTTCTTGAGGAGGAATAGTATAAGAGCAACGCCGAGGTTACCGACAACAGCATGGAAACACAAATAAGCGGCAGAATGATTGCCAGCATTTTCTCGATAAAGCTGCTCACCCTGTCTATCCTCTCATATATTGCGAGATGTATCCCCACAGACGCATGAATACCCGCTTCGTTTGCTTTTTTCTCTGCGGATATTGCATTTACAAAGCTGTCATAGTATAAATTTATATCGGTAGCCATATATTTAAGCTGTGTTTTTTCAGCGTAATTTTTTGTTACTATCGCCGCTGTCATACCGCCAAACACGGCATTGTCCGCGTCGGGACTTATTATGCCGCACACGGTAAGTCCGTCAATGTAGGCGTAATCATCATCGGCATGCTTCAGTTCAATTCTTTTGCCTATAAGCCCGCCCATTTCTTCCTCAGTAAAGCCGAGATCTGTCAGAAACTCCGCCGACAGTAAAACGTCGCTGTCGGAGGATATGTTTTCCCCGTACCAAAAAACAGTCTTGTCAGGATAATTTCTCTCAAATGAAAGCAGCAGATTTTGCGGCAGAGTATCATAATCGGTATCTACCGAATATATGTAATAAGCCTTTTGGTATATATCAAGCTCTGACGCTCTGCAAATGTCGCCTTCTGCCGTAAGCATAAGATTTTTGCAGTAAAACGCTTCCTCATCTTCGCCTGACGCTGTAATGCCTGCATATTCCTCCTTCGTGCCTATATCGTATTGGTGCATAACACGGCGGCAGGTTACGTCCGACGCCCCGGAAAGCGTTTTTATAACCTCATCGGCTTCCTTGCAGGATTGTTCGTAGCCGACAGAGGCTGTATACACCGACACACACGCCTCGCTGATATATTTGTACCGCATATCGGCAAGCTCCCGTGCTACCGCAGATAAAAAACCGCTTGCCGACGCACACAGCACAACCACCGTCAGAACGCTCACAAATATCCTGAGCATAACCCGCTTATATCCTAATATATTTTTTACTGCCAGGGAGAGTATATCTCTTATTCTCATATCTCAAATACCTTTCGGTTATGTATCACATTCTCTCACCGCTTCGCTGAGGCTTTTGCGTGTCAGCCAGCGGAATTTGCCGTAAAGCATTACGCTCAGCACAAGTATAAACAAAATCGAAAGCAGTGATATTAGTATCAGCCCTTTTTCCGCTTCAAGCATTACCGTAAAGGATAACAGTTCTTCTGTCAAAGAGGAAATATAGGAAAACAACTGAAGCAAAACTGCACATCCTATTACCGCACCTGACAGAATTGATAATAAATACGGGAAAAAATACACTGCGTAAATACTGCTTTTTCTTGCTCCGAGAAGCGAGAAAAGCGTCATTGTATGAGAGCCCTTTGCGATTGTTACAGAGAAGGTATTGGAAACGGAAAAGAAGGCAATCATCGCAAACAGCAAAGCAAGTCCCGCAAGCAAAATATAGACATAATCCATAGCCGACAGAGAAATTTCAATATTCCCTGTGTTTACCTCACAGCCCATTTGTTCCGCCGCCGATATTACTCTGTCAAACTCCGACAGACTGCTCAGAGTACAGGAAAACAAGCTCTCAATATCGGCATTATTTGAAACGGCACAGTCAAAATACGAATTAATGGGTATGATAACAGGATAATCCAGAGCAAAAAACTCCGCGCGGTAAATACCCGCAACGGTATATTCCTTTATAAGCCTTGCACCGTATTTGATTTGCACCCTATCCCCGACAGCAATTCCCCCGCTTAGTGCTGCCGCTTCATTAAACCACATACAGTCCGACTGCGGCGTATCAAAGCAAGCCGCTATATCCTCGCCGCTTACAAGCTCGTATTCAAAGCTGCCGTCGGGACTTAACAGAGCTTTAATTGAAACGAAAGGAACGCTCTGTATATTTTTCAGCTTTTCGCCGTTTTTGACACTGACAATTCCGACCTTTTCGGAAAAGGACATATAATATTCGACCTTATCAAATCCGCAGGCTGAAAGCTCTTCGGTTGAAGCACCGACATTCAGGCAGGATACCGAAAATTCATGTCTGCCTCCCGCTGACTTATCAAGGTAGGCAATATAATCACGGCGCAGATTTACCGCTGTCAGCAACAGGCTTGACGAAACAGAGGAAACTATTGCGAATAAAAGCGAGGTTATCACAAGATAAATCAGGCTCTTTTTGCCTTCCCTTGCCGCAAGTCTTATCTTATCGTAAAGCTTCATCGCTCACCACCGTACCGTCGCTAAGGGTTATTATTCTGTCGCACAATGCCGCATCAGCCTTGCTGTGCGTAATCATCATAACAAGCGTGTCCCTGCTTACAAAGCCTCTGAGCAGCTCCATTACACTTTCGCTGTTGCGGCTGTCCAGATTTCCGCACGGCTCGTCGGCAAGTATTATTTTAGGAGAATGTACAAACGCCCTTGCGATAGCTGTCCGTTGCTTTTCACCGCCCGACAGCCTGTTGCACCTTGTTTTCAGCTTATCGGAAAGTCCCACGCGCTTTGCCGCCTGTTTTATCATTTCATCACGCTTTGCTTTGGGAACTTTGCTTATAATAAGCGGCAGTTCTATATTGTCATAAACAGTATAGCTTTCAATAATGTGAAAGGACTGGAACACAAAACCCACTGTTTCACTTCGGTATCTGCAAAGCTCCTCCTCGGAAAAAGCGGCAAGGTTTTTGTCTTCCACCGTTATTTTACCGCTTGTCGGACGGTCGATAGCTCCCAATATATTGAACAGCGTGGATTTTCCGCTTCCGGATTTTCCGACTATTGCAACCATCTTTCCTGTGCTTATACTTAAATTTACATTTCTTAAGGCACAGCACACGCCGTCACCGTCCTTGAAATCCTTGTTCAAATTTTCGATAAGGTACATATTTTCCCCCCGTTTTATGCAAACAGGCACACCGCAGGATATACGGTGCGCCTTTAATTTTACTGTGCGAGCTTGTAGGTTTTTTCGTGGAATACCAAGCTATTTTTATCCTCGGCAAGCTCCATTGTCACTAAAAATGACAATGCTTCCTCGCTGTCGCTTTGGAATATATCAAAGGTCAGAAGCAAGGCAGCGTCATCATACTGATAATTATAGGGCTTGCGCAGTCTTTCTTCAATTCCGGCGGTATCTTCAAGCATATCGCCTAACAGCTCCTTTGCAAAGGCGTTATAATCAAAACCGACAAACACAAAGCTGTTATCCTCGTTGAAGCTTATATACTCCTTTGAAGTATCTCCGTCAAGATAAAAGTTGCCGCTGACAGCACCCTTTTGGGCTGTATCCGATGTACCGTCGCAGGCTGTAAGGCTAAAGATAATAAATACCGCCGCAATAGCCATAAAGAATAATTTTCTTAAAAACTTTAACTTTTTCATGGTATTCTCAAAACTCCGTTATATAATTTTTATGAATAGTAACTTACCCCGTAGCAAGTTATTTTACTGAAATCAGATTTAACATAACCTTGAATTTTTGCGGTACCATAAGAAATATTTTTTATTACCCCCGTAAATTTATTTCCACTTACATTATATGTACACTGTTTAGAGCTTATATAGCCAGAAATAGAACCGTCACTTGGCTTATAATAAAAATACTTAATTTGAGCAGATCCGGATGATGTATCTTCCGTAGCTATAATTTCACCATAATTACTCTTAAACACAGGCGATTTAGTTTTGAAAGTTAATGTTGCCGGTGAGCATCCAACAAACGCAAAAGCACATGTTAACGAAAAACATACAACTAATACAAAAGACTTAATCCGATATGTAATTAACTCCTTCATATTTACTTCTTCTGTAAAAAAATAATATTATGCAATGTTTACCATTACATGCTAATTTTATCATACAACGGATTATTTGTCAACCGTTTTTCTTATTTATGTATAAATAACCATTTTCACCACATCAAATTAATATTTTAATGTAAAATATTACTAAATTTTAAATTATCAAATAAATTTATTATTAGCACACAATTTCAAGGCTTACCTTCACGCATTTTCCCTGTCACTTATTATCTCGCCGTCCTCAAGCTCGATAACCCTTTTGCAGCACGCCGCAACATCCTTGTCGTGGGTGACTGTGATTACCGTCTTACCCGCTTCGTTCAAAGCCTTGAAAACTCCCATTATCTCAAACGCAGCTTTCTTGTCAAGCGACGCAGTAGACTGGTCGGCAAGGATTATTGCAGGCTCATTTACAATGGCGCGTCAGATTGCAACACGCTGTTTCTGACCGCCCGAAAGCTGAGTACATGATACCCGAAAACATTTACACAATTTAAATTCTTCATCAGCTTTCCGTGATTAAAAGCGAAAACGGCGAATACAGCGGGATTATATGCTCGCTGATAATTATCGGCGAGCATACAGCCCCAAAGTACGCTCTGCTCAATCATGGTTATTCTCTGCAAACACATCAAGCGCAAAAGAACTCCTACTTCGCTATCCTCTTCTCCCCATCCTCGCAGGTATAGTACAGGAACTGCTCATCTCCCCAAAGCGACAGCGGAATTATTCTTTCCCCGCTGACTATCTCGCTAAGCGTTCCGGTAGAAAAATCATAGCGCTTTATGCTGTCCTTTTCGCTGATAAAATAGATGCTGTCGGCGTCAAAAACAAGTCCGTTTTTAACCGTTTCGTCTATTATCAGCGATGCGCTCTTGTTTATGCCGACCTTGTACACGCCGCCGCTTGTGGCAAAGAAAAAGTCTCTGTCATCGGTGAAAATTACATCACCTGCACGATATGTCCGCTCGCTTTCCTTAAAGGTTAGTCCGAACAAATTTTTCTCCATGCCGCTTGTTTTTTCGATTAACGTATCGGTAGAAAAATCGAGCAGGTCATAATACCTCAACGCCTCGACACCGTCATGTGTTACATATTGGATTAATATATAATGCTCGGTCACAAAGCAATGTATAAACAGTTCTTCCAAAAAATAGCTCTGCGGAATATCAAGCGTTTCTCCGCTTTGGAGGTCTTTAAGCGCAACAGAAAATCCGCCTTCCGGCTTCGTATTAAGAATAATCTCGTATGTGCTTGTTTTAAGCCCCTCGGGAAATGGTATGTTATAATCGCCGAGTACGGTATATGTGCCGCCGACAAGCTTCATTGTGTCGCTCGGGTCATAGCGCTTTGCGGTGGTACTGCAAGAGCATAATAACAACGAAGTAATGACGCACAGCGCCGATAAAAGCGCCGCTTTGTTATAGCTTCTTCTATTTCTTTTGAGCCGATTTTTGCAGTAAAAAATCATTACCGCGCACGCTGCCGCCGAGAAAATCAGCATGCCGCAGACAAGCGTTATCGTGTACCCCGGCGGCACTCCCGAGAACTGCATATAGCTGTTGGTCTGTGTCGGTATGACATCGCCGTAAAAATAGCCGTAGCCGCGCATAGCGCCCGTCGGGAGAAGATAGCTCAGATTTGTGCGTTTTCCCACATAGTCAACAATTATCTGCACGGTGACAAGCGAAAATACGCTCGCTGCATAGCTTTTAAACAGCTCGGAGATAAGAATTGCGGCGGACGCAGTAAAAATGCTTCCCACAAGCTTTATAAGCTGTGCCGAAATAAACAGCCCGCCTATAGTAAGGTCCGCCGTACAGTTTGTGAACATCTCGACACCGCTTGCCGAGCAGGACCAGTATTCAATCGGCAGCTGCTGTGAAAGGCAATATCCCTCGACAACAGAGAGCAAAACCGAGGTTACACCTACCGACAACAGCAGAACCGCCGTCTTAGCCGCCATACTGCGTGACTGTCCTGCGGGCGTAGTTTGCAGAATATATTTTGTCTTGCTTGTATGCTCTGTAATTACGCTTAATGCACAGATAAGACAGATAGCAAGTACAAAGAGATAATCTGCCGATGCCTCGCACACTATCGGGATATAGCTTACCGGCAGAATATCGCTCTGTCTTTCCTGTGCCTGTCGCACCTGTTCAACGGTTTTTTCAATCTGATGCCTGATGCTGCGCGTTTTCTCGCACTGTTTTATCTCCTTGTAATAATCGGCGTCCGATATTTCTTTATTCAAGCGCTTTTTGCGAAGCTCGTCATATTTATCCTGCGCCGATTTCAGCTGCTGTTCAAGCTCGTCTGCGCGGGTAATTTTTTCATCGGTCAATTCACCGACAAAAGGATTTATCAGTTCAAAGTACACCTCGCGCTCCGAGGCGGTGTCAAAGCCGTAGGTTTGCTTTGCAAGCGGCAGAGAGGATAACAGCCTTACTATGACTACTGCGGCGAGAATAATTATTGCGTACTGCTTTATCAGAACCTTTTTTAGCTCGTAACAAAATATCTTCATACCGCACCGCCTCTCTCTTTCTGAGCAAGCCGAGCCGTGCGCCGAGGGCATGAAACGGCATGGCAGACAAGATTTACCGCCGCACAGAGCAGTAATGTAAGTATGGGCAGAAAGATTATATTAAGCACAGGCAAGCCCAGCACATTCACAAACCTTGCCTCGGTTAAAAAATTGCTCATGCTTATCATCGTAAACGGCGAAAAATGCGAGGGCAGAGAGCCGTGCAGATAAATAAGCCCTCCTATTGCACAAAAGCTTACGGCATAGGAAATGCCGACATTTTTCTGCGTTGAGGATATAAGCAGTACAATTTCGCCGATAAATACTGCAAGCAAAAACCGCATAAGAGCCGCAAACAGCACGGCCGTAAATATGCTTATGTCAAGCGGTGCGTAAGTAAAGCTGTGTATTGCATATATAGGCTGTTCGACAAATTCAAGCCCGTATCTACATCCGAAAGACAGAATATCCGCAAGTGCCGTTATAAGCGTAGCGGCAGCGCAGAAGGTATACATACACAAATGCTTTGCCCAAAATACGCTTTTCGCCTTTCCGCAGGAGCGTATAATCTTGTCATCTCCGATAGCCTTCTGCTTTGAAAACGACGGCGCGAATACAAACAGCACCATAATCATCACAATAAAGGTAGAAAACTCATAGTCAAGGTACAGCGAATATGCCCAGTAATTGCCGTATACATATATATGACGGTTACCGTACAGAATTTCGATTTGCTGTGCCTCTCTGACCTTGTAGTCGTTTTTTTCCTCATAAAATGAGATAGCGGACTGAGTTTTTTCTCTCAGCAGGATTATATTGTTTATGTATTCCCTTGCGTACTTCATTTCATTGATGACATTATCCGCGATATCTTTGTCACCATAAGCAAAACCGGTATAATATCTGTCATCGGGAGTAGTTGGATAATCAAATTCGGGCGAATTGACAATAGACTCCATTTCGTTTTTGTATGCAACTATTTGCTGTATCTTTTCGTCGGTGATTTCACCCTTGTAGTCCCCGTAAATGTCGTACATCAGTCCATTGGGGAGATAAGAGCCGTCTCCGTAGTACTGCACGGTTTCGCCGTGCTTGTACAGATTTACAAGCATAAGCGCCGCAAACAAAAGCAATACCGGCAGCCGCAGTACATTTTTCTTTATTTCATAAAAAAATAATTTCCCCATGCTTACATATCCCCGAAATAATAAATACACACATCTTCAAGAGAAGGAACTACAGCCTTTGCGTCCTGCTCAGGCGGATTGTCACCCACTATGCGCAAGGTGTATTTACTGCCGTCAGATACCGCATTTGACACCCGCATACGGCTCATATAGTCCATTACTTTATCGTTTTCGGCGGTTATTTCCCACACCTTGCCGTATATATCCGAACACAGCTGCTCTTGCGTGCCTGTCTTTATTATCTTACCGCCGTTCATAAGCACCACGGTTTTGGCTACATAGGCTATATCGGTTACAATGTGAGTTGCAAGGATAACTATCTTGTCTGCGGCGAGAGAGCTTATAACATTTCTGAAACGGATACGCTCCTTAGCGTCAAGTCCTGCCGTAGGTTCGTCAAATATCAGCACCTTCGGCTCGCCGACTATTGCCTGTGCTATTCCCAGCCGTTGCTTCATTCCTCCCGAAAAAGCTCCGATTTTTTTGTCTGCGTCTGTGCGGAGATTTACACGTTCCAGCGCCGACAACGCATACTCGTCCGCATTTTCGGGGGAGTATTTTTTCAGCGCCATTATGTACTTTATGTAGTCCTTTGCTGTAAAATTGCGGTAAAAGTCCATGCCCTGCGGCATAAAGCCGAGGTGAGACAAAAAGCTGCTGTTCTCGCCGTCGGAAAATGCTATGCTTCCGCTGTCACTGCCGATTATCCCCGTGATAATATTTATGAGCGTGGATTTCCCCGCCCCGTTGGGACCAAGCAATCCATAAACCCCCTCGGTAAGAGTGAGCGTAAAGTTTTCGAGTGCGTTTTTACGCTTTTTCCCCTTGGTATACGATTTTGTTATATTTTTAAGTACAAGCTCCATATTATATCCTCTTTTATTTACTACAGAGCCGTGCAGGACAAAACTTATGTCGGACTGCACGGCATCTGCAAAATAGCTCTTTTATTAGTTTGCAAAATTGATTAACAGCATGAACAATAAATCAATGCTCCGGTGTTTCAAACCCCTCTTTATCCTTCGGCAATATAGCATGAGCTTGAATAGAGTGGTTTATTATACATTTGCCGTCATCACGCAGACAGGCTACCGGCAAAAAGACTATCGTGTCACATTCGTTTAATATTCCCGAAAAGTCCTCCGCTTCGTATACATACAGCTTGCCCGGCACCATATCTACGCTTTTATACATACTTCCGTCGGGAAAAGTGTGAGGAGAGCCGTTTACAAACATAGAAACAAGATACCTGCCTAGTGCCATATCGTCAAGCACCGATGTGATAAAGCCTAAATTCAGCTTTCCGTTTTCGTCAAAGCAGAAGCTCGAATAACCATCTGCGTCAACATTTACAAAAGGAGCGGTATTTCCTGCCAGGTTTCTTGAATCAACATTAACCATAGTTGAATATTCTTTAGCCACTTCTTTGGTAAGCTCGAGTTCGGTAAAGCCGTCCTTAGAAATCTTATCCTCAGTGTAGTTGGTTATCGGTGAATTCAGTGTCAGAGTCAATACATGGCTTGCGCCTGTTGTGTGTATCAGAAATGCTCTGGGGTATTCAGGATCCAATCTGAAAAGAGGATTATCGACTGTAATAACGGTAAGCTGCAGCTTTGTCAGCTCCTTGTCTTCTTCATTTATCTGTGGCTCAAAGCTGAGTTTAATTCTTTTGCGTGAAACATACTGGCCGTTTTCTTTACTGAAATCATCCTTACCATAAGTCTGAACATACATATATTGGTTTTTTTGCTCGCCGCAAGATATTTCCTGAAGTACGCCGTTTATTGCTATAAGGCAACCTGTTGACACATCTGTGAACGATTCTTCCGAATTGCAGCTTTGTTCTATAGTGCATGACAATTCCATAACTCCGCCGTTATATTCAACATTACCATCCGCATTACATAATACATTTCCGTTTCCGAGCGACAAAAGCTTTTCAAGTGCTTTTGCAAAATTATCGTCAAGTTCGACTTCTTCGGAACTGTCGTTTTGTGATGTTGATATTTCAGCACTTTGTGAGTCGCCGAAATCCACGCTGACTAGATCGCTCGGCAGCTCGTCCGGTGCAGAGGAACAGCCTGTTATGCTTAAAGCAAGAAATAAAGCCGTTATTGGGTTAACAAATTTTTTCATAATTTTTTCACGCTATGAGCGAGCTTGTATTATCTGATAATACTCGTTTGTTATTGCTTATCACTTCATGATATGAAAAGGTAGTGATTTTATAGCCAAGCGGTACTGAATCATAACCATTAACTCTTACGGAGTTATCCTCAGATTCATGTAGAAGACCGCCTAAAGGATTGCCTGATAATGTGTATACTTTCTGCCAATTAACATACACTGTATCCTGTTTTGCAGTAGTGCCGTAATGTGCTGATACAGATGTAGACAATTCGATATATCCATCATTTTGTGTCCAACTTGAAGAATTGCTTCCGTAAGCAGTATACCCCATTCCATTGTAAGTAAATGAACTGGTTACTGTGTTGCTTGTTGCACTTGCAACAATGGCACAAGCTGCTGTTAATGCTGCTAATGTTGTTCCATATAATACTTTTTTGAGTCCTTTTTTCATGGTAAATTTCCTTTTCGCTCATATCGAGCTTTCCGTGACAGTCTTGTGCTGTCTGATTTTGTTTTTTATCAGCCGATGGCGGTCGGCTGATAGCTTTTTCAATGCCGTAAACAGCGATTGTTTCTGATTTCATTCCAAATAAAGCATAAACTCTGTATGCGGCAAATAGTACCGCCGCCGGAATATACTTTTTGTTGAATGCGGTTACTGAATTTGAGCTTGCGTTTTATTCCGACCGACGCCGCCAATGCCGAGAACAAACTGAATGACGAGCGCTTTTCAAGTGTTTGAACAACGGCTGTTTTCATTGTTCTGCTTAATCGGTTGCTTTCACAGTCTGCCGTTGTTACGCTGAGGCTCAATAAAGAACACGAATATGAGGCGAATACACGGCAGGGTGCAAAGCCATAATCCGATAAGCTTGTCGCTTGGACCGAAGCAGTCGGAATAAAATCAAAATCATTGTTGCCGAAACAATTTAATGTATTAGTATTATGCTATCATTTTCTTCACCCCTCTTTCATTAGATTTTAAAGCAACGCTTAAAATAAACCGCCAAAAATACCGATTTGTACGACAATTTTTAAAAAGCTTATATTTACGTCCATAATCAGCCGACACAGCCAACTCCGAGAAGAAACTTCAACATAATTGATTTGGAGCAGTATACGCAAAGGATAAATTGTAATGTTAAGGTTACGTAAAATAATGCTTTAAGGCTCTCATGCTATAAATCTGTTAATTTATAAATAGAACCTGACATATCCCTGATAACAGTCATATCAATCAACTTATTTTTTTGTCACCGCCTTATCTGGTAACATTATACATTAAACGCATTCAAAAATCAACCATTTTTATTTATTTTTATCTAAATTATTATTTCAACACCGGCTTACCTTCACGCATTTTCCCTGTCACTTATTATCTCGCCGTCGGAAAATTCTATGCTTCCGCTGTCACTGCCGATTATCCCCGTGATAATATTTATGAGCGTGGATTTCCCCGCCCCGTTGGGACCAAGCAATCCATAAACCCCCTCTGTGAGAGTAAGCGTAAAATCTTCAAGTGCGTTTTTTCGTTTTTTGCCCTTTGTGTAGGATTTTGTTATATTTTTAAGTACAAGCTCCATATTATATCCTCTTTTATTTACTGCGGCGCCGTGCAGTACAAAGCCTTATGTCAGACTGCACAGCGCCTGCGTAATATGCGCTAATATGATTTTTCAAATGTGATGAAAAAGGGCGGACGATAAATCAATGCTCAGGTCTTTGCCAGCTCTCTTTATCCTTCGGTAATACAGCATAAGCCATAACAGTTTGGGTTAATATACATTTGCCGTCATCTCGAAGACGGGCTACCGGCAAAAATACTATCGTGTCACATTCGTTTAATATTCCCGAAAAATCCTCCGCCTCATATACATACAGCTTGCCGGGTTCCATATCTACGCTTTTATACATACTTCCGTCAGGGAAAGCGTGCGGACTGCCATTCACAAACATAGAAACAAGATACCTGCCTTGCACCATATGCTTATAATTACTAGATCCGGAATCCTCTTCCACCGATGTAATGAAGCCTAAATTAAGCGCTCCGTCTTCAGTGAAGCAGTAGCTTGAATAGCCATCGGTGTCAACATTAGCAAATGGGACGGTATTTTCGGTTAAGTTTTTTGGATGGATATCAAGCATAGTCGAATATTGTTCAGCCACCTCCTCGGTAAGCTCAAGCTCGGTAAAACCGCCATCGGAAATCCTATCCTCGGTGTATTTTGTAATCGGTGAATTCAGTGTAATTGTACGAACTGAACTTGTAGCTGTTCTGTGCACCAAACGAGCCATAGGGTATTCGGGCTCCAATCTGAAAAGAGGACTGTCCACGACAATTACACTAAGCTGCAGCTTTGTCAGCTCCTTGTCCTCTTCATTTATCTGCGGCTCAAAGCTGAGTTTGATTTGTTTGCTTGAAACATACCGACCGTCCTTTATACGAAAATCATCTTTTTCAAAAGACTCAATATACATATATTCGTCTTTTTGCTCGCCGCAGGATACCTTTTGCAGTACGCCGTTGATTGCGACAAGGCATCCGACAGACCTTGGTTCGGTTATTTCTTTTGCTTGGCATGAATACTTTACAGTACAGGGCAGCTCCAATGTGCCGCCGTTATATTCTACGCCGTCTTCTGCATCACATAGGACATTTCCGGTTCCGAGGGATAAAAGCCTTTTGTACGCCCGTGAAGATTCGTCATCGGCTTCCGTATCATCGCTGCCGTTAGTCGTGCTGTCCTGCGGGTCGGATACCCCCGTGCTTTGCAGGTCTTCAAAATCCACGCTGACAAGCTCGCTCGGCAAATCGTCGGGCGAGCCCGAACAGCCTGTTATGCTTAGAGAGAGAAACAGTGACATTACAAGAAATAATGCCGTTATTGGTTTAACCGATTTTTTCATAAATAATTTCCTCACGATATTGATGAGCTTGTATTTTCTGACATTACTATCTTGCCGTTACTTATCACTTCATGATATGAAAAAGTAGTAATTTCATAGCCAAGAGGTACTGAATCATTCCATTCAACTCTTGTAGCATCTTCTTCATATTCTTCTTGAGGGCTGCCAAAAGGATTGCCCGATGATGTGAATACTTTCTGCCAATTGACATACACTCTGTCCTGATTTGCAGTTGCGCCGTAATGCGCTGATACAGATGTACTCAATTCAATCCGTCCATAATTTTGTGTCCAACTTGAAGAATTGCTTGCGTAAGCAGTATACCCCATTCCGTTGTAAGTAAATGAATCGGTTACTGTGCTGCTTGTTGCACTTGCAACAATAGCACAAGCTGCTGTTAATGCTGCTAATGTTGTTCCATATAATACTTTTTTGAGTCCTTTTTTCATGGTAAATTTCCT
>CALXBK010000023.1 GCA_944386545.1 uncultured Ruminiclostridium sp.
GGTTTTTCGGCTTTATATTCATTTAATATTTTCGCATTTTGCGTGTCAAAATTTTGGATTTTGCTTGTCAAATAACATTAAGCAGATTTTCATCATCTGCACATTTTTTCAGATATTCTCTCAGTTTATCCTTTCGTGAAACGGTGCGTTTGCCCTTGTTATCATTTGTGTGATTTCTTGCCATTTCTATAAATATTTTTGCCGGAGCGGTTCCCGTGAGCCTGTTAAGCTCCTTTGCAATATCAAGAGTACGTATTACGGCACGCCTTACCGCCGTCGGAATGTACATTTCAGAGAGCCTCTCCTCCAATGTGCTGTGCTTGTCACGGTAGTATACAGTATTCATTTGCTCAAGCTGATGCTTGTAGCCGTGACGGTCGCTCAAAAGCTCCATGTGGTTTTCGCTTCCGCTCCAAAGGCTGTTGATAATGCTCTCTCCGATAATTTCTCCGCTTTTCGCATCAATTTCGGAAATTTCAGCAAGAAATTTTCGGGAGAGTCTGCCGTAATCCTTGTAGCCAAGTCCGCAGATATATAATATATCGTTTTCGCTTAACTTGCCGTAACGCATTTTAAGCCAGCTTTTAAGGCGCTTTTTGTCCGTGGTTATTGTAATCCTTTTAATAATATCCTCTGCTTCTTCTTCGGTTAAAACGCCTGCTGTCATAAGTCTGCCAAAATCAATCCACGGTTTAAGATTTGATTTTACGGTAATGTCAATTCCGTCCAGCTTGTCGGTTTTCTCATTGAAAAGTCCTTCCTTGACAAGATAATCATGGATTTTTTTCAGAGTAACCTTTTTGTGCTTCATAAAGACATTTTCATAAATGCCTTGCTTTATTTCAGGGGATATGCGCTCGCCGTTAACGCATATATTGTTAATTTCGTCAAGCACCGTGAATTTGCAGTAAAGCAAGGAATTTTTCGGCAAAACATCTTCTCCCGCACAGTAGGTGCACTTTGCGGTCATTCTTCTTATAAATTTTTCTTCGCTTTCGTCAAGGTCAACCATGTCACTGAAATTCCAGGGGTAGATTTTACCCAATTTGCGCTCTATCCAGGCGTGACTGCTGTGCGAATTTATCGGTCCTACATAATACGGTATTCTGTAGGTCATTATTGAAAGTATCTTGTCCGAAACGCTGCCGTATTCATCGGTTTGTTTTAGGAAGGGGAGATAATCCGCGGCATTTTCGAGTATCTTTTTTAGCTCGATGTAATAAAGCTGATAGGGGATTACACGGTTATCCGATGTAACCTGCTTTGGGCAAAGAGTATTCAACTCAAGCTTGTGAAGTATATCGTCAAATGCGGGCTTGTCCTCTTCTTGAGGCACTACATCCTTTAATATTCCGCATATGTATTTGCAGAAATCTTCAGCGGAGCATTTTTTGAACTTTGAAGCGGTTATATCAACTTGTCTGAGATTGGCAGAGTATTTGACGTAATTGTCGATCTCAGAATCGGCAATGCGGAAAACCTCTGCGTATTTATCGGGACAGTATTTTTTAATTACAGATTTAAGCATTTTAAGGTCTTTATTGTGTGTTTTATAAATTTCGACCTTTGCTTTGCTTATGTATTCGTGTTCCCCGAGAATATCCGCAAGCAAGCCCCAGTTGTATATCGCCTGTGCAATGCACAGCAGCTCCGCCTCGTCATCGGAGATATCTGCACGTATTTTATCAAGAATTTCTTCAAAATCAGCCGCCGCAACGGTCAGATCGTTTTGTTCAAGCTCGTTGTATTCTTCATTTTTAAACAGCTTTGACAGCTTGATTTTAGCACCTGAAATCATTTTTATAAGCGAAAGCTTATTTACGGGAAAATCCTCCTCTTCAACAGGCTTTTTTCCTTTCCAAAGCAAATTCTTAAAATTATTCTCACGTACACTGACGCGTTTGTCCGATTTGAGTACCTCTCCGAAAGTCGTGGGATTACATTCAAACGGAGTGTCGTACTCTCTGCTTATAAACCAGTCCGTCAGCTGCTTGTAGGTTTCGCTTATGTCTGGTAATTTGTAGCTGTTGGCGTCTGCTTCGTAGAGAAAATGTCCTCTGTGAGCCACAAGCCATGCGCAGGCTGTAAATACCAGTCTGACATCATGAGGCTTTGGATTATCCATAAGCTCACATATAAGATGATGGATAGTGGGGTAATCCTTGTAATACTGCTTGTCGGTGTAACTATCGCCGAAAACGGATGGATAAGAGCTGTAGGATTTATCCTCTGCCCATAATGCACTTTCACGGCGGCGGATAAAAAAGTCGGGATCCGTTTTGGCTATTTCCTTTGCAAACAACTCTTCCAAAAACAGGACTCTTTGCTTTACTCGGTTAATGCGGCGGCGAGCGATTCTGAAGCCCCTTCGTTCTTTTGACTGTTTTGCCTCATCGAAAAGCGATACGCCCCACATGCCGTTACCCTTATACCTGAGTACGTTGTACTCGTGGTCGGTCACGCACCAGCCCACAGAATCGGTGCCGATGTCCAATCCCAGAAAATACGGGGAATACTTCTTATTCATAATGAATACCTCCCAAAAATTTGTAATTTTATTCAATAAGGGGCTTGCCCCGTCATTCAACGTGGCAAGCCGCAGCGAAGCTGCGATGAAGTTTCAGTTGGGGATTGAACCCCAACTGAAACTGAATATGGAACCCGCCGCCTTAGAGGCGGGGGACATCTTGCCTAAGTTATAAAATATTTTGTAAATACTTTCAACCTGATTTTTTACTTTTTTAGTATTTTCTCAAATTATCTCTTGACAAATCAAGAATTATGTGTTATCCTACATACAGAGGATTTACTACCCTCTGGAATAACACTACTTAGTTCAAATAAAAATTTATTCAAATCGTTCGGTCATACCGTTCAGTGCAAGTGTTGCACACTGTTTGAATTGATTTGGCTGTTGCTTTATTGCAGCAGCCTTTTATATTTTTTGTATGCTGTTTCGTTTTTTTGATTATATTTTTACATAATTATAGCACAAAAGATGTGTCATTTACAGTACATCAAGGCAAAATTACAAAATCCCCCGAAAATTAATCGGGTAGTCATATAGAAGTTTCGAAAAACAAGGCTAAGACTAATACAGCGGGTATGACAACACCACCGTATCAAACGAGATGCGGTGGTGTTTGCTTTTGCATCAACTATGCTGAATACCCTCGGAGAGCGCAAAGACTTATGATAGCTCTGCTGTCGTAAGTATCTTTGCGTTACTTTCGCGAAAGTAACAAAGACGTGGTTAGCCTTATTAAAATATACACCAATTAGTAGGTGCGTAACAAAACAGTATTCGTGTGACGATATACAGCTTTTCTTGCCTTACTCCTGTCAGTAGTCCCACCCTTCCAACTCGTTCAATTTTTTTAGCAGTAAATTCTCCATTTCCTTTTCTTCTATCTGTGCCCTCAGAAGTCTGTTTTCTGCTTTCAGCCTTTCCACTTCGTTCATTTCATCAAACGGCTTTGTTCTGCCTCTTCCGTCGCACAAACCATCTACACCTTTTTCTTCATACTTGCGTATCCAACTGTATATCTGCTGATATGATACACCATATTTTTCGATGGTTTTAGGATAATCCTTTCCGTTTTCTATGCAGTATGCAACAATTTCAATTCGCTCTTCAAGTGTTGTTTTTCTTCCTTTGGTCATATATATCTCCGTTCCCGCCCCTCGACGTTCTTTTAATTCCTTATGACCATTATACCATAGCCGCAAGGCTATGGTATAATTGTCCGATACGTGCGGAGTGAGCCGAGGGCGAACGTATGCACGAGGACATTTAAATAAGGTATAATAAACGCTTTGCGTTTTATTATACCACATTATCCACACTTCGAGCGTTCTTTTTGCAGAAATTCCGTATTTTTTGCATATTTCCCTCTGGCTTCCGCCACCGTTCAGGTAATCTTGTACCGCTTGTAGCTTTAATTCCGCACTATATTTCTTGTTCCTTCGTCTTGACATAGCAAATCCCCCTAAAGTAGTTTTGAAAAAACTTTTTGTTTTTTCTCCTGTCTACTCTAAGGGGGATTATATCATAATCCGAAAGGCTCTATTTATGTTCTTTTGAACTGGCTGTTATAAAGCTCTGCGTAAAAGCCGTTTTTGGAAAGAAGCTGTTCATGGTTTCCGATTTCGATTATTTTACCCTTATCCATAACAAGAATGGTATCGGAATTTTTGATGGTGGAAAGTCGGTGCGCTACTATAAAGCAGGTTTTGCCTTCGGTCATTTTCGCAAACGCACTCTGAATTTTCATTTCGGTGTTAGTGTCTATACTGCTTGTTGCCTCGTCAAGTATCAGCATAGGCGGCATTGCGAGCATTACTCTTGCAATGCAAAGCAGCTGCTTTTGTCCCTGAGAAATACCGTCGTCGTCGCTTATAACGGTGTCATAGCCGTTTTTCATTCTCATGATAAAGCTATGGCAGTGTGCGGATTTTGCGGCACTGATAATTTCCTCCTCGGTTGCGTCCTGCTTTCCGTAGGCAATATTATCACGCACAGTACCTTTGAATATCCAGGTTTCCTGAAGCACCATTCCGTAGCTTTCCCTCAGCGAATTTCTTGTGACGCTTTTTATGTCATTGCCGTCTACCGTGATTTTGCCGCTGTCGGTATCGTAAAACCGCATAAGCAGGTTTATTATTGTGGTTTTGCCGCAGCCTGTCGGTCCTACTATGGCAATCTGCTCGCCCTTATTTACCGAAAGATTGAGATTTTTTATAAGCTCCTTTTCGGGAGTGTAGGAGAAATCTACATTGCAAAGCGTTACATCGCCCCTGACATTTTTAAGAGTCTTGTTATCGGTATCGGGAATTTCTTCGTCGCTTTCTATCATCTCAAAAACTCTGCCTGCGCCCGCGAACGCCGATTGAAGCTCGGCAATAACTCCCGAAATTTCGTTGAACGGCTTTGTGTACTGATTTGCGTAGGATAAGAAGCAGGAAAGCTGTCCTACCGTAATACCGCCGTTTATTGCGCTGAGTGCGCCGAAAATGCCCACTCCTGCATAAACAAGTCCGTTTACAAACCGCGTTGAAGGATTTGTAAGGGCAGAGTAGAACTGCGCTTTTACTCCCACCCTATAAAGCTCGGCGTTAAGCTGAGCAAAGCGTTCTTCACTCTCATCCTCACGGCAGAACGCCTTTACCTCACGCTGGTTTCCGATGTATTCCTCGGACAGTGCGGTAATTTTACCTCTTAAAGCCGCCTGCTCCTTGAACTTCTTTGAGCAAAGCCTTGCTATTGTGGAAGCTACAAGCAGGGAAACGGGGGTAATTAAAATAACAACAAGCGATATTCCGACATTTATAGAGAGCATAAAGATAAGCGTTCCGAATATCGTCACAACACCCGTGAAAAGCTGCTGAAAGCCCTGCAAAAGTCCGTCGGATACTGTATCAATATCCGCTACAACTCTGCTGATAATATCTCCGTGTGCCGTTGAGTCGATATATCTCAGCGGTACTCTTTCGAGCTTGTTGAAGGCGTCAATTCTCATATCCCTGACTGTACGCTGGGACAGAATATTGGTACAGTAGCCCATAAACCATTGGAACACAGCTCCCGCTGCCACAACTATTGCAAGCTGTATCAGTATAGGGAGCATACCTTCAAAGTCAACATTACCCCTGTCTATAATAAGGTCTACCGCCTGTCCGATAAGAACGGGTGCGTAAAGTGCGGCGGCAGAGCTTACAATCGCTCCGATTATCGTGAAAACAAGGTAAAATGTATACGGCCTTGTGTATCTCAGGAGCTTTTTCAATATTACAAGATTTTCGGTTTTTTTATTATTCTTCATCGCCGTTTATCTCCTTTTCAAGCTCCTCTGCGCTGAACTGCGACAGGCATATACGGCAGTAGTCGGGGCAGGTCTGCAAAAGCTCCTTATGAGTACCTATGCCTTCAACACTTCCGTCGTCAAGCACGATAATTTTATCTGCGCTTTTTACGGTGTTCGCACGCTGTGATATTATAAACACCGTCATATTCTTGCAGCTTTCCTTTATAGCTGTTCTCAGCTTTGAGTCGGTTGCATAGTCAAGTGCGCTTGCGCTGTCGTCTAAAATTAGTATTTCGGGATTTGCCGCGAGCGCTCTTGCGATAGTCAGCCTTTGCTTTTGTCCGCCCGAAAGATTTTTACCGCCCTGGAGAATTTCTCCGTCTAATTTCTGAGGGCTGTTGCTTATAAAATCAAGCGCCTGAGCTATGTCGAGTGCCTTGTAAATCTCCTCATCCGTAATATCGTCGCCGCCCCATTTAAGGTTATCCTTCACCGTGCCGCTGAAAAGCACCGCCTTTTGCGGAACAACGCCGATTTTTGAGCGAAGCTGTTCAAGCGGATATTCCTTTACATTAACGCCGTTTATCTTTATACTTCCCTTATTAACATTGTAAAATCTCGGTATCAGATTTACAAGCGTTGATTTTCCGCTTCCCGTTCCGCCGATTATGCCAATCGTCTCGCCTCGCTGTGCGGTAAAGGTGATGTTCTTGAGCGCATATTCTGCATTGTCGTGATATGCAAAGCTGACGCTGTCAAACTCAACGGCAGGGGAGGAGCTGTTCTCTTTTGCCGCCTGTTTCTTTCCTGTAACAGACGGCTTTGCGTCGAATACCTCGTTTACTCGTGCGGCACAGGCAGACGCCTTTGTAAAGATTACAACAAGATTTGCAACCACCACAAGCGCAAGAAGAATTTGATTGAGGTAGTTTACAAGCGCAATAACCTCACCCTGAGTAAGTCCGCCCGCATTTACCGAAAAGCCGCCGAACCATATCACCGCAACAATGGCGAGATTGAGTATAATTGAGTTCATCGGACTCAGCAGTGCGGAAATCTTTCCTGCTCTGACAGCCGCCTTTTCTATCTCCTCGGCGTTATCTTTAAAACGTTCCTGCTCGTAATTCTGCTTTGAAAATGCTCTTACCACCCTTGCGCCGACAAGGTTTTCCCTTGCGATAAGCGAGGTCTTGTCCAGCTTTTTCTGTATTGTTTTGTAAAAGGGTATCGTTTTGGACATAACAAGCCACAGCACAAGTGCTACAAGCGGAATTACCGCCGCAAAAATAAGCGCAAGCCTGAAGTCTATCATAAACGCCATGACGGTAGCGCCTATAACGAGAAACGGCGCTCTTACCACAAGCCTTATCAGCATTGCGACAGCCACCTGGAGCTGATTTATATCCGAGGTCAGCCTTGTAATCAGCGACGCTGTGCCGAACGCATCAATCTCCTTATGCGACAGAGTATTGATATGATGGTATAATTCCCGCCGTAATTCCGTGCCGAAGCCCTGTGAAGCAACCGACGCCATGTACTGGCATATAAGCGCAAAGCCAAGACCGCATACGCCGAGTACAACAAGCACAATGCCCATTCTTATAACATAACCGCTGTCGCCGTTATATATGCCGACATCTATAATCTGCGCCATTACAAGCGGCACAATCAGCTCAAAGACAGCCTCGGTCAGCTTGAAAATCGGTCCGAGTATTACATTTTTCCTGTATTTTTTAAGATAACGGGCTAATTTCAGCATCTGTTCACCTTTTTCGTAATTCTCAGTTTTAAAAGTTTCGGCAAGCCGTTACAGCTTGCCGTATAATTTTATTATTGTCAGTTGTTTATGCGTAATTCTTTTTAAGCTCTGCTACAAGCGTTTCCGAGCTGCTTTCAGAAACGAGAAGGCTTATTTCGTCCACACCCGTTGTAACAAGCAGAACATCTGCGCCTACTGTTTCGCACGCCTTGAACACTTTAGCGGCAAAGCCTGCCTGACTTACCATTTCAGCACTCTTTATGACAATCTTTACGTTTCCGCTGTTTACAAAGGGTGTAATTGCGTTTGCGGCGGTAATCTTGCTCATAACGGTAAGAAGCTTCGGAATATCGTCGTCTGCAAAGCTGAAGCCAAAGGAAAATCTTTCGGATTTCGGCGGAGTCTGAGAAATCATATCTACATTAATTCCGCTGTCTGCTACCGCCGTTAAGGTTCCGGAAACAATTTTCTTGCCCGACGGCACATCGGAAAAGGTTACGACGGATACGCCTGCATAGGTTGTAATATCAGTCATTGTTTACTCCTTTCATATTGCAGAAAGTAAATCGGACATCTCGTACAGTCCGTTATCGCACTTGCTTAAGAATACCGCGGCATTTACCGAGCCTACCGCAAAGACCTGCTTTGAGCCTGCGCTGTGAGAGAGAGTAATAACCTCATCTCTGCCTGCAAATATAATGTCATGCTCGCCGACAATCGTGCCGCCTCTAACGCTGTGCATACCTATTTCTGTTTTTTCACGGGGCTTTCTGACGTTGTGGCGGTCGTAAACATAATGCATCTTACCGTCAAGCTCCTCGTTTATCGCTTCCGCAATCATAATAGCAGTACCCGAGGGGGCGTCTTTTTTGAGATTATGGTGCTTTTCGAGTATCTCGATGTCAAAGTCGCCGCCGAGAACTCTTGTAGCCCTTTTTGCAAGGTCAACCAAAAGGTTAATTCCGAGCGACATATTAAAGGTAAAGAACACGGGAATTTGTGAAGCCGCTGCCTTAATCTGCTTTATCTGCTCATCGGTGTAGCCTGTTGTGGCAATAACCACAGGAACATTGTTTATCTTGCAGTAGTCAAGCAGGGAATCGAGCAGGGAGGGGTGAGTAAAGTCTATGATAACGTCCGGCTTTACAGGTATTTCGTTTACGGTTGCGTATATCGGAAAATCCGAATACTGCTCCGTTACCTTGTCAACGCCTGCAATTATCTTGCAATCGCTTCTTGCGGCAACAATATCGGTAATAACTCTGCCCATTTTTCCGCAAGCGCCCATTACAGCTATGTTTATCATTTATACAGTCCGTTCCTTTCTGTATTCGCCTGTGTTACTGTGCAAGTCCGAGCTTTTGCATGGAGGAGAACAGCTTTGCTATCTGCGCTTCCTCCATTCTCACAAGAGGAAGTCTGCAAGGACCTACATTCTTGCCCATTATGTTCATGGCTTCCTTTACGGGAATGGGGTTTACATCCATAAACAGGTTGTTTGTAAATTCAAGCAAATCCAGCTGAAGCTTTGCGGCGCTCTTGTAATCTCCGTCAAGGCAGTATGAGGTCATCTCATGCACCTTGTCGGGAATGCAGTTTGCAAGCACCGAGATAACGCCCTTGCCGCCCAGCGACATGATGGGCACTATCTGGTCGTCGTTGCCCGAATATATGTCAAGGTCAGTTTCAGCGGCAATTCTTGCAACGGCGCTTATGCTTCCGCTTGCTTCCTTTACCGCTACTATGTTGGGAACCTTTGAAAGCTCCTTGTATGTCTCAACCGAGATGTTTACGCCTGTGCGGGAGGGAACATTGTAAAGAATTACGGGCAGATCAATGCTGTTTGCAATAGCGGTGAAGTGTGCCGCAAGTCCTCTCTGCGAGGTTTTGTTATAGTAGGGAGTTACAAGCAAAAGCGCATCAGCACCCAGCTCCTGCGCTTCCTTAGAAAGCTGTATTGCATAGGCGGTATCGTTACTGCCCGTACCTGCAATAACGGGAACTCTCTTTGCAACCCGCTCAACGCAGCAGCGTATGCACTCCTTATGCTCCTCGTCCGTCATTGCGGCAGATTCGCCGGTAGTGCCGCATACAACGATAGCGTCAGTACCTTTTTCAATCTGCTCGTCTGTAATCTGCCCGAAAATATCATAATTTATCGAGCCGTCCTCGTTCATCGGAGTTACGATAGCAACTGCCGAGCCGGTAAAAATTGTGTTCTTCATCGGATACCTCCGTTCAATCGCCTTTGATTTCAGTCAAAGTAACCCTTTGCGGCGTAAAGCTCTGCCATTTCAACAGCGCCGCCTGCCGCGCCTCTTAATGTGTTGTGGGATAAGCATACGAACTTGTAGTCATACTGCGTATCCTCTCTTAAACGTCCTATCGAAACAGCCATGCCGTTTTCGAGATTTCTGTGGAGCTTTGCCTGGGGCATATTGTCCTCTTCAAAGTAGTTTAAGAACTGCTTGGGAGCCATGGGAAGACCGAGCTGCTGAGGAACGCCCTTGTATTCCTTCCACTTCTTGATTATTTCTTCCTTTGAGGGCTTGTTTTCAAAGCTTACGAATACAGCCGCAAAGTGACCGTTTGTTACGGGAACTCTCAGGCACTGAGTTGTGATAGAGGGAGCTGTTGTCTTAACTATTTCGTTGCCCTTGATTTCGCCCCAAACCTTTAAAGGCTCCTGCTCGCTCTTTTCTTCCTCGCCGCCGATGTAGGGTATGAGGTTATCTACCATTTCGGGCCAGGTTTCAAAGGTTTTTCCTGCGCCGGAAATTGCCTGGTAGGTGCAGGCGAGAACCTTTGTAATGCCGTATTCTCTCAAAGGATTGAGTGCGGGAACATAGCTTTGAATGGAGCAGTTTGACTTAACGGAGATAAAGCCTTTCTTTGTGCCGAGCCTTTTCTTCTGTGCTTCAACGATTTCCATGTGCTTATCGTTGATTTCGGGGATAATCATGGGAACGTCGGGTGTGAAGCGGTGTGCGGAGTTGTTGGACATAACGGGGCATTCGTGCTTTGCATAAGCCTCTTCAAGAGCCTTTATCTCGTCTTTCTTCATATCAACCGCGCAGAATACAAAGTCAACCTGCGATGCTATCTTTTCAATATCAGCAGTAGCGTCCATTACAACGATGTTTTCCATTTCCTTGGGCATGGGCTTTTCAATGAGCCATCTGTTGCCTACCGCCTCTTTATAAGTCTTTCCTGCGGAACGGGGGGACGCCGCAAGCGTCGTAACCTTGAACCAGGGGTGATTTTCCAGAAGAACGGCAAAACGCTGTCCTACCATTCCCGTTGCGCCGATTATACCTACGTTATAGTTTTTCATGTTTTTCTCCTCTTTTTGCCTTTGGCATATTGTTCTTGTTTGTAAAAAAAGCCGCTTGTGGCACGCACAGGCAGCTTAATTGCAAATTCCTTAAAAATTTGTCGATAGCTCTCCACCCATAGCTTGCGCCCGATGACAATCGTACACCTCTTAAATGCACAACCAGATACGAATGCACCGACACATCCGTTCTTCGGCGGCAATACCTTTCGTCGCTGTAATCCGTCGGCGGATTGGCACAGCGAGTACTGATTATAACGGCGTTATGCCCTGTCTGACCTGACAGTCGGACGCAGCCTTACGCCTACCGCACCTCTATCTGCAATAACATATTACCATACTTAATGTGTTTTGTCAATACGGCGAAATACAAAAAATGAAAAAATAATTTGCTTTTTGCTTCATTTTGTGTTATTATTAACTGGATATGTAAAAAACGCCGACAGACTTGTATTGAGGGATGAAAAAAATGCTTAAATCCGACTTTTATTACGATTTGCCGCAGGAGCTTATAGCGCAGACTCCGCTTGAGCCCAGAGACAGCTCAAGACTTATGAAGATTGACAGAAAAAGCGGCAGAATAACTCACGACCGTTTTTACAATATATGTGACTACCTTGAAAAGGGCGACCTTCTCGTGCTGAACGATTCCAAGGTTTTCCCCGCAAGACTGTTCGGCGTAAAGCCGGATACAGGTGCGGCGGTGCAGTTTTTACTGCTCAGTCAGAAATCAAACGATTGCTGGGAGGTTATGGTAAAGCCCGGCAAACGACTTAAAATAGGCGCAAGGGTTGATTTTTCGGGTATTTTATCGGCAGAAATAATTGACAACGCCGAGGGCGGCAACAGAATTGCCCGCTTTAGCTATGACGGAAACAGCATTTTTGAGGTGCTGGACAAAATCGGTCAGATGCCCTTACCGCCGTACATTACCGAAAAGCTCGAAAACAAGGACAGATACAACACCATTTATTGCCATGAAATAGGCTCTGCCGCCGCGCCGACTGCGGGACTGCACTTTACCGAGCGTGTGTTCTCGGCAATGAAAGAAAAGGGAGTTGACACGGCGTTTGTTACGCTTCATGTCGGTTTGGGCACGTTCAGGCCGGTAAAGGAGGATAATGTCCTTGACCACAAAATGCACTCGGAGCATTACGCTATCCCCGATATTACCGCACAAAAGATAAAGGAATGCAAGCAAAGGGGCGGCAAAATAATTGCCGTCGGCACAACAGCCTGCCGCACGCTTGAATCTGCGGCAACGCTTCACGGCGAAATTATCCCCTGCTCGCACGATACCGATATTTTCATCTACCCCGGCTATGAGTTTAAGGCGATAGACGGGCTTATTACAAACTTTCATCTTCCCGAAAGCACTCTTATCATGCTTGTAAGCGCGTTTTTGGGCAGAGAGGAAACCCTTGCGGCATATAAAACCGCAATTGAGAAAAAGTACCGCTTTTTCAGTTTCGGCGACAGTATGGCGATACTCTGAGAGAGGCTTACGATGAACGAATACTTTAAAAGCATTATCGACAGCGACAACACATCAATAGTAATCTGCAACACAGAGCATGAAATAATCTATATGAATCTTGCCGCGGTAAACAATTACGAAAAGAGGGGCGGTGCGGCACTAATCGGCAAATCCATGCTTGACTGTCACAATTCCGACTCACGCCGTAAAATCGTTGAGGTTGTCGAGTGGTTCAAAAAAAGTGCGGATAACAACAGAATTTTCACCTTCTGCAATGAAAAGCAGAACAAGGATGTTTACATAATAGCTTTAAGAAGCGAGGGCAAGACGCTTATCGGCTATTACGAACGGCATGAATACCGCACACGGGACAATGACGCGCCCTACACATACAATAATTAAGGAGAGCTATGTATAAATTAATCAAAACAGACGGAAACGCAAGACGCGGAGAATTTCACACTCCTCACGGTGTGATACAGACGCCGTTTTTTATGAATGTCGGTACATCGGCGGCTATCAAGGGCGGAATATCCTCTCTTGATTTAAAAGAGCTCAAATGCCAGGTTGAGCTTTGCAATACCTATCATCTCCATGTCCGTCCGGGCGACAATGTGGTATACAAAATGGGCGGACTTCATAGGTTTATGAACTGGGACAGACCAATCCTTACGGACAGCGGCGGCTTTCAGGTGTTTTCGCTGGCAAAGCTGCGCAGGATAAAGGAGGAGGGAGTTTACTTCAATTCTCATGTAGACGGCAGAAAGATTTTCATGGGGCCCGAAGAAAGCATGAGAATACAATCAAATTTAGCCTCTACAATCGCAATGGCGTTTGACGAGTGCATAGAAAATCCCGCCCCTTACGATTATGTCAAAAAATCGGTGGAACGCACTACAAGATGGCTTCAGCGCTGCATTGACGAGATGGCAAGGCTTAATTCTCTCCCCGGAACGATAAACAAACAGCAGATGCTGTTTGCTATAAATCAAGGCGGCACCTACCACGATATAAGAGTTGAGCACATGAAGACAATTTCCGCAATGAATACCGACGGCGTTGCGATAGGCGGACTTGCGGTAGGCGAGCCTGCCGAGGTTATGTATTCGGTTATCGAATCGGTAATACCCCACGCCCCGACCGACAAACCGAGGTATTTAATGGGCGTCGGAACTCCCTCTAACATTATTGAGGCGGTTTACAGGGGCGTTGATATGTTTGACTGCGTTATGCCCAGCCGAAACGCTCGCCATGCGACGGTATTCACATGGGAGGGTATGACTCACGTCACAAATCAGTGCTTTGAAACGGATTCGCTCCCGATTGATCCCCATTGCGACTGCCCCGCCTGCCGTAATTTCTCAAGGGCTTATATACGTCATCTTTTCAAGTCGGGAGAAATGCTCGGCGGCAGGCTTGCCGTACAGCACAATCTGTATTTTTACAATACACTTATGGAAAAAATAAGGGCGGCGATTGATGAAGGCACATTTGAAAGCTTCAGAAATCACTATTCGCCCCTGCTTTCACACAAGCTCGGATAACAACAAATTAACTTGCTGTTTTCTTGCATTTATCACATATATGTGATATACTGATATAATAAATAATTCCAAAGGGCGTGAAAAAATGAAGCTCATTAATATAGGCTACGGCAATACCGTAAATTCCGAAAGAGTTGTTGCCGCCGTGAGTGCGGACGCCGCACCGGTAAAGCGCATTATCTCAAGTGCAAAGGACAGCAACATGGCGATTGACGCCACCTGCGGAAAAAAGACCAAAACCGTGATAATAACCGACAGCAACCATGTTGTTTTGTCGGCTCTTGATATTTCACACTTTACCGATATTGAGTGGGAATGATTAAGGGGGGGACTTTATTATGACAGGAATACCGATAGTTGTTTCCGCTCCGTCGGGCTGCGGAAAGGATACCATTCTTGAACAGCTTTTTAAGATTAACGATAATTTCGCATACTCAGTTTCGGCGACCTCAAGAGCCATGAGAGAGGGCGAGGTGAATGGCGTAAGCTATCACTTCACCACCCGCGAGGAATTTGAGGGCATGATAAAGAACGCCGAGGTGCTGGAATATACCGAATACTGCGGCAACTATTACGGCACCCCGAAAAAAGCGGTGGAGGACATGCTCTCGCAGGGTAAGGACGTTATCCTTAAAATAGAAGTCGAGGGCGCAATGAACATAAAGAGGATTTTTCCCGAATGTGTGCTTGTATTTATTCTTCCCCCCTCAATGCCGGAGCTTGAAAGACGGCTTCGCAAAAGAGGCACGGAAACCGAGGAAACCATCGCTTCAAGACTTGCACAGGCAAGGGTTGAGCTTACATACGCCGACAAATTCGATTACCTTGTGGTAAACGGCGATTTACACAAGGCGGTAGACGACCTCAACTCGGTTATACTTGCCGAAAAGATGAAGGCAAAGCGCTGTACCGAGCTTCTTAATGAGATAAAGAATTCATAAATATATGCCGAATTACGAAATAGACGGTGAAGTAAGAAGCGTTGCAGGCGTTGTTGTTGACAAGGCGCTGTACAGCTTTGACGCTGAATTTGATTACTATTTACCGCAGGATACCTCCGCACGGATAGGTCAGAGGGTTGTTGTACCTTTCGGCAAGGGCGAAAAAAAGCGTGTGGGACTTATCACTTCAATAAGACAGACATCGCTAAAGCTTTCTCTTAAGGAGATTTCCCGCGTGATTGACGACGGAACAGAGCTTAACGACGAAATGCTCGGCTTAATGCGGTGGCTCAAAAGCAACACCTTCTGCACTTATTTTGAAGCGGTCAAAACCATACTTCCGGGCGGCATGGCGCTTAATCTGTCGGAAAAGTATTCGCTGTCCGACGAGTTTTTAAGCTCTCCCGACAGCTTTTCGCTCAGTGAAAAGGAATTAAATACAGCGGCAATGCTGCTTGCCTGCAAGAGCGCAAAGGAATTAAACGACCTGATTGAATATTCCCTTGACGAGCGCCAAAAGAAGCAGATAGCCGCATTGCTTGACAAAAATGTCCTTGTAAGCGAGCAGATAATAAAGCACCGCATAGAGGACGAAACCGAGCAGAACGCCTCGCTTACCGGATATTATCTCAGCGGCGAATACGTGGAAAAGGGCGGAAAGCCGCTCACGGCAAAGCAAAAAAAGGTCGCCGATTTTTTAACCGAGGTCGGTGCCGCTTCTGTTAAGGAGATTTGCTACGCCTGCGCCGTTACAAAGGCGGTGCTTAAAAATCTTGAAAAATGCAATATAATCGAATTATTCGATAATGTGGTGTCACGCTCACTTACAGCCTTTTCCGAGGCGACAAAGAGCGTTGACGATATAATACTGTCCGACGAGCAAAATCATACATACGTCGGTATAGCCGCGCTTATGAATCACGATAAGCCCGAATGTGCGCTTTTGAAAGGCGTTACGGGAAGCGGCAAAACCACGGTTTTTATCAAGCTGATAGATTACGCCCTGTCAAAGGGGCAGACAGCGATGATGCTTGTACCCGAAATTTCCCTCACTCCTCAAATGCTGAAAAACTTTTCCGACCTTTTCGGAAACAAAATTGCGGTAATTCACAGCAATTTATCGCTCGGTCAGCGTGCGGACGAATATAAGCGCATAAAAAGCGGAGAAGCGAGAGTTGTCATCGGCACAAGAAGCGCAATTTTTGCCCCTCTTGACAATATCGGGATTATAGTAATAGACGAGGAGGGCGAGCATACCTACAAGTCTGAAAAATCCCCCCGCTTCCATACAAGGGCGGTAGCAAAGCAAAGGTGCTTTTATCATAACGCAACGCTCCTCTTAGCTTCCGCAACGCCCAGCCTTGAAAGTGCGTACTTTGCCTCAATCGGCAGATATTCGCTGTTTGAGATGAAGCAAAGATATAACCGTTCGGTACTGCCCGATGTAAAAATCGTCGATATGAAGATAGAGAATGAAACGGGCAACCGAAGCAATTTCAGCAGGGCGCTTGCAGACGAGATACGAGCTAATCTTGAAAAAGGCGAGCAATCCATATTACTGCTTAACAGGCGGGGCTACCACACCTATATGAGCTGTCTTAAATGCGGCGAGGTTCGCTCCTGCCCCAATTGCAGTATACCGCTTACCTATCACAAGATAAACGGTCAGCTTATCTGCCATTACTGCGGCTATTCCGAGCCGTTTTCGGGAAGCTGCAAAAGCTGCGGTTCAAAATTCGTCTACACCTCGGGCACGGGCACACAGCGCATAGAGGACGAGATTTCACAGCTTTTCCCCACGGCAAGGGTGCTTAGAATGGACGCCGATACTACCATAAGCAAGTTTGCCTACGAAAAGAATTTTGATAAATTCAAAAACGGCGAATATGATATAATGGTAGGCACTCAGATGATAGCCAAGGGGCTGGATTTTGAAAACGTCACCTTAGTCGGCGTACTGCTTATAGACAAATCGCTGTACGCGGGCGATTATCTCGGCTATGAAAAGACCTTCTCACTTATAACGCAGGTTGTGGGACGGTGCGGCAGAGGCACAAAGCAGGGCAGAGCCTATCTTCAGACCTATACCCCTGAGCATTATGTCCTTAATCTTGCGGCGCAGCAGGATTTTGACGAATTTTTCAGGCAGGAATGTGAGATAAGAAAGGCGTTGCTTTTTCCGCCGTTTTGCGATATATGCGTTATCGGACTGTCCTCTCATGATGAGGGGGCGTGCGAAAAGGGCGCTCGTTCATTTGTTCGGATTTTTACGAACAAAATGCAGGGAACGAATATCCCCATTCGTCTGTTAGGTCCGTCGCAATGCGCTGTTGCGAGAGTAAACGGAAAATTCAGATACAGAATAATCATTAAATGCAAAAACAACAAGGCGTTCAGAAGCGTTATGGAGCAGACCGTGCTTGAAGCGTACAAGGCTTCCGAGCTTAATAATGTAAGCTTCTACATTGATTTAAACGGCGAAATTCTGTGATTTCGCATCGATATTCAGTACAGCATTAAAGAAAGGAAGAACGTTAAAATGGCAAAAAGAATTATTGCAAAAAAGGGCGACGATTCGCTCAAGAAGAATTGCAGAGAGGTGACGGTTTTTGACGATAAGCTGTGGACCTTGCTTGACGATATGTACGAAACCATGCAGGAAGCTTCGGGCGTCGGACTTGCCGCACCGCAGGTAAGCGTGTTAAGACGTGTGGTTGTAATAGATGTCGGTGACGAGCACGGCAAGATAGAGCTTGTAAATCCCGTTGTTGTTTCTATGAAGGGTAAACAGCACGAGCTTGAGGGCTGTCTTTCCGTTCCCGATTTGTGGGGCTATGTTGAGCGTCCCGCAAAGGTAAAGGTAAAGGCACAGGACAGATACGGAAAGCCCATTGAAATCGAGGGCACTGAGCTTTTAGCTGTTGCGCTCTGTCACGAAATCGACCATCTTAACGGTATTCTCTTTGTGGATAAGGCGGATAAGCTGATGACGCGCGAGCAAATGGAGCAGATGAGAGAATAATTACGGGACGGTGATAAAATGAACATTGTATTCATGGGCACGCCCGACTTTGCCGCGGCGGCACTCTCTGAGCTTGTAAAGGCGCATAACGTCCGGGCTGTTTTCACACAGCCTGACAAGCCTAAAAACAGGGGAAAGAAAATGCTTCCTCCTGCGGTTAAGGTTTGCGCCGAAACATATAATATACCTGTGTATCAGCCTGTTTCTTTAAGAAAGGGCGAGGATGCGGAAAGCTCTCTTGAAATTCTGAAGCAGCTCTCTCCCGACTGTATCGTGGTTGCGGCATACGGACAGATTTTACCCGAAAGCATACTTTCTCTGCCGCGTTACGGCTGTGTGAATATTCACGCTTCGCTTTTGCCTAAGTACAGAGGCGCTGCCCCCATTCAAAGGTGCATAATAGACGGTGAGAATGTAAGCGGAGTTACCACGATGCTTATGGAAAAGGGGCTTGATACGGGCGATATGCTCCTGACAAAAAGCGTTGACATACCCGATGATATGACTGCGGGCGAGCTTCACGATATACTGGCAAGGCTCGGCGGAGAGCTTATTATCGAAACTCTTGACAAGCTTGAAAAAGGAGAAATTACCCCTGTAAAGCAGGACAATTCTCTTTCCTGCTATGCGGGAATGATTTCCAAGGAAATGTGCCTTATTGATTTTTCACAGCCCGCAAAAAGGGTTTATGATATTATAAGAGGAATGTCGCCCGCCCCTTGCGCCTTTACCTATCTCGAAGGCAAGCGGTTAAAGGTGTATTTTGCGGCTTTAAGTGATATGACCTCCGATATGACTGCGGGAACGGTGGTAAATACCTCCGATTTTACCGTGGTATGCGGCGACGGCAATTGCATAAGGCTTGCCGAAATACAAGCCGAGGGCGGCAAAAGAATGAACAGCGCAAGCTTTTTAAACGGTTTTAAAATACCGCAGGGAACGGTTTTGCGCTAACTTTGAAAAGGAGTAAATAATGTTTGATTTTTTACTTGACCACACTTTTTTATACGTTGCAATGCTTGTAGTGTTTGTCTTTGCGATATTTGCCTCGATAAATGTGCAGACAACGTTCAGCAAATACAACAAGGTTCAAAGCTCAAGAGGAATTACCGCCTCTGCCGTTGCAAGGCAGATACTTGACAGCAACGGTCTTTACGATGTGCAGGTAACGATGATACCGGGAAACCTTACCGATAACTACAATCCGAGGACAAATACTGTTTCGCTTTCTCAGTCGGTATACAACAGCACCTCGGTCGGTGCAATCGGAGTTGCGGCTCATGAGGTGGGACATGCAATCCAGTATGCTACGAATTACGGCGCGATAAAGCTGAGAATGGCAATTCTTCCCGTTGCACAGATCGGCTCGTATGCGTGGATGATACTGTTTATTCTCGGCATTTTCTTTCAGCTCCCCGCACTGAGGACCGCAGGCATTGTCCTGTTTGCGGCAATAGTGCTTTTCCAGCTTATAACACTGCCTGTTGAGATTAACGCAAGCCGCCGCGCGCTCTCTACTATAAAGAGCCAGGGAATACTCTACGGCGCAGAATATACGGGCGCAAAAAAGACTCTTACAGCGGCGGCAATGACCTATGTCGCTTCGCTTGCAACTGCCTTGATACAGCTTTTAAGACTTATTTCGATGACATCAAGGAGAGATTAATTACAAATAATCGTTACAAAAGGACGGTATCGACATGAAAAGTGCCAGACAAATTGCTCTTAACCTCCTTGTTAAAATGGACTCAGAGGGTGCGTATTCCAATATAATACTCGATAATGTGCTTACCTCCCAAAATGCGGGAGTGCGTGACAGAGCGTTTGTTACCGCACTTTTTTACGGTGTGCTTGAGCGTAAAATGACGCTTGACTACCTGATAAGATACTACTCGTTAATCGAATTTGATAAAATTTCGGTTGCCGTTGTACAGATACTCAGAATGGGCTTTTATCAGCTGTTGTTCATGGATTCCGTGCCGGAAAGCGCCGCAGTAAATGAAAGCGTCGCGCTTGCGGATACTCCCGCTTTAAGCGGTGCAAGGGGATTTGTGAACGCAATACTCCGCAGCTTCATCCGTGACGGAAAGAAGATTGACTACAAGGAGCTTGAGGGCGAGGCAAGGCTTTCAATAGAGTATTCCTGCCCAAAGTGGCTTATTAAGAAATGGAACAGGGAGCTGGGCGAGCAAAAAACGCTTGCAATGCTGAAATCCTCCTTCGGCAGACCGCCGATATACGCAAGAGTCAACACATACAAATACTCCGTTGACGATGTAATCTCACAGCTTGCCAAGGAAAAAATCACCGCTGTAAAAAACACTCTGCTTGACGGCTGTATAGAGCTTGCCAACACAAGAGGCATTGAAGCGAGCGCCGCATACAGAAAGGGGATGTTCCATATACAGGATATATCCTCTCAGATTTGCTGTAAAATTATCTCGCCGATTTTCAACGAAACGATTGTGGATATGTGCTGTGCCCCGGGAGGCAAGACCTTTACCTGTGCCCAGATGATGGCGTGCAGGGGAGAAATCTATGGCTACGACCTGTACGACGGCAAGGTTTCACTTATTGAGAGCGGAGCAAAGCGGCTCGGACTTGACATTATAACGGCGGCTGTAAACGACGCTACAAGCCCCAATCCCGACATACCTAAGGCGGACAGGGTTATCTGCGATGTGCCTTGTTCGGGACTGGGAGTAATCCGCAGAAAGCCGGAAATAAAGTACAAGCCCATGAAAAGCCTTGAGCTTCTCCCCCAAACGCAGTATAAAATTATTACCAATGCGGCGTCCTATGTAAAGACGGGCGGCACGCTGATATATTCAACCTGCACGGTAAGCAAAAACGAGAACGACGATGTAGTAGAAAAATTCCTTGCGGAGCATGACGAGTTCGTTCCCGTTGTAATTCCTGTAAACATTAAGAATGTATCGCATGATTACAAGCGTACCATGCTTCCCTGCGATACGGGCGGAGACGGGTTCTTTACCGCAACGCTGAGAAAGATTAAATAAATGTTCATAAATTAAAAATACATGAATTTAATTGATTGTGACAAAGGAGATTATGCAAAAAATTGACATATTATCCCTTACTCTTGACGAGCTTATTGCCGAGATGGAGAAAAGGGGAGAGAAAAAATTCAGAGCTGTGCAGATATATGAATGGCTTCACAAGCACAAAGTTACAGACTTTGACAGTATGACTAATTTATCTGCACAATTAAGGCAGAAGCTCGACGAATTTTTTTGGATAAACTCACTAAAAATTCAAAAAAGACTTGTATCTGACCTCGATAATACTGTAAAATATCTATATGGTTTGTCCGACGGAGAAAAGGTCGAAACCGTGCTTATGGAATACAAGCACGGAAACAGCATTTGTATATCAACTCAGGTAGGCTGTAAAATGCAGTGTAAGTTCTGCGCTTCGACCAAGGCGGGCTTTGTCAGAAACCTTCTTCCCGGCGAGATGCTTTCGCAGATTTACGAGAGCGAGAGAGACAGCGGCAGACATATAAATCACATTGTGCTGATGGGCATAGGAGAACCGCTTGACAATTTTGACAATGTGGTAAAATTCCTTAGGCTCATTGACTCAAAGGAGGATATGAGTCTGCGCCATGTTTCGCTTTCCACCTGCGGACTCGTACCGAGAATATATGAGCTTGCCCGGCTTAAGCTCGGCATTACTTTGTCGGTATCGCTTCATGCTCCGACAAACGAGCTTAGAAGTGCCATAATGCCCGTCAACGACCGCTATCCGATAGAGGAACTGATGAAGGCGTGCAAGGCTTATTTTGAAGCAACAGGCAGGCGGATAAGCTATGAATTTGCGCTTATTGACGCGGTAAACGATACTAAGGAAAACGCAGACGCACTGATTAAGCTGCTTAAAGGGCAGAATTGCCATGTAAACCTTATCCCCGTAAACGAGATAAAAGAGGGAGAATTTAAGCGCAGTGCTTCGGTTGAGCGATTTAAGCAAATGCTCAACGACGGAGGACTGAACGCAACCGTGCGGCGCACACTCGGCGCGGATATTAGTGCCGCCTGCGGACAGCTCAGGCGCGATAACAAGTAAAGGGAGTATTGTCTTGTATGAATGTTTACGCAAAGACCGACATAGGTAATTGCCGTGAAGAAAATCAGGATAACTGCTGGGCAGGAGAGCTTGACGATGACGCAGTTGCCGTAATTCTCTGCGACGGAATGGGCGGTCAGAATGCCGGCGGACTTGCAAGCAGCATGACTGTTGATTTTGTTAAGGAAAGACTGCAAAAGGGCTTTCGCAGGGATATAACCGGCAATCAGATAAGAAACCTACTGATAACCTCAGTGACAGGGGCAAACAGCGTGGTTTACGACGCCGCAACATCCGATCCTGATAAAGCGGGTATGGGTACGACCTGTGTTGCAGGAGTTATCTACAACGAAAGAGCGTATCTGATAAATGTAGGCGACAGCAGATGCTATTTTTTTTATGATGATAATATGCAGCAGATAACGAAGGATCATACCTACATAAGAAAGCTGCTTGAAAAGGGAATTATTACCTATGAAGAAAGCAAGGTACATCCCGAAAGAAATTGCATTACAAAGGCAGTCGGAGTGCAAAGCTACATTGAGCCGGATTATTTTGAGCTTGATGTCAAAAAGGACGATTTACTTCTGTTCTGCTCGGACGGTTTAAGCTCCTATGCAGAGGATACGGAAATTGCCGAGGTAATAGCGCAAGCTCCGATTTCAAAATGCTGTGAACGGCTTATAGATTATGTCAATAATCACGGCGGCAGGGACAACGTCACCGTTGCTGTGGTATCAATATAACGGCTTACCGTATGAGCCTTTTTAAAAATACGGAGAAATGGTGGTTTTATGGAAAACAACATGGATAACATGATAGGTATGCGTTTGGACGGCAGATATGAGCTTTTAGAGCTTATAGGCGCCGGCGGCATGGCTGACATCTATAAGGCTAAGGACATAACAGAGGACAGAACGGTAGCCGTAAAAATTCTTAAAAATGAATTTGCGGGAAGCGAGGATTTTTTAAGACGCTTCAGAAATGAATCCAAGGCTATTGCACTGCTCTCACATCCCAATATTGTAAAGATTTTTGATGTCGGCTTTAATGAGAACATTCAGTTCATCGTTATGGAGTACATTGACGGTATTTCCCTTGCGGAGTACATAAAGCTCCAGGGCGTGCTTAAATGGAAGGATGCCGTATTCTTTACAATCCAGATTTTGAGAGCCTTACAGCACGCACATGACAGAGGTATTGTTCACCGTGATATAAAATCTCAGAACGTAATGCTTCTTGCAGACGGCACTATCAAGGTCATGGATTTCGGTATTGCCCGCTTCAACCGCGAAACGGACAGAACAATCTCCGAAAAGGCGATAGGCTCCGTTCACTACATCAGCCCCGAGCAGGCGAGAGGTGAGGTTACGGACGAAAAGAGCGATATTTATTCTGTCGGCGTTATGCTTTATGAAATGCTGACAGGACAAAAGCCATTTGACGGAGAAACTCCCGTTTCTATTGCTTTACAGCACATGCAGTCAATTCCCAAGCCCTTGCGCGAGATTAATTCCACAATTCCCGAGGGACTTCAGGAGATAACCCTCAAGGCGATGCAGAAAGAGCCTTCCATGCGTTATCAGACAGCAGGTGAGATGATAAACGATATTGAGGAATTTAAAAAGGATCCCAGTATCGTATTTGAATACAAATACTTCTCAACCGACGGCACGACAAAGTATTTTGACAAGCCGGAGAATAACGCTCCCAAGAATAACGATCTTTACGATGATGAGCTTGAGGATGAAGATGATTTGTACGATGAGGACGACGATGATGATGAGATTGAAGAACGCCGTTCTCCGCTTCTCCCCATTCTTTTCGGCGTAGCGTCCGTGTTCGTAATTATGACCGCATGGCTTATATTTACGATAGTTACGGGAAATATTCCTACCTCAAGCGGCACTGATGATGAAATAACAATGCCCAACCTCATAGGTATGACGTACGATGAGGTTTGCGAAAAGTATCCGTACCTTAATCTTGAGGTTGACAGAGAGTACTCCACCGAGTACGATGAGATGGAGGTTATGGAGCAAAAGACTCCCGCCGGAAGAACAATAAAGAAAAATTCCATCGTTGAAATCGTAATAAGCAACGGACCGCAGGAGATAACGCTTGAGGATTACTCAAACCTTACCTTTGAGGATGTTGAGATAAAGCTGAAAAAGAACGGACTTGTCCCGAAGATTATCAAAATCGAGCATGATGAGATAAGCGAGGGATATGTAGTTAAGACCGAGCCTGCCGCACATTCTACCGTTGACCAGGGTACTGAAATCAAGGTATATGTAAGCATCGGCAAGGGACTCAAGGCAGTCAATGTACCTAAGTTCATCGGCATGACTATGGAGGAAGCACAGGCTGAGGCAGAGAAGAAAAATCTTAAATTGAAGTTCGTTGAAGGTCCGAGCAATGAATTTGAAGAAGGACAGATAATCAGTCAGAGTGTGGCTGAAAACTCCACCGTAGATGAAGAAACCGAGATAGAGCTTACCGTTTGCAACGGCGAGGAGCTTTTGATCGAAACTACTCTTACCTTCAAGCTCCCCTCGGGTGTAGAAAATACGGGCACATTCATTTTTGAATACTTCAAGGACGGCGTTTCCTTCCGCAAGGAAGAACGGGATATGGCAGTAAATTCAGGCAAGACTATAACAATTGATGTCAGCGGCTCTGAGCTTACCACTTACACTGTTAAGATTACAAATAAGCTGGACGAATCTCTGAACGGCGTGCTTACCGAGGTTGATGTTGACTTTACAACAGAGGAAGTTGAGCAGGATGTCAAGTTCTTTAAGAATGAGCTTTTTGCAAAGCTCGTTTATGTGGCGCCCGAAACAACCACAACACCTCCTGTTCCCGAAACAACGCCTGCTCCGGAAACAACACCTGCTCCCCAAACAACACCTACTTCGGAGACAACACCCACTCCGGAATCAACTCCTGCTTCGGAAACCCCCGCACCTGAAACTGACGCAACAATTTCCGAATCATCAGATCCGACTCCCGAGCTTATCGGCGTCGGTGACGATGACGCGGCAATTTTCGAGTGACCACGAGGTATGTCTTTGAACGGGAAATACTTACAAGGTATTATAACAAAGGCTGTCGGCGGCAGTTACGATGTAGCTGTCCCCGACGGCGTTTTGTCATGTAACGCCAGAGGAATTTTCAGAAAAAATAAAATTTCTCCCTGTGCAGGGGACAGAGTTTCTGTTCTGCTTGAGGAAAACGCAGTTCCGCTTATTTGTGACATTGAGGAACGTAAAAACCATATTATACGACCGCCGCTATCAAATCTTGACTGTGCGCTGATTGTTTCATCGGCGGTTGATCCTGCTCCAAATCCGCTTGTTACCGACAAGCTGATTTCGATTTTTGAAAGCAAAGAGATTGAGCCTGTTCTTGTTTTCACAAAGCAGGATATACAGGATTGCCGGGATTTTGCGGATATATACCGCAACTGTAATTTCAGAGTTTTCTATATTGACAATAGAACGGGCGACGGTACGGCTGAGATAAAGGACTATATATCCGGCAAGCTCTCTGCTTTAATAGGAAATTCGGGCGTGGGAAAATCCAGCCTTATGAATAATCTCTTTCCCGGAATGACAAGAGAAACCGCCGAAATCAGCAAAAAACTCGGCAGAGGCAGACATACCACGAGGCAGGTTGAGCTGTTTGCTTTCGACGGCGGCGGATATATCGCCGATACTCCCGGTTTCTCGGCGGTTGAGGTAAGCAAATACGGCTTTATTCCCAAAAACGAGATTCAATTTTCATTTCGTGAATTTTCGGAATACATCGGAAAGTGCAGATTTCGTGACTGCGTTCATCTTAAGGAAAGCGGCTGTGCCGTTACCGAGGCTGTCAGAAGCGGTATTATAAATCAGTCGCGCTATCAGAGCTATGCAAGGCTTGTTGAAGAAGCAGGCAAATTAAACGAATGGGAATTTAAGGATAAACAATGAAAAGATGCTTGATAATCTGCGGAGGTCCTGAGCCGTGCCGCAATGTTGAGATTTCGGAAAATGATTTTGTTATCTGCGCCGACGGCGGCTATGACAAGGCGATTGACGCGAGAATAGCTCCTGATATGGTTGTCGGGGATTTAGACAGCATTAAGTCTGACATTCCCTCAGATATAAAAACCGTAACAGCTCCTGCACATAAGGACGATACCGATACTCTCCTTGCGGTTAAGCTTGCCTTAAAAAAGGGTTTTCGGCATATTTGCCTTGTGGGTGCTTGCGGCGGAAGAACGGATCAGACGATAGCAAATTTGTCTGTTCTCATATATTTGCTGAAAAAGGGTGTCTGGGCGGAAATTATTGGAGACGAGTGCAATGCGATGATAATAAAAAACGATACCCGCACGCTCTCTGCCGAATTATCACGCTATCTTTCGGTTTTTTCCGTAAGCAAAAGCGCGGTTGTGTCCATTGAAGGCGCGGAATACGAGCTTTCACGCTATAAGCTCAAAAGAAGCTTTCCGATAGGAGTAAGCAACGAATTTAAAGAAAGCACCGACTGCGTTATAACGGCACATAAAGGAACGGTGCTTATTATGATGGTAAAAAAATAAATGGTAACCAAAAACCTCCCATGCGAATAAAGTGTAATAACTTTAAGCGGTAGGGAGGTATTTACATGATGAGAAGGCGCAGACCGGGCAGGGGATGCAGGTTTCCCGCAATAATAATCGGGGCGGCGGGCGTGATAATTTGCCTTACCTGTATGTCTGCGGAGGCTCTGCTTGTAATTCTCTCTCTGCTGCTTATCGCTCTTGGCGTTTGGCTGTTGTTTTTCTGCTGAAAGAGAGGTTACATAACATGAAAATCGTTATCTACAAAACACCGAGAATACTTGCGGGATTTTTAAGGCTGTTCTTTAAAATAAAGAAAACCGAAGTCCGCTGACTTGTCGGAGGGCAGAGCGTTTCGCTGTAATGTAAAGAAACGCTCTGCAAAATTCGACACAGAGTTAAAATTTCGAAAAAAATAATAAAAAACGCTTGACAAAAGTACATAACCGTGTTATAATATACAAGCACCGATAACAAGTGTATAAATATCGCGGGGTGGAGCAGGGGTAGCTCGTCGGGCTCATAACCCGAAGGTCGTTGGTTCAAATCCAGCTCCCGCAACCATATTTGTGGAACAAAAAAGATGTCCACCCTGAAAACCGCGTATCTACGCGGTTTTCTTGCATTTTGACGCGTAAAAATTTAAGGTGAAAACCGTAGATGCTTTTCAGCTGAAAAGAGATTTGAACCCTCGACAACTGCATATTGTCAAACAAATCGGCACGCTTTGAGCAGATTTCGCTCTCAGCCTGCCGTTTTTTTACAAAAAACTTTCACAAAGTTTTCAAGACCGTTTTGTCTAATATCACGAAATGTGATCAACGACAAAACGGTCTTTTTTTATTTCTCAAGGAAGGTCGTGATACCCATGTAACAACTATACTATTAAAAAGAAAACCTAAAACGAACGGAGGCATGTCAATGAACGAAAAACTTGTGATCAACACAAATCTGCTTCGCAAAGAACCTGAATTCAAAACGTACACTTGCGTGGTGGAAAAAGCTGTGTCTGTTCCGACCGAAGAATTTGAGAGGCTGAAACACGCTCCGATGTGCAATAACGATCTCATAAGCAAAAACCTTAACAGTATGTGGTACGGCAACGGCGTACATCATTGTCTGCTGATCTACGACAAGCAACAGGGCGACGCCTTGTTAATAGAGTCTGAGGGTGCTCCCTATGCAAGATATGCCCAGTATATTCCAAACGCCAAACTGTTGTACGAAAATCATATGCAGAATCATTTACAGGAATTAAAATTCTACTGTCCGCTTGAAATCAACAGAGAGCCGGAATGCCGGTATGACGAGGAATACGAGGAAATCCCGTGCTATGAAGCTTTGGCTTATGAATCGGAGATAAACCGATTTATTGAAGATTTTACAATGTTTGAGGAAAAAGAACGAGGTCTCATGCACTGGTACAATGATAAAACTCCGTGCTATGTGTACGGATGAGGTCAAGAGGATTAATGGCATCATTAATTTTGAAAAGGCGGTGAGGTATCAGAGAAGTTAATAAGAAAAATGGCTCATTGTATCTTATGAATGGATACAATGAGCTGTTTTTATCAAGCGTTGATAACTTCAAATTATAGAACATAAACTATTATTTTATAAGGAGAAAAATTTATGATTTCACAAGAAAATTCAACAGGAAGGCCCCTAGCAGATAGTGCTTGGCTCGATAATCATCATAAAGCAAAAATACCAGAAAGAACCGCTGTTGCTAAAAGATTATCTCACCTTCATCCCAATAGTATTTTGGATTTGGGTTGTGCTACAGGTCTATGGTTGGAACTTTTAAACAATTATATTCCAAAAGAATGTGAATTTATTGGTATAGATAGTGATGAGGAGTCATTATATCTTGCTCAAAAAAGGAGTAAATCTTGGGATAGGAAAGTAACATTAATGCACTTAAATTTAGAAGAAGATTTAAAACAAATTCCACCAAGTGATTTAACACTGGCATTTAATATTTTTCCGTATATAAAAGACCTTACTTCATTTGTTGAAGCATTGTCTTTAAAAAATCCAAAAGGAGCATTAGCAGTACGCCAATACGATGGAGCTTCAATACGTTTTGGCCCAATGCCGACTTTTGAACGACAAAACATAGAGGTCGATTTAAGGATGGCAACAGAGAGTAGCAACAAATTTCATCATTACGATCTTGACAGAACTTTTGATGTTCTTAAGAAATCTCATTATAAAAATAAGCACTTTGAATTTGAACTATTTGAACGGTCTAGTCCATTTCCAAAGGACTTCATACCATATTACAATGGGATGATTGAACGGACCTGCCAACACATTTCAGATAAATCAGCTGAATATCTGCGCAAATGGATGAATGAGGATCAAACGATGACTAACAGATACTTTTATGAGGTGGATCTTATAGCTTTGCTATCATAATTCTCTACACCAACTCTCCAAAGTCCTTTATACTGGGCTGCAAACATGGTTAAGATTTCTTGATCTCTTGATAAAAGAACTACTGGATCCAGCGGAACATCACGAAAATCCCAATTAAAAAGAACTTCTGTCATTCCGTCTTTATAAGTTAAAATAATAAATCCTATTTGTGGCTCTTTTTGACTAATTATTTTATATTAATATTGTCCTGTGCATTTATGACTAACTTTATCGTGGATTGTTTGAAAACGTCCTATAGCACTTTTATCTCCTATATCTTGCCATCTTAAGCCACGGTTAATATATTTTGCAATTTCTGCAAGTGACTGTGTATATAAATTATCATCATATAAGCGCTCACACGTTTGTTCATTTTCATCACCAAAATTAAAAGAAGTGTTTTGTACATATTCCAAAACGGGTAACCTATCTGTTATGTATTTCCAAGCATTTTTAGGAGTTCCCATTTTTGTAACATGCAAATAATTTTTTTACAGTTTCACAGATTTTTTCAGAATCAGCTGATACTTTTTTCACTTCAGTATGAGTAGATATGATTTGACCGATTATTAATATAATGATTGAAAGCAAAAAAGCAGGGATAGCTGCTAGCGAGGTTTGCGACGAATATTTTAATGGATCCAAATAGTAAGCCAACACAAAAGATACAATAGACAATACAGGACTTATTATTAATAAGATGAATTCTGATTTGCTATGAAAATACTTTTTCATAAAAATACCTTTCTAAATAAATATGTTCTATAATTTGAAGTTATCACTCATTAAACTTTCTCACTATAAATATAACACTAAATCCCCTATATGTCAATTTAATCTTACAAAATTCGTGAATTTCCACAATTTGTCGGAATTTGTCGAACTCTAAAAACTCTGGTATAATAGATGTAAACTGAATCAAGCGATAAGAATAAATTTCTGTTTCATTTGTTCAATTTGACGAAAATGTCAAATTTGCTAATACTAAAAATTAAAGGAGTTTTCCATTATGTTTGAATACAAATTGCACATTGACGAGTTTCTGAATTACTGCCGTTACCATAAAAAGCTCAGTGAGAAAACTATCCGAGCGTATAAAATCGATTTGTTGCAGTACGAAGCGTTCTCGGACGAGCTTTCAAAGCAGACTTTGTGGGACTACATAGAACACCTTAACAAAAATTATAAGCCCAAAACAACCAAGTGATGTGCTATAATAAAGTTGTAACACCCACCCCCAAAGTGCTATAATAAACACAGGAGGGAAAAGCAATGGCAAG
>CALXBK010000024.1 GCA_944386545.1 uncultured Ruminiclostridium sp.
CTTAGCTTCTGCACTTTTTATATGCGTTTGAGAATTGCCTGCGGCGGCTCGCCGCTTATGTGCGTCCGAGAATTGCCTGCGGCGGTTCGCCGTATTCCACAAGTTGTTGATTTCAACAGGTTGAAAAATGTTGAAAATGTTGATTGTTCAAACGCTGTTAAATATGTTGAAAATGATTTAACAACATTTAACCGTAATTCAACCACAAATCAACAATCTGTTGACGCTAACAAAAGGCTTGTCTTACGTACTCTGCGCAGCATTAAACAGTTTCAACACCCCCCACCGACACCTCCTAAATAAATTAATTTAATTTAAATTATTGTGCGCCTGCGGCGCTGAAAATACAAATAAAATTCATTTCCTCGGTTGAAATTCCGAAATACCATTTTTTGAAAGGAAACGTTTTTATGATAGGCTTTACAGTAAAGAAAAGCGACATACTTGAATCTCTTACCACCACATCTAAGGCGGCTTCTACAAAATCCGTGATTTCCGCACTTGAGGGAATACATTTCAAATGCGAAAGCAACATTCTGACCGTGACGGGCTATGACCTTGAAATAGGAATAAAGTCGGAAATTCCCGTTACCTCGCAAAGCGACGGTGAGCTGGTGCTTAATTCCAGACTTATCTGCGACATTGTGAGAAAAATGCCGGACGGTGATATTACCTTTGAGGAATATGAGCCGTTAAGGCTGAAGCTCTCGTGCGAGGACATTGTATACAATATTTCTGCAATAAGCGGCGAGGAATATCCAAAGCTCCCCGAATTATCCCACACCGAGAGCTTTGAAATAAGCGAGCCTTTGCTTAAAAGCCTTATCCGTCAGACGGTGTATGCGGTTGCGGTAGTGGATAAAAACCCCGTATTGATGGGCACAAAGTTTGAAATTCTTGACAATGTGCTTAATGCCGCCTCTGTTGACGGAAGCAGAATTGCACTCAGAAGAGAAGAGCTTTTGCATGAGGATTTTGATTTTGTAGTTCCCGCAAAGACGCTTTACGAAATATTAAAGCTGTTATCCGACGATGAAAACGACATTGCGACAGTCAGCGTTGACAGAAATCAGAGCATTTTCAAAACCAAGAAATATACAATATTCTCAAGACTTCTTGAAGGAAACTTCTTTGACTATACAAAGCTGCTCTCGGCAACTCCCGAAATTTTCGCAAAGGTAAATGTAAGGAGTCTTATGGAATGTGTTGACAGAACCTTGCTTTTGCTCAACGATAAGATAGTTTCTCCCGTTGTGCTTACCTTTAACGACGACACCCTCAGAGTTTTCTGCGAAACCTCTGTCGGAAAGCTCGACCAGAAGATAGGCTGTGAGTACAGTGGAAAGGAATTTACCATTGCCTTTAACAGCAGATATTTGCTTGAGGCACTAAGAGCTACCGAATGTGACGAGGTAAAATTCGAGTTTACCACAACAGGTACTCAGTCCCTTATAATAAAGCCGCTTCAGTCGGACAGCTTCGTATTCATAATCGCTCCGGTAAGAAGAAGATAAAATGAAAATCTTCAGAAAGAACAGGCTGATTTTATACATTATCTTTGCTGTTGCGGCGATAGCTGTAATATCCTTTGTGATAATAAGCAAATTAAATTCAAATTTTCTTTTGGGCGAATGGGAAACGGACGATAAAAACAGAAAATACGTCTTTGATGAAAACACCCTTACCATAAGCTCAAAGCTCAACGATTACAGCGTGCTGTACGGCTATACCCTCAAAGACGGCAAAACGCTGGTGCTTCAAAGAGGCGATGAGGTTAAAAGCTATACCGTAATAATTCAGGGCTCGGAAATTTCAATATATTCTCCTGACAGCGACAGCCCTGAAATTCTTCATAGAGTATAAATTGTTTTAATTATTACATATTGTATTGTTGAGGAGGGGATTTTATGGCTGATAACAAAATTAACAAGGCAAATTTCCAATACGGTAATGATACAAACAGTATAAACAACAATAATATAACTGATAGTAAAAAAGAATATGCGGATTTTGAGGATTTTTTAAGGCAGAACAATCTTGACAAGCCGAAAAAGAATGAAGCCGTAACTGAGAAAAAAAGAGATGACGGCTTTGTTGCGGCAGGTAAGAATGACGATTTTGATATTGTTGACTTTGTAATAAAGCACAGCGACGGCAGCTCGGTGAGAAAAAAGAGCATTGTTCCCAAGGTAATACTTGTAGTTATGACCGTAATTTTGCTTGTGGGAATTTGCGTTACCCTTGCGTTTATCAGCAAGTCGCGGAATGATAAAACTCATCCGTTATTCGGCACATGGAAATCTCAGCAGGGTAATTTTCTCAAGGTAACAGATGAATATGTCGAGGTTGACGGCAAGCAAACCGAGTACATTTTTGAAGAGGATAACGTTATTTCCATAAAAATGCAGAATGAATATATAAAAATGATTTATTTGCTGGACGGCGATGATATGACGCTTATTATACCGCTTGAAAGCAATGTAAGCAGGATAGAATATACAAGGCTCTGAGCCTGTGTGGAAAAAGGAGGAAAAAATGATTATAAACATTACCGTAAAACCGCCCTTTATAAAGCTTGAACAGTTTTTAAAGTTCAGCGGAGCTTGTGAAACGGGCGGCGAAGCAAAGAACGCAATACAGGACGGAGCCGTTCAGGTAAACGGCGAGGTTTGCAAGTTAAGAGGAAAAAAAATTGAGAACAACGACATTATACAGATTGACGATCAAGAGTATAAGTGTATTATGAAGTAAGATGCAGATAAGAAGGCTGTATGTAAAGAATTTCAGGAATATAAGAGAAGCGGAGTTTGAGTTTCACGAAAGCATGAATGTGCTGTGCGGAAACAATGCTCAGGGCAAGACTAACCTCTGCGAGGCGATAACGCTTTGCATGGGGCCGTCTTTCCGTACTTCAAAGCTCAGCTCTTATATTCCTTTTTCCGTTGATAACACAAGGAACGCTTGCCTTATCAGAATATATTTCGTCACAAGGTATGACTATGAAAAGGAAAATATAATAGAATTTAGCATAAAGAATAACAAAAAAGAGATAAAGTACAACGGTCTGGAGATAAAAAACGCTTACGAATTATACGGAGTGTTAAAATATGTGGTATTTATACCGGAACATTTAAATCTGATAAAGGGAGATCCTAAGCAGCGCAGGGATTATCTTGACAGCGTTGCAATGATGCAGACGCCGGTGCATTTAAAAAAGCTGTCAAGGTATAATAAAACTCTTAAAAATAAAAATAATCTGCTGAGCTTTTTAAATTCTGCTGAAAAGGAAGATGCAAGGCTTCAGATTGAAAGCTGGAACACCGTGCTTGCGGCAGAGGGTCTTAATGTCACCTACGGCAGGCTGAAATATTTCAGACAGCTTTGTGAGGAGGCGGACAGGCTTTATAAAGAGCTGTCGGGCGTAGAAAGGCTGAATATAAAATATTATTCCAATATTTTTAATACTGATAGTTTAGAATATGAAAATTTAAACTTAATGTATAACAATTATTTGCAACGGCTCAACGACAGCTTTGAAAGGGAAGTAAAGCAGAGATGCACGGTATTCGGTGTACACCGTGACGATATGCTGTTTTTCTTAAACGGAGCAAATGCGAGGGAATACGGCAGTCAGGGACAGCAAAGGAGCATTGCGCTGATACTGAAGCTCGCTGAGGCTGAAATTATCCGCAAGAAGAACGAAACGCCGATAATGATACTTGACGATATATTAAGCGAGCTTGATGAGAACAGGCAGGGCTTTGTGCTGAACAGCATAGAAAACTCGCAGGTATTTATTACCTGCTGTAACAAAAAGGACATTGAGAAAATAAACAGGGGCAGTGTGTGGACGGTTGAAAACGGCAGCTTCACGCAATTGTCATAGGTAAGGGAAAAGGATATGTATATACACATCGGCGGAGATATATCGGTGCTTGCAGAGGATATAATCGGAGTGTTCGACATTGAGCGCACCTCGGTAAACAAGTCGGTAAACAGCTATCTGGGAGCTTTGCAGAAGCAGGGCAGGATAAGGTATGCGTCCTATGAAATGCCAAAAAGCTTTGTGGTGACAAAAAATGCGGTATACATTACGGGCGTTTCGGCGCTGACAATTAAGAAAAGATTTCAAGCGGCGAGTCCCCGCTGACTGTTCTTTGGCGCATATATAATGAAAAAATATTGAGGTTATTTTGCACCCTCGGGTTTAACGGCAGCAATATAAATTTATACCGAAGCGGCGGGTTGCCGCTGACTGTTCTCAAGTCGTCGAAATTAAAAGGCGAAGCCTTTTAATTCCACGCAAATGTTTTTCAACCAGAGGTATATTTTGATTTTAACGCGACAGCTTTTTTCAGGGGGAGCGAACAAGACTGCTCTCCCTTGTTTTTAATGTCCCGATTACTTCTCAACGGTGGTTGAAAACTGCCCCAAAACTTCATAAATCTCTTGATTTTATAAGCTAAATGTGGTATAATTATATATAGTATTACGCAAAAGAAGAAAGCCGACGGATAAATTGCTTGAAATGGCTTTGCTGAAAGGAAAAATCATGGCTGAACTCACAGAAAACAACGAAATACAGAAAGAAGCTCTCATAGAGGGAGAAATTAAGGATATTGAAAATAATACCCGTGTTGACAGCGAATACGGCGCAGAGGACATTCAGATACTTGAGGGTCTTGAAGCGGTGCGTAAGCGTCCCGGTATGTATATAGGCTCAACGGGCGAAAGCGGACTTCATCACCTCGTTTATGAGATTGTGGATAACGCAATAGACGAAGCGCTTGCAGGCTACTGCACCGAGATAAAGGTACGCATACTCCCCGACAACATAATTGAGGTTGCGGATAACGGACGAGGCATACCCACGGGTATTCACCCAAAGGAGAAGATAAGCGCGGCAACCGTCGTTTACACCATACTCCACGCGGGCGGCAAGTTCGGCGGCGGCGGCTACAAGGTGTCGGGCGGTCTGCACGGCGTAGGTGCGTCCGTTGTAAACGCGCTGTCGGAATGGCTGGAGCTTACGGTGCATGACGGCAGAGAGATACATTTTCAGCGTTTCCGTAACGGCGGTCACTATGACGAGCAGATGAAGGTAATCGGCACTACCGACAGGACGGGTACTATCGTGCGCTTCAAGCCCGATCCGACTATCTTCCACAGCATAGAGTATAAGTACGATATTCTGCTTGACAGACTGCGTGAGCAGGCGTTTTTAAACGGCGGACTAAAGATAGTTCTTACCGACGAGCGTGACGAAAACGATGTACGCTCTGAGGATATGTGCTACGAGGGCGGTATTGTAAGCTATGTTGAATGGTTACAGAAAAAGAGAGGAGCGCAGGCACTCCACCCCGATGTGGTTTACATTGAGGGACTGCTTGAGAATATATCCGTTGAAATTGCTTTCCAGTACAACACCGATTTTAACAGCGAGGCGTTTCGCTCCTTTGCCAACAATATTCACACCGTTGACGGCGGTACGCATGAGGTTGCTTTCAAAAAGGCGCTGAACAAGGTCATCAACGACTTTGTAAAAACCTATAAGGAACAGCAGGCGGCGCTGAATAAGAAATCCAAGAAGAAAAACGACGAGGCCAAGGAATTTGTACCCTTAAGCGGCGAGGCTATAAGAGAGGCTATCAACGCCGTTATCTCGGTAAAGCTTCCGGAATGTGAGTTTGAGGGACAGACCAAGGGAAAGCTCGGCAATCCCGAGGTAAGCCCCGTGGTATACAAGATTACATCTGAAAAGCTGACATATTATTTTGAAGAACACCCCGACACCATTGCCACAATAGCGCAGAAGTGTATCAACGCACAGGCGGCGAGAGATGCGGCTAAAAAGGCGATGGAGGCAAAAAGAAAATCCGTTGCGGACGGTGCGGGACTTCCCGGCAAGCTTGCGGACTGCTCCGACACCGATCCGACAAAGACCGAGGTTTACATCGTCGAGGGAGATTCTGCGGGCGGCTCGGCAAAGCAGGGCAGGGACAGACGTTTCCAGGCTATTCTGCCGCTGTGGGGTAAAATGCTCAATGTAGAAAAGGCAAGGGTAGACAAGGTTTACAGCAACGAGAAGCTCCAGCCTGTCGTAAAGGCTCTCGGTACGGGAGTAGGCGAGGATTTTGACATTACCAAGCTCCGCTATGGCAGAGTTGTAATAATGGCGGATGCCGATGTTGACGGCTCGCATATCAGAACGCTGCTGCTGACCTTCTTCTTCCGCTTTATGCGCCCCCTTGTAGAGCATGGACACGTATATATAGCACAGCCGCCCTTGTTCAAGGTATTCAGGGGCAAAAAGGTAAAGTACGCCTTCAGCGACGAGGAGCGTGACCGTTATATCGCAGAGCTTGCGGGCGAGAGCAACGCAAGGGTGGAGGTACAGCGCTATAAAGGTCTCGGTGAGATGGATCCTGAACAGCTGTGGGAAACCACTATGGATCCCTCAACAAGAACAATGCTGAGGGTAAACCTTGAGGACGCCGCAAGAGCCGACGAGATATTCTCAATTCTCATGGGCGACAAGGTTGAGCCGAGAAGGGAATTTATCGAGCAGAACGCAAGGTATGTCACCGACCTTGATATATAACTGCGTTGGCTATAATGACGGGGCAAGCCCTTATTGAACTGCGGCGGCTATAACAGTAAAGGATAATTTTATGAGCGATGAAATAATAAACGGCGGCACGGAAAACGAACTGTCCGAAAAGGAGCTTTTGCAAAAGCGAAGAGAGGAGCAGGCAGAAAGGCTCAAAATGCAGTACGAAACGGACAAGGAGCAGAAAAGACTTGCCGAAATCCGTATAAAGCAGGAGGAGGAGCTTGAAAAGGAGCTTGCTCCGCTTTACAGTGCAAGAAAATTCTGCGGCGTGCTGTGCGGGCTTATGTGGGCGTTTGCGGCATTCTGTCTTGTGACGGGTACGCTTGAAATGAAGATTTTCCTGTCGATGGCGATGTTCGTGCTTTGCTCACCTGCGGCTGTCAGCGTGCCGATTTTCCTCAAAAAGGGAAAGCTGATTGATTCGATTGTTTCGGCGGTGTGTGCCGTTGCGTGCTTTACAATCGGCGCAATAATACTGATGTTAGGATAAGGAAAGGACCTTATGGGTGAATTACTGCTTAAAATAAAATATTCCATGACGCTTGATGAGATAGGCGAGGGCTTCTCATTATTTCAAAAAAAGTATCAGTTCAAGAGAAACATAATCTACACCGTGGTGTACCTCATTGCACTTGTACTCGGCGTTGACTTTGTGATAAGGGATAACGCAAACTTTTACGGCTATCTGCTTATAGGCATTGCGGCGGGTATGACATTCCTTACCTGGTACAAGCCTGTCATGATAAAGAGAAAGCTGCTCGCAACGTTAAGCTCGCTGAGCGAGGAAACCTACATCTCCGAGATTTACTCAGACAGGATTGTAATTACCACCGTTATACAGCAGGACGAAAGCGCCGACAGTGAAGAAGCCGGTGAAGATAAATCCGCAGTATCAGAGCAAGCCGGCAATTCCGAAGAAAAGCAAAGCGAGCCGACAGAGGATGTGACGGAGCTGTTCTTCGGCTCGGATTATATTGACGCTTTGGAAAATGACAAGATGTTTTTACTCTTTGTAAACAGAAGGCTTATTTATCTTTATCCCAAGAGATGTCTTACCGACGAGGAGCAGGAAAGGATAAGGGGAATACTTACCGAAAAGGCTCTGCTGTGATACAAAACCGAAAAAATAAGAGCGAGAGGAAAGCTTAATGGAAAAGGAAATAAAGGAATTCAGTACGGCGACGGAAAAGCTGATAAACGTAGATTTAGAGAGCGAAATGAAAAACAGCTTCATGCAGTATTCGATGGCGGTGCTTGTTTCAAGAGCGCTGCCGGATGTGCGTGACGGCTTAAAGCCCGTACACAGAAGAATAATATACACCATGAACGAGTCTAACAACACCTCGTCAAATCCTTACAGAAAGTGTGCCTACACCGTCGGTGAGGTGCTCGGTAAATATCACCCGCACGGCGACGCTTCCGTATATGACGCGCTTGTCAGACTTGCACAGAATTTCTCCTTGAGGTATCCTCTCATTGACGGTCACGGCAACTTCGGCTCTATAGACGGAGATCCGCCTGCCGCTTACCGTTATACCGAAGCAAGAATGTCCAGAATTGCAAGCGAGCTTTTGCAGGATATAAACAAGGACACCATCGACTGGGGCACAAACTATGACGATAAATTAAAAGAGCCTGCCGTCCTGCCTGTAAGGTTTCCCAACCTGCTTGTAAACGGCAGTACGGGTATAGCTGTCGGCATGGCTACAAATATTCCCCCGCACAATCTGCGGGAGATAAGCGACGCAGTTATAATGAAAATGGAAAACCCCGACTGTGGCATTGAGGATTTGCTTGACTGCGTAAAGGGACCGGATTTTCCGACTGGCGGCGTTATCATGGGATACAGCGGCATACGCTCGGCATACTACACCGGCAGAGGCAAGATAATACTCAGAGGCAGAGCCGAGATAGTGGAGGAAAAAACTCACACGAGGATAGTCGTTACAGAAATTCCTTACATGGTAAACAAGTCAAGACTGCTTGAAAGCATAGGACAGCTTATGCGTGAAAAGCGTATAGAGGGTATTTCCGTTCTTCGTGACGAGAGCGACAAGGACGGTATGCGTATCGTTATGGAGCTGAAAAGGGACGCAAACGCACAGGTTGTACTCAACAAGCTGTACAGCTTTACCCAGCTTCAGGATACCGTCGGCGTAATTATGATTGCGCTTGTAAACGGCGAGCCGAAGCTGCTCACTCTCCCCGAAATACTGGATAACTACATCTCTTTCCAGAAGAATATTATAACAAGACGCACCAATTTTGAGCTGAACAAGGCAAGAAACAGGGCGCACATATTGCAGGGCTTTTTGCTTGCTATTGACAACATAGACGAGGTTATATCAATTCTGCGTTCTTCAAAGACTATACCTGAGGGCAAGGAACGCTTAATGGAGCGCTTTAAGGAGGACGACCTCTCCATGCTTTTACGCAGAGCTATGGGAGATGAGTACAAGGACGTTAAATTTGAGCATGAGATAGGACTTTCCGAGGAACAGGCGGACGCAATTGTTCAGATGAGGCTCGGACAGCTGACGGGACTTGAGCGCGACAAGGTTATATCCGACCTTGCGGAAATTATGGATAAGATAAACGACTACCTTGACATACTTGCAAACGAGAGCAGAGTGGTTGAGATTATAAAAACCGAGCTTACCGCAATCAAGGACAAGTACGGCGACGAGAGGAGAACATCGATTGAGCCTGTCAGCGGAGAGGTTGACATTGAGGACCTTATCCCGCAGGAGGAATGTGTACTTACTTACACCAACATAGGCTATATCAAGCGCCAGCCGACCGACGTATACAATCTGCAAAAGAGAGGCGGCAGGGGCGTATCGGGCATGAAGCAGCGTGACGAGGACTTTGTCGAGGATATGTTCATCAGCTCAACGCATGACAATATTCTCTTTATTACAAATTTTGGTAATATGTATAAGCTCAAATGCTACGAGATACCCGAGGGCTCAAAGCAGAGCAGAGGCACGAACATAGTAAATCTGCTCCAGCTTTCCGAAAATGAGCGAGTTGCGGCAATGCTGAAAACCTCTGACTTTGCAGAAAACAAGTTCTTTGTATGTATCACCAAGCACGGCAAGATTAAGAGAACGCCGCTTTCCGACTTCAAGAATGTCAGAAAGAACGGTTTAAGAGCGATTGCGCTTGCCGAGGGGGATGAGATAGCGGCGGCGCACTTAACCGAGGGCGACAGCTCCGTGGTAATTGCGACGCATCTCGGTATGGCAATTCACTTTGAGGAAAGCGGAGTACGCAGTATGGGCAGACTTGCCGCAGGCGTGCGTGCGATAAAGCTGAAAGAGGGCGACTACATTGTCGGGGCGGCAAAGGTATACAGCGACGATATGAGAATACTCACTGTAACGGACAAGGGCTACGGCAGAATGAGCGCGCTGTCCGATTACCGCAAGCAGATGAGAGGCGGCAACGGCCTTAAAAACTACAAGATGAGAGAGGACAGAGGCTTTGTATGCGGCATACGCTCAATACAGGAGGACGACGATGTAATTCTCATCAGCACCGACGGAGTAATAATCCGTATCAGGGCGAATGATTTAAGGGTAATGCGCCGTCCGGGCATGGGCGTAAGAGTTATGAAGCTTGCCGAGAATGACAGGGTAGTAACCTTTACAAGAACGGAGCATGACGATTCAGCGGATATAGAAGCTGTTGAGCAGGCAAGCGATGAGGAAATTGCACTTGCCGAGGCGGAAGCGGCTGAGGAAATGGAAAAGGAAGCGACTGAAAAGGAAGAACCCGCTGACAATTCCGAAGAATAAAAAGCGGTATGTTCCCCGTCACACAGGCGGCGGGGAACATATTTGCATTTTAAAACAGTCATAGAAGTAAAAAACCGCCCTTTAAATTTCGTAAAGGGCATTACAAAGCGGATAAACAGAATTGTTCCACATGGAACACAAGACAAAGGCAAAGGAAGATTATGTACACACTTGAGCATTACGATGTTATAGTTATAGGCGCAGGGCACGCAGGCTGTGAGGCGGCGCTCGCATCAGCAAGGCTCGGCTGTAAGACCGCCGTGTTCACATTAAGCCTTGACGCTATTGCCAATATGCCCTGCAACCCCTGTATCGGCGGCTCGGCAAAGGGACAGCTTGTTATGGAGCTGGATTCCCTCGGCGGCGAAATGGGCAGGGCGGCAGACGCGACCTTTATCCAGTCCCGTATGCTCAATCGGGGCAAGGGTCCTGCGGTTCATTCGCTGAGAGTTCAGAGCGACAGGGTGAAATATCACACCTATATGAAATCCGTTCTTGAACAGACACAAAACCTTTCGATAAAGCAGGCAGAGGTTACGGAAATCTGCGCAGAGGGGGATAGTGTGACGGGTGTTAAGACAAAGCTCGGCGCATTCTATCCTGCCGACTGCGTTATTATAACAACGGGTACTTATCTCGGCGGAAAAATACATATCGGCGAGCTTAACTACAAAAGCGGTCCGGATAACGTCTGCGCCGCCGATATGCTGACAGGAAGCCTTAAAAAGCTCGGACTGGGCATAAGGAGATTTAAGACAGGCACTCCCGCAAGAGTCCACAGGCGGTCAATTGATTTTTCCGTCATGGAGGAGCAGCAGGGGGACGATTATATTACTCCGTTCTGCTTTGACAATCAGTTCAAGCTGGAAAACAAGGTCAAGTGCTACGTCACCTACACCAACAGCGAAACACACCGTATTATACTTGAAAATCTCCACCGTTCTCCCCTTTACGCGGGACGGATTGAGGGCGTCGGTCCTCGCTACTGTCCGAGCATAGAGGATAAGATAGTGAGATTTTCCGACAAGTCCCGTCATCAGCTTTTTGTAGAGCCGATGGGACTTGATACCGATGAATATTATCTTCAGGGTATGTCAAGCTCGCTTCCTGAGGATGTGCAGATACAGTTTCTGCGCACAATAAAGGGGCTTGAAAATGTAGAGATTATGCGCCCCGCCTATGCTATCGAATACGACTGCTGTGATCCGCTGGAGTTGTATCCCACCTTGGAGTTTAAAAAGCTGTCGGGACTTTTCGGTGCAGGGCAGTTCAATTGTACCAGCGGCTATGAGGAAGCGGCGGTGCAGGGGCTTATCGCAGGTCTTAACGCCGCAATGAAGATAAAGGGCGGCGAGCAGTATATTCCCGACCGCACTACCTCGTATATAGGCACGCTGATTGACGACCTTGTGACAAAGGGCTGCGTCGAGCCGTACAGAATGATGACAGGCAGAAGCGAATACCGGCTGATATTAAGACAGGACAATGCAAACGAGCGCCTTTTGCCAATCGGCAGAAGGTACGGGCTTGTTTCCGAGGAAAGATACAGCAGGTTTTTAAAGCGTAAGAAAATGCTTGAAGCGGAAACCGAGCGTATCAAAAAGGCTACTGTCTATCCGACCGAGGAGCTTAACGCAATGCTCACACAAAAGGGTACATCTCCGATAAACCAGGGAGTAAAGTTTATCGAGCTTCTTAAAAGACCGCAGATTTCTTATGCAGACCTCGCTGTCCTTGACGGGAACGCTCCCGCACTTTCCCACGACCTTATAGAAAAGCTCGAAATCAACATCAAGTACGAGGGATATATAAAAACTCAGAGCGAGAAAATCCGTCAGATGAAAAAGTTAGAGGATAAAAAGCTCCCCGCGGATATAGATTATAAGACGATAAAGGGACTGCGGCTTGAAGCACAGGAAAAGCTCAACAAGCACAAGCCGCTGAATATCGGTCAGGCAGGCAGAATATCGGGCGTAAACCCTGCGGATATTTCCGTTTTGCTTATCTGGCTGTCGGGTAAAAATGATGGATAAGGTAAAGTATATAATAAATTCGCTTCGCTCCTGCGGCATTGAGCTGAGTGATTGTCAGGGGCAGAAGCTGCTTACGCTGTACGAATTTCTCGTGCAGTACAACGAAAACGTAAATCTTACCGCAATCACCGAGTTTGAGCAGGTGGTGGCAAAGCACTTTGCAGACAGCATTATGCCGTTTGTGGGGCTTGAAATAGAAAAAGGCTCGTCCTTTATAGATGTCGGAACGGGCGCAGGCTTTCCGTCGCTTCCGCTTCTCGTTTACAGAAGCGACTTAAAGGGAACTCTCCTTGAAGCGCTTAACAAAAGGTGCGTTTATCTTGAACAGGCGTGTGAGAAAATTTCCGTACAGGCAAGTATCGTCCACGGCAGGGCGGAGGACTACGCAAAAACAGCACGGGAGAGCTTCGATATAGCGACGGCAAGAGCTGTTGCGGCAATGCCCGTGCTTGCGGAATACTGCCTGCCGTTTGTAAAAACAGGCGGAAGATTTATCGCTCTCAAATCCGTAAACGAGGACACAGCCGACAGCAGGGAGGCTATAAAAACGCTCGGCGGGGAGCTTGAGAACGTGACGGATTACGAAATCCTCGGCGGCGACAAAAGGCGACTTGTTATCGTAAGGAAAATAAGACATACTCCGCCGAAATTCCCCAGAAATCCCGCAATGATAAGGAAGAAACCTCTGTAATAAGATAAAATCCGCATTATTTTCGCATTTTTGTGTCGGAACAGCCCGATATTTTCTGCTTGAAAAGCCGCATAAACGGTGATACTATAAAAGCAGGGAGGTGCGAAGATGTGCGGATTTTTTAAAAAGAAGGACGATTACAGCGAAAAGATTGAGAGAATTGAAATAGACAGGATTTCGCTTAATCCCTCACAGCCGAGGCAAAGCATAAATCCCGACGAGCTGCTCCGGCTGTCCCAAAGTATTAAGGAGAACGGGCTGTTACAGCCGATTACGGTAAGAAAAACTGAATCGGGCTATGAACTTATTGCAGGGGAAAGACGGCTTCGTGCCTGCGCGCTTGCGGGATATACCGAGATTGCGGCAATAGTAACGGACAAAACACAGGAGCAATCCGCCGTGCTTGCAATAATCGAGAATATACAGCGAAGCGGCCTTAACTGCGTTGAGGAGGCACTTGCGATAAAGCGGCTGATAGATCATTTCGGACTTACGCAGGAGGAGCTTGCAGGCAGGCTCTCTATGGCGCAGAGCACCGTTGCGAACAAGCTGAGAATATTGAAGCTACCCGAAAAAATCAGACTGCTGATAGCGTCCTACGGCTTTTCGGAAAGACAGGCGAGGGCACTGTTAAAGCTGCCGGAAGACCTGCTTGAAACGGCGGTCGAAACAATACGCAAAAGGCAGTATAACGTGTCCGACACCGAAAGGTACATAGAAACACTGCTAACTCCCAAAAAAGCGTCAAAGCCGGCTGTATTTTTCAAAGAGAAACGCCTTTACATTAACAGCATAAACAAAACGCTTGACATTATGAAAAAATCCGGGATAGAATTTACCTCCCGCAAAAGGGAGGAGAACGGGTATCTTGAATATCTGATAAGAATACCCCATGACTGATGATAACGACAAACCCCTATACATTTTCCTGAGGTCTGCCGCTTTTCCGAATGCTTCGGAAGGGCGGCAGGCTTATATTTTTAGAAAATTTGTATGTTTTTCGGCATAAATATGGGCGAAAGAATGAAAATGTTCCATGTGGAACAATTTTTTTGCGGGAAAGGGTTTATTTTTAGGTATTAATATGCTATAATTAGTTTAAATGCAAAAAATAAAGAAATTTCGGGAGGCTATATGGGAATAATCGTATCAGTCGTTAATCAGAAGGGCGGTGTGGGAAAGACCACAACTGCCGTCAATATCTGCGCCGCCTTGGGCGCAAAGGGTAAAAAGGTACTGCTTGTCGATCTCGATCCGCAGGGAAACGCAACCTCAGGCTTCGGTATCGCCAAGAAAACCCTTGAAATAACTACCTACGATGTCATTATGTCCTCGGTAAGACCGCAGGAGGCAGTAATACAGACGGAGTGCAAAAATGTCAGCATTATCCCCGCAACCGCACAGCTCGCCGAGGCAGAAATGCACCTGCTCAGCGTCGAACAGCGAAATCATCAGCTTAAAAAGGCGCTCCTGCAAATAAAGGACGAGTACGATATTATCCTTGTCGATTGCCTGCCCTCGCTCGGCGTTTTAGCGGTAAACGCGCTTGTCGCAAGCGATAAGTTTATCGTGCCTATGCAGTGCGAGCATTACAGCCTGGAGGGACTTGCACAGCTTCTCTCCACCGTTAAAAAGGTAAAGAAAACTGCAAACAAAAGCCTAACCCTCATGGGAATTGTCTTTACCATGCTGGACAAAAGACTGCTTCAGTCAAACGAGATAATGAGGGATATAAAGCGAAATTTTCCGCCCTCGTCCATATTCAATACCGTCATTCCGAGAAATGTACGAATTTCCGAAGCACCCAGCCACGGTATGCCGGTAATCTACTACGACAAAAGCTCAAAGGGCGCGGAAAGCTATATGAAGCTCGCAGGAGAAATAATTAAAAAAATCGGAGACTGAAAACAGCTCCGCTAAGAAGGGACGGTATAAAAGATAATGGCAAAAAAAGCTCTGAAACAGGATTTCGGCAGTATTTTTGACGATAACAGCTTTGACTTTGACGATGAGGAAAACGTCAGCACCTTAAAGCTCACCGACATCGAGCCCAACAAGGCTCAGCCGAGAAAGAACTTTGACCTCGAGGCGCTGAAAACCCTCTCCGACTCCATAAAGGAAAACGGTGTGCTTCAGCCTCTGCTCGTGCGTACTCTGCCCGACGGGACATACCAGATAGTTGCAGGCGAGCGCAGATGGAGAGCCGCAAAAATGGCAGGGCTGTCAGAGGTTCCAGTTTATATAAGGGAGCTTACCGACAGGCAGGCACAGCAAATTGCCCTTATAGAAAACCTGCAAAGGGAAAATCTGAACCCCATAGAAGAAGCAAACGGCTACAAGGAGCTTATGGAGAACTACTCCATGACGCAGGACGAGGTCGCAAAGGTTGTCGGAAAGGCTCGCTCCTCTGTCGCAAACTCACTCAGACTTCTTTCTCTGCCCCCCGTTATCGCGGAAATGGTTGAGAACAACGAGCTGTCCGTGGGACACTGCAAGGTACTGCTCGGAGTAAAGGAAAAAATCGACATGGTAAACCTCGCTCATCAGGCGGCAGGAAAGGACATCTCCGTCAGAGAAATGGAGCGTATGGTTAAAAACCTTGACAAAACCAAAAAGCCCGAAAAGAAAAAGGACGTATTCTACACCGAAGCGGAGCTTTGCCTTGCAAAGGAGCTTGAAACACGGGTGAACATTGTACCCGGCAAGAGAAAAAGCATACTTCAGATTGAGTTCTATTCAAACGAAGATCTGACGGATATAGTAAACAAAATCGTAAGAAAATAAAGAAAAGGAAGCAAGAAAATGATTGACGTTAAATTTTTGAGAGAAAACCCGGAGATTGTAAAGGAAAACATCAAGAAAAAGTTTCAGGACGACAAGCTCCCCCTCGTTAACGAGGTAATCGACCTTGACAAGAAGCTCAGAGCAGCACAGCTCAGGGCAGATACTCTAAGAGGCGACAGAAACAAGCTGTCAAAGCAGATAGGCGGCCTTATGGCACAGGGCAAAAAGGACGAGGCTGAGCAGGTAAAGGCGAAGGTAAAGGAGTTCTCCGACGAGCTTTGCGAGCTTGAAAAGCAGGAGGAAATCCTCGGCGAGGAAGTAAAGAAAAGAATGATGATTATCCCCAACATCATTGATCCCTCCGTACCCATCGGCAAGGACGACAGCGAGAATGTCGAGATACAGAAGTACGGCGAGCCGGTTGTACCCGATTTTGAAGTTCCGTACCACTCCGAAATTATGGAGAGCTTTGACGGTATCGACCTTGACAGCGCAAGAAAGGTAGCGGGCAACGGCTTTTATTACCTGATGGGCGACATCGCAAGACTGCACTCCGCAGTTATTTCTTATGCAAGGGATTTCATGATTGACAGAGGCTTTACCTACTGCGTGCCCCCCTTCATGATAAGAAGCAGCGTTGTAACGGGCGTTATGTCCTTTGCCGAAATGGACGCAATGATGTACAAGCTTGAGGGCGAGGACCTCTATCTCATCGGTACGAGCGAGCACTCCATGATAGGCAAGTTTATCGATACGATAAATGATGAGGCAAAGCTCCCCTACACCCTCACCAGCTACTCCCCCTGCTTCAGAAAGGAAAAGGGTGCGCACGGCATAGAGGAGCGCGGGGTTTACAGAATACACCAGTTTGAAAAGCAGGAGATGATTGTTGTCTGCAAGCCCGAGGAAAGCCCGATGTGGTTTGACAAGCTGTGGCAGAACACCGTTGATCTGTTCCGTTCTATGGACATACCCGTAAGAACAATCGAATGCTGCTCCGGCGACCTTGCAGACCTTAAGGTAAAGTCATACGATGTTGAGGCATGGTCTCCCCGCCAGAAGAAATATTTCGAGGTCGGAAGCTGCTCCAACCTTGGCGACGCACAGGCACGCCGACTGAAGATAAGAGTAAAGAGCAAGGAGAAGGGTAACTACTATGCCCATACTCTCAATAATACCGTTGTTGCGCCTCCGAGAATGCTCATTGCGTTCCTCGAAAACAACCTCTGCGCCGACGGAAGCGTAAAAATCCCCGAGGTATTGCGCAAGTACATGGGCGGCACGGAAAAGCTGATACCCACAAATAAAAAGTAATATAACTTAGGCAAGATGTCCCCCGCCTTTAAGGCGGCGGGTTCCATATTCAGTTTCAGTTGGGGTTCAATCCGCAACTGAAACTGAATCGCAGCTTCGCTGCGGCTTGCCACGTTGAATGACGGGGCAAGCCCCTTATTGAACGCCGTGCAAGAGCGTAAAATCTCTCGCACGGTAAAAATGTAATTACAATTTGACAGGAACACATTTATGGACAGAAAATACACCGTAGAATATATCCCCGAATTTGCCGACTGCGACAGAAAGTACGACCTTAAAGCACAGACGCTGCTTGCGTGGTGCGCCGAGCTTGCAGGAAACCACCTGCGCAGCCGCGGCATAACAAGGGAGCAGATGTGGAGCGACGGGCAGGTTTTTCTGCTCACCCGTGCCGCAATCTGCTTTAATAAAGTGCCGTACTATAATACACCCGTGCTGATGACCACCTGGGAGGCAGGCACAAAGGGCTCGCAGTTTATCAGAAAATTCTGCGTCACGGATAAAAACGGCGGACTGCTTTGCGACATTGACACAATGTGGGCATTGGTAAACCCGCACACCCACAAAATCTGCCGCCCGAACGAGTACATCTATGAAAAAATACCCTGCGACGAGCCTACAAAGGCGCAGGTGACAAAGTTTAAGGTTGAAAACGCCGGCAGGGTAAAGGACTACACCTTTGTGTACAGCGACATAGATCCCAACGGCCATGTCAATAACGGCACATACCTGCGGCTTATGAGCGACATACTCCCCGCAGACCTTTGCGAAAAGCACCTCACCGCACTAAGCGTTAATTTTGTGCATGAGTGCAGGCAGGACGAAACCGTAACCCTTTACGCAAGGCGGGAAAACGATAACTTTTTTGTCTGCGGAAAGTTCTCCGACGACAGGATAAGCTTTGAAATTGCAACGAAATTTTAAAAATACAAGTTGCGAAAGGAAATACCATGCTTAAAATTGAAAATCTTCAGAAAAGCTACGGTCAGTTTCAGGTGCTCAGAGGGCTTAACATGAATGTAAACAAGGGTGACGTTTACGGCTTTCTCGGCAAGAACGGCTGCGGCAAGACAACCACGATGAACATTGTGTCCGATATTATCAGAAAGGACGGCGGCACGGTAAGCTTCGGCAAGGAAAACTGCATTATCGGCTACCTGCCCGAAAGCCCGGAGCTGTTTAAGTACATGAACAGTTACGAGTATCTGGACTACATCGCCGCCTGCTGTAATTATAAGGCGGACAGGAAAAAGCGCATAGATGAGGTAATCTCCGTTGTCGGCATGACCGAAGGAGGAAAACGCAGAATAGGCGGCTATTCAAGAGGAATGAACCAGCGCCTCGGAATAGCGGCGGCAATATTTAATCACCCCGACCTGCTTATTCTTGACGAGCCTACCTCTGCGCTGGACCCTCAGGGCAGAGCAGAGGTGATGAGCATAATAAAACAGCTCGCCTCAAGCGGCACGACCATAATACTATGTACCCATATTCTCTCAGACGTCGAGAAAACCGCAAACCGCATAGGTATCGTTCGTAACGGTGTAATGGCGGTAGAGGGAAGCATATCCGAGATATGCAACACCTACGGAGCAGAAAAAAAGCTCAAAATAAAGGTATTCGGTGAGCCTGCACAGGCAATCGCAACCTTATCCCGAGTTACCGGCGGAAAATTCCTCTTTGAAAAGACGGGACAGACCTTTGAAATCCCAATGGAAAAGGACGAGGACGAAAGGGAAAAGGCAGGCTATATTCTCACGGAGCTTGCAAAGGATAATATTGTCCCCTCGATGTTCAACATTGAAAGCAAGTCCCTTGAGCAAATCTATATGGAAACAATAGGATAACAAACGGTAAAATTAAAATAAATAATTACTAAACGTAAAATAAAATTGTTTTACAGAAAGGAATATCAGATACTATGATTACAGCTGGTATAAAAAAAGAGCTGCTGATGTTTGTCCGTTGTCACAAGCTGCTCGGAATAATAATACTGCTCGTGGCAATCAGCGGAGCGTACCCCCTGCTCTACAAATTCATGGAGGTCATGATGGAGCAGATGAAGGAGCTTGGCGGACCTGCCGAAATCGGAGAAGCCGTTGACTCAATGACAAGCGCCATTGACAGCCTTACCGCACTTTACGGCGGCTCTCTCGCAAATGCGGGCTTTTACACAGCGGTAATGGGCTTTACAAACGAGGGCTTCCTCGTTATAGCGTTGCTTCTGATGTCAACTGCGGGCGGCGAGCAGAAAAAACGCTCCGTAATAATGCCAAACTGTGCAGGACTTACCCCCGCAGGCTATGTAATGCCTAAATATATAATCTATCCCATTCTCAGCTTTATCACCGTATTGCTCGGCACGCTCATTACAATGGGTATAACTAATGTTATGTATAACACATCGTTGAATATAAACGATGTTCTGATAAGCGGCTTTAGTGCTGCGGTATATGTGATGTTTATGATATCGCTGTATATGCTTATAGGACTTGCGACGGGCAGACCGGGCATTTCGGTTATAATAATGTACCTCGGAACGGCGCTTGTGTCGTTGCTGCTCCAAAGCGTGAATATCGATAAGTACAACCCCTTTGCACTGCTTAATATGATTATGGTTTCATATAATTACGCAGATATGAACAACTTCGCACTGAGCATTGCGGTAAGCGTGATACTGTCGGTAATATGCTGTGTGCTTACGCTTATGGTATGCTCGCTTAAACGCTTCAGCAACACCGAGGGGGAAGCTAATTTGTAGAATACAATCCCCCAAAGAAATAGTAAAATAAAATTAATAATATTTAACAATAAGTATAACTTCAAAAGTAAATTACAAAAAGTAAACCATTTTGCCGACAGTCGGCAACCGAAAGGAGCAGTATGACCACCTCGGAGCTTATTTCAAAAGTACGCACACTCTCTCAAAGCGAAGATATTTCGGAGCTTAAAAACAGCCGTGACATGGCACAGATTTTTGCCGCCTGCGCTGTTACAAGCGAAAGGGAGCTTGGGCTTATTCCCTATGACGAACAGCTTACCGCCGCCGAGATGCTGACAACGGGAGCAATAATCGAGATGAAAACGGGCGAGGGCAAGACGCTGTGCGCCGCCTTTGCAGCCTGCTACATGGCGAAAAACGGCAGAAGAACCCACATACTGACCTTTAACGATTATCTCGCAAAGCGTGACTATATGTGGATGAAGCCGATATACGACGCCCTTGGAATAACGGCGGGCTATATAGATTCGGGCTGTAAGGCGCAGAAGCGCAAAGAGCTGTACCAAAGCGAGGTGCTTTACATCACCGCAAAGGAGGCGGGCTTTGACTTCCTGCGTGACTTTGTTGCGCCGACAGAGGACGCCTGCGTGCAAAACGGCTTTGACTTTGCGATAGCGGACGAGGCGGACAGCATAATGATAGACGAGGCGAGAGTACCCCTTGTAATAGCGGGCGAAACCGCTGTAAAGCCGGACGCCGAGCTGCCGCGCGTGTTTGAAGCGGTAAGCACGTTTGACCGATCGCTGTACGAGATAAACGAGGAAGCCGGCACGATATATCTCACAAGGGCGGGAGAAAAACGCTGTGAGGAGCTTATCGCAAACGGCGGCGGACTGTATGACGAGGAGAACAACGACCTGCTCACCCGCATAACCGACTGCCTGAAAGCGTGCTTTTTGCTCCACCGTGATGTTGACTATATTGTAAAGGACGGCAGTATAAGAATTATAGACGAGTTTACGGGCAGAGCTGTTGAAAACAGGCGCTATCCCGGAGTACTGCAATCCGCAGTAGAGCTTAAGGAGGGAATAGAGGCAAAGGGCAGAGGAGCTATAATGGGTATTGTACCAATGCAGTTTTTCCTGCGGCAGTACCCGCTGCTTTCGGGAATGACGGGAACGGCAAAATCCTCCGAGGACGAATTTTATATGCTGTACGATCTCAAGGTGTGCGTAATACCCACCCATACCCCCTGCAAGCGTATTGACAGACCGTATGAGGTGTACCTCACCAAACAGGGCAAGCAAAAGGCGATAATCGACTGCATAAAGCAGGCGCATGAGAAAAAACGCCCGATACTTGTCGGAACGCAGAGCATAGAGCAAAGCGAGGCGCTGTACGAGAGCCTGAGCGAGCTTGATATTCCCGCACAGATGATAAACGCCAAAAACGACGAGCTTGAAGCGGACATTATAAAGGACGCAGGGCGGCTCGGCGCAGTGACAATCTCTGCAAATATGTCGGGCAGAGGCGTTGATATAAGGCTCGGCGGTGCAGACGAGGCGCAGAGGGACGAGGTGCGTGCGATTGGCGGACTGCTTATACTCGGCACGTTTATGAGCGAGAGCGAACGCGGCGATATGCAGCTTAGCGGCAGAAGCGGCAGACAGGGCGACGAGGGCGAAAGCCGCTTTATAATTTCCCTTGAGGACAATATAATGAAGAAGTACGACTTTGCCTCTCTCGTACCGTCAAGGCGTATCCCGAAATCCGAAACAGGCGCGCCCATAGAGGATAAGCTTATCCTAAAGGAAGTAAAGCGACTGCAAAGAATAGCGCAGGGCGACAATCTCGATTTGCGCACAAGACTGCTCAAATTCACCATGATAGGCGAAAAGCACAGGGATATTGTTTTCGGCAAGAGAAAGGCGGTGCTGACAGGCAAGGACAAGCCTGAAATCTGGCAGACAAGCTGCCCCGAAAATTACGCTGCCGCAGCAGAAAAATTCGGCAGGGAAAAGGTAAACCTGCTTCAGAAGCAAACGCTCTTGCAAGTGCTAAACGAATACTGGAGCGATTATCTTGACTACACCTCATATCTGCGTGACGGAATACATCTTACAAGAATAGGCGGCAAAAATCCCGCCGAGGAATATAATATAACCTGCGAGGAATTTTTCTCAGGGCTTGAGGGCTGTATAATCGACGAGATGGAAAGCCGCCTTGAACAGCTTATCTCTCTTGATAATGCAGAGGACTACAAGCTGAATATCCCCACCGAGCTGTGGACCTATACCCTCAACGAAAGCGGCGAGGAGCTTGTCAAAAAGAGCTTTATCGCAACCGTCATGTCCGAGGACGAATATCTTGACGAGGACGATGAGGAGGAATACGAGGAGGATTACCAAGAAGCTTACGATGATGATGATGATACCGAAGAAAAGCAGGAGCAGGACGAAAAACCGAAAAAGGGATTTTTCGCAAGGCTTTTCGGAAAATAACGGGAGGTAACAATGGACTGCATTGCCGCAATATCAACACCGCTTGCGGCGGGCGGAGTGTCGATGATACGAATATCGGGCGAGGACGCGCTAACCGTTGCAAAAAAGGTTTTCCTGCCGAAATACCCGCACACGGATATATCTCAGATGGACGGCTATACCGCCTGCTACGGGGATATAACGGACAAAAGCGGCAAAAAGCTGGACGACGGAGTACTGCTTGTGTTTAAAGCGCCGCACAGCTACACGGGCGAAAACACAGCCGAGATAACCTGTCACGGCGGCGTGAGAATATCAAAGCTCGTACTGCGCTCGGTGCTGGACGCGGGTGCAAGAATGGCGACGGCGGGAGAATTTACCCGTCAGGCACTGCTCAGCGGCAAGCTGTCGCTGACAGAGGCGGAAAGCGTAATCGACCTTATCAACGCGGGGAGCGACGGACTTATTGCCTGTGCAAGGGCGCAGGCGGACGGCTCGCTTTACCGCAGGATAGAAAAAATTTGCGGGGATATACTCAGTATTACCTCGGAAATTACCGTCTGGATAGATTATCCCGACGAGAGCGAGGACGAGGACGAGATAAACCGTGAAAGCTGGCTTAAGCGCACGGAAGAGGTAAAGCGGGAGCTTGACAGCCTTCTTGCTACCTATGACACGGGAAAGGTGCTGTCTGACGGTATCGCCGCCGCCATTGTCGGAAAGCCGAACGCAGGAAAATCAACGCTGATGAACCTTCTGTCGGGCGAGGAAAAGAGTATAGTCACCGACATTGAGGGTACTACAAGGGATATTGTCGAGCAGACGGTAAATATCGGAGATATAATGCTCAGGCTCTCGGACTGCGCGGGAATAAGAGAAACTGCGGACGCAGTAGAAAATATCGGCGTCAGCAAAATGCTTGAAAGAATAGAAAGCTCACAGCTGATAATTGCCGTGTTTGACGGTTCAAGACAGCTTAGCGATGAGGACAGGCGGCTCATCTCCGTTATAGAGGGAAAGACCGTACTGCCCGTTGTGAATAAATCCGACCTTGAAACAGCCGTTGACTTATCGTATATCGAAGAAAGGCTCGGCAAGGCCATGATAATCAGCGCAAAGCAGGGAATAGGCACAGACGCGCTTCAAACCGAGATAGAACAGCGCTGTCACCTAAAGCGGCTTTCTCCCGATTCGGGCTTCCTTGCAAACGAGCGGCAAAGACAATGCGCCCTTGGTGCGGCAAGCTCGGTAAATAACGCCTATGACGCACTCAGCAGGGGCATGACCGCAGATGTTGCGGGACTGGAGCTGGAGCTTGCGCTGTCACATTTGTATGAACTCAGCGGCAAAAGCGCGAGCGAAGAGGTAATCGACAGCATATTCAGCCGTTTTTGTGTGGGAAAATAATTTATACTATATTATAATGTAAGGCAGGAGTTATTTATGGAGAAATACTGTGTGATTTTAGCGGCGGGCGACGGCAAGCGCATGAAATCCGAAAAGCCAAAGGTGCTGTGCGAGGTGCTGTTTTATCCTATGCTCGGGTGGGTGCTTGACAGCGTAAAGCAGTCGGGAACGGAAAATATCGCCGTAATTGTCGGAGCGCACAAGGAGCAGGTTATATCCTATCTTGAAAAAAGAGGAGAAGCCTGTGAGATATTTGAGCAAAACGAACGGCTCGGCACAGCCCATGCGGTAATGCAGGCAATGCCCTTTTTGAAAAAGGCGGCAGAGGAAAACGCCGATGTACTCGTGCTTTGCGGTGACGCGCCTTTTGTTGACAGCGGTACGATAAGCGGCGCTTATGACTGTCACAGGGCAAGCAAAGCAGAGGTAACGGTAGTATCCGCAACGCTTGACAACCCGACGGGCTACGGCAGGATAGTAAGGGAAAACGGCGAATTTTGCGGCATAACCGAGCAAAAGGACTGCACCAACGGGCAAAGGCTGATAAAAGAAATTAATTCGGGAGTGTACTGGTTTAAGGCGGCGGCGCTGTGCGAGCTTCTCACAAGGGTGGAAAACAAAAACGCCGCAGGAGAGTATTACCTCACCGATACCGCCGCACTCGCAAGGAGTAAAACGGTATATTCTGCCGAAAACTCCGACATAGCCCTCGGCGCAAACAGCCGCGCCCAGCTTGCTGAGTTAAACATCCTTGCAAGAAACGCAAAGCTCGCTTCTCTTATGGACGGCGGAGCAGAGATACCGCTTGCAGACGGAATAATAATCGGCAAGGATGTAAAGGTAGGCTGTGATACGGTTATTCTCCCCAATACTATAATAAAAGGCAATACCGAGATAGGCAAGGGCTGTGAGATAGGTCCGAACAGCTTTATCACCGACTGTAGGATAGGCGACAGGGTAACTCTCGACAATGTAAGGGCGAGCGAAAGCGTGATAGACAGCGGTGCAAAGGCGGGGCCGTTTGTACATCTGCGCCCCGGCACACATCTGCACAGCGGAGTGAAGATAGGCGACTTTGTAGAGGTGAAAAATTCCGAGGTAGGAATAAACACCTGCATTGCGCACCTGACCTACATCGGCGACAGCGACGTGGGCAAGGGAGTAAACTTCGGCTGCGGCTGTGTAACGGCAAACTACGACGGTATAAGGAAATACCGCACGCAAATCGGCGACAACGCCTTTATCGGCTGTAACACAAACCTCATTGCTCCCGTAAGGATAGGCGATAACGCCACTACCGCCGCAGGCTCGACAATAACCCACAATGTACCCGACAATGCGCTTGCGGTGGAAAGAGGCAAGCAGAAGAACCTGGAAAACTGGGAGAAAAACAATCTCCGCATTAAAAAGGCGTAAATTATGGATGTTGTAATTCAGCTGCTTTTACTGCTCGGCATAATTCTCGGCACAGTGATATTCTTATCCCTGCTGTGCTTTGCCGTGACAGCGCTGCTTTATGAAAGCGTATTCGGCAAGCGGTACGAGATATACGACAGCCCGATACTCCCCGACCTGAAGGATTATCCCGAGCTTGAGCAAACGCCTGTTAGCTTCGGCGGCAGGAGGGGATATTCCTACAACGGCTTTTTCTATGAAAACAAGCGGTTTTCAAAGTTTAAAGGTCTGGTGGTAATCTCACACGGCATATTCAGCGGCCAGCTGTGCTTTTTGCCGCAGGTGGACTATTTTGCAAAAAGAGGCTACCGCGTCTTTACCTTTGACAACAGCGGAACGCACACAAGCGGCGGAAAATCCCTCAGAGGACTGCCGCAGTCCGCAGAGGACCTCAATTGCGCGCTTCGCTTTATATCGGTTGAAAATAATCTGCCGCTGTTTTTGTACGGACATAGCTGGGGAGGATATGCGGTGTCGGCGGTAAGCTGTTACGACCTGTATAATATAAAGGGTGTATTTGTGCAAAGCGGCTTTAACAGAACAAGCGATATGCTCATTGAGCAGGGGAGCGCAATGTTCGGCGGCTGGGTGCATATTCTCAGCGCCTATATAAAGCTGTACGAGAAATTAAAGTACGGCAAAGCGGCAGGCTATACCGCCGCAAAGGGTGTGGCAAGAGGGGCGGCAAACGGCACGAAATTCCTGATACTGCACAGCACGGACGACAAGACGATAAGCCTTAAAAACAGCGTGCTTGCAAACGTGCTGAAAAACGATAACATCACCCTTGTCACCGAAAAGCAAAAGGGGCATAACTCCGTTGACAGCGACAGGGCAATAGCGCACAAGCTGGAGCTTGATACCCTTCTGGCGACAGAATATAAAAAGGGCTGTACAAGCAAGCAGCGCAGGGAGCTTTACGCAAAGCATACGGACAGAAAAATTTTCTTTGAGCTTGACGGTGAGCTGATGAAGCTTGTAGCGGATTTTTTTGATACAAACTGTGCAGGCTGAAGGAAAAAAAGCGTGAATAAATTTTCAGCTTAATATATAAATTAACGCAAAATACCGTTTTTTACTTAAAAAATCGGAAAAATTCGGGTTTTAGCCGTAATTTTCACTAAAAATACATTTTTATTTTTGTAAGAATACACATTGACATCTTTAAATCAAAATGTTACAATAGCGTTGTAAGCTTACATAACTATCGCTATGTAAGAAGGTAAAAAAAGTTTTATAGGAGGATTTTTCCAATGAGAATGAGAAAACTCATGGCAGGCATTGCTGCAACAGCAGTAGCAGCAAGCACCTTAGCAGTAGCGGCAAGCGCAAACTGCATTGCATTCCCTACAGATAAGAGCGACGGCCTTTCAGGCGGTGACGGCTCTTGGCTCGTACAGGTTTTCAACGAGGGCAATGTTGAGGAAAACAAGCCCAAAACAGAGTACGATATCGACTACTCCAAGGTAACTGGTGCGAGATTTACCCTTAAGGTAGTTGAAGGCGAAGAAGAATTTTTTGACGGTAATTTAGGCGGTGCAGTTGTTGTTTCCATCAACGGCGGCGACATTGTACAGTATGAAAGCGAAGACGCTCTTACCGAGACACCGCTTTGGACAAAGTATAACTGGCCCAGTCAGCAATTCTGGGGCGTTATGGATGAGGAGCTTGGAATCGCAACCGATCCTAACTTCGATGAAGATGAAACAAACGACAATCCTGTAAGCGCTGAAAAGGTTGGCGATTACACCTACACTTTCACAGCTAACGGCTTTGAAAACCCCCTCGCTAACGGCGACGCTCAGACAATCGCCTGCATTCAGGTTGGTATACAGGAATGGGGCAGCGGCATGGCAATGATGGAAGTAACCAAGTGCGAGGTTCTTGATGCTGACGGTAATGTTCTCATCGCATTCGACGGCAAGGGCTACGAAATAGTTGCTGAAACTCCTTCCGAGCCCGAAACTCCCGACGAGCCCGAGACTCCCGATGAGCCCGAAACTCCCGACGAGCCTGAGACTCCCGATGAGCCCGAAACTCCCGATGAGCCCACAACAGGCGACACAACCAAGCCCTCTACCGACACAGGTATCGAGAGCGTTGCAGTAGTTGCAGGTGTTGCAGTTCTCGCTACAGGCGCGGCTATCATCGCTAAGAAGAGAAAGTAATTCAGATAATTACAAATCTCTGTAATTAACAGATTATCCCCCATCGCAGGATGGGGGATTTTTGTTCGATAAGGGGCTTGCCCCGTCATTCAACGTGGCAACCCGCCGCCTTAGAGGCGGGGACATCTTGCCTAAGTTATACACAGAAATAATGCTGTCCGATTACCTTCTGTACGGTACGGCCCTGCATAAACTCGTTGTCGGTTTTGTTGGGATTGTAATAGTATATGCACCCGCCGGTGGGATCCCAGCCCGAAAGCGCGTCCTTTGCGGCGGCGTAGGCGGAATCCGCAATAGGCTCGTTGAACTGTCCGTCAACAAGCGCCGTAAATGCGCCGTTTTCGTAAATTATTCCCGCAAGAGTGTCCGGGAAGGAGGGATGCTCAATTCTATTCATAATAACTGCGCCTATTGCAACCTGCCCGATATACGGCTCGCCCCGTCCCTCGGCAGAAATTATCCTTGCGAGCAGATTTATGTTAGCTTCTGTCGCGGGAGGGATTTCGCCTATCGTGATACCGAGAAGCTGTAAGGTCGCCTCGTCCGCAACGCCTGTCTGCTCCAGTCCCTGCTGACGCTGAAAGTCAAGCACCGCCTGCTCTGTCGCAGAACCGAAATATCCCGTCACCTCGCCGTCAAAAAGTCCTCTCTCCTTTAACGTCTGCTGGACCGCCTCGACCTCAGCTCCCTGAGAGCCCTTTGCGGAGTATACCTTTATATCCGACGCCGTGCGGGGCAGGGAGGTAATTATTCCCGCCGCAACAAACAGCGCCGCCGTGCCGATAAACAGCTTGTAAAAAATGTTGATTTTTCTAAAGCTTTGCATAGAAATCTTCCTTTCACATTTCTTTGTTACAAATTATCTGCATTAACGGAGGATTTATTCAAAAATTTTTGTGTATTATCTACATTGACACAGGGTTTGTAAAATGATATAATGATTTGGCACTCTCAAAAGAACGGGAAAAAACCCGTTCAAACGGCTTTAGATAAGGCTTTGAGAATAAATTTCAAAATTTTTTCAAAAAACCTATTGACAAGCCCCTTTGAATGTGATATAATATGAAAGCTGTCGCAAAGAGGCAGCGAGCTCCTTGAAAATTGAACAAT
>CALXBK010000025.1 GCA_944386545.1 uncultured Ruminiclostridium sp.
TTGCGGTATTCTGTGGTTGCATTGCTTGTGAGCTTTGCTACTCTCGTCCACTTGCCGCCCGAATACATCTCAACAATGTAGCCGTCGGCAGAGGTGTTCTTTGTCCAGCCTATGCGAAGTGCGTCTGCGGCTCTGCCCTTTAATGCAAGACCGCTTACCTTGGAAGGGTTGGTCCTTGCGCTGATGTAGCTGTAGCCGCTGTAAAGAGGCGTGCTTCCGCTCATCTTATATGTCCTTACTCTGAACTTATAGGCAGTACCCGCTTTAAGACCGCTCTTGCGGTATTCTGTGGTTGCATTGCTTGTGAGCTTTGCTACTCTCGTCCACTTGCCGCCCGAATACATCTCAACAATATAGCCGTCGGCGGAGGTGTTCTTTGTCCAGCCTATGCGAAGTGCGTCTGCGGCTCTGCCCTTTAATTTAAGTCCGCTTACCACTGATGGGTTTGTTCTTGCGCTAATGTAGCTGTAATCGCTGTAAAGCGCCTTGCTGCCGTTCATCTTATACGCTTTTACTCTGAACTTATAGGCAGTACTCGCTTTAAGAGCGCTCTTGCGGTATTCGGTGGTGGCGTTGCTTGTGAGCTTTGCTGCTCTTGTCCACTTGCCGCCCGAATACATCTCAACAATGTAGCCGTCGGCGGAGGTGTTCTCAGTCCAGCCTATTCGCAGAGCGTCTGCGGCTCTGCCTTTCAGCTTAAGTCCTGTTACATCAGAGGGAGCAGCTGTGCTGACATCATAATTATAATAAACCGTCGCATTGCTTAACTGTTCATTTGACGTGTTTATTGAAATCTTGTTCCAATCACTCTGCGAGCCAGTATAATAGATACTTTTTAATGAATTGCTTATGTAAAAAATCTCAAGATCTATCTCCGTTACGCTTTTCGGGATTACAATGCTTTCAAGAGCATTGCATTCGGCAAAGGCGTAGTTTCCTATTTTAACAAGAGTATCAGGCAAATTCACCGTTTTTAAGGACGAGCAACATCCGAACGTACCCTCCTCTAAGGCAGTAACTCCCTCAGGTACGGTTATTAAAGTCAGCAAGGAGCAATAATAAAATGCGTATTCTCTTATTTCATTTACCGCCGAAGGAATTGTAAACGCACCGCTTTTGCCGCTCGGAACAGATATAAGCGTTTTTTTATCCTTTGAATATAAAGCTCCGTTAATATCGCAATAAACAGCGTTATCAGAAGAAACGGATATTTTTTCAAGTGAGCTAAGGCTCGGGAAGGCATACGTCGATATATACGTTACCGTGGAGGGAATAATTACTTCCGTTATTTGATCACTGAATTTGTTATAATATGCAATATTATTGTCTATTTCGGTTACGGTAAAGCCGTCTATGGTCTGCGGTATCGAAATAACGGTATCCTTACCGTCATACTGGTATATGACGGCATTTCCGCCGCTGATGGAATACGAAAAGCCTCCCTTGAGCTCGTATATGCTGTAATACCTCGGAGCAGTACCTGTATAGCCTGCGTCTGCAACATAGCTTTTACCGTCAATATAAACCAGACAGTTACGGTGTCCCGAGCCTGCTCCGAGATCATTTGCCGCGTACCGTAAATAACATTCAATACCGAGCCTTTCGCACATTTCCATAATACAGGAGGTGCTCGCCCAGCAGTCGCCGCCGCCCGTTACAATCATGCTTACATAACCCGAAGCATAGGCTGAATAATCATAGTCTGCAACAAATTCACAGATTTTCTCCAATTTTTCCATATCCGTCATGGAGGAGGTTATGTTATTCTTTATGTAGTCGTCAATAATCTTATCGGCATAATACACGGAATAAGAAACAACCGTTACGCTTGCTTCAAGTGTCTGACCGTCTACCGTAGCGGTAACAACGGATGTGCCGGGAGTGTATTCAACTGTTACCACCTCGTCCTCCGCACCTGTGCTTACGGAAGTGCCGACGTTGCCGTTCCAGTACCATATTGTAGCCTTCGGGGTAACATTGCCGTTTTGGTCAACGGTTACGCTGCTGCCGCTTTTCACTCTCCATGTGACATCGGAGCTTGTACCGTTTACTTTCAGCTTAAAGCTTTGCAGATAATCATCGGGAATAGTCAGATATTCTTCATAATCGCTGTCCATTGCGTAAAGCGTTACGGTTTCTGCATTTAACGAAAGCGTGCTTTGTGCATTTGCAGACGGTGCAAGCATAATCAGCGAAAGCAATAAAGCAATAAAAGCAACGCCGGAAGAAATAAGCTTGAATAGCTTTTTGGTTTTGATATAAGCCATATATACTCCTTTCAAATAATCATCTTACAAAAGTACGGCGGTAATCCGCCGTTAATTATTGATTACCCGTTATAATCTGCATACTGTCCATAACCTCAATCGCCGCATGATGCAAATCAATATCATTTGAGGCAGTAAGATGAGAATTAACTACAATATCTGCGTTGGGCAATGCAGTCTTGGCAAGCACGGCGTTTGAAATAACGCATATATTAGTCACCACTCCGACAAGCTCAACCATATCGTAATCCGAGCCACGGAGAAAATCGTAAAGCTCGTCAGAGCCGAATGTGCTTTTTGAAAACACAATATCGTCATCCTTGAACGCCTCTCTTACACCGCCGTAAAGGCTGTGTCCCTCAGTGCCGTTTATGCAATGAGGTATCGCAAGACGGCGTCCTTCATAGGTTTCAAGGTAATCCTCACCGTGTGTATCAAAGGTGAAAATTACATCCTGTCCCGCTGCACGGTATTCGGCAATTTTTTCGCAAATCAGGGGTTCGAGCCTTTTGGCTTCTTCAAAGCCCAAAGAGCCGATTACAAAATCATTCTGATAATCCACAACAATAAGACACTTATTCATCTTTTCCTCGCTAAAGATTATTGTATTACGGATGAGGTCTGCCCTCTCGGTATGCGTTCATTATATCCTTGAATATCTCGCCGTTTGTGGGAGGAGTCCAGGTTATTGCGTTTGCACCTGCGTCAATGGTTTCATTGATACTGTCCGCAGTAGGTCCGCCTGTCGCAATTATGGGAATGTCGGGATGTCTTTTCCTTATTTCCCTTACGACAGCGGGAGTTTTTGAAGCGGCTGAAACATTGAAAATCTTCGCACCTGCTTCAAGCCTGCTTTCAATATCCTCATGCTCGGATATTACGGTTACAACAACGGGAATATCAATGGTTTCATAAATCTGACGAACTACTTCGTTTGACGTCGGGGCATTTACCACTACGCCCATAGCGCCCTGAAATTCAGCGTGCATTGAAAGGTTGACTACACGCTTTCCCTGCGTAAGTCCGCCGCCTACGCCCGCAAATACGGGAATATCTGCGGCATTCATAATTGCCTGCGTTATCACAGGCTGAGGAGTAAAGGGGTAAACCGCTATAATAGCGTCTGCATTAACATTTCTTATTATACATATATCGGTTGTGAACACAAGTGACTTGATTTTCTTTCCCATTATGGAAATTCCGCTTGCGTGGGAAATTTCCTCCGGCACTTTAATCATAAAGCTCCTTAAAGGGCCGCTTATCTGGGGAATAGTAATCATATCCTTGATCATATTTTGCTATCCTTTCCTTTCAGATATATCTGCCGTCAAGCCCCCTGACGCTTACTGCCCCGGAGCTTACGATAAATGTTCCGCCTTCGTTTTCACACACTAAACATCCGCTTGCGGTGAGGTCCTTTGCAAAAGCCTCAATCCGCTCGCCGTCTTTTATCAGCATTATTCTTTTTCCGAGTGTAATACATTTTTCTTTATATACTTGTATTATCTTATCAAAATTTTCATCAAGCAAGGAAAAAAGCTCCCCGCAAATATATTGTGCCGCCGTGTTCTTATCGTATTTTTTCCCTGTCAGAGAATAAAGGGACGCGCCGCTTGGGAGATTGTTCCGTTCAAAAAAGCTGACGGGCTGGTTTACATTAACGCCTATGCCGCAGATTATATTTCCTGTCGGCTTTTCTCCGGGTGTGTAACCCTTAAGCACGCTTTCGCATAGAATACCACAGACCTTATGCCCGCGGCAGATAATGTCGTTGGTCCACTTTATGCCGAAATCAAGGGGACAGAGCTTATTTAGCGCACGGCAAACCGCGACTGCACAGATAATCGTAAGATTTACGGGATTTGTGACATTTTTCAGCAAAACGGAAAAGGAAAGCAAATCCCCTGAGCCTTGCCAGCTGTTGCCCGTTCTGCCCTTTCCCGCACTCTGATAATCAGCCGATACAATGCATCTGTCGGGCAAGAAAGCTATATTTTCCCTGATATAATCATTTGTAGAGCCGAGGGTATCAAACAGATAAAACGGACAGCCGCAAAGCTCATCTTTTAGCATCGTAATCAAGAGCTACTATGTTCATCGTAATAGCCTTGTTTTCATCAATCGTAATAATGCCGTATGAAGCGGGGCGCTTATCTCTCGGAGAGTCGATACTGCCCGGATTCATGACATAAATACCGTCTATAAGCTCTGTGCGGTAAAGATGGGTATGACCGTACAGCGCAATCTTGCAGTTGTTCTGCTTTGCAACCTGAATAAGAGTATCAAGTCCCCTGTGAACATGATGCTCATGACCGTGTACGCAAAGCATCGGAACGCCCTTGGCATTTACTATGCGTATGGTCTTGTTATCCGCAAAGTCGCAATTTCCTTTGACAAAGAGAAAATTCTTCTGCGGAAACAGATTTTTTACATCGTTGAATTCATGCTCGCCGTCACCGAGATGAATAAAAGCATCGGCATCAAGGTTCTTTTCAACGACATATTTCAGCTTGTGAAAATCCTTGTGCGTATCAGATACAACTACAATCTTCATAATCTATTTCCTTTCGCAGGGTTTTGAAAACCCAAATCAGAAATCTAAAAGGGGAATTACCCTGTCTACAATTATAGCATAATAGAATTTAAAAAAAAAGACAAAACTACCCAATTCGGAAATAGTACACAAATTAAATTAATTTATTTGGTTAAAATAACAAATAGCCGTACTGAAAAATGTCACGTAAAGTTAATTAACTTATATTCCGAATTTAAGTAAATAAAGGGTATAAACCGATTTTTTCCGAATATAATCACAATATCCGAACACGGCTCAATGCAGGACAATAAATCTTATATCTGTATAATGTGCCGAAATGTTCACAAAAATCCGTAAAAAAGGTGCAAAACGGTCTTTTACCGTCCGCGTCTTAATACAATATAAGGAGGCTGTTTATGGATAAGGTAAACCTGATGCTTGAAGCGGTTAGCAAAAAGCTCGGAATAACCCCGCAAAAGCTCAAGGAGGCAATGCAGACGGGCGACATAGGCAAGGCTCTTGAGAATATGCCGCCGAAGGACGCCGAAAAGCTGAAAAGCATACTCGGAGATCCCGAAAAAATCAAACAGATGATGAATTCAAGGCAAGCCCGTGAGATACGTAAATCAATGGGCGAAAAATAATCTTCACGGAGGGCGGCAGTATGGGCAATATTGACGAGCTCCTCGGCGCATTGCTGTCCGCCGCCGACAGCTCCGACAAAAAATCTCAGAACAATACCGACAGCGAAGAAAAAAACGGCTCTGACGGCAAAAATGACGGTGCGGGGGAAAATCCCGCGGATTTTTTTGACGGTATCGACATAGATATGATAATGAAGATCGGCGAGATTATGTCAAAGCTCGGAGAAACCGATAAGAACACCGAGCTTCTGCTTGCTTTGAAGCCGCATCTGCGGGAGGAAAACAAGGCAAAAATCGACACCGCCGTAAAGCTGTTCAGGCTTATTTCTCTGCTTCCTTATTTAAAGGACAGCGGAATGTTCGACAATTTGTTTTAAGGAGAAGCTTATGGAGTGGAAAGACACAAAAATGACAAAGCAGGAATTTGAAAAGCTCAGCGACAGGTACATAAAGGCCGCCGTTGAGATGGCGAAAACGGCGGGAATTTCATCTGCAAGGCAAACCGCCGAGCCCGCTGAGGCTAAGAAAGCAGAGCCGACAAGCGTTTATGCGGAAAAATCGGAAAAATCAATTGCCGCAGAAGAAACAGCGACAGAGACAGCGGCGGATACAGAAGTTCCGGCTTTATCCGAAGAAAACGAGGAAAACACAGACAATACAGAAAAAAGAGAAAATGAGGAGCATTGCGATGAGGAGTCAGACGATAACTCAGAGTGGGCGGAGCAAGACAAGGAGCAAGCCGAAGCCGACAGTGATTTTTTCGGCGACTACTTTATTCCCGAGGAGCTTGCGGAGAAGAAGGCACAGGAGCAATCCGAGGAAAAGAGCTGTAAGGCTCCCGATTTTGAAAAAAGCATAAAAAATCACAACGAGAACATAAATTCCTGCGGATGTGAACGTTGCAAAAGCCGACAAGGCAATATGCGGGAGAAAGGCGGGTACAATTGAAGCGAAGCCCGTAGTCCTGAAATGGATTTTATAAGCAGAATAATGAACGACGACGATTTGCTGATAATAGCGGCGGCGGCGTTTATACTATGGAAAGACAAGGCTGACATAAAGCTGATACTTGTGTTAGCGTACGTTTTTCTTTTTAAATGAGATTAAAGAAAAATCCGCAAGGCGTAATGCTTTGCGGATTTATTTGGCTACCCCAATATTTATTATAGAGCCAAAAAATATTTTCAAAATACTCGATGATATAACAACAAAAAAGGAGAGTTTACAACTCTCCTAAACAAATATATCCTATTTCACAATTCAATTCCGAATTGTTAATCCTCAGAGACATTCTCTATAAGCTGTCTTAATCTTTGAGCCTGGTCATTTTTGAGCTTTGCGGATTTAATTACCTTCTGGCGTGAAAATTCCTCTCTCTCCTTTTCTTCAAGGGAGTTGGTGATGAATTTCACCTGCGACTCAAACTGAGGAATGATTATGTTTTTCAAAGCGTTTGCACGCTTCTGGGTTTTCTTTATCGCTACCGCCAGTCTGTATATGCTGTTTTCGATTTCAGCAAGCAGGGCTGTAAGGTATTTGGTTTCGTTAAAGCAGATAAAAGCCTTGTCAAGATATGAATTTGTGGTCGCTATATCGTACATCGGCACAAAGGGCTTTTTTTCAAGCTCCACGTTGGGAAGCTCAACGCCCATTACGCTTCGATAGGATATCTGCAAATCCTGCTCCTCGGGAACAAACTGTGCCAGCGTCAGTGTTGAGCCGACGGTGATGTTGGCGTTCTGAAGCGCGGCATAAGCCTTTACATAGGTCTGTTCTATGTTCTCACGCACGATTTTTGACTTGTCGGACAGCGCAACCATTTCTCTTATCAGCACGTTACGCTTTCTGTCCATAAGCTCAAAGCCCTGCCTTGCCTGCTGTAAGGAACGCTTTGACTTTATTAAATTGCCTTTGGTGGGGAACACCTGCTGCGCCATGCTGTCACCTGCCCTTCACTGTATTGCCGCTTATGCAAATCTCTTTGCGTTTTCGGGATTGTAATGCTCTGCTATCGTTTTTTCGTCAAGACGGTCAAGCTCGCTTGCGGGAAGCAGAGAAAGCAAATTCCACGCAAGGTCGAGAGTTTCGTCCATACTGCGGTTTTCGTCAAAGCCCTGATTGAGGAAATACTTCTCAAAATATACGCCGAACTTCATTATAGCCTTATCCGACGCTGAAAGCTCGTCCTCGCCGATAACCGAGGCAAGCGCTCTTGCGTCCTGCACTCTTGCGTAGCAGGCAAAGAGCTGGTTTGATACATCGGCATGGTCGGCTCTGGTGTACTTCTCACCGATACCGTCCTTCATAAGACGGGAAAGAGAGAGCAAAACGGAAAGTCCGGGGTAAATACCCGTCTGATCAAGGTTTCTGTCGAATACTATCTGTCCCTCGGTGATATACGCAGTAAGGTCGGGTATGGGGTGGGTAATATCATCGTTGGGCATTGTGAGAATGGGTATCTGCGTTACAGAGCCCGTACTGCCCTCTACTACACCCGCACGCTCATACATTGAAGCAAGGTCGGAGTACAGATATCCGGGGTAGCCCTTTCTGCCGGGGATTTCGCCCTTTGACGAGCTGAATTCACGCAGTGCCTCACAGTATGAGGTCAGGTCAGTCATAATTACGAGAATGTGCATATTCTTTTCAAATGCGAGATATTCTGCCACTGTCAGCGCACATCTCGGCGTAAGAATACGCTCAATGATAGGATCGTTTGAAAGATTTAAGAACATACAAACTCTGCGGATAACACCCGTCTGCTCAAAGGAGCGTCTGAAGTATTCCGCAACGTCGTTTTGTACGCCCATCGCCGCAAATACCACGGCAAAGTCCTTGCCCTCGGAATCCGCAATCTGAGCCTGCTTTACTATCTGTACCGCAAGCTTGTTGTGCGAAAGACCTGAGCCTGAGAAAATCGGGAGCTTCTGTCCTCTTATAAGCGTCATAAGAGCGTCGATAGAGGAAATTCCCGTGTGGATATAGTTTCTCGGATAGGAACGTGCAACGGGGTTTAAAGCCCTGCCGTTTATATCGCCGTATTTCTGCGGAAAAACGTCGCCGAGCCCGTCTATGGGCTTGCCCGCACCGTTGAAGGTTCTGCCGAGCATTTCGGTGGAAAGCGGAATTTCAAGCGGCTTTCCCGTAAAGCTAACCTTGGTGTTTGTAAGGGAAATGCCGTTTGTGCCCTCAAAAACCTGAAGCACAACCTTGTCGCCCTGCATTTCAACTACACGTCCGAGCCTTTTACTGCCGTCGGTGAGCTTGATTTCGGCAATTTCATCATAACCGACGCCGGAAACTCCCTCAAGGCAGACAAGCGGGCCGTTTATTTCACTTAGTCCTGCATATTGAATCATAGTTATCTCCAATCAAAAGATATCGCCCTGCGTCAATCCGCAAACTTATCGTTAATCATTTTGCAGTAGTCGTCGAACATTTCGGGCTTGTCGTTGGGAATATCGTATTTCATCTTGGTGAGCTTGTCGAAAAAGCCGTAGGTCATAATCTCGGAAATAGGAGTGCCCGCCTCAATCGCCTCAAGCGACTTATGATAAAGCAGGAGTATAACCTTCATCATCAGCTTTTGCTTTTCAAGCGGCACAAAGGTATCGTCCTTATGGAAAGCGTTCTGCTGCAAGAAGCCTACTCTTATAACCTTTGCAATTTCTATGATGAGCTTCTGGTCGTCGGGAAGAACGTCTGCGCCGATGAGCTTTACAATTTCCATGAGGTTGTTTTCTTCAACAAGCAGAGTGGATATTTTCTGTCTGTAACGGCAGAATTCCTCGCCCACCGTCTTATTGTAGTAATCAGTAAGGTCCTCGACATATTCGGAATAGCTCATTGTCCAGTTGATTGCGGGATAGTGTCTTGCGTATGCAAGGTTTTTATCCAGCGCCCAGAAGCAGCGTACAAATCTCTTGGTATTCTGTGTTACAGGCTCAGAGAAGTCGGAGCCCTGGGGGGAAACAGCGCCGATTATCGTAACGCTTCCCTCTTTGCCGTTGAGGGTTTCAACATAGCCTGCGCGCTCATAAAACTCGGAAAGTCTTGAGGGAAGATATGCAGGGAAGCCTTCTTCGGCGGGCATTTCTTCAAGTCTGCCTGAAATTTCACGCAGAGCCTCTGCCCAGCGGGAGGTTGAGTCTGCCATTATAGCTATATGGTAACCCATGTCGCGGTAATACTCTGCGAGAGTTATACCCGTGTAAATGGACGCTTCACGCGCCGCAACGGGCATATTTGAGGTGTTTGCAATAAGTACCGTTCTGTCGGTAAGAGGTCTGCCGGACTTTGGATCTATCAGCTCGGAAAACTCCTCAAGCACCTGCGTCATCTCGTTGCCGCGCTCGCCGCAGCCGATGTAGACGATTATATCCGCATCGCACCATTTTGCGAGCTGGTGCTGCGTCATTGTCTTTCCCGTTCCAAAGCCTCCGGGAATTGCTGCCGTGCCGCCTTTAGCAAGCGGAAGCACGGTATCAACGATACGCTGTCCGGTGATAAGCGGCTTTGATATGGGAAGCCTGTTCTTTACGGGACGGGGAGTTCTGATAGGCCATTTCTGGACTAAGGTAAACTCCTCGACAATACCGTCAAACTTTTTGAGCCTGATTATAACATCGTTTATCTTATGCTTTCCGTCGGTGCAGACATATTCAACCACACCGCTCACGTCGGGCGGAAGCATACATCTGTGGGTAATAAGCGGAGTTTCGGGACACTCGGCGTAAATATCGCCGCCTGAAAGTCTGTCCCCCGCTCTCACCTTTACGGTAACATCAAATTCTCTTTCTTCGTCAAGAGCGTTTATGGCACTGCCCTCGGTAACATACACGCCGCTGAGCTTTGTCATTGCCTTAAGCGGACGCTCAATACCGTCATATATGTTGGATATAATTCCCGGTCCAAGTGTAGCGCACATGGGTGTTCCGGTAGGCTCGACGGGATCTCCCGGCATAAGTCCGGTTGTTCCCTCGTAAACCTGTATGGTAGTCATTTCATCGGTAACGCCGATAACCTCGCCTATGAGCTTTTTCTTGCCTACCATGACCATTTCACGCATTGAAAAGTCCTTGGTATCCTTTACCTTAACGACAGGACCGTTTATTGAATATATACAGTTCAAAGCTACACCTCCGTTAAAGCGACAGCTCGCCGTGATTTACAAACTCCTGCTTCTGCTTTTCAAAAGCCATGTCAAGAGTATAATTGAGGAAAACGCTCTCCTTGGGATAGAAAACCGATACACCCCCGAGCGTTAAAGCGCCGTCCGCTTCAACCTTTATTTTGTCTGTTTTTGAACACTTTCGTGCCAGGGCTTCGTCTCCCGGCTTTACATACAGCACGCAGCCGTCGTACATGGGCTTTTCCCTGTCGGCTTTCTCCACAAGTGAAGCAAACAGCTTTGAATAATCCTCGGTTTTGGTATATTCTTCAATTCTGAATTGTATCTTGTCAAACATGGAGCTTACGAGCTTGTTTCTGTGTGCCAGTACGTCTTTATGCGCCGCAAAGTCCCTCATGGACATTTCCTTTTGGTGGGACAAAACGGTTTTCTCCCTGTCGATGGCTATTTCATTTTCCTCTGCCTGCCTGTATTCTTTCTCGGCATATATCAAAAGTTCCTCTGCCTTGTCGTGCGCTTCCTTAAGAATTCTTTCAGCCTCTGCCTTAGCGTCGTCAAGAATGGATTTACCCAGCTTTTCTATTTTATCCTGGTTATGGGACATACAGCCTCTCCTTTCTGATTTATGCGGTCAATTCCGCCGTGTTTGCCGCCTTAAAGCTTAAGACCTATTGCGTCACGCACATAGCCGTCGATTGACGCGCTTATGCTTGATGTACCGTGACGGTCGGGGATTTCAACGATAAGGGGCTTAGGATTGTTCAGCTTCAGGTTGTAAACCTCATCTTTAAGAAGTGACACGAGCTTTTCGGTGAGCAAAACAACACCTATGCTATTGTCTGCGATTGCGGTATAAAGCGCTTCCCGCACCTCGCCGGGCTTATTGACGACTATGCCCTCAATGCCCGCAAGCCGCATACCCATCTGGGTATCGGTATTATCGCTTATAAGGAAAAATCTCATACATTACCACCGCCGAACAATCTCAGTTTATGAGAAGAGAATAAGGATTGAAATAAGAAGACCGTAAATTGCAACACCTTCGCCCAGAGCTACGAAAATAAGAGCCTTTGTGAAGTTCTTTTCGTCCTCCGAGGTAGCGCCGATAGCCGCAGGAGCAGCACCGCCTACCGCGATACCGGTACCGATTGTTGCCAGACCTGTTGAAAGAGCCGCACCGATGTACTTAAGTCCGTCGCCTATACCGAGCGCCGCCTGCCCTGCCGCGTCAGCTGCACCCTCTGCGGAAGCGAACGCAAATAAAGGAACAAATATCGTCATGAGAATCATAACTCCGATAAAGGAGCTTGCGTTTATGAGAATAGCTCTTCTTGTCTTGACGGGCTTACCCTCTTTTCTTCTTTTGATTACCACAACAAAGGGAATCATAATCATAGCGAGTGCAATTAAAGGTAAAATAAACAATATCATTTTCTTTCCTCCGTTACTTTTGTTTTGCCTTTAGCTCAGATTTGCCTTAAGCGGCATAAATTCCTTGCCGCCGGCAACATAAAATCTTCCGAATATTTCATAGAATTCAAGACGCAGTACCTGAATTCCGACGAGGAAGCCCTCCATGCCGATTACAACGGCATTTCCTATTATCTGAACGATAACAGTTCCGACGCCGCCGTCACCTGCGAGTACGTTTACAACCAGCATCATTCCCGCGTGGCTTAATATAAAGCCGCCGACTCTGAGAAACGACATGGTGTTGGTAAGATACGAAAGGCAGGTTTCAAACAGCTCGATAATACCTTCGATAATGAAGTTTCCGACGCTCTTTCCGGGCTTTGCCCCGATTTCCGGCTCGGAATTTCTCTTGCCCTTGGATCTGAGAAGCTCTGACGGCATTCTCATGCGTTCAAAATAAAGTCCTCTGAACAAATCCTCTACCATCACCCTGTGATGACGGGATACGAAGTAAACGCCGTAAACATAGCCGTCAAGCTGTGAAAGCGGAACATATACAAATTCCTTATCCTCGAAATAATCGAGCTTTTGCAGGCTTTCAAGCGGCATTTTGCCGTATATCGCCCGAACAAAGCTCATCTCGTTTATTTCCTCAAGCTCACCCTTAAGCTGCTTTATCATCTGCTCATCAAGCAAATCAGAGGTTTTTATCGCTTCATCCGCAATACGCATCTGAGTTGCCTTAAGCACGTTGCGCTTTACCGACTGCGCTACCTTGTGTGCGAGAGGCTCCTTGAACATCATAATTGCAAGCGGCAGTATTATCAGACCGAGAACATAAGGAAGTGTGAACATCTCAATTCCGAGTGCCAGCTGAAGCGCCGCCGCAACCACAACGGCAAGGTAGAAAATCATACCCGTTATACCGTTTGCTCCGAACAGAGCCGATTCGTAATCCTTGCGCTTAAACGACAGCACAATGTTCATTGTCATTGAAACGGTTATCAGTATAACGCCTATCGCCAGTGCCGCTATAAGCAGATATGTCGATATGTCGAATACCGTTTCGGGCTTGCCCATTATCGAATACAGCGGCTCTATATGGAAGAACGGCTTTATAATTTCCTCGTTTCCGAAAACCGAGCCGTAGAAGTATCCGAATATCGCCGAGGAAATTCCTATCCTCACCATAATCGGAGCGAGCTTTGCGTGCTTCCACTTGTCAAGCAAAAGTCCGAAAAGTGAAATCACGAGTCCCTGTCCTAAGTCGCCGAACATTATTCCGTACATCAGCATAAAGGTTATCGCAACATAGGGAGTGGGATCTATGCCGTCGTAGGAAGGAAGTCCGTACATCTTGACAAACATTTCAAACGGACGGAAAACCCTGTTGTTTCTGAGCTTCGTCGGCGGCTTCATTCTGTCGTCGATGAAGAATTTCTTTTCCTCAATCTCGACCTCGTCAAGAGTGGATAAATGCTCCTTGAATTTCTTTAATTCACGCGTCGGCACAAAGCCTGCCATATAAAATTTACTGTTTATAACCGATACCTGGCTTCTCAGCTCGTAGCTGTTGTTAAGGAAAGTGAGCTTTCTGCACACCTTGCACAGCATTTCCTGTTCACGCTGTTTTATCTCGGATAACGACAGCTTTATTTCCTCAAGCTCCGACTGCGCCTGCACCATGTGAAGATTTATATCCGCAAGCGCCGTTTCGCCGTCGCCCTTTACATAATCCGGTATCCGTATACGCTCAAAGTAAAGCGCATTGAAAATATCGTCTACCTGAACACAGTCATCAAGCGAGGCAAAATACACACCCCATACATATCCGCCGTTTTCCTCTGTCGGAACGAATACAAAGCTCTTGTCACCGTAAAATTCAAGCTTTGAGTAGTTGTCCGCAGGCATTCGTCCGAGCCGCACCTTAACGTAGGTACAGTTAAACAAATCCTTGAAATCGGTGTGGATTTCCGATAGATTTTCAACCTGTCGCAGTGCCTGTGTATAGCGATTAAAATCGTCCTCAAGCTCCTTTTTCCTTGCAAGAAGCCCGGATGCGTCCTTTTCAACCGCGGAGAAATACATATCGAAATCATGTATTGCTTCCATTGTAACATCGTCGTAAGGAGCATCGCCGGGAACGATTTCAAGTCCGTCACACAGCGCCTTGGCTCGTTTCATAAGATTTCCGTATATATCCTTGTCCTTCAGCGTTTTGAACTGAGCCGAGGCATAGGTCATGGTATAAAACGATGGTTCTATGTGAAAGCACTTGGTTTCGCAGCATCGCACAAGCGTTTTGTTTACCTTTTTTAAAGGTCCGCTGACAGATATAAGTGACATTTTTTCAACTGCCATTATACCCTTCCTTTCAATGCTTTAAAATCAGCATTTTTTCTATTTCGTGGGGCTGGAGAGAATATCTGACGCCCTCTATAACCACGGTCAAATTTCTGTTTTCAATCTGTAAAAGCTCTATCAGCGAATAAAGCACCACGGCGTCGGATTTTGAAAGCCGCAGGCGTTCTCCGTAATAATGCAGATTTGAAAGATTAACCGCCGTTTCTATATCAATATTTTCATCGTCGGAGCAGCACTTGAAATAAGGCAGCTTCAACAGCATGGGAAGAATATCTCCGCCTTGCTTTGAAAGCACTTCGCTTATACGGCTTTTATCAAACCGATAATGATACGGAAGAAGGTTTGCAAGCACCTGCTCCTCTCCCATGTCAAAAAGTCCTCTCAGACGGTAGCAAAGCTTGATATTGTACATATCGCACCTGCGGAGTATGCACTTTCTGATTTCCTCCTGCTCGGATTTCGGGAACTCCTTCTTAACGGATTTGAGCAGAAAACCGTAAAGGTATTTTGTAAGCTCGTAATCTATCCTCATAATTGAGGGGAAGCTTCCGTTCTCGCTTGCAAGGGGACTTAGCACATCATAATACGCCGTACCCCTTAAGGATTTGAGTATATCGCCGTAGCTCCTTGCCTGCGACAGCTCCATAACATCGAACGAGCAATTATCCGCAAGATGAGGAGGAAGATTTAAGATAAACAAATCATGCACTCCCGCGCCCGTGTACATTGCGGCATTTATTATCTGCTTAATCTCCTCCTGTTTGAGATAAAAGGAGTAAAAGCCGTCCTTTTGGGCTGACTTGAAATTAAGCATTTCCGTATATATGCGGAAAATGCGCTTGTTCATTATCTGCTCCGCACGGCTGCGCCTGAAGGTGGAGTCGCTTACCGTCATGAAGTCTTTTTTAAAATCGGGATATTGCTGAAGCAACGAAACAATATCGTTTACGTCATTTCCCGAAATAAGGGTTTTGTAATCGTCAAGCTTAAGAAATTTTCCGTGCTTTGAAAGCGCCTTGGCGATTATCGCAGCTTGTCCCGCCGCCAAAAAATCACCTCCAAATCACTTTGCAGCGGATATAACCGATGCAAAAATCTCCTCCGACCAACGCTCGGAATTGGCAAGGAAAATTTCGTCAAGCTTCTGCGTTTTTTCCTTTACCAGCGCTTCAAGCTCCTCGCAATGTGCCTTAGCCTTTTCACTAAGCTCGCGGTGATGCTGTTCGATAAGCATTGCCTCTTCCTGGTCATACCTTGCTTTTTCCTCATCGCGTATTTTTTCAGCTTTGCAAAGCAATTCCTTAGCCTCGTCCTTTGCCTGCTGTACTATGCTTTCCGCGTGTTTTTCGTATTCTATAATCTCGCCTATAACGTCCATATAAGCTCCGCCTTTCGGTAACTCATTTGCGCCGCCTTAATCCGGCTATACATATTTATATGTATTTTACTACATTCGGGGCAACAATACAATAGAAAATATGACTAAAAATAATTATGTTTTTAGCAAAATTATATAAATTATACTACATTACATAAAAAACGTGAAACAACCAAATTAAAAAAGCCTGCCCTATACAAAGTAAGGCTTTTCTTTGACAATTCTGACAATTCTGCAAAATTGTAAGAAATTAACTTTATCACCCGACAAAAACCGAGGGGAGGCGGCTTAAAAAGCCCCTCCCTTAAGGTTGTTATCAGTTTTTAAGGCTCTGAAGCGGTGCAGGTATTCTACCGCCTCTTGAGATGAATTTTGATGATGAGAACTTGCTGAGGCTCATTATCGGAGCGCTTCCGAAAAGTCCGCCGAACTCGACGGTTTCGCCCTCCTTCATTCCGATTGCGGGAATTACACGGACTGCGGTGGTCTTGGAATTTACCATGCCTATTGCCGCCTCATCCGCTATAATTGCGGAAATCGTATCGGCTGAGGTATCTCCGGGTACTGCTATCATGTCAAGACCGACAGAGCATACCGCCGTCATTGCTTCAAGCTTCTCAATCGAGAGAGAACCGCGGTTTACGGCGTCTATCATTCCTGCGTCCTCGGATACGGGAATAAATGCGCCCGACAGCCCGCCGACGTTGGAGGACGCCATTACGCCGCCTTTTTTAACAGCGTCATTGAGAAGCGCGAGAGCCGCTGTCGTGCCGTGTGCGCCACAGCTTTCAAGCCCGATTTCTTCAAGTATGTGCGCTACGCTGTCGCCTACTGCGGGAGTGGGCGCAAGCGAAAGGTCAACTATTCCGAACGGGATACCGAGTATTTTGCTCGCTTGCGTACCTACAAGCTGTCCCATACGGGTTATCTTGAAGGCTGTCTTTTTTATCTGCTCGGCAATTTCGCCTATATCAGCGTCAGGCATTTTTGAAAGCGCCGAACGCACAACGCCCGGTCCGCTTACGCCGACGTTCAGAACGCAGTCCGCCTCGCCGACGCCGTGGAATGCGCCTGCCATAAACGGGTTATCCTCAACCGCATTGCAGAAAACCACTATCTTTGCCGCGCCGAAGCAGCTGTTATCCTTTGTCATTTCTGCCGCCTGCTTTATTACCCTGCCCATAAGAGCAACAGCGTCCATGTTGATACCCGCCCTTGTAGAGCCGACATTGACGGACGAGCATACGTTCGAGGTTCTTGCAAGCGCTTCGGGAATGGAGTTGATAAGCTCTCTGTCACCCGCCGCAAAGCCCTTTTGGACAAGTGCGGAATAGCCGCCTATATAGTTTACTCCCGTGCCCTCGGCTACTCTTTGCAGGGTAAGCGCAAACTTTACGGGATCGCCCTTTGCCGCTGCGGCAAGCATGGAAATCGGAGTTACCGAAAGACGCTTGTTGATAATCGGAATACCGTAGCGTTTTTCAATCTCCTCGCCTGTCTTTACGTGATTTTGCGCTACACGCATCATCTTTTCGTAAACCTTGCCGCAGGACTTGTCAATATCGCTGTCGATACAGTCAAGCAGAGAAATACCCATCGTAATGGTACGGATATCGAGATTTTCCTCCTGTATCATCTTTATGGTTTCAAGAATATCCTTTGAATTAAACATTAGCTGTCTCCCGAAATTATATATTGTGCATGGAATTGAAAATATCCTCGTGCATAACGTGAATTTGAAGTGCCATTTCATCTCCAGCCGCCTTGAGCCTGTCGCTCAGCACAGTATAATCAACATTGCAGGAGGTGATGTCGATAAGCATTGTCATCGCAAAAAAATCCTGCATAACGGTCTGTGTAACATCCATAACATTTGCATTGCACTGTGCGCATATTGCGCTTACCTTTGCAAGTATACCGACGGTATCCTTTCCTATAACCGCAACTACTGCTCTCATAATCTATAATCCCTTCCTTTTATGAATTACAGCCGCAAGGTATAAAGCGGCATTAGAATATTATACATGAAAAAAAGCAAAAAGTCAATTAAAACCTTAAAATCTGCGGTATATCAAAAAATAATAACGCCCATTCCGATAACTCTTAAAAATATTAAAAAAGGGTTGTATTTTCAGTAAAAAAATGCTATAATTATTGAGAATATGTTGCCGATGGTTTTAAAAGCTTGTAAAACGGCATATTTTAATTCTTGGAGCGTGTAGCTGTGAATCAAAGACTGGATTATCTCAGACAAAAATCCAACAAGCTTTCCCTGTCGCCCGGAGTATATCTCATGAAGGACAAGACGGGAAAGGTAATCTATGTCGGTAAGGCTAAGGCTCTGAAAAACAGAGTTACAAGCTATTTTCACGCTGTTGACTCGCATAATGCCAAAACGAAAAAGCTGGTTGACTGCATATACGACTTTGATTTTATCGTAACGCAAAGCGAGCTTGACGCACTTGTGCTTGAATGCAGTCTTATCAAGCAGTACAATCCCAAATACAACATACTCCTAAAGGACGACAAGGGGTATAATTATATCAAGATAACCAAAGAGGACTATCCGAGGATAAGCTATACCCTCAACTGCAAGGATAAAAATGCGGAATACCTCGGTCCTTACACAAGCGGCTACACCGCAAAGCAGGCGGTGGAGGAGGTCAACAGAATTTTTATGCTTCCCTCCTGCCATAAGGTTTTTCCGAGAGATTTCGGAAAAGAGCGTCCCTGCCTTAACTGCCACATAAAAAGATGTATGGGCGTATGCACGGGCAAAATAAGCAAGGAAGAATATGCGGCCGTTATAAAATCCGCAAAGGAATACCTCAATCGGGGCGGAAAGGCGAGTATAGAACGGCTTACCGAGGAAATGAACGAGGCTGCAGAAAATCTTGAATTTGAAAAGGCGGCAAAGCTCCGCGACCGAATAAGAGCAATTGAAAAGGTAAAGGACGGGCAGGAGATTATTTCAGGCAAAACCTTTGATTTCGACGTGGTTGCAGCGGCTGTCAATGCAGAGCTTGCAAGCACTGCGGTAATATGCTACCGCGGCGGAAGAATTACCGACAAGCTGAATTTCTTTATCGGCGACGAATATGAGCCTCAGCTTATGCGCTCGGAATTTCTTGCTGAATATTACGGCTCAAGGTCTCAGCTTATCCCAAAGGTTATATATATCGACGAGGAGCTTGATGACAGGGAACTTATAGAAGAATATCTTACGGGGCTTGCGGGGCATAAGGTGACTGTTACCGTGCCTAAGCGAGGCGAGGGGCTTTCAAGGGTTTATCTTGCGAAAGCCAACGCTTCGGAATACCTGTCGCTGAAGATAGGCAGAACGGCAAAGGAAATCAACGCCCTTGAGGACCTTGCAAAGCTGCTCGGTCTTTCAAAGACGCCGACAATCATAGAAAGCTATGATATTTCAAACTTAGGCGAGGACAGCAAGGTCGGCGGCATGGTGGTTTACCGCAACGGCAGACCGTATAAAGCGGGCTATCGCAAATTTACGATAAAGTCAGTTTCGGGACAGGACGACTATGCTTGTATGCAGGAGGTTCTAAGCCGCAGAATACAGCGTTATCTTGACAAGGACGAGGGCTTTGCTCCCCTGCCCGACCTTATTTTGCTTGACGGCGGCAAGGGGCATGTAAACGCGGTAAAGCAGGTGCTGGAGCAGTTCGGGGTTGATATTCCGCTTTTCGGACTTGTAAAGGACGACAAGCACCGCACAAGAGCAATAGCGGCGCAGGGCGGCGAAATACAGATTAACGCCAACCGCAAGCTGTTTTCGCTTATGACAGCCATTCAGGACGAGGTACACCGCTTCTCGCTGTCCTTCCAGCAACAGACGCACAAAAAGAAAACCTATGAGCTGACGCTAACAAGGATAAAGGGAATAGGCGAGGCAAAGGCACTTGCTCTGATAAAGCATTTCGGCACAAAGCAGGGATTGAAGGAAGCCTCCGCCGACGAGATAGCAAAGGCGGCTAAAATAAGCCTTGAAAAGGCAAACGAGGTATGTGAATTTATAAAAGAGAATTTTTAAGCCGCAGGAACGAAGAAAGGAAAATTTATGAGAGTTATAACGGGACTTGCCAAGGGCAGGAAGCTTGCCGCTCCCGAGGGGCTTGACGTAAGACCTACAAAGGATTCGGTCAAGGAAGCGATTTTCAGCGCAATACAGTTTGAGATAGAGGACAGTGTTGTGCTGGATTTGTTTGCAGGCTCAGGTCAGCTCGGAATAGAGGCTGTCAGCAGAGGCGCAAAAAAGGCGGTATTTGTTGACAGCAGCAGCACCTCGATAAAGTTCGTGAGGGAAAATGTCGCTCACGTCAAATTAGAGGACAAGTGCGAAATCCGCAATATGCCCAACGCCTCATATCTGCGCTCGTCAAGGGAAAAGTTCGACATTGCCCTGCTCGATCCGCCGTATGACAGAAATCTGATACAAAAATCCCTGCCGCTTCTCACCCCGCTTATGAACGACACGGGAGTGATAATATGCGAGCACGAGCCTAAATGCCGTCTGCCGCAGGAGGTTGACGGTTTTAAAATAACCAAAACCGGGAATTACGGAAAATCTTCGCTTACATTTTACCGCAAGAAAACAAACGAGGAAGAAGAGTAACTTACAGGAGTAATTATGAAGCTTGCAATATATCCGGGTAGCTTTGACCCGGTCACCTACGGACATCTCGAAATAATACTGAGAGCCTCAAAGCTGTTTGATAAGGTTATCGTACTGGTTTCGGTAAATCCGCTGAAGCCGACGAGCTTTTCGATAGAAGAAAGAAAGCAGTTTTTAAGGGAGTCAATCACCGCCGAGGGAATACCAAACGTTGAGGTTGACAGCACAGAGGGGCTGCTGATAGATTATTTCAACAAAAGGAACGCCGATGTCATAGTCAAGGGACTGAGAGCTATTTCCGACTTTGAATACGAATTTCAGATGGCGCAGGCCAACAGAAAGCTGTGCTTCAAGGCGGAAACGATATTCTTGACATCAAAGAGCGAGTATACCTATCTTTCGTCAAGCATGGTAAAGCAGATTGCCATGTTCGGCGGAGATATAAGCGACTTTGTCCCCGAATGTATACTTGACAGAATAAACGAAAGATTAAGAAGATTTTGACAGAAAACCAAAACGAAAGGAAGAAATAAAAATGAGCATTGAAGAAATTCTTGACGCAATGGACGATGAGCTTGACAACGCAAAGCAAATCCCCTTTACAAGAGGAAAAAGCAGTGTTGACACCGAGCAGATGAGGGAGCTTATAAAGCAGATTAGGCTTAATCTCCCCGGAGAAATAAAGCAGGCGCAGGCTCTTGTAAACGACAGAAAGATAATCATAAACGACGCAAAGGCAGAGGCTGAATCCATTATCAGAAAGGCTGAGGAGAAAGCAAAGGTAATGATTGCGGAGGAGAGCATTACAAAGCAGGCTCAGCAAAGAGCGCATGAGCTTCTCACCGCCTCGCAGTCAAAATCAAACGAAATAAAAAAGGCTACCAACACCTATGTTGAAAATATGCTCAACAGAGTGGAGGAGCTTCTTGCAAGCAACTTAAACGAAGTGAGAAAAACTCACTCTGCGCTCAAGAATACAAAGAGCTGATTCGGAGGGAGCTTTGGGCTACAAGACTGTTAAACAGAGAAGCGAAGCCTCGTTTACCGAGAAAAAGTCGGAATTTATCGGGTATATTGCGCCCGTCACCACCGAAGAACAGGCGGTCGGCTTTATAAACGAGATACGCGCCATGCACCGCAAGGCTACCCACAACTGCTATGCCTATGTCCTGCGTGAAAACAACACTCTGCGACACAGCGACGACGGAGAACCGGGCGGTACGGCGGGTATGCCGATACTTGAGGTGCTGACCAAAAGCGGCGTTACGGACGTTGTATGCGTTGTGACGAGATATTTCGGAGGAATTTTACTCGGCACGGGCGGGCTTGTCCACGCTTACTCAAAGGGCGCTTCCCTCGCACTAGAGCAGGCGGGTATACTTACTATGGAGCTTGCCGACTATATCAGCATAAAGGCGGATTATACATTTTACGGCATAATAAGCGGAATACTCCCGCAGTTTGAAGCAATAACCGAAAACACCGAATACACCGACTGCGTGGAAATTTTCGCCCATGTCAAATGCGAGCATACAAAAAAGCTCACCGAAGCAATAATTGACAAATGCTCGGGCAAAGCCGAAATAACCGAGCTTTCAAGAGCATTCAGAGAATTTTAAAAAAATTTTGAGGGAAAAAAGGATTTTTTGAATTTTTTCGGTATATATAATCGGAACGAAATAAAATCATCAAAGCGAAAGCGTAAAATTTTATGCTTTCGCATACATTTTCTATCTGAATAAATTTCAAGAAGAGTATAATGCGGGGAGGGAGAAAGCTTGCAGGAAAAGTCACCGAGAATTATTACCCAGGAAATAGAAGAAATGACGCTGTCGCCTTTAGCGTGCAAAAGCTCGCAGACTAAAGGACGCAAGGTTTATGAGGAGCCGTGCGATATAAGAACGGAGTTCCAGCGTGACAGGGACAGAATAATACACTGCAACTCATTTCGCAGATTAAAGCACAAAACGCAGGTGTTCCTTATTCCTAAGTCCGACCATTACCGCACAAGGCTTACGCATACGCTTGAGGTTGCCCAGATAGCGAGAACGATAGCAAGGGCGTTAAGACTGAACGAGGACCTTACAGAGGCGATAGCTCTCGGACACGATTTAGGGCATACTCCCTTCGGGCATGACGGAGAGAGAACGCTTGACGCTCTTTATCCCGGCCATTTCAAGCACTATCAGCAAAGCAAGCGCGTCGTGGAGATTATAGAAAAGAACGGCAACGGCCTTAACCTCACCGAGGAAGTAATAGACGGCATTGTCTGCCACACAAATGCGACCGCAAATACGCTTGAGGGGCAGATAGTAAAATTCAGCGACAAGATAGCCTACATAAATCACGATATAGAGGACGCCATAAGAGGCGGCGTTTTAAAGCAGGAGGAGCTGCCGGAATATCCCGTCAGGGTGCTGGGCTACACCAAGAGCGAACGTATCACTACGCTGATAAAATCAATAATCAACAACAGCAAAGAGCTTATACGGTACGATGAGGAAACTAAAAAGGCACATGACGAGCTGAGGCAATTCATGTTTGAAAAGGTGTATTTCGCTCCCACAACCAACGCGGAAAAGGGCAAGGCCTGCCACATAGTGGAATATTTGTACAAGTATTTCACGCAAAATCCAAAGGCTATGCCGGAGCTTTATATTAAATTTGCGTCGGAATACGGCACAGAGCTTGCCGTGTGCGACTTTATCAGCGGCATGACGGACGATTTTGCGGTGGACTACTTCAAGGAGCTTTGCATACCCAAAAGCTGGTCCTATTAATTCTGACTAATACGCTTTAAGAAAGGAATTTTGATGCGATTTTCTGATGAATTTCTTTTAAGAGTAAAGGAGAGCAACGACATATACGATGTCATGTCCTCTTATCTGCCTTTAAAAAAGGCGGGGGCGGATTATGTCTGCGTATGCCCCTTTCACCCCGACAAAAACCCGTCCTGCCATGTTTATATGGCAACGCAGAGCTTTCATTGCTTCGGCTGTAAAGCGTCGGGGGATGTTATCAATTTTATAAGACTTTACGAGCATCTGGATTACAGGGACGCAATAGTATTCCTTGCCGACAGGGCGGGAATTCCGCTTCCCGATGACGGCGGCGGCGAGGATATATCCAAAAAGCGCGTCCGTATACTTGAAATGAACAGAGAAGCGGGGCGGTTCTATCACAAGCTCCTGCTTTCACCCAACGGCAAGCCCGGACTTGACTATCTGTACGGCAGAGGGCTTACACTGCACACCATTCGTACATACGGACTGGGCTATGCGCCCGACAGCTGGGATACGCTCAAAAAACACATGAATTCACAGGGATACAGTGACGAAGAAATGGAAGCCGCTTCCCTGCTCTCAAAATCATCAAGGTCGAAAAACTACTTTGACTTCTTTAAAAGCAGGGTTATGTTCCCGTTTATTGACGACAACGGCAATATTGTAGGTTTTTCGGGCAGAATTATCGGCGGCGATGATCCGAGAAAATATCTCAATACAAAGTCAACGCTCGTTTATGACAAGAGCAGATTTTTATACAGCATGAACCACGCAAAGAACGCCGCACAAAAGGAGCTTATACTGTGCGAGGGAAACCTCGACGTTATCTCTCTGTATCAGGCGGGCTTCAAAAACGCAGTTGCCACCTGCGGCACGGCGCTTACCTCATCTCACGCTTCTGCAATAGCAAAAAAAGGCTTTAAAAACGTTATACTGGCATACGACGGCGACGCGGCGGGACAAAACGCCACAATCAAGGCAATAAATGTGCTTGACGGCATGGGGCTCGGTGCAAAGGTGCTGAAAATATACGGTGCAAAGGACCCCGATGAGTTTATAAAAAGCTTCGGCAGGGACGCCTTTGCAACGCTTGTAAACGAAAGTCACTCCGCTGTCAGTTTCGGACTTGAGCATCTTAAAGCCGGAACGGATATGAACACTCTTGAGGGGAAAAGCGATTACCTTCAGAAAAGCGTAAAATATCTCGCGGGTATTCAAAATATCGCGACAAGAGCCGTGTACGCCTCCGCCGTCGCAAAAGAATGCGACGTTGACAAGCGCACCGTTGAAGCGGCGATAGAAAGAGCGATGAAATCCCAGACGCGGCAAAGGGAAAAACAACAACGGCAAGAGGTTATAAGCGGCGGTAAAAGAGATTTTGTTAATCCTCAGGCGGCGCAGTTCCCTGCGGAAGCAAAAGCGGAGAGAGCAATAATAGCGTTTTTGTTTCATTCACCCGATTGCCTGCCGAAAGTGACAGCGCAGATTTCCGCCGACGACTTTCCCACCGAATTTAACCGCAATCTGTTCATAGTTCTCAATGCCGCCATCTCATGCGGCTCGCAGGTAGATTTATCTTCGCTCGGAGAAATGTACTCGCCGCAGGAAATCTCCTCCATTTCATCAATGATACACGAAAACAACGAGCTTTCATACACCGCCGAAAGGCTAAGCGAATGTATTTCCGTACTCAAAAGGCACAGCGATAAACAAAAAAGTAAGGCTGCGGCTGAAATGAGCGATGACGAGCTTCTCAGCTATGCGGAAAAAATCAGGTCGCAAAAGAAAAAATAACCTTGCATTTATGCGTAAAATATTAAAATAATATTGCATACGGCTAAAAACTTTAACCGTAAACAAGAAAGGAATTAAAAAATGGCAGACAGCAAAATTAACGAGCTTATCAATCACGGAAAGCAGAGTGGTAAGCTCACTACAAAGGAAATCACCGACGTTTTGGAAGAGCTTGATTTTGACGCCGATGAAATAAACAAGCTCTATGATGATTTTGAAAACTGTAATATTGAGATTGTTGACGACTTCTCGGCGGACGAGGATCTTGACACGGCGCTTGATTTTTCGGACAGCGATGAGTTTGAAGCGTCAATGTCCTCCGACGGCATTGCAATTGACGATCCCGTAAAGATTTACTTAAAGGAAATCGGACGCGTTCCCTTACTCTCAGCGGAGGAAGAGATCGAGCTTGCAACCCGTATGGCGCAGGGCGACAAATATGCAAGAAAAAGACTGAGCGAGGCAAATTTACGTCTTGTAGTAAGCATTGCAAAGAGATATGTCGGCAGAGGTATGCAGTTCCTTGACTTGATTCAAGAGGGCAACCTCGGTCTTATCAAGGCGGTTGAAAAATTTGACTACACAAAGGGCTACAAGTTCTCGACCTATGCTACCTGGTGGATAAGACAGGCTATCACCCGTTCTATCGCAGACCAGGCGAGAACCATCCGTATACCCGTACACATGGTTGAAACCATAACAAAAGTGAAAAAGGTATCAAGCCAGCTTCTGCATGAGAACGGTCACGAACCGACAGCACAGGAAATTTCGGACAGACTCGGCATATCGGTTGACAGAGTAAGAGAGATTATCAGAATTTCTCAGGACCCCGTTTCGCTTGAAACTCCGATAGGCGAGGAGGAGGACAGCCATCTGGGCGACTTTATTCCCGACGAGGAGGCTCCCGCACCCGCAGAGGCGGCTTCAAGAACGCTTCTCAAGGAACAGCTCAGCAACATTCTCGGCACGCTTACCGACAGAGAAGAAAAGGTGCTTCGCCTGCGCTTTGGTCTTGAGGACGGCAGACCGAGAACGCTTGAGGAGGTGGGTAAGGAATTTAACGTTACCCGTGAGAGAATAAGGCAGATAGAGGCAAAGGCGCTCAGAAAGCTCCGTCACCCCTCAAGAAGCAAGAAGCTCAAGGATTTTCTCGATTAAGGTAATTCGTTTTCACATAAAGTATACTCTTTGCACAAAGGATTGGTTGCCAAAAATGCATATTACACTTGAAACGGACTACGCAATAAGAATTGTTGACTTTCTCTTCAAAAATAACGGGCGGTTTGACGCAAAGACCATTTCGGACAGCACGGGAGTGCCTCAGACCTTTGCGATGAAAATACTGCGAAAATTAGCCTCGCAGGACATAGTTGTCTCCTACAAGGGCACAAAGGGCGGATATGAGCTGTCTGCCGATAAAAAGGAGCTTTCACTTTACGATGTGGTTGAGGTAATGGAGGGTACATATATGTTCAGCAGATGCCTTGACGCCCATTACAGCTGTAACCGTTCGGAAAACTCCCTGCCCTGCTCTTACCGAAGGGCATTTGCGGAGATTTCAAGCAGTGTTTGCGAAAAGCTCAAAACGCTTAAATTCATAGATTTTGCAAATTAGCTATTGACAAAAGCACGGCTGTATGGTAAAATGATAGGGCTGAATTTTTGCAGTATACTACTGAGATAAGGAGTTCGTTATGACATACAAGGAAAGCTTCATAAAGTTCATGGTTGACAGCGGAGTTCTTACTTTCGGTGAGTTTACTCTCAAAAGCGGCAGAAAAGCCCCTTATTTCATAAACACCGGCAACTACAAGACCGGCGCACAGCTTGCAAAGCTCGGCGATTTTTACGCCGAATGTATTCACGACAACGGTATCGAGGCCGACGTGCTTTTCGGTCCTGCCTACAAGGGTATTCCCCTTTCGGTGAGTGCCTGCGTCGCTTTGTTCAACAAGTTCGGCACAGACGCAAGCTACTGCTTTGACAGAAAAGAAGTAAAGGATCATGGCGAGGGCGGAATGTTTGTCGGAAAACAGCTTGCCGACGGCGACAAGGTTGTTATAATTGAGGACGTTATGACCTCCGGCAAGGCGCTCAGAGAGGTGCTTCCCAAGCTCGAGGGTGCGGCAAAGGTTGACATTACTGCAATGGTTATCACCGTTGACAGAATGGAAAAGGCTCTTGACAGCGATATGAGCGCAGTCCAGTCCGCTTACAAGGATTTCGGCGTTAGGGTTTATTCCATTGTTACCATCAACGATATAATCGACGCAATCGAAAACGGCGTAATTGAGGGAAGCGAGTACCTCGACGCTATGAAGCAATACCGAAGTACATACGGTGTTGAGTATTAATTGTAAATAATCTGCGGGGTGGATTCACCTCCGCCCCGCTTGATTTTAAATGAATATCGAGGTGTGGCTCAGTTTGGTAGAGCGCTGCGTTCGGGACGCAGAGGCCGTGGGTTCGAATCCCGTCACCTCGACCATAATAACAACCGCTTAAGCGTATTGCTTAAGCGGTTTACTTGTATTTTCAGTAATTATTATCAACTCAGAAAATTTACTGAAATTTGCTGAAATTTACTATAGTAGGGGTGTCAAAAGGGGTGTCAAGTTAGTCTCCTAACTATTATCAAAAAAAATCCCCCGACAGAGTTTTGCATTTTTCTCTGCCGGGGGATTCTGTCATATTTACTTTTTAACGAGACACTTTGTATCTATTGGGCTCTGAATATCGAAAACGTTATTCGTATCTTTCCCAAGCACAGCTCTGTTACCAACAACTTCGTCAACTATCCATATCTTTTCATACAGCCAGCTTGCCAGAGTTTTAGTGCCGCCGTACCAGGTGGCGCCCTTCTTAATCTGGACACGATCGCCTTTACTGATCTTAGATGTTACGGTAGTTGTGTCGCTTTCTGACACCGTACCGTCTATGTCTTCAACTGCTATCCAACCTGTCACCGCACTACAACCTTTAGGTGTAGTTATGCGGATTCTGCCGTTTATCACATCATCCGCAGTGTGTATATAATATGTACCTGTCAGATGATTTGCGGGCTGAGAGGTTGTCGATGAACCATACAGTGCAGTGTTTTCAAGCCGAACCGCATCACCTGCCTTATATAATTTTGCAATAGGATTTGTTGGCTCTGACGGCTTAACATCGGGTTCTGCTGTGTTTACACCATGTGTCTTATACCAGTAATCGGTTTTGCGGGGTAGTTTATAAAGCAGATAGTCTCGTAATTTTTGTTTTTTCGAGTGTCTACTCTAAGGGGATTATATCAGTTTAAAGGCGTTTGCGGGGTGTTTGATTTTTTGTGATTTTTTATAAATTTGTTGAAAAATTAGCTATTTTTCGCAATTTTTTGAATTTATGCGGGTATAAATGCGGGTATAATTTTATGCTTTTTGGCTCTATAAATAGGCTCTATAATAAATATTGGGGTAGCCAAATAAAGCCTAAGAATTTAATTTAACAAAAAGTAAAAAAAGCAGAGCATATTTGGTGAAAATCCGTTATATTCACCTATTACAAAC
>CALXBK010000026.1 GCA_944386545.1 uncultured Ruminiclostridium sp.
CATCTCAACAATATAGCCGTCGGCGGAGGTGTTCTTTGTCCAGCCTATGCGAAGTGCGTCTGCGGCTCTGCCCTTTATATTTAAGCCTGTTACAGCAGGAAGCACGAGCTTATCGGTGTAGTTATCCTTGTAGCTGTATCCGCATACCGAGCATTTGTGAAGCGTGTAGCCATTTTCGGTGTAGGTTGCGTTTGTTTTGGTTGTGGTATACTTATGCGTAGAAGTAGTAAGTACAGTTTTAGACGAATTACCTGAGCTGTTATAAGAACAGATGTAGAAGGTATAGTCCGTTGCATCTGAAAGCCCAGTTACCGTGTAGCTGAGCGTGTCCTTATCGGTAGTTTTAGCAATCTGTGTTACGCCGCCTGCGTTTTTCATGCTTATTATGTAGCCTGTTGCATAAGACGCCTTATCCCAGCTGAGAGTTACGGAATTACTTGTGTGGATGCTCATTTCAAAGCTGCTTACCGTGCCGGGGGCAACAGCGTAATTATATGTTTTTGTCACATCTGTCAGATATTCATTGCCAAAGCTTATGGTTATATTGTTTCAGCTGTCAGCCGTACCAGTATAGTAAACAGCGTTCAGTGCGGTGCAATCACAAAAAGCATTTGATCCTATTTCGGTTACGGTGTCGGGAATTGTTATCTTAGCAAGCGCCGTGCAGTAAAAGAATGTGGTAGGCCCTATCACGGTAACGCCGTAGGGTATCTGTATTTCAGTCAGATTGTCGCAGTACATAAAGCACAGTTCCGGCAATACAGTAATGCCGTTTGACAGCTTGACAGAGGTAAGGGAATCACAACTGTAAAATGTCGTTCCGCCCATATAAATCACGCTGTCGGGAATTGTTGCCGAAGTGATATTATTGCAATCTTCAAATGTTTCGTGCGCAATTCCTATTGTTCCGGATTTAACCGTAACAGCGCCGGTCGCCTCTTCGTCACATTCTACAGCCCATTTTCCGGCATACTTAACAGCTGTGGTCTGATTATTGAGCAAAGCCGTATCGGTAAAGGCGTCTTCATGTATTTCAATCACGCTGTCGGGGATATCTATCGAAGCAAGACTTGTGCAGCCGTTAAACGCACTGGCAAATATCGTTTTAAGCGAAGCGGGTAACTTTACCGTTTTGAGAGCCTTACAGTCTTTAAAAGCCGCGAAACTTACCACCTCAAAGCTGTCGGTAAATTCAAACGAAGTAAGGGAGGAACAGTTGCAGAATGCACTATCTCCCATTTCTTTCGTATCATCGTTCAATGTTATCGAGGTGAGGTTTGAGCAGGAATAGAAAGCGTAATGGTATATCGTTGTAACACCATCTGGGATGGTGTATGCTCCCGTTCTTGCCAGAGGATAGCGTCTTATAGAGGTCTTCATGCCGTTGAATAAAATTCCGTCCTCTGACTTAAACCACGAATTACCGTAGGCTACATTAATGTTGTTAAGCGAGGTACAGCCGTTATAGACAGTTTCTTCAATTGAAGATACCGTGCTTGGCAAATTAAAATCCGTAATGCCCATGCAGTCGGCGAAGCATCCTTTTTTCATCCTTTTAACGCCCTCTGAAATAACTATTGAAGTAAGCTTTTTGCATTTACGAAAAGAAAAGGCATCTACTATCTGCACGCTGTCAGGAATGGTGTAAGTACCGCTTTTACCCTCGGGACATCTTATCAGCGTAGTTTTATCCTTATTAAACAAAACGCCGTCCTGAGAAGAATAATTCGGGTTATCTACAGACACGTCAATCGTCGTAAGCTTTGGGCAATTGAGAAAGACAAAGTCTTCATAGGTCGTAACGGTATCGGGGATGCTCACATAGGTAAGAGAGTCACAGCCCAAAAACGCTTGTTCATCTATAATTTCTACGCCGCTCGGAATTGTTACCGACGTGAGAGTATCGCATTCTTCAAATACATTGTAGCTCACTTCAACAACGGCGTTTCCGTTTATTTCAGAGGGGATTTCAAGGATTTGCGCCGAGCCTGTGTAATCGGTAATCGCAACCTTACCGCTTCCGTAGCCGCCGCAGTATAGGTACACAAAGTCGCCGTATGTATACGCCGAAGCGGTCACACCCGTCTGAGGCAGTATTTGCGGTGCTTTTATCACCTCCTGCAAAGGAGTCGCCGCCGCTGTAAGGGCAATGAGAAAAGACGAGAGCCCTGCTATGATTTTTTTGATTTTCATATAATACTCCTTTCACGGCTTTTAAAGCGTTTTATTTGAGATAATCCCCAAAGACACAATGCACCAAGCTTCGCATACTATGTCATATATACTATCTTAAAATTTTGTGCAGAAGCATCAAATGCAGAGCTAAAATCTCAATACGTTTCCTCTCTTCCGAAATCTAGTTTTACCACTTTTATTTAAAAATGTCAATATTATTTGAAAATTTTGTGAAAAATATGATAGAAATATTAACAAACAAATAAAATCGGGCAAAAGCGAACCTCTGCCGAAGGAGGATTAACCGACAAAGTAACCTCTGTGCCTCAGTACCGACGCAAAAGAGAAGCAAAACGCAGTTACGTACACTCGAGTGTTAACTTCTTGTAGCAAGAAGTTAAAGCATTCACCCGCCTTTTTCAAAAGGTAGTAAAAGCGACAGCTTTGGGGGAGCGAACAAGCCGCTCCCCCTGTTTTAAGCTTTATAAACCATTTTTAAATGTTCCGTTGTGACATATAAAACCACGACATAACACACACCGTACTCTGTCTAAGCTCTGTAAGTCGTATGCTCCGACATAATCAAGGCGTTTGTCATTAATACTTATCGTTGAGATCTTCCTTAAAGTCAAAGCTGTCATTGTCCGTTGACGGTGAAATCGCCGCAGGAGAAGGTGCTTTTACGGAATTTTTCTTAAACTTCGGCTCAGTCGTTTTAACACTTTCGGGTTTAGCAGTTATTCGGGACTGCTTTGCCGTTGCGGGCTTTTCCGCAGCTGTCTTGTCAGATGCTTTCACCGTATGCTTCGGTGCAGTATAAGGCTTTATAGCAGATTCCTTTGCGGCAGCTTTCACAACATCCTTTTTGGTTTCGAGAGGTTTTATATCCGACTTTGCGGGAGAAGGCTTTTTAACCTGTCGATTGCTCGCCGTATCAGTCTTAGCAGAAGGCTTTGCCGTTGTATCCGTTTTATCCACGGGCTTGTCCTGCTTCGGCTCGGTATCTGCTATATCATTTGTCTGCTGATTATCAGCGTTTTGTAGGGGAGGCTCCTCCTTTATAAGCTTCTCATCCAGCTTGAACTTGCCTACCATATCGCCGAGTATGTTTGCCTGCGATGAAAGCTCTTGTGCAAATGCGGCACATTCTTCGCTTGTTGCGGAGTTTGTCTGAACAACGCCGGAAATCTGATCGACTCCCGTCGAGATTTGCTCAAGCGCTGACGCCTGCATTGTACAAGCCGAGGAAATTCCGCTTACAAGACGGGTAGTTTCGCTTGTGCTTTGTACGATTTTTTCAAGTGTACCTGCGGTATCGTCGGCAATTTTAGTACCGTTTTCAACCGCCTTTATTGAATTTTTGATAAGCTCGGTTGTATCGCTTGCCGCCTGTGCTACCTTGCCTGCAAGCATACGAACCTCGTCGGCAACAACCGCAAAGCCCTTTCCCGCTTCTCCTGCCCTTGCCGCCTCCACTGCGGCATTAAGAGCGAGGATATTTGTCTGGAAGGAAATATCGTCTATCGTGCGGATAATATTTTCAATCTGATCAGATGTCTCCTTAATCTCGTTCATAGCTTCAAGGAGTATGCGCATCTGTTCATTACCCGACTCAACAAGCTGTATTGCCTGTGAGGAGTTTTCTGCGGCAATGTTTGCGCTCTCGGCGTTTTTATTTACCTTCTCGGTAATCTCCGCAAGCGAAGCGGAAAGCTGTTCAATAGAAGCGGCCTGTGTCACTGCGCCGTCAGACAGATTTCCCGCCGCAGAGGCAACCTGTACAGAGCCTGCCGAAACCTGTTCGCCTGCCTTGCTTATACTGCGCATCATACTATTAAGAGATGACAATATATCTTCATAGGAGTTCTTGAGAGGCTCAAAATCTCCTACATACACATCGGAAGGCTTTTTGGTAAGCTCTCCTCTGCCCATGGCTTCAAGCAAAACTCCGAGATCTGTTATAACAGCCTTAAGGTTAGAGGTAATAAGCTCGGTGCTTTCGCTGAGCTGTGCAATTTCTCTGTCAATCTTACCGTTAAAGACAATGGGGTCCTGATGAAGATTGCCGTGTGAAAGCTCTTCAATCTGCTGTGAGCAAAGCTTGACAGGACGGATAACTTTCTTAATTACTGCAATTATCAAAATTACCGACAGAATAAACAACACAATCGTAACAACAGAGCAAATAAGTATAGATTCATATATGCTGTCGGTATGCTCTGAGGGATTTGCAACCATCATACAGCTCCAGCCGTTGGTATTTTCTACGGGCGCGTAATAAACATAGCGCTCATTGCCGTCAAGAGTTACTTCGGCATACCCCGATTCTCCTTTTGCCGCTCTTTTGACTGCTTCTGCCATTGCGGTGTAGCTGCTGTCATTTTTTGCAAGCTGTTCATAATTAATACGCTGTGCTGTTATCGTGCTGTCGGGGTGAACAAGAACGCTTCCGCTTTGATCTATAAGCATTGCATAACCTGTTTCACCTATGGAAATATTACCAACAACGGTCGAAAATGCACTTACATCAAGAGAAACCTTAATTACGCCGAGTACGGGAAGTCTGTTCGCCTGTTTTGAAAGAATCGGCACGGTTATATCCATAACAACCTTTTCTCCGTCAGAGCGAAGATACGGCTCACCTATTATTGCCGCCTCGTTCTGAAAAGCATACTGAAAATGCTCATCCGCCGAAAAATCGAGAGATTCATCGTTTACGCACTTGCCTTCCCTATCAATCACATATACATCGGTATACATGGCGTTATTATCCTTTATATTGATTACCTTGGAGCGAACGGCAGAAAAATCATCCATATTTCCGAATGTGGAGTCGGTCGTAATCTGGAAAAGTGACTGAATTTCCGACTGGAGCTGATTTGAAATTGTGTTTGAAGCCGTGTGAGTAACTTCGCTCATCTCGTTTACCATAGCGTCTTTAAGATATGTATAGCTCAGAAAAATACTGATCCCCGACACAATAAGCAGAGATCCGCCTACGGCAATACACATCCATTTGAAAATTCTTGTTGTGATCGAGCTTCTCTTGGATTTTCTGTTTTGATTTTTTTTATTAGCTGCAGTTGTCATAAATACATCCTTCTTGTACCATTGAAATCCGATAGGAAATCAAAAAGTTTTCGCTTTAGCTTATGATAACACATTATAAAAATAATGTCAACTTTTATTGAAAATTTAGGCACTTTAACCAAATAAACGGCGTTTATTTTATGGGTTGTAACCACAAATTATGTTAATAAAAGCCGCCGTCAACACCGAGAACCTGTCCCGTCACAAAATTCGCACCGAAAAGATACACCGCCGCCCTTGCAACATCTCGGGGAGTGCCGAGTCTGCCCAGCGGAGTTTCGGAAATAAGGTCGGATATATCCTCTTCGGATAGGTGAGCGTTATTCATTGGGCTGTCTATTACTCCCGGAGCTATGCAGTTTACGGTTATACCGCTCGGAGCAAGCTCCTTTGAAAGAGCCTTGGTAAAGCCGATAAGCCCCGCCTTGACCGTACTGTAATGCACCTCGCAGGAAGCGCCGTGAACACCCCATACAGAGGATATATTTATGATACTTCCCTGCTTTCTGTTAATCATTGAGGGGAGCACCGCCTGAGTAACATTGAACGCCCCCGTAAGATGCACGTCAATCATATTGTACCAGTCAAGCTCGGTTATATCTGTAAATAGCTTTATTTGTGAAATACCCGCATTGTTTATAAGTCCTTCAATTTTGCCGTATCGGTTTAATATTTCTTTTACCGCGGCGCAAACCTCGGGACGGGAAGCAATATCCGCTTTAAAGCATTCACAGTTAAGCTCGTTGCAAAGCTCCCTCGCCTTTTCGTCCGAGCTTTTGTAAATTATCGCAACATCGTGAGTTTTTGCAAAAGCACGGGCAATTTCACTGCCTATTGCGCCCGTGCCCCCCGTAATCACAACTGCCATACGCACCTCCGTAAGGTATGTTAAACGCCAAAAATTCCGCCACATAGCTTTCGTGTGACGGAAATTCTTGAATTGTTCATAAGCTTAAATCAAAGTGAACGGATTATTCGCCCGTTACCTTTAATTCATCGCCGTTTACATCAACGGTAATCTTCTTTATGTTACCGTCTGCGGCAACTATAATATCCGCAACCTTGTCCTCAATTTCTTTTCTGACGATTTTACGGACATCTCTGCCGCCGAATTTACCGCCGAACGCTTTTTTTGCCACCAGCTCATAAGCCGCTTTAGTTGAGACAAGCTCAATATTCTTCTCAAGAAGCGGTTCTTTCATTTCGTTAATCATCAGATGTGCAATCTCAGCATATGCCGATTGGGTGAGGGGCTTGAATACGACTATCTCATCAACGCGGCTGAGAAATTCGGGACGTAAAAAGTCCCCGAGCGCCTTCATAGCCTTTTCCTTGGACATATCCGCCTGAGTCTTTCCGAAGCCCATGCCGTTTGCTCCTATTGTAGAGCCGGCGTTTGATGTCATGGCTATAACGGTATTTTCAAAGCTAACCGTTCTGCCGTGGGCGTCGTTTACCTTACCCTCGTCGAGAATCTGGAGCAGTATATTCATAACATCGGGGTGAGCCTTTTCAATTTCATCAAAGAGAATTACGGAATACGGCTTTCTGCGTACCTTTTCGGTGAGCTGTCCCGCCTCGTCATAGCCGACATATCCCGGAGGTGAGCCGATTATTCTTGATACGCTGTGCTTTTCCATAAACTCCGACATATCAAGTCTTATAAGCGGATCGACTGTATTGAAAAGCTCGCCTGCAAGCACCTTTACAAGCTCTGTTTTACCAACGCCGGTAGGTCCTACAAAGATAAAGGAAGCAGGTCTGCGGCGTGCTGAGAGCTGAACTCTCGTGCGCTTGATTGCCGCCGCAACAAGCTCGCAAGCCTCGTCCTGACCGACTACCTTGGATTTAAGCACCTGTTCAAGCCTTGCAATGCGTTTGAACTCGGTTTCCATTATCTTGCTTGCAGGTATACCCGTCCACAGCTCAATAACATGGCACACATCGTATTCGGTAACGTGAACCTCCTTTACTCTCGGCTCAAGCTCCTCAATGCGCGCAACGTTTTTGGCTATCTCGGTTTTTACCTCGGCTATACGCTGATAATCCTTTTCCTCGGTTTCTGCGGAAAGCTCCGCTTCTTCCGCTTCAAGCTGTTTGTTTTTCTTTGTCAGAAGCTCATATTCCTTAAGCTCCTCGCTGTTTATGCTTGCGTTTGCCGCCGCCTCATCAAGCAAATCTATCGCCTTATCGGGAAGGTATCTGTCGGTAATATATCTTTCGCTGAGCTTTGCACAGCTTTTAAGAATATCGTCGCTTACGTGGATTTTGTGATATTCCTCGTAATACTCCTTAATTCCTTTGAGCAGCTCTACGGTTTCTTCGATTGTAGGCTCATTTGCGGTTACGGGCTGGAAGCGTCTTTCAAGTGCGGAATCCTTTTCGATGTATTTGCGGTACTCGTTGAAGGTGGTCGCGCCGATTACCTGCATCTCTCCCCTTGAAAGGGCGGGTTTAAAAATGTTGGCGGCATTCATCGTGCCCTCGGAATCTCCCGTACCGACAAGATTATGCACCTCATCAATAAAGAGTATGATATTGCCCGCTGTCTTGATTTCTTCAATCAGCGCCTTTACTCTGCCCTCAAACTGTCCTCTGAACTGCGTTCCCGCAACGAGAGAGGTTAAATCGAGCAGATACAGCTCCTTGCCCTGAAGTCTGAACGGAACATCTCCGCTTGCAATTTTCTGGGCTATTCCCTCAGCTATGGCAGTTTTGCCGACGCCCGGCTCGCCTATGATACAGGGATTATTCTTTGTACGTCTTGAAAGAATTTGCAGAACGCGGTAAATTTCCTTTTCTCTGCCGATTATGCGGTCAAGCTCGCCGTTCTTTGCCTTTTTGGTAAGATTTGTGCAGTAGGTATCAAGGAATTTACGCTTCTTTTCTTCCTTCTTTTTATTGTGTCTTTGGGATTTTGTTTCGTTATTATCTGCATTTGAAGCTGAATTTGCCTTATCTGCATTTGCGCTGAAGCGCTGGAAAAACGGAATCATCGTATTTGCTCCGCCGGGCGAAAAATCATCATCTTCCGCTAAAGGAGCTTCCTCGCCGAAAAGCATTTTGTAGCTTTCCTCCAGATCCTCATCGCTTATTCCCATTTTTTCAAGGTAATCATTTACCTGCGGTACTCCGAGCTCCTTGGCGCAGATAAGGCAAAGTCCCTCATCGCGCTTCTCGTTTCCCTGTATAGTGGATATAAACACCACCGCTGTTCTCTTTTTACATCTTGAACAAAGCATATATTTGCCATCCTTTCGGATAATTAATCAATTAAACACAAATAAATATTACACATTATTTTTAAACAAAGTATTTACTAAAATCAGTTTAAGAAATCCAGAAATGAGAAGTTATAAATATTACTGAACAGAAAGGACTTGTTTATAGTCATCTCATTAAGGAAAATAAGAGAATTGTCTGTCATTGAAGTAGCCATATTAAGGACAAGAACAATAACAAATATCACCAGGATGCCCTGTACAAGTCCGAGCACACCGCCGAGGAATGAGTTGAGCGAGCCGATAAAGGGTATTTTGTTGATAATGGAGGTAAATCTGACAATAAGAGAAAGAAGTATCATTATGATAACAAAGAGAACAATGAAAATAATTGTTCTCAGCGGTACAAGCACTATCGGCTTTACCAGATTATCGAGCAATGCTTTTCCCGGGTTATCGGAGGATTCAACTATGCTTATCATTACATCGTTTACAACAGATGTGCTCATCTGCTCTATATCTGCGTCCTTAAGTCCGAGTGAAGGCACCTTTTCACTAACGGCTGAAAGGATTTCTTCAACGGTGTCGGCAATATCGGAATCTGCGATATTTTCGGAAAGCAGGCTTGAAACTATCAGATCTCCTGATTTATGCTCTTTGAGATCGCTTTCGTAAATCTGCACCGTGCCTAAATCCAGGCTTGAAAAATCGTATGAATTATCTATGCCGAAAGCAGATAAATCTACCTCGCCGATGCCTGTTTTGCTTAAATCCACATCAGAAAGATTAATTGTTATTTTTCCCGCTTCGTCGGATTTAAATTCAATGTCATTTATTGCTTCACCGTTAATTTTAACCTTATCGGTATCCACTTTACCTATCTGAGTGATTACGGTATCGCCCAATGCATCGTTTACAGTTGTCGAAATATAATCTTCAAGTGGCTTGCTGACAACATTATCATATATCGCAACCGAAATCATATCGCTTACTGCAAAAGCAAGCACGAAAGAAATCGCAAAAGCGGCAAGGCTCAGTACCATTCTTACAAAGCCCTTTTTTGCACCGAGGAAAACCATTCCTATAAGGATTGCTATCAAAATTACATCATAAAACCAATAAAAATTTGTACCCATAAATTGATCTTACCTTTCTTTATATACTTATTTGTTCTACCGAGTCATAGCCTATCAGCAAAAGCCTGCCGCCCGAAGGCATAAAATCGGAGTAGCTTCCGCTGAGCTTGATTTGTGAAAGCTGTCTGAGCTGTAAATCGTACTTGTACACATTATGCTCAGTCAATACAAAAACCGCCGAGCCGTCGGTAGTTATTTTAATAATATCCTCCGTTACGGAAAGCTCGCACATCAGCTTGCAATCATCGTCGTAAAGGGAAATTCGGCTGCCGCCTGTTATATAATCGTTAAAGGCATAAGCAAATACACCCTGCGAAATGCTGAAATCGACAATTTCATCGCTGTAACGGCTTGACGCTTCAAGCTTGCCTGTTTTATCATCAAATCTGTACAAAACCGTGTCTGCCGCAACACAGACATTGTTACTGCCAATGCTTATTTCAAGAGAAATGCAGTCGCTTATACTGTTGCTCCACACCTCTTTAATCTCGTTTCCGAGCTCGTACTTTGTAAGCTTTGTCACAATATCTCCGTTGTCCGAGGCAACATGCGTAAGGTATAAATACCTGTCATCAGGGGAAAATGCCGCCTGCATGACATTATCGTCAATAAAGCGATGGGTGTAAAGCCATTTTCCGTTGCCGTCATAGATATATACGACGTTGGAATATCTTCCTGCTGAGGTAACAACCGCTACCTGCTCATTTTGCCCGATAAACGCCGAAACTATAACCTCGTCCTCAACAGACTGCTTATAAATTTCGCTCGTCTTGCTGTACAGGGCAAAATCCGTGCTGCCCTTGTCGTATATCAGCACACGCTTTGAGTTTGCATGAGCCACGGGATTTACATAACCGTGCTGATGGGCATAATACTGCCCGCCCGCTCCGTTGTAGGAATACAGATATGTATCGTTAAGCAATGCAAAGCCGTCCGAAAGCGGCATCATATCGTAATCAAGCCCCGCTGTCAGGTCAACGGGAAAGCCCTCGCTGTTCGTGGTAGTGGTATTTATTTTTGAGCCTATTCCTCTGAGCGGCTCAAATATTACATCGCGGTAAATCCATACAAGAGATACGCACAAAACCACTGAAGCAAGTAAAACAATTCTTCTTACCAGCCTTGTACGCCTGCGTTTTTTTCTGTATGAGGCGACCTCTTTTATATCACCCGATTCGGGTTGCTTTTCGGGTAATTTCATTTTATCATTCCCTTCTGTAACAAAGCATCACCGTCATAAAAAACTCTGTTAAGATAAAGTCCGCAGGCGGGTACGGTTTTTCCTGCACTTTCCCTGTCCTTTTTCTCAAGAGCGTTTAATATGTCCGCTTCGCATCGCTTGCCCTCGCTTACATATATAAGCGTGCCTGCGATAATCCTCACCATATTGTGAAGAAAGCCGTTTCCTCTCACCGTTATTTCGGCAAAAGCACCGCTTTCGGTAACTTCAATTGAATAAACCGTTCTCACGGTAGTAGCAAGGTGACCGATTGATTCCGCCTTGCAGAATGCGGCGAAATCGTGAGTACCCGTCATAAGTCGTGCCGCACTTCTCATCTTCTCAATATCCAGCTTATAGGGATAATGAAGTGCAAGCTGAGAAGCAAATACATCGCGTATGGGGTTAAGATAGATTTTATATATATACTCCTTGCCTACGCTGTCAAAACGCGCGTGAAAAGCGTCGTCCTTATCTTCGCAGGAGATAAACGCTATATCCTGCGGCAAAAGAGCATTTGCACCCTTTATAAGACCATCGCACGGAATTGTGCTGTCGGTTCTGAAATTAAATACAAACTCGTTTGCATGCACGCCCGCATCGGTGCGTGAACAGCCGTTTATCGCAACCGTGTGCTTCAAAAGAACGCTTAAGGCTTCTTCAACCGTCTGCTGTATGCTCGGCGCGTTGTTTTGCCGCTGAAAGCCGTGGTATGCCGTACCGTTATAGGACATTACAACCTTTATATTACGCATCTTTACGACCGTCTTTCCGTTTAGTATCATAAGCCGAATATGGGAATAGATATATTCAGAAGAACAATAACGGCAATCATTACCCCCATTACAAATACAGCGACAATATCTCTCATTCCCCATTTAAGCTGTTTCATTCTTGTACGGCCGTCTCCGCCCTTATAACAGCGACATTCCATAGCAAGAGCAAGCTCGCTTGCACGCTTGAACGCCGATACGAACAGCGGTATCAGAACAGGAATAAGAGCCTTTGCTTTTTTTACAAGTCCGCCTGTGTCAAGGTTTGCTCCTCTTGCCTTCTGTGCGGACATTATCTTATCCGTTTCCTCTATCAGGGTGGGAATAAAGCGCAGAGCAATTGTCATCATCATTGCAAGCTCATGCACGGGAAAGCGAAGCACCTTAAGCGGTGAGAGAAGTCTTTCGATTGCGTCTGTCAGCTCTATCGGCGAGGTGGTGTAGGTCAGCACCGACATTCCGATAATAAGGAAAATAATCCTTACCGCCATGAATACCGAGGTTGTCGCACCCTCCATATATATAGAGATAAATCCCAGCCTCACAAGCGGCTCGCTCTCACCCTGTATGAAAAACAGATTAAGCAGGCAGGTAAATACTATTACGGGCATAATAGGTCTGAGGCTCTTAAAAATTAGCCTGAAGCTGATACGCGAGAGCATATATATAATCAGCATGAATACTCCCGCCATAGCAAGAGAATAAAAATTTCCCGCCATAAAGAGCATTACAACATACGCTATATCAAGTATTATCTTAAATCGGCTGTCAAGCCTGTGAATTATTGATTCACCGGGGAAATACTGCCCTATTGTAATATCCTTCAGCATACCGTTCCTTTGTTGTCCATATACCGCAAAATGCGCTCCTTGGCACGCTCTACGGTATAAATATCCTGTCCTAAGTCTACTCCCTTTTGCCGCAGCAGCATCATTATCTTTGTAATCTGCGGCACGTCAAGTCCTATCTCGGTTATTTCGTCCTGTCTTGCGAATACTCTGTCGGTTTCGTCATGGCAGAACACCTTGCCCTTGTTCATTACAAGCACCTTCTGTGCGTATTTTACTATATCCTCCATTGAGTGGGATACAAGCAAAATCGTAGTGCCGTGTTTTTTATGGTATTCGCTTATTCTTGAAAGCACGTTTTCTCTGCCTATAGGATCAAGTCCCGCAGCAGGCTCGTCAAGAATGAGTATTTCGGGCTTCATTGCAATTACTCCCGCAAGCGCTACTCTTCTTTTCTGTCCGCCCGACAAGTCAAACGGTGAACGCTCCAGCAGCTCCTCGTCAAGCCCCATTTCCTCAGCCGCTTCACGCACCCTCTTGTCAAGCTCCTCGCCTTCACAGCCCATATTTTTCGGTCCGTAGGCTATATCCTTGTATACCGTTTCTTCAAACAGCTGATACTCGGAATACTGGAAAACAAGTCCGACCTTAAAGCGTATATCGCGGATATTGACGGATTTATCCCATATATCCTTACCGTCAATAAGCACCTGTCCCTGCGTCGGCTTTATAAGGCCGTTTAAGTGCTGTATAAGGGTTGACTTGCCGCTTCCGGTGTGGCCTATTATGCCGCAAAATTCGCCTTTTTCTATTGTAAGGTCTACATTATCAACAGCAACCGACTCAAACGGCGTGCCGATACTGTATTTGTGAGTAAGCCCCTTTAGTTCTATCACATTCATTTTATCTGTCCTTCCTATCCTGTGACAGCAACGGAAATGATTTATTGTTCCTTATCATCAGCGCAGAACAAGGAATATATATACTCTGCACATTCATTTTCATCTATAATATCATCAGGCACATCAAGTCCGCTTTTTTTAAGCTCGTACATAAGCTCTGTCGCCTGCGGAACGTCAAGTCCGACCGATTTTAACAGCTCGACATTTGAAAATATCTGCTTCGGAGTACCGTCCAGCAGGATATTTCCTTTGTCTATTACTATAACTCTGTCCGCCTTTGCCGCCTCATCCATATAGTGAGTAATCATGACGACGGTTATACCGTAATCCCTGTTAAGAGTTTTTACGGTTGCCATTATTTCCTTTCTGCCCTTGGGATCAAGCATGGCGGTTGGCTCATCCATTACTATGCACCTGGGACGCATAGCAATTATTCCCGCAATTGCAACTCTCTGCTTCTGGCCGCCTGAAAGCTGATGGGGAGCGTGCTTGCGGTATTCGTACATATCCACGGTTTTAAGCGCTTCATCTACTCTGCGGCGTATTTCTTTAGGCTCAACGCCGAGATTTTCAAGAGCAAATGCAACGTCCTCCTCAACTACGGTAGCTACAATCTGGTTATCGGGGTTCTGGAATACCATTCCTACCGTCTGACGTATATCGTAAATACGGCTTTCGTCCGAGGTGTCTATTCCGTCAACCAGCACCCTGCCGTCTGTCGGGAGCAGTATGCCGTTAAAATGCTTTGCAAGGGTTGATTTTCCGCTTCCGTTATGCCCTAACACGGCGGTGAAGCTTCCCTCCTCAATATCAAGGGAAATGTCGGTAAGCACCCTGTTTTTATCGGTTTCATCACCGTTTTCATCATAAACGGTATAGTCAAAAGTTAGCTTTTCGGTTTTTATTATCTCTTTCAAGCTGTTCTCCTTTGCACCGCGCTCAGTTAAAATAAACCACGGCGGTGTTGCCTGCGGGGATTGCAAGACCTGTCTGTTCAACAGGCAGGCCGATTTCCTGCGAATCCACACGAATTTTAAATTTTCTTCCTATTGTCATTTGCAGAAGATAGGTCATTACAGATGAGGACAGTCCTGTTGTATAGCTATTAAGGACTATAAACAAAGGCTTATCGGTCAGCACCTCGCCGCACATATTCATAAGAGAGCAGATATTTTCCTCAAGCCGCCACATCTCGCCGTTCGTTCCTCTACCGTAGCTTGGGGGATCGAGGATAATTGCGTCATAGCGTGTGCCTCTGCGTATCTCCCTTCCCAAAAACTTTACCGCGTCGTCAACAATCCATCTTATCGGCTTTTCGGACAATCCACTGAGTGCGGCATTCGCCCTGCCCCAGTCAACCATGCCCTTTACTGCATCAAGATGACAGACCTTTGCGCCTGCCGCCGCACAGGCAAGCGTTGCGCCGCCCGTGTACGCGAACATATTCAGCACATTTATCTCTCTGCCTGAATTTTTTATAAACTCTGAGCATAAATCCCAGTTTACCGCCTGCTCGGGAAAAATTCCCGTATGCTTGAAGCCCGTAGGCTTTACGGTAAAGGATAGGTTCTTGTATTTAATATTCCAGCTTTCGGGAAGCCTGCGCTTGTACTCCCAGCTTCCTCCGCCGCTTGACGAACGGTGATATACTGCGTCTGCCGTTTGCCACAGCGGTGAAGGATTATGATTTTCCCATATTATCTGCGGATCGGGACGGACAAGGACATAGCCGCCCCATTTCTCGAGTCTTTTCCCGTTTGAAGCGTCAATAAGACGGTAATCCTTCCAATCATTTGTTATTCTCAAGTTTTTTCTCCGTTAAATCAATGATTATTTTAAGACAGTCGTCACAGCGATAGGCGGTTTTCTGTGGCCTTCTTAAAAATCTTGTCTTTGCGATTGTCTGCTTTTTCTTTTGCTCGAAATTAACAGGAATCATGGACTCTCCCTTGCCTAAAAATAGGATACCGCTTATGCCGTCTGCGATAAGCTTTCCTTCAGTCATGGCTTTTGCGCAATAAGGACAATTCACTTTGATAACTCCCTTTCAATAATACCTGCAATTTCATTTGTCCACTTATCGACATCGGCTTTGACGGTACCCTCTATCATAACTCTTACAAGGGGCTCGGTGCCGCTTTCTCTTACCAAAATTCTGCCGTCCTCTCCGAGTGCCTGCTTTGCCCTTTCGATAACCTCGGTAACAGCCTCGTTTTTATCCCAACGTCCTTTTTTATCCTCGGTTATGCGAACGTTCACAAGCGTCTGAGGATAATCCTCAATTTCACTTACAAGCTGTGACAGCGGCTTCTTTGTTTCGGCAAGCAGCTGCATTATCTGAACGGCTGTCAGCTGACCGTCGCCTGTCGTGGCGTGATCAAGGAAAATAATGTGTCCCGATTGCTCGCCGCCTATGTTATAACCGCCCGAAAGCATTTCCTCCAGTACATATCTGTCGCCGACCTTGGTGCACACGGTGTTTATCTTATTCTTTTCCATATACTTATGGAAGCCGAGATTGCTCATAACCGTAACAACGGCGGTATTATTCTTAAGTCTGCCTGTTTCCTTGAGATAGCGGGAAAGAATAGCTATCAGCTTGTCGCCGTCAACCACATTTCCCTTTTCGTCAACCGCAAGGCATCTGTCTGCGTCCCCGTCAAAGGCAAAGCCGACGTCACAGCCCCTGTCCTTTACAAAGGCGGCTAAATTCTCAATATGTGTAGAGCCGCAATTATCGTTTATGTTAAAGCCGTCGGGATTGCTGTTAATGCACAGAATATCCGTGCCGAGCTTGTAAAACAGCGCCTGGGCGGTTGCGCTCGCACTTCCGTTTGCACAGTCGATAGCCGCCATTATACCGTGAAATCTTCCCCTTACGGTGGATTCGATATGCTCGTTATATTCGCTTACAGCACCGTACATTGTTCTTATTCTGCCGACATTTTTACCGTCTACAAGCGTAATTTTATCGGGAGTATCAAGCACGAGCGCTTCAATCTCGTTTTCGACATCATCGGGGAGCTTAAAGCCTGTGGAAGCGAACAGCTTTATACCGTTGTACTCAACGCTGTTATGGGAAGCGGAAATCATCACGCCTGCGTCGGCATTATAGCATCCTACAAGATATGCCACCGCAGGAGTGGGAACTACACCCAACAGCTCGACATCCGCACCTACCGAGGTAATACCTGCAATAAGTGCCGCTTCAAGTATATCCGAGGATACTCTTGTATCCTTTCCTATAAGTATTCTTGCATTTCTTTTGTGTTTTTTCTGCTTTGTAAGCACAAGAGCCGCAGCTCTGCCTATGTTCATGGCAAGCTCGCAGGTAAGCTCCGTTACGGCAATTCCTCTTGTGCCGTCAGTACCAAATAATCTGCCCATAAAATGCAACCTTTCCTTGTCTGTAATTAGTCGAGCGTCTGCTGTCCGTCCTTTAGTATACCGAGGTGTCTGTATGCAAGCTCCGTCGCACATCTGCCTCTGGGTGTGCGGGAGATAAATCCGAGCTGCATAAGGTACGGCTCACAGACATCCTCCAGCGTAACGGATTCCTCGCCTAAAGCAGAGGCGAGAGTTTCAAGTCCGACAGGACCGCCGTTATAGCCGTTTATAATCATTGTCAAAAATCTCTTATCCAGGCTGTCAAGCCCCAATTTATCAATCTCAAGACGGTTTAAGGCTATATCAGCCATTTCCTTTGTTATCTTGCCGTCGCCCATTATCTCCGCAAAATCCCTTACACGCTTTAACAGGCGGTTGGCAATTCTCGGAGTTCCTCTTGAACGCCTTGCAAGCTCCATTGCGCCCGAACGCTCGCAGGGAATTGAAAGTATCACCGACGAACGCATGATGATATCGCACAGCTCCTGCGGAGTGTACATCTCAAGGCGCATAATTACTCCGAAACGGTCTCTCAGAGGTCCTGTCAGCTGTCCCGCCCTTGTTGTAGCACCGATAAGAGTGAATTTGTTAAGGTCAACTCTTATCGACTGCGCGGACGGGCCTTTTCCTATCATTATATCCAAAACGCAGTCCTCCATTGCGGGGTAGAGTATCTCCTCCACCTGTCTTGAAAGCCTGTGTATCTCGTCTACAAACAGCACGTCGCCCGTCTGAAGTCCCGTAAGCAGTGCCGCAAGCTCGCCCGGCTTTTCAATGGCGGGGCCGGAGGTTATCTTGATATTTACGCCCATCTCGTTTGCTATAATTCCCGCAAGGGTGGTTTTGCCAAGTCCCGGAGGACCGTACAGCAGAACATGGTCAAGAGGCTCTTTCCTGCGCTTTGCCGCTTCTATATAAACTTTCAGATTTTCCTTTACCTTTTCCTGTCCGATGTATTCGTTGAGGTGCTTCGGACGGAGGGAAAATTCAAGGTCGGTGTCCTCCGAGGCAAACTGCGGCTCGACTATACGCCCGCCCTCTTCCTCGGCAAGCTTTGAAAAATCAGGTTTCTCAATCATTTATACGCCGTCCCTTTCAAATAAATACGCTTCAGAATTTAGATAGCTTTTTGAGCGCCGCTTTAATCATATCCGAGGAGGAAAGCCCGCTTTCAAGTCCCGCAAGGGCATTTGCCGCCTCTGCCTTTGAATATCCGAGCACCATAAGTGCGGAAAGCGACTCTGCGTATTTTCCGCTTTGCTCTGCTGCGGGGAGCATAGGTACTGCGCCGTTTTTCACTGCGGCGGCTACATCCTGCTTTGCTACCTTATCCTTTAATTCAAGCACTATACGTTCGGCTATCTTTTTTCCTATACCCGGAGCGCTTGTAAGCAGCTTACTGTCCCCTGCGGCTACGCACAAAGCAAACGCCTGCGGCGTCATTCCCGAAAGAATTGACAGCGCCGCCTTAGGACCCACTCCCGAAACGCTTATCAGCATCTTAAAGCAGTTAAGCTCCGAAAAATCGTAAAAGCCGAAAAGCTCCGCTGCGTCCTCTCTTACCGAAAGAAAGGTGTACAGCTTTGCCTTTTTGCCTGTTTTAAGCATTGCAAGTGTGTTTGAGGTAGTGCGGCAGGCATATCCCACACCGCCGCAGTCAATAACCGCAAGATTAGGTTCAATCGCGTCCACAACGCCGTTTACACTGTATATCATAATTAATCTCTTTTCTTCAGATTGTTAAGCAGAGAGCCGCTTGAATGAGCGTGGCAGATAGCCATTGCAAGTGCGTCCGCGGTATCGTCAGGCTTTGGTATGCTTTTAAGATTAAGAATATTCGCCGTCATAGCCTGCACCTGCTTTTTTACAGCCTTTCCATAGCCTACAACCGCCTGCTTTACCTGGAGAGGAGTGTATTCAAAAACTTCAATTCCTCTTTGTGCCGCCGACATGATTATAATGCCTCTTGCCTGTGCAACGTCTATGGCAGTTTTTTGATTGCTGTTGAAGTACAGACGTTCTATCGCAAGGTACTGCGGCTTCCATTTATCAAGAAGATAGCAGAAATCCTCGTATATCTCGCAAAGTCGGTTTGGGAAGGGCGTATCCTTGTCTGTGGTAATCGCACCGTATTCGACAACGCCGAACCTGCCCGAAGCGTAATCCAATATACCGTAGCCCACTATCGCATAGCCGGGATCAATTCCAATAATACGAATACTCATACTCCCACTTTTCCCGCAGACGGAATAAATACAGCAGTCCGCGCCAAATTCCGCCGCAAAAATTTTATACCAATCCATTATAGCACATTTCATAAGCAAATGCAACTTTTTTTAGGTTACCGAAAGAATATAGCGGTATATTTAAAAATTCGGTTGAAATTTTTTTCATTTTGGTATATAATAACTTAAAAATACAGCGGAGGAAAAATGAAAAAGCTGATTTGTGCATTAGGGGCGGCTGTTCTGCTTATTACGGGCTGTTCACAGACAAAGGAGCCGTATGTAAGGCATACGTTCGCATTCGATACATATATTACCATATCTATTTACGAGCATGACGGCGAATACACAACGGGAGAAATCTGCGACGGTGCGGCGTCAATGCTTGCGGAGCTTGACGATACCCTTTCGGTAAAAAAGGAGCAAAGCGTAATCTCCAAAATCAACTCCGGCGAGCAGTCACAAATCGACGCGAGCATTTATTATATGCTGAAAAACTGCGTGGATTTATGCGAGCTGACAGACGGTGCGTTTGATATTACCCTCGGAAACATCTCCGAAATGTGGGGCTTCGGTGAAGAAGCTTTGCAAAAGCCTGATTTTGACAAGCTAAAGGATTATGCAGGCAAACAAAACTATAAAAACATAGAATTTGATGATGGCAGTCTTTCTATGAAGTTAAAATCAGGCGATTTTTCCCTTGACCTCGGCGCGGCGGCAAAGGGATATGCGCTTGATATGCTTAACGGCTATCTTGTAAACGCAGGAGTGACTTCCGCTTCTGTTGATTTAGGCGGAAGCATTATGACGATAGGCTCTTACAACGGCGAAAACTGGACTGTCAGCGTGACAAGCGATGAAACAAACTCCACGGCGGGCACGCTTTCGGTGGGAGAAACGTATATCGCCACCTCAAACGGCTTTAACCGCTTTGTAGAGTATGACGGAGTGAAATATCACCATATAATAGATCCCGACACCGCATTTCCCGCACAAAGCGACGTAAAAAGCGTGACTGTCATTACCGCCAACGGACTTATAGCGGACGCCCTTTCAACGGCATTTTATGTTATGGGAAGCGAAAAAACCGAAGCCTTTATCAAAGAATATCCGATAGCGGACTATATAATATTCACAACAGACGGGCAGACCGTAATATCTTCCGGAATTGCCGACAGCTACGAAAGCGCCCAAACTGCTGATGAATAAGAAAAAGATTATCTGTATCGGTATTATTGCGGGGCTGTTCTTTCTCTCCCTGCTGATGTCTTTATTAATAGGAAGTATACCTATACACAACCCCGTTGCCTGCATATACAGTGATGGAGAGCTTATAAGAACAATAGAGCTTAACGAAAACGACGATTACAGCTTTGAAGTAATCAGTGAAAACGGCGGAAGCAACACGATTTGCGTCAAGGGTGGGAAAATCAGCGTTTCCCACGCCGACTGTCCCGATAAGATATGTGTAAATACTGCGGCAATATCGGACGGACTTCAGCCGATTGTCTGCGTACCGAACAGGCTGGTGATACGAATTGAAACAAAAAAGCCCGAAAACAGCGGCGATTAATATAAAAAAGCTCATTTTCTCCGCGCTTATGGCGGCTTTATCCTTAGCCCTGTTCATAGTAGAGAGCTTCATACCGCAGGTTTTACCGGGAATGAAGATAGGACTTGCCTATTTTCCTGTTGTAATAATAATGTTTATAGGCGGTGGCTGGAAAAACCGTGACGCGATTATGATTTTAGCCGTAAGGATTATCCTCTCGGCTTTCGTTTCGGGCAGTCTGATGTCGCTTTACTTCTCGTTTGCGGGCGGAATTATGGCTGTTACGGCAATGTCCCTTACAAAGCTGATAATAAAGGAACGCTGGGCGGTTATTCCCGCAGGGATATTTTCCGCAGTAGCGCACAACATAGGACAGCTTTTAGCGGCGTCAACGGTGTATACACTCAGCGTGTGGGCTTATCTGCCGTATCTTGCGGCGGCGGCTGTTATAAACGGCTTTATTATTGCCCTTGTCGCATACTATTTGATAAATGAAAAATACAGCTTTGCCCAAAAATTGCGTGAAGCGGCAACTCTGCACAACGACAGTATATCCGAGCAACAATAATTAATAATAGGTTTAAAGGAATAGTTTACAATGGAAAAAGAAAAGATTGACAGAATTAACGCTCTTGCACGTCTTTCAAAGGAGCGTGAGCTTACAAAGGAAGAAAAGGAAGAACAGACCGCCCTCAGAAACGAGTACAGAGCCTCTTTCAAGAGAAGTCTTATGTCCGAGCTTGACCGCGTTTACATCAAGGACGAAAACGGAAACATAAAAAAACTCACCTAAGGCGAGCCGCCTACCCTGCTGCGTAACACACTTAGCATATACTGACAGCTATCCCTCGGAGCTTTAACGGTAGATTTAAAGCAACACATTTAAGCGAGCCGCCTACCCTGTTGCGTGATACTCTTAGTGCATAAACTATATTTATCCCGCAAGGAAAACGGAAAAGTATTTTATAGGGTTAGAAATATTCCGTATTTTAACAATCTTTTGATTAAAAACCGAAATCAACAAATTAAATTTTCAAGTTTTTTAGCTTATTTACACATTTTTATCATATTAGACGGATATAATACAAGTGTCAGGTGAAAACCGACAGTTTATGATGGTTGATTTTTTCGATAATCATAATTTTCTCTCCCAACATTTAATTTAATTTTGCAAAACGCACTTGTTTTATTTTCGTTCAGTTTAATTCGTTAAACTGAATATTTTTTTACTTAAAATCATTGACCGTGTATAATATACACGGCAAGAAAGGAAGTCACGCTATGTACAAGATTTTAGTAGCCGATGATGAACAGAAAATCCGCGAGGTAATCAAGGAATACGCCGAGTACGAGGGACACGCCGTATATGAAGCGGTTGACGGTATGCAGGCGGTAGAAATGACAAAGGAGCAGGATTTTGACATTATCATTCTTGATGTCATGATGCCCCGTCTTGACGGTTTTTCTGCCTGCAAGGAAATAAGAAAAACAAAAAACACCCCTATTCTTATGCTCTCGGCAAGAACAGAGGAATACGACAAGCTATTTGGCTTTGAAATGGGAGTTGACGATTATGTGGTAAAGCCGTTCTCTCCCAAAGAGGTGCTTGCGCGTATAAACGCAATTGTAAAAAGGCACAATTCGGGAAGTGAGCCTATGGGCGATACAGTCAAGTTTGAAGGTCTTGAAATTAACTTCACCGCAAGAGATGTATTTATCGACGGGCAGAAGGCAAACCTTACCCCCAAGGAATATGACCTGCTCTTTTATCTTGTAAAGAACAGAAACATTGCACTCACAAGAAATAAGCTCCTGGAGGAAGTATGGGGCTACGACTTTTTCGGCGATGACAGAACAATTGACACCCATATCAAAATGCTCCGCTGTAACTTAGGTCCGTACAGAAAATTTATAGTAACGCTCAGAGGAATGGGATATAAATTCCAGGCATAACGTCGGACGTTTGTTCCCGTGACGCAAAACCATCAACCCGAAAGGTCGGACTTCCCGTGAGAGACAGACTTAACAGCCTAAGATTTCGTTCGTGGCTTATATTCGTACTATTTTCGCTAATCGTGATAGCTTTTCTTTACTTCTTTCAGGTTGTATTGCTATCAAGCTATTACGAATACATGAAGATTCAGGAGACCGCCTATTCCGCAAAACAGATAAAGGATGTTTGGGCGGAGCATCCGGACAGTCTGCACACAGTAGTATCCAACATTGCCGAAAAGCAAAAAATTTATATTGAGGTTTCCGACGGCAACAGAGTTTACTCAAGAGCAAGCTCGCTTGACAAAAACAATAACGAGGTGCACTCCCTTATTACTTCTATCAAGCCCGAAAGCCTGAAGAAGTACATTTCAGACGGATATACATTCTTTACAGCCACTATTCCCCGTACCAAGAATGACAGCAAAGCGATAGTCATGATAGCACAGCTTGACGACGGAACGCAAAGCACATTCTTTAATATGAACGGACCTGTAAACCTCTATATTTTCAACTACCTTGAACCACTCGGTACCACAACGGCAATACTTCACAGCCAGCTTAATCTTACTGCGGCGGTAATTATTATTGTGGCATTCATCATGTCGATTTTCTTCTCAAACAGCATATCAAAGCCCATCATCAATATTTCCAAGGCGGCGCTTAAGCTCCCTAAGGGAGAGTTTGATATGCAGCCGGACAATCAGTTTACCGAAATAAAGGAGCTTACACAAACCTTAAACAGCGCTTCCGCAGAGATTGCCAAAGCGGATAATCTGCGCAAGGAGCTTATGGCGAACATTTCTCATGATTTACGCACACCTCTTACCATGATTAAGGCGTATGCAGAAATGATAAGGGATTTATCGGGCGACAATCCCGAAAAGCGTAATCAGCATCTCCAGGTTATCATTGATGAAACCGACAGGCTTACCTCGCTTGTTACGGATATTCTTGATTTGTCAAAGCTCCAGAGCGGCGTTGCACAGATGAATTATGAGAATGTCAATTTCTCAGAGCACTTACAGGATATTATTCCGCGTTTTTCTCTGCTCAACGAAATTAAGGACTATAAAGTGGAGCTTAACGCTCAGCCGGATATTTTCATTTACGCCGATATTACAAAGATTGACCAGGTCGTATATAACTTTGTAAACAACGCTTTGACCTACACAGGCGCTGACAAAACCGTTAAAATCAATCTGTATAATAAATCCGAAAATACGGCGCGTCTTGAGATTGTTGACAGCGGTATAGGCATTGACGCAGAAAACCTCAAATACATCTGGGACAGATATTACAGAGTAAAATCCGACGGCGAAACTCACCGCAGAGCAAAAAAAGGCAGCGGGCTCGGTCTTGCAATTGTTAAGAGCGTGCTTGAAATGCACCGCTTTGACTTCGGAGTTGACAGCACAATCGGAGTTGGAAGCACATTCTGGTTTGAATTTCCGACAGGAGGCCTGCAGCTCGACGACGAGAAACAGCAAAAGCGTCAGAAAAACACCGCTAAGCTCAAAAATAACAATTAAATACAATATCGGCTGTTGCAATTACTGCAACAGCCGATTGTTATTTTTGTTGTCAATTAGCCGACATCTGAGCTTTGAAAATATCTGATTTTTTCCTTGTAAGGGCTCTTGACTTTACATGGTAGCCTGTTACATCGGGAACTGTTTCTCCGTCTATCTGAAGTGTCGATGGTCTGTCAAATTCAACGGTAATATCATCGCCCGTAATAATTTCAATATTATTTTTGTGCTTTACATGCTCGCCCTTGAATAAACTCGGAAAAACCGAAAGCAATTTTATCTTATTTGCATTGTGGAAAATCATTATCTGAACATGGCCTTCCTTATTAAGCCTGTCCTGTTCGGGAGTAGGCATCATTCCGCCGCCGTAATACTTGCCGTTCATGGTAGAAGCAAGCCATACCTTTTTAAATTCACGGCGGTTGCCGTCAACGGTAACAACTGCATTTGTAGGCTTGTAATGGAACATAAGACCGTTTACGGCTATGGAAGAATAGCTGAAATCTGCCTTTCCCTCCTGTCTGAGCTTATCTGCGGTCTCGTAAAAGTATCCGTCTATTCCGAAACCGATACCGTTGAGAAATTTAAAGGTTTTGCCCTTTACCGTAACCTCAGGGAGATGGTCGATGTATTTATCAATGTTGACTATATCCTTTTGCTCGGTATGTCCGAGAATATCCCTCAAAAAATCGTTGCCGCTTCCCATTCCCCAATGATAAATTTTGTTTGAAAAAGGAATATTCGCAGTATCATTCAAAAAACGGGTAAGCGTACCGTCTCCGCCGGAAATAATTATATCGTCGTCCTTATTTATTTCGCTGAAGAATTTTTTGAAATCAACCTTAAGAATATCAATGAATTTAGTAGCGTGACCGAGTAATGCGGTCTGTCCGGGAGGGGCAGTATCCTGCATCATCATACTTACAGATTCAGTCATTTCCCTTCTCGCACGCTCGTTGCCCGCAATCGGATTATACAACACTATGTACATCTGAGTTTCTCCGTTTCTTATATTTAAATTAAAATGATAAATATAGCTGTAATACTGTAAAATCAAGTAACTTAAAACAGGGTTACTCCCTGTAATCGTCTCTTATAAAAGGTTCTTTTATATCTGTATTCACCAAAGCACCGTATTTTTTAGGATGTCTGTATGCGTTGCCGTGAACCTCAGAGGCTCTGTAACGTCTTAACATATCCAAATCCAAGTCGGCAATAAAAATTCCTTCTTTGCCGTCAGCCTGTAAAATACACATATCTCTTGAGCTGTCGCAATCGGGAAGATAAGCAACGCCGTCAAATACGCTTGAACAGCCGTTGCAATCCGGCACGGAGTCGGGATAATTGCAGGTAGCAACAGCGAGCATATTCTCGTAAGCTCTCCCTCTGAGCTGTGACAGTCGGTTTATCTCCATTGGGCAGGCATTCGGTACTATAATCAGCTCTGCGCCTTTCAGCATAAGAATACGTGCGCTTTCGGGAAATTCTCTGTCATAACAAATCATTGCGCCGATTTTTACCTCTTTACCGCCTATATCAACATCAGAAACATAAAAATCATCACCGGGTGTAAGGTCTTTTTCGGCACTGAAGTCACAGGTGTGCAACTTTGAATATTTCAGCCTTTGCTTTCCGAACCTGTCAAAAAGCACAACCGTATTGCGCGGTTTTTTTTCGCCGTTCTGCAAATCTTCAAGAAAGGTTATTGCAATCGCCATATCAAGCTCTTTTGCAAGAAAAGAAAAACGATTAATAAATAAGCTGTCAGCCGGTATTGCGTCGGACCTCCACTCATTTGCAGGACGGTCGTAAATGTGATAACCGTTACTCCACATTTCGGGGAAAAGTGCAATATCCGCACCAAGCTTTTTTGCCTCTATGCAATACTCAATTCCCTTTTCAAGATTACCCTCCGATGTTTTGCAAGGAGTAATTTGTAAAAGTGCAATCCTCATTATTAAAATTCCTTTACTTATGTAATCTCACAGCAACAGTATATACCAAACTAAGCGACTTGTAAAGAGCTTTTATGATAAAAAATTTAATTTTGTTCATTTTTTCAAAAAAAGTCTGCACAACTCACGCTGTGCAGACTAATTTGTTTAATATTTCATTAATAATGATAACGAAAACACAGTGAAACTTTATTACTTATTTTCCTTTACAGTCTTCTTGCGCCTACCGAGAAGAAGTGACGCCGCAGTGAGTGCAGAAGCAGCCGCCGCACCTAACATGAGCGTTCCGTCAAGAGCCGCGCCGGTATACGGAATATCGCCGGCCGGAGGTGCCTGGGGAGTATCGTCATCGAAGTCGATAAGCTCATCGTCATCGGGAGGTCCTTGAGGAGTATCTTCATCGAAATCAATAAGATCATCCTCCGAAGGAGTCGGATCATCATCGAACTCAACCTCATCACCGTCTACATTGTCATCATCAGTATCAGTGTCCGTATCAGTGTCCGTATCGGTATCTGTGTCTGTGTCCGTATCGGTATCGGTATCTGTGTCTGTATCGGTATCGGTATCCGTGTCAGTATCAGTATCTGTGTCCGTATCAGTGTCCGTGTCTGTATCTGTGTCAGTGTCAGTATCTATGTCCGTGTCTGTGTCAGTATCGGTATCGGTATCCGTATCTGTGTCGGTATCCGTATCGGTATCAGTATCTGTGTCTGTATCGGTATCTGTGTCAGTGTCAGTATCCGTATCTGTGTCAGTATCCGTATCTGTGTCAGTATCGGTATCAGTATCTGTGTCTGTGTCCGTATCGGTATCTGTGTCAGTATCTGTATCGGTATCCGTATCGGTATCAGTGTCCGTGTCTGTATCGGTATCAGTATCTGTGTCTGTATCAGTATCCGTGTCGGTATCTGTGTCAGTATCTGTATCGGTATCGGTATCTGTGTCGGTATCCGTATCTGTGTCGGTATCTGTATCCGTGTCAGTGTCCGTATCGGTATCGGTATCTGTGTCAGTATCGGTATCCGTGTCAGTGTCAGTGTCGGTATC
>CALXBK010000027.1 GCA_944386545.1 uncultured Ruminiclostridium sp.
ACTGCGCCTGCTGAGGCTGTGTGAACTGCGTCTGCTGAGGCTGTGTGAACTGCGCCTGCTGAGGCTGTGTGTACTGCGCCTGCTGAAACTGTGACTGCGTCTGCTGCGTCTGCTGAGGCTGCTGAGGCTGCTGAGGCTGCTGAGGAGCGGCAGATCCGTCAGAGAACTCATTAAGCACATTCTGCCAATTTTCATTATTTCCCATAATACAAAACCCTTTCACATAGGCGACGGAAATCCGTCTGTTTTCTTAATATGCTGAAATCCGACAGCAACACAGCCGGTATTATGCCGACCGCAAAAAGCTGTAACGCGGATTTGCGTAATAGGTGCATATTATTTCTAAATCAAATTAAATAATATATTACACCTTATACGGTTACATTTTAACAGAAAATCAACTAAAAATCAAGTTTATCAAAAAATAAATTTGTATATATAGGCGATTTTTTATTTTCGCTACATTATAGATATGTCTGTATCGGTATAATTTGTTGACTTTGACGAGGAAAACGAGCCGATAACAAAGACTTGACAATAAGGTTCAGTCATGGTAGAATGTCGTAAGCCTAAGAAAACAACATCAATAATCAGTATGTTTATTTAAATTTAAAGAGGTACAAATAATGACAAGCAACAAGCTGTTAAGTGAATTTGCAAAATATACCTCACTTAATATTCTCGGAATGATTGCCCTATCCTGCTATATTCTTGCCGATACATACTTTATCTCTGCCGGAATAGGAGCAGACGGGCTTGCCGCATTGAACATAGCCGTTCCGATTTACAGCTTTATCCACGGAAGCGGGCTTATGATAGGAATAGGCGGCGGCACAAGGTTTTCTGTTTTCAAAAGCAGAGGAGATAATGAGAGCGCGACCAACGCCTTTAATGTCAGTATTTTGCTCGGTGTGATTTTCTCCGTATTTTTTGTACTCATCGGGATATTCTTTTCGGGCGGTATTATTTCCGTTTTAGGGGCAGATGAGAGTATTTTTGAAATGGCTCACACCTATCTGCTTGTTTTAATGCTGTTCTCTCCTGCGTTTATATTCAACAATATACTGCAATGCTTTCTCAGAAACGACGGTGCGCCCCAGCTTTCCATGGCGGCTATGATTTCGGGAAGTCTGCTTAACGTTGTCATGGACTGGATATTTATATTCCCCTGCCAAATGGGAATATTCGGTGCGGTGCTTGCAACGGGAATGGCGCCGCTTGTAGGAATATCCGTATCGCTGACTCGCATTATAGCAAAGAAAACCTCGCTTTCAGTCAAAAGCTGCAGGCTGTCGTTTAAATCCGTCACTGCTACGCTGTCAACCGGCGCGCCCTCTCTTGTAACGGAGCTTTCATCGGGCGTTGTGATGATAGTGTTCAATTATCTGACAATGGGATTGCTCGGCAATACCGGAGTTGCCGCATACAGCGTGGTTGCAAACCTGTCGCTTGTAGTTATGGCGGTATACACGGGTATTGCACAGGGAATACAGCCTATCATCAGCCGCAATTACGGCATGGGGAATTATAAGGGCGTAAACACGGTAATGAGGTATGCAATTATACTGATGCTTGCTCTCTCTGCCGCCGTCTACGCGGGAATTTTCTTTGGTGCAGACGCAATAACAGCGGCGTTTAACAGTCAGGGTGACGCCATGCTTCAAAGTATTGCTCCCTTGGGGCTTCAGCTTTATTTTATTGCCTGTCCGTTTGCGGGATTTAATATTATTGCTGTCATGTGCTTTACATCAATGCAGCTTCCCCGTCCCGCACATATCATATCTCTTTCAAGAGGCTTTGTGATAATAATTTCCGCCGCGCTCATTTTCTCGTGGCTGTGGAAAATAAACGGAACATGGCTGTCCTTCCCTGCCGCAGAGCTTATCACATCGGCTATTGCAGTTATACTGACCGCAGTTACATACAAAAAGGCAAGACTGAGATAATCAATGCTCCCTCACAAAATAAGAACAGGCCTTTTGCAAGGTCTGTTCTTATTATTTATCGGGATTTTCTGAGCATCTTTTTATACAGCAGGCCTGTAAGAAAGCCGGGAAGTATAAACATAATTATTTGTCCGGCACATGGAATTACATAATCCCAAAAGCCGCTGAAGCCTGATTTATACAGCTTTTTTCTTACTTTAACAAAGTATTTGGTGTTTTTGAAATTCTTTCTGCGCTTTATGTTATCGGGGGTTACTCTGTACCGCACAAGCACCTCGGGGATATTCGCCGCTTTTGCACCGTTTGCGAGCATACGCACCATAAAATCATAATCCTCACAGCGCAAAAGCTCCTCGTCATATCCTCCGCAGGCAATCGCTACCGACTTTTTGTAAACCATGGTCTGATTGTTGAACGGAGCACGCCGTTTTGCAAATTTCAGAATTTCTTCATGGGTTACGGGTGTTGCGCGGATTGAGAGACTTTCACCGGTGCTGTCGTCAAACTCCTCGATATATCCGCCCAAAATATCCGTTTGGGGATTTTCGGCGATGTATGTCATCTGTTTCATAGCCCTGTCCTCAAGGCATATATCGTCCGAGTCCATTTTTAATATATACTCGTTTTTGCAAAGCTCAAGTCCTGCGTTTGCGCACCTTGCCGTACCAACATCGGTTTTCATGCGGTGAACCGTAAGCCTCTCTCCGAATTTTTCCGAAAAATCGCTTATAACAGCGTCAAGCTCCTTTCCAAGCTCCCCGTCGCATATTATCAGTATTTCATCCGCTTGCAGAGTCTGCGCATACAGGCTTTCAAGGCTTTGCTGAAGATAAAGGGGCTTTTCTCCCGCATAAACAGACATAAGGACGCTGTACGGCTGTAAATTTTCACTTTTGATACGCGTCCCTCCTTTAATCCGCAAAATCATTTTTTTATGCGATACGCAAGGCCCATCAGCATTGCTTCCCAACAGAAATCAGATATAAGCTACAACTAATATTCGTTATTTCAGTTTGAAATAAAGAAAAATCTGAAATGCGGCAAGAAGTGCCAGAATAACAAGCGCAACTATCTGTCCTGCGCCCCATGACGGCATTCTCAAAGCTACAAGCAGACACGCTCCCAAAAGCACGGCGGCATTTATAAGAAAACGCTTGTTAGAGCCGTTTTTAGAAATTCTACTCTGCCGTTTAAGCATTGCTCTGGAGCTTCTTTGCCATGAGAGTATTCTTCATAAGCATGGCTATTGTCATAGGTCCTACTCCGCCCGGAACGGGAGTTATGTAAGAGCACTTGGGTGCGACCTCATCGTACTTTACATCGCCGCAGAGCTTGTTTTCTGCGTTGCGGTTCATGCCGACATCTATTACAACCGCACCGTCCTTTACCATATCTGCGGTAACGAAATCCGCCCTGCCGACTGCGCTTACGAGAATATCCGCGCGGCGGCATACCTCGGCTAAATTCTTTGTGCGGGAATGGCATATCGTAACGGTTGCATTTTCATGGAGCAAAAGCATTGCCATAGGCTTTCCGACAATATTTGAGCGTCCTATAACAACACATTCCTTGCCGCTGACTTCGGTGCCCGTGCTGTGGATAAGCTCCATAACGCCTGCGGGAGTGCAGGGCAGGAACGCATAGTTTCCTATCATTATCTTTCCGACATTAACGGCGTGGAATGCGTCAACATCCTTCAGAGGAGAAATGGATTCGATGACACGCTCCTCGTTAAGGTGCTTCGGAAGAGGGAGCTGACACAGTATTCCGTTTACCTTGCCGTCGTTGTTAAGCGTATTTACAAGCTCTAAAAGCTCCTGCTCGGTGGTATCCTCCGGCAATGCGTATTCATAGGACTTTATACCGCACACCTCGCACGCCTTTTTCTTGTTGTTGACATATACCCTGCTTGCCTGGTCGTTTCCGACTATTATAACCGCAAGTCCGACCTCAAGCTTGTCACGCTCGATTTCTTCTCTGATTTTAGCCTTAACCTCGGCGGATACCGCCTTGCCGTCAATAATGTTCATTTTTATATTCCCTTTCATATACCGATTTATTCGGTTTTTTCACTTTCCTCTGCCGTTTCTTCGGTTTCTTCGGTTACTGCCGTTTCTTCGGTTTCTTCGGTTACTGCACTTTCTTCGGTTTCTTCGGTTTCTGCGGCTTCCTGTGCAGCTTCTTCAGAGTCCGAGCTTTCCTCAGTCTGCTCCTCTTCCTCATCATCTTCGTCGTCTGATAATATGCTCGGAGCGGCTTCGGCTTCCTTCATAGCCTTTTTCGCCTTTGCCTTTTCCTCAAGCACCATCTGACGCTTTGCATAAGCCTCTATTCGTTCCTTGCAAAGCTCGGTATCCTTGTAAATGACATAGCCGCGCTTTTTGCTTTTGAGTATTTTAAAGGTGATAAAAAGAGCAACGCCGATTATTACCGAAGCTGCGGCAACAAGCTGTGATACTCTGAATGAGCCGATGTAAAGGCTGTCGGTGCGAAGTCCCTCAATCCAGAACCTTCCAAGACCGTACCAGCTGATATACAGCAGGAATATCTCGCCGTCAAAGCTCCTGAGCTTCTTTGAATAGAAGTGAAGCGCAATAAAGCCTAAAAGACACCAGAGGCTCTCGTAAAGAAAACAAGGGTGAACAAGGGCATACAGACCGCTTCCTGCGGCGTCAAGCTCCTCCTGCTTTGCGATAACAATGGGATCGTTTATAATGGATGTACCCGTCATGCCCCAGGGGAGCGCGCCCGCTGTCGGCTCGCCGTAAGCCTCCTGGTTTACAAAGTTGCCCCATCTGCCTATGCACTGTCCGATAAGCAGTCCCAATCCTCCGACATCGAACATTGCAGGGACATTTACCTTGTGTATCCACGCCGCAATCGCTCCAACGATACAAGCGCCGATAATGCCGCCGTAAATTGCAAGTCCGCCGTGGCGCAGATCAAAAAAGTTTATACTGCTGTCTATAAAGATACAGTAATATGCCCTTGCGCCGATAAAGCCGCCGATTATCGCTACAAATGCGACATCGAACACGTGGTCGGGGATAAGTCCGAACTTTTTGCACTTTTTAAGCGCATACAAAAATCCAAGTATAACACCGAGTGCAATGATAATTCCGTACCAGTAAATATCAATACCGAATACAGAAAAGGCTACCTTGTTGACTATAACAGAGCTGTCAAATAAATTGGGAAATTCCACCCTCGGCTGTGTTTCAACCATTAAATTCAATGCTTGTTCCATTTTAATTCCTTTCCTTGTGCTTTAAATTATTCCGCAGGCTCAATTACAGACAACGAGTTATTCTCAATATTAAAGCTGTCAAGAGCATTTTTTACATCTTCTAAAGTAAGATTAGCGGTAATCTCAATACCGTCGTATATCTCTAAATCATTTACAAAAGCATCGACAAGCTTGGTCGCCACAGAAGCTACATTGCCAAACTGCGAAACAAGCTCGCCGTAGGTCTTGTTTCTAACGGTTATAAAGCTGTCACCGTCAAGTCCCTCGTTCTTAAACCGATAAAGCTCCTTTTCGATTTCGGAAAGCACCAAATCGGGATTTTGCGATTCGCCCGACGCCATAACCGTAAAAAAGCCTCTACCCAATTCAACACATACATTAAAGGTATCGTTGATAAGTCCCTGCTCGTACATTCGTGTGTAGAACTCCGAGGTTTTGCCCAGACACATATCCATCAGAATGTTGTATACTATAAAGCTTCTCAGGCTTTCCTTTGCGGTCATCTTCGGGAACTTCCAGCCGATATTGAACAGCGGAACGGCGCAGGAGAGCTTTTCGGTTATTTTGCGCTGTTTTACAGTCACAGGCTCGTCGGGTACTATCACTTCAAGCTGTTTATCCTCAACGGGCTTTATAAGCTCATCGCAGATTTCTATTACCTTGTCAACGTCAAAGTTTCCCGCAATGGCAAGCACCATGTTATTGGGGTTGTAGAAGGTATGATAACAGCGGAACAGCAGCTCCTTGTCAATCTGCGCTATGGTATCTATTGTACCTGCAATATCAATCCTGACGGGGTTTTTCTCATACATTGCCCTAAAGCAATTAAAAAACACTCTCCAGTCGGGATCGTCCTCGTACATTCTTATTTCCTGCCCGATTATCCCCCGTTCCTTATTGACGCTTTCATCTGTAAAGCAAGGCGTTTGAACAAAATCCAAAAGTATGCGGAGATTTTCCTCAAACTCACGTGTGCATTTGAACAAATACGCTGTCTTATCAAAGCTTGTAAAGGCGTTTGCATCTGCTCCCGTCTTTGCATAAAGCGTAAAGGCGTTGCCATCCTCATTCTCAAAGAGCTGATGCTCAAGGTAGTGGGCAATTCCCTCGGGAACGGTCACAAAGTCCTCGTCATCCTTTGTTTTAAAGGTGACATCCACCGAGCCGTACTTGGTGGCAAACAATGCGTAAGCAGCGGAATAACCCTTCATCGGATAAAGCAGCAGAGTAGCTCCGCTTTTGTGATTAACCTTAATATACTCTTCTCTGATACGAGAATTTGTTATCTTCTCCATTAATTACGCCTCCTGTTCTTCCATTCCCGTAAGCACATATACGGTGTCAAGCTTGATAGAGCGTGCCGCCTTGATAATTCTCTCCCGTGATATGTCGGTATAGCGCTGTACCGCTTCGGCAGGGGTGATTACATCATTTTTGATTATCTGACCGAAATACCATCTAGCAAGAGATGAGGTGTTGTCCTCAACGGCATTATAGTCGTTTTTCAGACTGTTGACGGCGTTGTCAATATCCTCATCCGTAAAGTCACCCCGCTTCATAGTCTCAAGCTGGTCGAGGATTGCTTCTCTTGCTTTTTCGATATTTTCAAATTCAACACCGCTGTAAGCTATGAGAGAGCCCTTTAAATCGTTATAGGAAGCGGCGCAGTAATAGCAAAGCGACAGCTTTTCTCTGACATTCAAGAACAGCTTTGAATTGGGCGTGCCGCCGTAAATCAGCCTGAACATATCCATTGCACGAAAGTCGTCACACTCTGATTTAAAGCCGAGCACTAACTTGCTCTGATTTACCTTCATGCGCTCGGTTACTTCTCTTGTTTTCGCCTTAAGCGGGCTTGCTTTAATTTCACAGCTCTTTAAATCATGTCTGTTTATCTTGCCGAAAGCCTTTGCAAACTTTTCCGCCGTAGCGCAGAAATCATTGCAGCCGACGCAGATTATTTCGCAGCGCATGGTTTCAAGGCAGGATTTATACGCATCAAATGCGCTCTGCGGCGTTATCTGCTCTGCTTTTTCAATAGTGCCGTTAGGAGAAACGGCAGCCGGCTCTCCCTCGTACAGAGTCTTTAACGCCTGAGTGGTGCTGTAAGAGTGCTTGTCGTTTATTTCCGCCTTTATGTTGTCAATTACCGTTTTTCTCTCAAGGTCGGTATACTTTCCGGTAAATACGCCGTTTTCGGTAACGGGTCTTGTAAGACAGCCGATTAAAATATCGGTTATTTCGTCCGTGAGCTTTTCTCCCGAAAGTGCGTATATATCGTCAAGACAGTTTGCGCTGAACTGAACACAGAGTAAATCGTGCATACGGCTGACGGAAGAATATATGCTTGCCGAATACATACGGGAAAGCTTGTTGGAAAGAGCTCTGTATTCGGGATACTCCGCTGAGGATTTTGAAATAAGGTTGGAAACAACCGCCATATCCGTTACGGTTTCAGCGTCAAGCTGCGAAAAAAAGCATACGGATATAAGATTCGTCTTGTAGCGGCTGTCGGTAATATTGCTGAAATATACTCCCTCGGCTATCCGCCTGCGGTTGATTAAATTACTCATAATTTTTTTCCTTTCAAAAAACATACTCTGTGGTAAGTATACCATATTCAGCGGAAAAATACCATACTTTTCACAAAAAAATCAGCTTGATACAGTTATTTTCCCTTTTTTCGGTATATTCACTTAAAAAGGGCAAAAAAGAAGAGCGTAAATACGCTCTCAAATCAAATAATGTATAATGTGTAGAACAAAAGAAAGGAGACAACTAAAAAACTAAACCTCGTAAGCAACCCGTGTAAGTAACTCGTGTTCCTTACGATAGCCTAATTATATCGCACATTTACCAATTTGTCAATGCACTAAATGAAAATTTTTGAGCAAGAAGTGAAAAATTGTGAAAACTTTATAATAATCTATGTAAAAAACAGTCAACATTCACAAAACCGACTTTCCCTGCGGAAAATTTTGAAATGCTGACTGCAACATTATTTATTTATCCATACTTATCTCTTTAAGCACCTTTTTCACATTCTCAAGCGTTTTTGCGTCAAGCGGTTTAGGGGATTTGTAGGTGCGCAGGAGCTTTAAAAGCTCGTTTTCGCTTGAGCAAAGATTATCCGAGTCAAAAAGGTCAAGATACAGATGCACCGAGGGCGAGGAAAAGTACAGCGTTGTATCTACCCATGCGTCTACCCCGTTTGAAAGCAGTATGCTTTTGAGTATATCACGCTGTCGTCTTATCTGCTTTACGGGATTTTCCATCTGTATTTCAACGGTTTTTCCGTGCTTGTAAATCTTACGCTGAGTCCAGCTTTTTGCCTTGTGAGTGCCGTAGATATATCCCGAATGATTTTTTACCTCGACTATCATTATGTACCTTTCGCAGACAATCAGCAAATCTATTTCACTGCGGTTTTTCTTGTAGCGGATAGGCAGATTTGAAAATACCGTATAGCCGTCGCCCAGCTTTTTTATCGACTTCAGCACCGATTTTTCTCCTTTAAAGCCCGAAAGCAGGACATTGTACCTTTTGGAGATAGTGATGTTGAACGCCGCCGTAATAACCATCACGCCTATAAAGACATATCCCAGCACCATATTGTCGTAAAGGGGGAGAGATATGTAAATAAGCAGGAGTATGACGGGAAGCACACCGAGAATTACCTGCAACACAAACAGCGCAGTTATCTTCTTGAAGTTTTCGCTTCCTTTTTTATAGATATCAGGCAGAAAATCACCACCGTTCCGTTAAAGCAAAAGATTTATTTATCAGTCCATATCCCAGTTATGCCATACATTCTGGACATCGTCATTGTCTTCGAGAGTTTCGAGTAAAAGTCCCATCTTCTTGATATGCTCCTCATCGGTGAGAGCCGTATATGTAGAGGGAACCTGCTCTGCCTCTGCGGAAAGCACCTTGTAGCCCATTGAGGTGAGCTTTTCGGCAACCGCACCTACTTCTCTGGGGTTAGTTGTAATTTCAACACAGCCGTCCTCAAAGCTGAAATCATCGCCGCCCGCTTCGAGAATATCCTCCATCGCCTTATCCTCGTCGATGTCGCCGTCCTCGTTGTCAAGCACGATTACGCCACGGAGCGAGAACATAAAGGATACGCAGCCGCTTGTTCCCATATTGCCGCCGAATTTGTCAAAATAATGGCGGATTTCCCCTGCTGTTCTGTTTCTGTTGTCGGTGAGGCAGTCAACGATTACCGCAACGCCGTTAGGTCCGTAGCCCTCGTACACGCAGTTTTCGTAATCGCTCTTTTCGCCGCCTCCTGCCGCCTTCTTGATAAGTCTGTCTATATTATCGTTGGGGATATTGTTTGCCTTTGCCTTCTGGATAAGAGAAGCAAGCTTGGCGTTGTTGGCGGGATCTGCGCCGCCCTCTTTGATAGCGACAATTATCTCACGGCTTATCTTTGTAAATACCTTGGCTCTTGCGCCGTCCTTTTCGCCCTTTTTTCTCTTAATGGTACTCCATTTTGAATGTCCTGACATACTGTAAAATTCCTTTCCTTAAAATCAGCCTATTTCATTAAAGCCTTTTCCAAGCACCTCCTTGGCGCTTGTAATTATCATAAAAGCCGACGAATCGACTTCCTTTACATATCTTTTTATTCTGACATAGTCGTTTTTGCGAACGGCACAGCATATAACCTGCTTGTCTTTGCCGCTGTATGCGCCCTTGCCCTGCAAAAAGGTTACTCCTCTGCCGCTTCCCGTAATTTTCTTCGCAATTTCTTCATGCTTATCGGTGAAGATAAGCAGCATTTTGCCCTCATAGCTTCCGTAAACGATAATGTCGATAACCTTTGAGGATACGAATATTGCGATTATGGCATACAATGCGGACTCAACGCTTTTGAAAACCAACGCCGCAAACAGCACTACCGCAAAATCGGTTGCAAAGGTAATTACGCCTATGCTGACATACGGCAGACGCTTGTAAATAAGGCGGTTGAGTATATCCGTACCGCCCGACGTGCCTTCTCTGTGATAGCAAAGTCCCAGTCCCACGCCTATCAGCACACCGCCGAATATTGCCGCAAGAATAGGATCGCCCTTATAATCCGGCAGATACACAAAAACATAATCGGTAGCAAGCGTTATGGTAACAATGGAGAGCAGAGTTTTAAGCATTAGCTTTTTGCCGAGGAATATAAAGCCTATTACTATAAGCGGTACATTGACAACGAAATAAAGCACGCCCTCGCTTATTCCCGTGATATGCGACAGAGCAACGCATGCGCCTGACGCTCCGCCCGGAGCAATGCCGTTCGGCGCGGTAAAGCTCTCAAGTCCCAGCGAGAAGATAAAGCCTGAAACAATAATTGTAAATACATCAAGCAGAGCTGTTTTAACCTTGGATTTCAAAAAATCACTTCCTTAGAGTGCATTATGTACGCTCTGCATTGTAAATTTTATCGAAAAGCTCATACATTCTCTCGTCCTGTCCCGTAAGGTACAGAAAGCCGAAAAGCGCTTCTATTCCCGTTGCCCTGCGATAGTCGGCAGGGTTTGAGGAACGGGGGACGTTGTTGCCCGAAGCATTCCTGCCCCTTTTAAAAATCTCGGTTTCTTCGTCGCTGAGCATATCGGATATTACATCGTATGCAAAGGACTGAAATCCTGCGTTTACTTTTAGCACAGCCTTTTTGTGAAGCGCGCTTACCGAAGCCGCGCCGCTTTTTACTATTCTTTCCCGAACAAGCACCTCATACACGGCGTCGCCGAAAAATGCAAGCTCAAGTCCGCTCATAGCCCTTGCCCTTGCTATGCTGATAATTTCTCTCGTCATTTCAGATACCTGAATTCAAAATCGTAAATTGAAACGGTGTCGTCCTCCTGAACGCCCATTTCTTCAAGCTTGTCTATAATTCCGCTGAAGCGCAGTACTCTTTGAAAATACTGCATACTCTCGTAATCGTCCATATTTACCATTGACAGAATGGGAACGATAAAGGGCGCTTCCACTATGAAAACTCCGTCCTCCTTTCTGACGGTAAAGCTCTTTTTGCGAAGCTCCTGCTCGGAAAGCTCTGCCGGAGTAAGCGGCTGTGCCTCAAATCTTACGGGCGGCGGCAATTTATCCAGTGCTGCCGCAATGTATTCAACCACCTTTTCGGTGCCGACCGTGGTAGCGGCACTGCACTCAAAGCAGGGCAGTCCCTTTTCCTCAATAAACGCCCTGAAATCCGCAATCTGCTCTGCACAGGCAAGGTCGCACTTGTTCATAACTACTATCATCGGTCTTGCGGCAATGTCCTCGGAGAAATTGCGAAGCTCGTAATTTATCTTCTCAAAATCATCCTTGGGATCTCTGCCCTCTATTCCCGAAACGTCCACCACATGCACAATAAGACGGCAACGCTCAACATGGCGCAGGAAGGAATGTCCGAGTCCCACGCCCTCGCTCGCGCCCTCTATAAGTCCCGGAATATCCGCCATTACAAAGGATTTTTCACCTACCGTAACAACGCCTAAAACGGGAGTAATGGTAGTAAAGTGGTAGTTTGCAATTTTGGGCTTTGCGGCGCTTACAACGCTTATAAAGGTTGATTTACCTACATTCGGAAAGCCCACAAGTCCGACGTCGGCAAGGAGCTTCAGCTCAAGCGTAACGTCAAATTCTTCACCGGGATAGCCGGGCTTTGCAAAGCGGGGTATCTGACGTGTGGGAGTGGCAAAGTTCATGTTGCCCTTACCGCCGTTGCCGCCCTTTGCGACTACGACAGGCTCATCTCCCGATATATCTGCAAGTATTCTTCCCGTATTGCTGTCCTTTATCAGCGTACCTCTCGGAACGCGGATAACGGTAGGCTCTGCGCTCTTTCCCGTACATCTCTTGGCACCGCCGTTTTCGCCGTTGGGTGCGATATACTTTTTCTTGTAGCGAAAGTCAATCAACGTGGAAAGGTTATCGTCTGCGACAAACACAATATCCGAGCCTTTTCCGCCGTTACCGCCGTCCGGTCCGCCGGCATTGACATACTTCTCCCTGTGAAAGGATACGGCGCCGTTGCCGCCGTTGCCGGCTTTTATATATATTTTAACAATATCGACAAACATAATTACCTCATTTCGCCGGCATAAAGCGAAATTTCGCTTTACAAATTTCCTGTACTGCGATTACACACAAAACACAAAAAAGGCGAGCATACACCCGCCTTCATTGATTTAAAAATTAGTCAGCGTAAACACTAACCTGCTTACGATCCTTGCCGAGGCGTTCAAACTTAACCTTGCCGCTTACGAGTGCAAAGAGCGTATCATCGGAACCGCGGCCTACATTGTTACCGGGATGGATGTGTGTTCCTCTCTGGCGAACGAGAATGTTGCCCGCGAGAACATACTGACCGTCTGCGCGCTTAACTCCGAGTCTCTTGGATTCGGAATCACGGCCGTTCTTGGTAGAACCCATACCTTTCTTATGAGCAAAATGCTGTAAGCTGATTTTAATCATATCAATCAATCCTTTCGTTAACACTTTTCAATACGAACATTTATATGTCCGTATTCTTCTTCCAAAATCGTCATGTGAGAGTGGAAGGACTTTATCATGGCACAAGCGTTGTCGGAGTAGGGTTTAAGTAACTTGAAAACCGCATGTCCCTCGTTATGGGGGGATATGTCCATTTCAGCCGATGCTCCGAAAAAGTCCGTAATCGTATTTACCGTAAGCATTAGCGCACTTGACACGCCTGCACAAATAATATCCTGTCCGTCCTCGGCATAACCCGAATGTCCGCATAGCATAAAGCCGATAAATTTGTCGTCCTTAACGGAAAATACTGCATTAATCATAGCTCTTATGCGTTGATGCTTTCAATCTTAACCTTGCTGTAAGGCTGTCTGTGTCCCATCTTGCGCTTACTGCTCTTCTTGGGCTTGTAGGTGAAAACGGTAATCTTCTTGCCCTTGCCGTTCTTAATGAGGGAAGCCTTTACTGTTGCGTTCTCAACATAGGGAGCGCCGACTGTAACGCCGTCATCCTTGCCTACCATAACAACCTTGTCAAAAGAGAACTCACCCTCAACGTCGAGCTTTTCGATGAAAATTTCATCGCCCTCTTTGACCATATACTGCTTTCCGCCTGTTTCAATAATTGCGTACATTCTTCCAATCCTTTCTGCGGCATCGCCGCTTCTCATAAAAATCTCGCTGCGCGCGGGTGAGCCTGACGGCTTCTTACATACCCTTAGCATGCGGCTATATTATTATAGCAAATCAAAAACTCGTTGTCAAGCGATTTTTTCAACTTTTTTCAAAATCAGACATTAAATCTGAAAAGCGTAACATCGCCGTCACGCATAACATACTCCTTGCCCTCAAGTCTGACAAGTCCCTTTTCCTTTGCCGCCGCCATGCTTCCGCAAGCCATAAGGTCGTCAAAGGAAACGATTTCGGCTCTGATAAAGCCCTTTTCAAAGTCGGTATGTATCTTTCCTGCCGCCTGCGGTGCTTTTGTGCCCTTGGTTATCGTCCACGCACGCACCTCCTGAGGTCCTGCGGTGAGGTAGGAAATAAGTCCTAAAAGGCTGTATCCCTGCTTGATAATACGGTTAAGTCCGGACTGCTCAAGACCGAGCTCGGATAAGAACATTTCTTTATCCTCATCGCTCATGTCGGCAATTTCCGCTTCTATCTGAGCGCATATAGGAAGCACAGCGCTGCTTTCCTCCTGTGCAATTCTGCAAACCTCGGCATACTGCCCGTTGCTTCCAAGGTCGCCCGTAAAATCGGCTTCCGAGAGATTTGCGGCATATATAACGGGCTTGTTCGACAGCAGAGGTATTTCCTTTACCATCTCCTGCTCGCTCTCGGTAAAGGGATAGGAGCGTGCGGATTTACCCTCTTCAAGGTGGGAAAGCAGCTTTTCAAGAAATTCTGCCTGGGAGGCAAAACTCTTGTCGCCCTTCATCTGCTTTTTAACGCGGTCAATTCTTCTCTGGAGTATTTCCATATCCGAGAAGATAAGCTCAAGGTTGATTGTTTCAATATCCCTTGCCGCGCCTATTTTACCGTCAACATGGATAATATTTTCATCCTCAAAGCAACGCACTACATGGACGATTGCATCAACCTCGCGAATGTCTGCAAGAAACTTATTTCCCAGTCCCTCGCCCTTTGACGCGCCCTTTACCAGTCCCGCTATATCTACAAATTCAAGCACGGCGGGGGTGAACTTTTCGGGGTTGTACATCTTAGCCAAAGCGTCAAGGCGTTCGTCCGGCACGGATACGATACCGACATTCGGCTCTATGGTGCAGAACGGGTAGTTTGCGGATTCTGCCCCTGCGTTTGTGAGAGCGTTAAACAGCGTGCTTTTGCCGACATTTGGCAGACCGACCATTCCGAGCTTCATATTTTAATCATCCTTCCCTGTTTAAGAGAAAAAGCCAAGCTAACGCTCAGCTTTTTCATCTATATCATGCTAAAAATTACTTAATCATTGAAGCAACTTCATCAGCGAAGTTTTCTTCCTTCTTCTGAATACCCTCGCCCTTTTCAAAGCGAACAAATTCAACAACCTTGATGTTCTTGCCGACAGATGCAATGTACTTTGCAACGGTGAGGTTGGGATCCTTTACATAGGGCTGGTTGAGAAGGCAGATGTCCTCTGCGTACTTTCTCATTCTGCCCTCAACGATCTTTTCAAGAACGTTCTGGGGCTTGGGCTTCGCAGCCTCTTCGTTTTCCTTCATAACGAGCTTGAGCTGAACTTCCTTTTCTTCCTCGATTACGGAAGCGGGAACCTCGTCCTGAGAAACGAACAAGGGAGAGCTTGCTGTAATTTGGAGAAGCAGGTCCTTAGCGCAGGTCTTAACTGCGTCGTCGTTTACATCGTCAGCTTCAATCTTAATCATAGAGCCGATGATAGAGCCGCCGCCGTTGTGAGTGTAAACGAACAGATCGCCTGTCATTCTCTTGAAACGGCGAATTTGAATGTTCTCGCTGATTGTTGCAATTCTTTCGGTGAGAATGTCGCCGATTGTTTCGTTGCAGCCTGCGGGAGTGATAGCCTTGAGAGCCTCAACGTCTGCAACATCGTTGTCAATGATTGTGTTTGCAACGAGCTCAACGAATTCTACAAATCTCTCGGACTTGGCCGCGAAGTCGGTTTCGCTGTTGATTTCTACAACTACGCCTACCTTCTTTGCCTCGTCTACCTTTGTATATACAAGACCCTCTGCCGCAATTCTGCCGGACTTCTTGGCAGCCTTTGCAAGTCCCTTTTCACGCAGATACTTTATAGCTGCGTCAACATCACCGTTGGTTTCCTCAAGCGCTCTCTTGCAGTCCATCATACCGCAGTTTGTGAGCTCCTTTAACTGCTTTACAGCCTGTGCCGAAATAGCCATTGTTATATCTCCTTTTAGTTAATGTTTATATTATTCCTCGGTTGCTTCTTCTGCGGCAGCTTCCTCAGCTACAGCTTCCACAGCCTGCTCGTCGTAGGTCTGTCCCTGTTTTGCTTCGATAATAGCGTCAGCCATTGCGCCTGCAATGAGCTTTACTGCACGGATAGCGTCATCGTTACCGGGGATTACATAGTCAATCTCATCGGGATCGCAGTTTGTATCTACAATTGCAACAACGGGAATACCGAGCTTCTTGGCTTCTGCAACGGAAATCTTTTCCTTGCGGGGATCAACAACAAAAAGCGCACCGGGGAGCTTCTTCATGTTCTTGATACCGCCGAGGAACTTTTCAAGCTTCTCGATTTCGAGGTTGAGCTTTACTACTTCCTTCTTGGGAAGAAGATCGAAAGTACCGTCTGTTTCCATTGTGTGGAGCTGTTCAAGTCTCTTGATTCTCTTTTCGATGGTCTTGAAGTTGGTCATCATACCGCCCAGCCATCTTGCGTTTACATAGTGAGCGTTTGCTCTCATTGCCTCTTCCTTAATGGAATCAGCCGCCTGCTTCTTAGTACCTACAAAAAGTACCTCGCCGCCGTTTGCCGCAACCTCATGAATGAAGTTGTAAGCCTCGTCAAGCTTCTTTACTGTCTTCTGGAGATCGATAATGTAGATACCGTTTCTCTCTGTGTAAATGTAGGGTGCCATTTTGGGGTTCCATCTTCTTGTCTGATGACCGAAGTGAACGCCTGCTTCTAAGAGCTGCTTCATTGATACTACTGCCATGGTAGTGTCCTCCTTGTTTTTGGTTTTTCCTCCGCTGTGCTTACAGGCTCAAGCCGAAAGGCACCGAAAAGCCCTATACGCAGCGTGTGGATTTGCTGTCACAGCCTTTTTATTATAGCACATCGGGTTTAATTAATCAACAAAAACTTTTTGTGCTACTTTAACAAATTTTTAAAAAATCCGCCTTTTCTTTTTGGTATTCTTGGAAAATCACAGCTTACAAGCACGGTATCTTCACCTATTATCGCTATATCCGACCAGTTTATGCAGACATCGTCCTCTCTGCCGAGCAGACCGAAGCATCTGCTGCGTCCGAATACAACAATACGGCATATCTTAGCGTTACAGCTGTCAAACTCTATATCGTCCACAAAGCCTATGCGACAGCCTGTTTTTATGCTTATAACCTCCTTGCACCGCAAATCGCTGAAATGACATAACATACGCTCACCTTACCTTTAACAGGGACTGCTTATGTCAATTATATTCCCGAAAAAAGCGGATATGACGGGTTTATGAGCCGGATTTCTCCCTCGCCGCCATGTTTGCCTTGTAATCAAGGTAATTTTGCAGAATTACAGCCGCCGCAACAGCGTCAATTACCTTTTTTCGCTCCTTGCCGCGCTTATTGACATCGTTCATCATTCCGTGAGCCGTAACGGTGGTTGAACGCTCGTCCCACATTATAACGGGAATGTCAAGATAATTTTTCAGAAGCTCGGCAAACTGCCTGCATTTTTCACTGCGAGGACCTTCCGTGCCGTTCATGTTGACGGGATTTCCCACAACCACCTCGCCTACCTCGTACTCAACCGCGGCGGCGGCAACCTTTTCGGCACAAATCTGAAAATTACGCTCGTCTATAACTCCCAGAGGAGAAGCTAAGGTTTCGGTTCTGTCACAGCAGGCAAGCCCTGTATGAGCGTCGCCGTAGTCTACTGCCATTATTCTCATTATTTTATCCTTTCTTTTAAGTAAAATTTATCGCCGCAAAATGCGGCGACGGTTTTTATCATTACGAATAATTTCCTTTAACAAAAGGGAAATTTGCAAGGTGCATAAAGCCGAACATGCCCGGTATCAACAGCTTTTCCCTGTTCATGCGGCAAAGCTCCTTGTAGCTTACAAGCCTTGCGTCGGATATTTCTTCCTCCTGGAACTTCAAATCCGACAGGGAGAAATCCTTGTAAAGCTGATAGCAGTCAATAAAATTACAGGCTGTACGCTTTGTTCCGAGAAATTTAAGCTCCTTTTCCGTAACGGCAAGAGAGATTTCCTCTCCGATTTCTCTTATAATCGCATCAATCGGCTTTTCTCCTGCAAGCACTGCGCCGCCCGTACATTCCCAAAGTCCTGCAAAGCTCTTGTTCTGACTGCGTTTTGTGAGGAGGAGCTTGCCATGCGACACTATCCACGCTTCGCATACGATGTGGTAGTCGCCGCGCTTCATGCGTACTCCTCTTTTGTGGAGTCTGCCCGCCGCGCGCCTGTTCTCATCGTATACATCCCAGTATTCAGCCAAAATATCACCGCCGTTCTTTCTCAGCGGTAACCCGCCTTACGATTGTTTGTATTGCTTGAGTGCCTCGGCAAGCTGTGCGGGGCAGGAGGAGCTTTTAGCGCCGCAGCGTATTCCGTCCAGCCTTTCTATTACCTCGTCAATCTCCATGCCCCTTACAAGGCTGGATATTCCCTTGAGGTTACCGTTACAGCCGCCTATGACTTCAAGGCTCTTTACCTTTCCGTCCTCTACGTCGATTATCATCTTACGGGAGCAAACTCCCTTAGGTGTGTATTCAAATATCATTGCTTTGTCCTTTCTTAATGCTCCGATATATTGTCAAAGACAGGTTTTGCGTAACCTCATACCTTTTATTATACCGTTTATGTCGAACATTATGAGGTTTTCTTTGCGCCTGTATTCACTTTGTTTTTCTCTTAAGTATTGCCCTCAATGAATCCTCGGGGGTATAATTTGAGCCGATTGCTATCGGATAATGGTTGTAGAAACCGTGGAAATCCGAGCCGCCCGTTGTGATAAGCCCGTATTTTTCCGCAATATCAAAAGCAATTTTTCTTTTCTGCTCGTCTGCGCTCTGGTGCCATACCTCAACGCCGTCAATCTTCTTGGCCTCGCAAAGCTCGGTGAGAAGCTCATAGTTGTTGAATACCGCAGGGTGTGCAAGTACCGCAAGTCCGCCTGCCGAATGGATAAGCTCCAGTACGAAATGCGCCTCGGGGTAGTCCTGCATATCGGTGCTTACCTCCTCTGCGCAAAGTCCCGTAACGGGATTGAACAGCTCGTCGTACACCTTTCCGTACAGGTCGGTGGTATAGCCGTAGTCCATAAGCGCATGCATTATGTGGCATTTGAAAATCACCTTACTGCCTGTGGCATAACGCAGTATGCTTTCAAGCGTTATGGGATACTTTTCAAGCACCTTTTGTGCCATCAGCTTGCCTCTTTTCTTACGAAGCTCGCAGGTACGCAGGCAAAGTCCTTCAAGTCTGCCCGGCTTTTCGGGATTATAGCAGATTATATGCGCCTTTGAATTTCTTTTGCTGTCATAGGTGGAAAACTCAACGGCGGGTATTATCTTTACGCCGTATCGCTCGCCCAAAACAACAGCTCTTGAAAAGGACGATAGAGTGTCGTGGTCGGTTATGGCAAAATAGTCGATACCGTATCTTTTTGCCTGTGCAATGGTTTCCTCAATTCCGAGCGAGCCATCGGACAGCGTGGTGTGACAATGCAAATCAGCTTTCATAATCATGCCCTTCTTTCCTTGCGTTTTGGCACTATGGCAGGCAAGCTGCACACAGCATTTAAATTATACCACTTTTTTATATTTTTTTCAAGGGCTTTGATTTGAAATTTTTAAATTATTGACACTCGAAATTAAATGTGATAAAATTCAGTGTAGAACGAATTGCGGAAGAATCTGCCATGTCAAGAAAAATAACCAAGACTTTTCTGATTTTTGCCGTGTGCCTTATTGTCACAGGCTGCAACAGCTCCGAAAACAGCTGCACGGATTATTCTTCTTCGTATAACTGGGCATATTATGAAAGCGATGTCAAAGAAAAAACCGCCGATGTGTTTTTCATCTGTCCGACAGTCTACTCAGGCACTGACAGCTCGTACAATATGACGCTTGACGACAGCGAAGCAAAAGCCGCGTTTCTCGGCGCTACCAATATGGAAAAGGGAATATATGACGACGACTGCCGTTTTTTTGCCCCCTATTACAGACAGGCGGGACTGAATGCTTACAGGCTTGACGTCAAGGAGCGTGAACGCTACCTTTCCCTTGCCTATGAGGACGTAAGGGCGGCATTTCTGTATTACCTTGAAAATGAAAACAATGGGCGTCCCATCGTGCTTGCGGGATTTTCTCAAGGAGCAGACATGGCGCTGAGACTTCTCAAGGACTGCTTTAGGGACGGGCAGACACGCTCGCTGCTTGTGGCATGCTATGCGATAGGCTGGAGCATAACCCAAGAGGAGATAGAGCAAAGCCCGCATTTGAAATTCGCCTGCGGAGAAAACGATACGGGGGTTATAATTTCCTTTAACAGCGAAGCTGAGAGCGCGGATGACTCCATTATGATAGAAAAAGGAAAAAAGGCGCTCGCCATAAATCCGCTTAACCGGAAAACCGACGGCACAAATGCCGACAAGAGCCTCAATCTGGGTGCTTGCTTTACAAATTACAGCGGAGAAATTACAAGCGAAATACCACATTTCACAGGCGCATATATTGATTCCCGGCGCGGTGCGCTGAAGGTCACAGACGTATCGCCCGAAAGCTATCCCGCCGGTCTTGACATCTTTGACGAGGGCGTTTACCACTTGTACGACTATCAGTTCTTTTACAGAAATCTCGAGAAAAATGTCGGCGTGAGAATAAAGGCGTTTTCAAATAAATAACACAACAGCCGTCAAGCTCTTGACAGAGTTTAACGGCTGTTTTTATTCGGCAAACATCTTATTCATGAAATCTATCCTTTCCGCCACCGCCTTTTTGGTGGTTTCGCAGTCGTATAGCTCAAAGCCGTGCATTGTGCCCTCAGTCTGACGGAGAATCACACCGACGCCCGCGCCTCTGAGCTTTTCGGCGTACTGTACGCCCTCATCGTGCAAACAGTCAAACTGTGCCGTTTCAATGTACGCAGGCGGGATATACCTGTCAGTATCGGCTTTTAACAACGGTATATAGCCTTCCCTGCCGTTTTTGAAATAGAAATCCCACATACGGCGGTTTAACTTGGAGTTCCACACAGGTGTATCGCAGTAAAGGCGCATGGACTCGGTTTGCATACTCTCGTCAAGCACGGGATAAATAAGCATCTGAAAGCGCAGCTCAATACCGTACCGTTCCTTTGCAAGATATGCCGTCGCCGCCGCAAGCTGACCTCCCGCGCTGTCGCCGTATACGGCGATTTTTTCGGAGTTTATCAGCAGCTTCTCTGCGTTCTCAACAATATATGATAATGCGTCAAGCGTATCCTCAAGCGGTACGGGATAAGCGTAAAGCGGCATAAGGCGGTAATTTACAAAAGCGACTGTGCAATGCGCTTTCTTCGCATAGCTTGCCGCAAGGCGGTAATGATAGCCGCAGGCAGGAAAGCCAAAGCCGCCGCCGTGACTGAATAAAATGCATGGCAGAATTTCATTCTCATAGGCTTTCGGAGATATTATTCTAATAGTAGCATTACTATTAGTAATACATTCTTTTATCGTCAGAGCCTTATCTTTTTTAAGTATTCTGCCGCTGTTTTTAAGCACAAGCTGTGACAGCCTCATCGTCATATTGCCGAAAGGCGGCTTGAAATGACGGTAAAAGCCGTATTCGGGGCTGATAGGATATTTCATTTTACTTGATGTTTTTGAGCCTTTCCCACTCAGCCTCTTTAAAGCCTACCAGCACAAAATCGTCGCCGATAAGCAAGGGACGCTTTACAAGCATACCGTCCGTTTCTAAAAATCTGAGCTGTTCCTCGTCGCTCATTGTCGGCAGCTTATCCGCAAGCTTCATGGAACGATAAAGCACGCCGCTTGTATTGAAGAATTTCTTCATCGGCAGACCGCTTAGCTCCTGCCAGCTTTTAATCTCGTCATAGGTGGGGTTTTGCTCCTTGATGTTTCTTTCGGTATAGGGGATTGAGTTATCATCAAGGAATTTCTTTGCCTTTTGGCAGGTGGTGCATTTGGGATAACAGATAAAAAGCATATGTCCTCCTTGTATAAGCCGATAAAAACCATGCATAAAATTACTTTTGCATTTTAATTATACATCAATTATCGAATAATATCAATATAAACTTGTTGGGTTTTGGAGAGTTTGTTATTATTTCACGAAACGTCCGCCTATGTATCTGAATATCATTGCCGTATTTCAATAAGGGGCTTGCCCCGTCATTCAACGTGGCAAGCCGCAGCGAAGCTGCGATTCAGTTTCAGTTGGGGATTGAACCCCGGCGGAAACTGAATATGGAACCCGCCGCCTTAGAGGCGGGGACATCTTGCCTAAGTAATAAGCACAATTGCTTAGGCTGTTTATCAGCTTTTTACCGCATCTGCAAAGATGTGGGGACAAACATTACGAAAAAGCGACCAATTACCCTGTCGAAAGCTATCACTGACACTTAAAAATACAGGCTATGTTTATGTAAAAATTATTGCTGTTTTTCCGGCAAGAAGATAAAATCAAGCTTTGTTCGGCTATAAATTAAATTAGTGGTTGTTGACAAATTTGCATTATAATTGTATAATTTGTATCAATTAAAACAGATTGTTTACGCATTTTTGCATAAACAGATGAAAAATTTTTGATTGCAAATGACGGCGGAAGTGAAAATATGTTCCGTATTCTTGTTGTTGATGATGATAAAAGCATGCGAACCCTTTTTAAAACGCTGTTGGAGAGAGGGTTATAACGTTTTTACAGCGACAAACGGAGAGGACGCCTTACAGGTAATGGACAGGGAGTATATCGACCTTGTAATATTGGATATTATGATGCCGAAGATGGACGGCTACGAATTTACCGAGATATTGCGCCAAACCGACGCAAACCTCCCCATTCTCATGGTTTCGGCAAAACAGCTTTCCGAGGATAAGAAAAAAGGATTTCTTGTCGGAACGGATGATTATATCACAAAACCGATTGACAACGGCGAGATGCTGCTGCGTGTAAAAGCGCTTTTGCGCAGGGCGAAGATTGTCGCCGACCGGAAAATAGAAATCGGCGAGGTTGTGATAGACTACGATTCCTTTACCGTGACAAAGAACAATGAAGTGCAAACGCTTCCCAAAAAGGAGTTTTTGCTTCTGTACAAGCTGCTTTCGTATCCGAACAAGATTTTCACCCGTATACAGCTTATGGATGAAATATGGGGAACTGACAGCGAAACAGGCCGGGAAACGGTAACGGTGCATGTGAGAAGGCTCCGCAAACGATTTGAAGGCTGGCCGGAATTTGAAATTGTCGCAGTCAATGTATTTCCTATTCCCGACGGCGATACGGGAGATAATATGCTGCTTACCCTAATGGGCGGTGCGGACGCGGCGGGCAACGGTACAAAGAGCATTTGCGAAGCCTCCCGCCATATATCCGACGGTATGCTTCTAAGCGCAAGAGGAAACTCGGGGGGTAATTCTCTCCCAGATATTTGAAGGAATTGCCGACGGTCTGAACGGTCTGGAGGAAGCGGGAAACGAGGAACTGATAAAAGCACTCAAGGAAGGCGTAAAGCACGCATACTGCGCCGTTATGGAGCCTACGGAGGGAACTATGCTTACCGTTGTGCGCTGTGCAACGGAATACATTTCCGGCAAGGCGGCGACAAATCCCGAGCAAATGCTCAATGATTATCTTGCAGAGGCACAGCGAACGCTTAAAAATACGCCGAATATGCTCCACGTGCTTAAAAAGGCAGGCGTTGTGGATTCAGGCGGTGCAGGGCTTGTATACATATTGGAGGGAGCGCTCAGAGCGTTTAACGAGGATGAGAATTTTTCCGTTCTCAGCAATGTCGAGCGTCAGGAGCAAAATATTGACCTCAGCCTGTTCACAGAGGACAGTATACCGGAATACGGCTACTGCACCGAGCTGTTGCTCCGTCTGCAATGCTGCAAAACCGATCCCAACAGCTTCGAGGTAAGCACATTTACCGAGTACCTAAAGGGAATAGGCGACAGCGTTGTGGCATTCAAAACAGGCAGCATAGTAAAAATTCATATACATACAATGACGCCCGACAAAGTTCTCGGCTTTTGTCAGCAATATGGAGAATTTTCCAAAATAAAAATTGAAAATATGTCCTTACAGCACAACAACACGGTTTTGGACGGAATAAACATTTCGGTTAAGCCCAAGAGCGAGCATAAACCATACGGAGTTGTGGCAGTTGCCTGCGGTAACGGAATAAAAAAATTATTCTCCGAGCACGGCGCGGATGTTATTGTTGAGGGAGGACAGACCATGAATCCCTCCGCCGAGGATTTTCTTGAAGCATTTGAAAAGGCAAATGCCGACACGATTTTTGTACTGCCCAACAACTCAAATATTATCCTTACCGCAAAACAGGCGGCAGGAATGTATAAAGCTTCAGATGTCAGAGTTATCGAAAGCCGCACCATTGGCGACGGATATGCGTCACTTTCGGTATTTTGCGCCGATTCCGGCAATGCCGAGCAGATAACCGACGAGCCTAACTCGGCAATGCAGGGAGTTATAACGGCGGATATTTCTCAAAGCGTCCGCAACACAGAGAAAACCCGTGCAGGCGACTACATAGGCTTTGTCGGCAAAGAAATAATTGCAGCCGATAAAAGCCGATTTAACACCGCCTGCGCGACGGTTGACGGTCTTGACATTGACTCTCACGAAATTTGCCTGCTTATACGGGGTGATCAAGCCGACGAGACGGAAGCGCAGGAGCTTGCGGAGTATATCCGCATCAGGCACCCGGAAACAGAGGTTTTTGTAATCGACGGTTTGCAGAAAATTTATGATTATATTCTCATTCTCGAATAGAAAGGCTTCCTACTATGTGGTTTTTTTACATTGCGGCGGCGATTACTGCTTACCTTGTGGCGGGCTGGAACCCCGCTATCACGCTGTCCAAGGCTATCTATAAAAAGGATATCCGCACCTGCGGCAGCGGAAATCCGGGCTTTACAAACTTCAAAATAACCTTTGGAAACAAATGGGCGTGGTGAGTATTTACTCTTGACATATCAAAAGCCGCCGTTGTCGTTATCGCCTTTGCGATACTTTTCGGCATATATCTTGACGATTACTGCTTCGGAGCGGCATATACGGGATTTTTCGCCATGCTGGGGCATATGTATCCTGTATGGTACCGCTTTAGGGGCGGCAAGGGCTTTCTTGTCTGTCTTTCCACCGTCTGGGTGCCGGATTGGCGTGTCGGTCTTTTTGCGACGGCAGTAATGTGCGTTCTGCTTTTCACCACAAAGTATATGTCTCTTTCCACGGTGATTGCAATGCTGCTTTGTCCGATTGTCCTTATTATTTTGCAAACTCCATGGCCGACTGTTGCGCTTATTACAGTCTGTGTTCTGATGATGACGTGGAAACACAAGGAGAATTTCAAAAGGCTAAGAAACGGCACGGAATCAAAATTCAGCTTCAGCTCAAAGAAAAAGTAGAACACACGAAAAGTAATTTCCTTTTTCGCCGCACAGCATTTACGCATATGCCGAGCATTTCTCTGTAAAGCGAAAATCTGCGGTTATTGACATTTTTATATAAAATTGTTATACTCAATAAGCAGAACAAAAACAGTGCCGGCACATAAAAGGAGACGCTTATGATTAAAAGAATAGTAACAATTCAAGACATTTCCTGCTTCGGCAGATGCTCACTTACCGTTGCTCTTCCCATTTTATCGGCAATGGGGCTTGAAACCGCAGTAATTCCCACCGCTGTGCTTTCAACCCACACAGGAGGCTTTAAGGGATATACTTTCCATGATTTAACGGAGGATATTCCGAAAATAGCGGAGCATTGGAACAGCATAAATCTTGAATTTGACGGAATTTATACCGGCTACCTCGGCTCAAAGCAGCAGGTGGAAATTGTTGCGGATTTCTTTGACGCCTTTAAAAAGGAAAATACAAAAATAATCGTAGATCCCGTTATGGGGGACGCAGGCAAGCTGTATGCGGGCTTTACTCCCGAATTTGCCCGTGAGATGAGAAAGCTGTGTTCAAAGGCGGATATAATAGTACCCAATATGACAGAGGTTTCGTACCTGCTTGACGAGCCGTATACCGAGCATTACGACAAGGAGTATATCCGAAATACGCTTCGCCGTCTGACTGCACTCGGCTGTCCCGTTGCGGTTATCACAGGAGTTCGCTACGGTGACGGTATGCACGGTGCGGTAGCTTATGACAGCAGGACGGACAGCTTCTGCGAAGCATTTTTACCTCATCTGGAAAGCCAAATGCACGGCACGGGCGATGTCTTTTCAAGCGTTTTGTCGGGGGCGGCTGTAAAGGGCGCTTCCTTGCAAAAGTCGATTGAAGCGGCGGTTTGCTTTACGGTAAGCTCGATAAACGAAACCGTTCCCGAAAAGGATAAGTACTTCTACGGAGTATGCTTCGAGCCTAAGCTCGGAGAGCTTGCCGAAACAGCCAAGAGCTTCGGCTGCTGATAATTTTCAACAACAAAGCCTCCCGATTTAGCGGGAGGCTTTTAATATGCGATTAACGGGAATTATTCCGTATCCACATCTAAATGATAGGAATAATCCTCAGGCTCTTCATCGGTGCAGACGAGCTTATGGCGGCAGGAGGAGCAGTAGTTTGAGGTAAATTTATTCTTTGTGCCGCATTCGGGACAGGTTACTATTTTTTTGACTTCTTCAATTTTTTCATTTACCTGTGCCATTTTCTTATAAAGTCTGTCTATCTCCATAACCGCATCGGAGATTTTCTCGGAATCTGCATTATCGTCCTTTACCATGTTGTACATCATTTTGCCAAGCTCGGCGTACTTTGTCTTGATGGTGTTGTCGATACGGATACATTCAAGCTTGAGCTTTGATACGCTGAACATCTCATCTGCCTTGCGTATACCGCTTCCGGTGAGCTGTTTTGTTTTTTCGGCGATAGCTTCAAATTCGTCTTTAAAATCCATGATATTGCTTTCCTTTCGGTAAAATATTAACAGAACTGTATTTTTTAAATTGTAGCATAATTCTGTAAATAATGCAAGCGTTTAAAAGTAAATGGTGTGGACACAAAGCGCATATTATAAGAAATCCAGAACAGAAAAAGGTAGTTCACGAGATTTTGAGTTGCAATTT
>CALXBK010000028.1 GCA_944386545.1 uncultured Ruminiclostridium sp.
TTCAAGCGACGATATGACGGATTATGACAGCTCACTTGACAGCACGGATTACAATTCAAGCGACGATATGACGGACTATGACAGCTCACTTGACAGCACAGATTACAATTCAAGAGACGATATGACGGACTATGACAGCACGGATTACAATTCCGGCGACGATATGACGGATTACAGCAACTGATAAAACCTGATAACGCCATGATAAAAAGCAAAGCAGAAGCTGCATTTGCAGTACTTGCCGTGCTTGCGGCTTTTATTGCCGTTGTATTTGCCCTTTCGGTACTCTTTTTAGGCAAGGCGGGCGGTGCGCAATATGAGAAAATGCTTTTTGATGATAAAAAGGTGCATACGGTAGATATAAAAGTCAATGACTGGGGTGGATTTATTGAAAACGCAGAGCAGGAAAAGTATGTTTCCTGCACCGTTACAATAGACGGCGAGCAATTTGAGCGCGTCGGTATCCGCACCAAGGGCAACAATTCTCTTCGGCTGACAAGCGATTACAATCTTTGCAGATACAGTCTGAAATTAAAATTTGACAGGTATGATAAGAACGGCAGTTATTTCGGACTTGACAAATTCTCGCTGGATTCCTGCTTTCAGGACAACAGCTATATGAAAGCGTTTATCACCTTTGATATGATGCGTCAGATGGGAGTGTATACTCCGCTTTGCAGTTATGCGTGGGTAACGGTGAACGGCGTTGACTGGGGCTTGTTTTTAGCGGTTGAAGAGCCTGAGGAAGCCTTTGCAAAGAGAAATTTCGGAAATTCCTACGGTTGTCTTTACAAGCCTGATTACAAATCTCTTAAAGAGGAAAACGCCGATGTTGCGTTAAAATACATAGACGACAATCCCAAAAGCTATTCCGGTATATTTGACAACGCTAAATTTCCCGTCACAACAGACGATGAAAAAAGGCTTATCTCCGCACTAAAAACCCTCGCCTCGGGCGATAATCTTGAAACGGCGGTAAATATTGACGAGGTACTGCGGTATTTTACGGTGCAGATTTTTGTTATGAACTGGGACAGCTATATAGGCCGCACGGGGCATAATTATTTTCTTTATGAGGAAAACGGCGTAATTTCAATGATACCGTGGGATTATAACCTCGCTTTCGGGACTTACGCTTTAGGCATGACTGATCCTATAACCGATCCCTCCGTCATTATAAACTATCCCGTATACACTCCCGCCTCGGGCGAGGTGATGAAAAACCGCCCGCTGTACCACAATCTGATGAAAAACGATGAATATTTTGCGCTGTACAGAAAATACTTTGCGAAGCTTATTTCAGAGTATTTTGAAAGCGGATATTTTGAGCAAAGGCTGTTACAAACCAAGGAGATGATTGTGCCGTTTGTGCAGAAGGATCCTACTGCATTTTGCACCTATGAGGACTTTCTCACCGCCACAGACACCTTAAAGCAGGTGTGCCTTTTGCGTGCCCAAAGCGTAAAAGGTCAGCTTGAGGGGAAATACCCCGCAACGCTGAGCGAGCTTGAAAAAGAGCCTTATGAAAGGGTAGACACAAGCGGCGTTGATTTGTATACTCTCGGAGATTTTGACGATCTTAAAAACGCCCGCAAACGGCAAAGCGAGACTCTGAAAAAGGTAATTGAAGCCGATAAGTAAATAAACAAAAGGGATTGCACAGCAATCCCTTTATTATTTTCAAGCCTCGTTTACCGCCTCGACCATCTGCTTTACATACTTCCCCACATATTCGGGAGAGGCTTTGCCGTGCTGTTCTATCAGCTTTATAATTGCAGAGCCTACTATCACCCCGTCGGCGATTTGCGCCATATCCCTTGCCTGTTCAGGCGTTGATATGCCGAAGCCTATTGCACACGGAACGGTAGTGTTCTGCCGTATGACATCAATTATCGACTTTAAATCCGTCCTTATCTCGCTTCTCACTCCCGTGACGCCGAGGCTCGATACCACATAAATAAAGCCCTGCGCCTGCTTTGCTATCATTGCAATGCGGTTTTCCGAGGTGGGTGCGATAAGAGAAATAAGGTCTACTCCGTATTTATCACAGCAGGACTGAAACTCCTCTTTTTCTTCAAACGGCAAATCCGCAAGTATTATACCGTCTATTCCCGTATCGGCGCATAAGCTCAGGAATTTTTCCGCACCGTAGGAAAACACAACGTTTGAATAGGTCATAAACACAAACGGAACAGTTACATCCTTACGAAGCCGCCTTACCGTATCAAACACCTTATCCGTGGTTACTCCCCCTGACAAAGCACGGAGATTTGCACCCTGTATCACAGGACCTTCCGCAGTCGGATCGGAAAACGGTATGCCAAGCTCGATAAGCGCCGCGCCGTTTTTTACCGCTTGTCTTACAGCCGCCTCGGTGGTTTCAAGGTCGGGATCTCCGCAGGTAAAAAACGGAATAAACGCTTTTTTATTCTCAAACGCTTTGTATATATTACTCACTGATATTCTCCCCTCTGTATCTTGCTATTGCCGCGCAGTCCTTGTCGCCTCTGCCCGAAATCGTCACAACGATTATCTTATCCCTGTCCATTTGCGGAGCTAACTTCATTGCGTGCGCTACCGCATGAGCCGATTCTATTGCGGGGATAATTCCCTCGGTGCGTGAAAGATATTCAAAGGCGTTTACCGCCTCGTCATCGGTTACAGGCACATACTGCGCTCTGTTAATGTCATGAAGATATGCGTGCTCAGGACCTATTCCGGGATAGTCAAGACCTGCCGAGATAGAATAAACGGGAGCAATCTGACCGTATTCGTCCTGACAGAAATAGGACTTCATACCGTGGAAAATTCCGACTCTGCCGGTGTTTACGGTAGCCGCCGTTTCAAAGGTGTCTGTTCCTCTGCCCGCTGCCTCACAGCCGATAAGCTGTACATTCTTATCCTCAATAAAGTGATAGAAGCTTCCTATCGCATTTGAGCCGCCGCCGACGCAGGCTATCACCGCATTTGGCAGTCTGCCCTCTTTTTTGAGTATCTGACTTTTTGTTTCCTTTGAGATAACCGCCTGAAAATCCCTTACTATCGTGGGAAAGGGGTGCGGTCCCATAACCGAGCCGAGGCAGTAATGGGTATCGTCAATGCGTGACGTCCACTCCCTCATAGCCTCCGAAACAGCGTCCTTGAGCGTTGCCGTACCGCTTTTTACGGGGATAACCTCAGCGCCGAGCAATCTCATGCGGTAGACATTCAGAGCCTGCCTTTTGGTATCCTCTTCACCCATGAACACAACGCATTCCATATTCATAAGCGCCGCCGCCGTTGCAGTCGCAACGCCGTGCTGCCCGGCCCCCGTTTCGGCAATCAGCCTTGTCTTGCCCATCTTTTTTGCAAGCAAAGCCTGACCTAATACGTTGTTTATCTTATGCGAGCCTGTGTGATTAAGGTCCTCGCGTTTGAGATAAATCCTCGCACCGCCTAAATCCTTTGTCATTTTTTCGGCGTAATAAAGCCTTGACGGTCTGCCCGCATACTCGTTAAAAAGCTCGGTCAGCTCCTCGTTGAAGGCGGTATCGTTTTTATAGTGATTATATGCCTGTTCAAGCTCGATTACGGCATTCATCAGCGTTTCGGGTATGTACTGACCGCCGTGTATGCCGAATCTTCCGTTAGGATTTGTCATTGTACGTTTTCCTTTCTTACGGCGGCTGTAAATTCCGCCATTTTAATTTCGTCCTTTATCCCGTTTGTTTCTATGCCGCTGCTGACGTCCACTGCGTACGGAGAAGCCGCTTTCAGCACCTCTCTGATATTGCAAATATCAAGCCCTCCTGCAAGAAAATACGACCTGTCAACGCCTTTTAACAGCGTGTGGTCAAACGTCGTTCCCGTGCCGCCCGTGCCCGAATCAAGCAGAATATAATCGGCAGAGCTTTTAAGCGCCGTTTCGATGCTTTGTTTATCCGTCACGGAAAAAGCCTTTATAAGCGGCTTATCCGTCAGAGCCCTCAGCCGCTTTATATATTCCTCATCCTCGTTGCCGTGAAGCTGTGCAATATCAATAACACCGCGGGAAAGGAGCTGCGCTGTATTTTCGGGCGGCTCGTTTACAAAAACCCCTACCGCCGTTATTCTTTTATCAAGCAGAGCTTTTAGCACGGCGGCTTTTTCGGGCGAGATATACCTTTTACTCTTTTTCGCAAATACAAAGCCTGTATATTCGGGCAGCAGCTTGTTTGCCGCTATGATGTCAGCCTCTCTTGTAAGTCCGCATAGCTTGATTTTCGTCATAGTGTTATACCTTTAAGCTCGGCGAGCTTTGCAGTTTTATCAGCCGCGCGCATAAGCGTTTCACCGATAAGCACGGCGTCTGCTCCTATCGATTCGAGCTTTTTTACATCCTCGCGGGTTTTTACGCCGCTTTCGGATACAAAAAGCGTACCGCTCGGCACAAGACTGCGAAGCCGTGCGCTGTTGTCGCAGTTTACCGTAAAATTCTTTAAATTACGGTTGTTTACCCCGACAAGCCTTGCCCCTGCGTTTACCGCAGCTTCAGCTTCAGCTTCATCGTGTATTTCCACCAGAGCCGAAAGCCCCAGCATATCGCAGATACCGATATATTCTTTAAGCTGTTCTTCGCTTAAAACCGAGCAGATAAGCAGTACAGCCCCTGCTCCGAGCAGCTTTGCTTCATATATCATGTACTCGTCCACGGTAAAATCCTTGCGCAGACAGGGAAGCTGCACTGCGGCGGCTATTTCCCTGAGATATTCGTTACTGCCCATAAACCATTTCGGCTCGGTCAGTACGGATATGCAGTCAACCCCTGCCCTTTCGTAATCTGCGGCAATTTCAAGGTAGGGAAAGCTCTCGGCTATCACTCCCTTTGAGGGAGAAGCCTTTTTACATTCGCAGATAAAGGAAATCTCACCGCCTCTCAGAGCGTTTTCAAATTCAAAATTACCTTTGGGAAGCGAGAGGGCGCGGCTTTTCATTTCAGACGGAGAAATTACCCGCTTTGCGTTTTCTACCCTTTGTTTTGCGTAATCCGTCAGCTTATCAAGTATTGTCATTCGCTCACCTCTGTATCGCTTACCTTGATAAGCGTTTGGAGAGTTTTTAGCGCCCTGCCCGAATCTATAAGCTCTGCGGCAAGCTCTATGCCGTCTTTCATGCTGGCCGCCTTGCCGCCTAAATAAAGCGACGCTCCCGCATTCATCAGTACGGCGTTTCTCTTGTGTCCCTTTGCGCCGCCGAGTATATCGAGGGTTATTTTTGCGTTATCCTGCGGCTGTCCTCCCTTTAAATCCTCCTTTGTACAGCGCTCAAAGCCGAACTGTTCGGGAGTTATCGTGTAGGATTTGTACCAGCCGTCCTTGAACTCGCATACGGCGGTGGGCGCGCTCATGGATATTTCGTCCAGCTTATCCTTGCCGTACACCACCATGCCGCGCTTTACTCCGAGGCTTATCAGCACCTTTGCGAGAGGCTCGGTAAGGTATTCGTCGTAAACGCCGAGCAGCTGCATTTTCGGACTTGCGGGGTTTGTAAGAGGTCCTAAGATGTTGAACACCGTGCGAAATCCCAGCTCACGCCTTACTGCCGCAACGTATTTCATAGAGGCGTGATATTCCTGCGCGAAAAGAAAGCAGATACCCGCAGTTTTTAAAAGCTCTCTGCATTTATCGGGATTTTGACGGATATTAACTCCCAGCGCCTCAAAGCAGTCCGCAGTGCCACAAAGTGAGGAAGCGGCTCTGTTGCCGTGCTTTGCGACCTTCATTCCGCCTGCCGCCGCTACAAGTGCGGAGGTGGTGGAGATATTGAAGCTCTGCGCGTTATCTCCGCCCGTACCGACAATTTCAAACACGTCAAAATCCGTTTCGACCTTAAGGGCGTGCGAGCGCATAGCCGCCGCACAGCCTGCGATTTCGTCGGTGGTTTCCGCCTTTGCGCTTTTTGCGGAAAGTGCGGCGAGGAGTGCGGCATTCTGTGTCTGAGTTGTTTCGCCGCTCATTATTTCATTCATCACGGTATATGCTTCGTCATAGGTTAAATCTCCCTTTGCAACGATTTTTACAATAGCTTCCTTAATCATAGCATTTTCTCCTTTACGCAATTAAAAAATTCTTAAGCATTGCTTTGCCGTTCGGCGTCATTATTGATTCGGGGTGGAACTGCACTCCGTAAACTCTGTAATCCCTGTGGCTTACCGCCATTATCTCTCCCTCGTTTGTAGCTGCGGTTATTTTAAGACAGTCGGGTATTGTCTTTTCGTCTGCCGCAAGCGAGTGGTAACGGGCAACGGGGGCGGTTTTCGGACACCCGCAAAACAGCGTGCTGTCGGTGTCAAAGGTAACATCGGACTGCTTCCCGTGCATAAGCCGCTTTGCATAGGTGATTTTCGCTCCGTAGGCGGCGCATATTGCCTGATGTCCGAGGCAAACGCCGAGTATCGGATATTTGCCGCCGAGCTTTTTTATCACATCAATGATAACTCCTGCGTCCTCAGGTCTGCCCGGACCGGGTGAAAGGATTATTCTTTCGGGCTTTAAAGCGTCTATCTGCTCTGTTGTCAGCTCGTCGTTGCGTATCACCCTTATATCGGGGTTAAGCTCCCCTACAAGCTGATAGAGATTATAGGAAAAGCTGTCATAGTTATCTATAAGAAGTATCATAAATCCGCCTCCTTTGCGCTGTCGAGGGCATTCAGCACGGCGCGCGCCTTGTTCATGCACTCCTCAAACTCGTTTTCGGGAACGGAGTCGGCTACAATTCCCGCACCGCTTCTGACAAAAACTCTGCCGTTTTTCTTGTATGCAATGCGTATTGCTATGCAGGTATCCATATTTCCCGTAAAGTCAATATATCCGATCGCCCCGCCGTATATGCCGCGCTTGTTATTTTCAAGCTGAGCTATAAGCTGACAGGCTCGTATCTTGGGTGCGCCCGAAAGCGTGCCTGCGGGAAGCACCGCTTCAACCGCACTCAGTGCGTCGCAGTCCTCCCTTATCTCGCCTCTTACCGTTGAGCCGATGTGCATAACGTGAGAGTATCTTTCTATCGAACGCAGCTTTTCAACCTCGACCGTGCCGAATTTGCTTATTCTGCCAAGATCGTTTCTGCCTAAATCAACCAGCATATTATGCTCGGCAAGCTCCTTTTCATCTGCAAGCAGCTCCTTTTCGAGCGACTTGTCCTCAGCGTCGGTTCTGCCTCTCTTTCTCGTACCCGCAAGCGGGAAGGTGTGAAGCACGCCGTTTTCCAGCTTTACGAGCGTTTCGGGAGAAGCCCCCGCAACTTCGACGTCCGTACCCGAAAAGTAGAACATATAGGGCGACGGATTTATTGTTCTGAGCACTCTGTACGCGCCGAGCAGGCTTCCTTCAAAGGGGGCGGAAAGACGGTTTGACAGCACTATCTGGAATATGTCGCCCTCCCTTATTCTCTCCTTTGCCCTTTCGACCATATTGCAGTACCTTTCTTTGTCAAAAAGGGAGGTTATTTCGCCTGTCATCCTTCCCGCAGGCTCGTTTTTCTTTTCGCCGTAAACGATAAGCTGTTTTAACCGCTGAAGCTCCATCATCGCCTTGTTGTAGCCGACCTCGGCGTCCTCAAGCGAGATGTTTGCGATAAGAATTAGTTTCTGCCTGAAATTATCAAAGGCTATAACCTTGTCAAACAGCATTAAATCAACGTCCTTGAAGCGTTCTGCGTCCTCGGTTTCAATTCTTACCGACGGCTCGCTGTAACCGAGATAATCATAGGAAAAATAGCCTACAAGTCCTCCCGTAAAGGAGGGAAGCTCATCAAAGCGCGGGCTTTTATAATCGGCAAGTATCTGCCGTAAAAATTCCGAGGGATTTTCGGTTTTAAGCTTTATATTGCCCGCCTTCATCTCTCCGCCTATGCAGGTAATTTCAAGCTTGGGATCAAAGCCCATAAAGGTGTAGCGTCCCCACTTTTCATTTTGCTGTGCCGATTCAAGCATATAGCAGTGCGTTGACACGTTTTTGAGCTTTTTCATCGCTTCAATCGGCGTACAGATGTCCGACAGGATTTCACAGCTTACAGGGCAGACCTTGTACTCCCCCGTTTTTGCAATCTCCTTTACCGTTTCAAAACCGGGAAAGAATTTCATTGTTTCACCGTTCCTTTCAAAGTAATGGCTTGGGTTCTGCAAAAACAAAAAGTCCCTGACAGAACCGTACTGTTGTTCTGTCAAGGACGAATAAACTATTATCCGCGGTGCCACCTTGAATTCACGGGAATACCCGTACACTTTAGCGAGATACCATCATATCCCCGGCAACTGACGTATGCCACACGTCGCAGAATACTCTGAACGGCAAACCATTCATTTGACTGCGCCCTCCGCGGTCCATTTGACAGCCTGTATCTCACCCGTTCTCAGCTTGTCGGGCTCTCTGTAAAGGCATAACTGCCGTTATCTCCGCTTCATCGGTTTAAATTAACTGTGTTTTTATTATAGCAGCATGTTACCGTATTGTCAAGAATTTTTTTAAATTAAACGGGATAATTTTTTACCGTTGGCTGCACTCAGCTGTTTTTAAAAATGTGTCAAAAAGCCTTTAAGCCCTGAATTTTACAGAAAAATCAACAACAGGAACTCACATTGTCTATAACTTGACAATCTCTTTGAGATATAGTATAATATCCATAATTAAAATGATGAATTGTGCGATGAAGGCAAGGTGGTCCGAAATGATTACAGGCGGCAAACAATCAAACACTCTGTTGGTTGTGGACGACGATTCCATTAACAGAGAAATACTCAAAAACCTTTTTTCGTCACTTTACGAAATTGAGGAAGCTGAAAATGGTAAAATCGGATGCGGTATGATACAAAATGATCCGAACCGCTACTGCGCTGTTTTTCTTGATGTAATGATGCCCGAAATGGACGGACTTCAGGTACTGCATATCCTCGACGATATGGGCATAACCGAAACTCTGCCCATTTTTCTTATCACGGCTCATGCGGCGGATGATGTAGTAAAGCAGGCATACGATTTAGGGGTAATGGACGTTATCAGCAAGCCTGTCGTACCGTACGTAGTTCTCAGGCGCGTACAGTCGGTGGTGGAGCTTTTCAATGCCCGCCGAAGCCTGAGAAACACCGTAATTGAACAGCAGACCGAAATTTCTCAGAAGGCGCTGCAAATTATCAATCTCAGCCAGGGTATGCTTGAGGCCTTGTCAACGGCGATAGAGTTCCGTGACGGAGAAAGCGGAGAGCATGTCACGAGAATACGCAAAATAACGGAATATCTGCTTAAAAACACAAAAATGGGCAACGGCTTTTCTGACGAAGAAATAGACAACATAGCAATTGCCTCGGTAATGCACGACGTCGGCAAGATAGCAATTCCCGACGCTATTCTCAACAAGCCCGCCAGACTGACAAAGGAAGAATTTGAAATAATGAAAACTCACACCGTAAAGGGTGCGGAGCTTCTTGAAAAAATACCTCAGCTTAAAAATCACGACGCATATATGTATGCCTGCGACATTGCAATGCACCATCACGAGCGCTGGGACGGCAGAGGCTATCCCGACGGACTTAAGGGCGATGAGATTTCGGTCTGGGCGCAGATAGTGGCGCTTGCCGATGTGTATGACGCCCTGACGAGTGAAAGAGTGTATAAAAAGGCTTTTGATCCCGACGTAGCCGTTCGTATGATAGCAAACGGAGAGTGCGGTACATTTAACCCTGAGCTTCTTGAATGCTTCTTTGAAGCAGAGCCGGAAATAAGGGAGCTTTGCCGCAGTCTGAAAGGAGAAAGGTATGGATTATGCGATACTGAAAAGTGCGGGAATTGATACCGACGCTCTCATAAGCAGACTTATGGGCAATGAAGAGCTGATAAAGAAATTCATGAAAAAATTTCTGCTGGACGACAATTTCAAAAAGCTCAAAAAGGCGGTGCGGCAGAACAATTCCGCCGACGCTCTTACAGCCTCACATACGCTTAAGGGAATGTGCGGCAATCTGTCGATAATGCGGCTGTTTGAGCTGTTTTCAAGGCAGGTTGAGCTTATCAGAAGGGAAAAATGGGAGGAAGCCAAAGCAATGATGCCTCAGATTTGCGAGGAATACGAGCATATCGAAAATGCCGTAGCGGATTGGCTTGAGCATTTAAGGTAACAGCGTTTACACCTGATTTCAAATAAGGGGATATAAATGATAGTCGCATTGAGTTGGAAAATAAAGTATGCGTTAAAAAAAGTGCGTATATACCTTGTCATCCTTGCCGCTTTACTTGCCATAGGTCTTGTCGGATATTCATTCATATACACCGAGCTGCTCATGAATATGCAAACCTTAGGTACTTCTATTGTGAGAAACTACGCCTTGGAAGAGGACAACAAGCTGACTGTCTATAAAACGCTTGTTTCCTACGCTACGGTTATAATTGATAAAAGGGTTGAAGAGGTCGAGGGAGCGGAGCTTGACGATATTATAGACCGAAGTATGCATCTGTACTTTGAGCGTGTGCTTGCAACACTCGGAAACAACGCCGTTGACCCATATATCGTTTACAACGGAAAAATAATAGCCGCAAATCCATGGAGCGGGGATATGGATTATGATTACGAAAACTCCCCGTGGTATAAAATGACTGTCGGTACGACTGATACAGCTTTCACTGATGTTTACACAGACGCTATCTATGACAGGCCTGTCGTTACCGTTGCTCAAAGGTGCAAAACAGCGGACGCCGTGGTTGCGTTTGACATATTCCCCGCTCAGCTTGATTTTGCCGAGGATATACTGAACCTACCCGAGCATTCCTCAATTTATCTTTGTGACAAGAACGGAGTGCTTATATGTTCAAACTCTTCCATACAAAATACCGTCCCTCAGGAAACCATAGGCAACTATATCAAAGAGTTGCTGGTAAAAATAGAAAACGGCGACCTTGACTCATTTGATTCCTTTGTTACAGACCCCGAAAACAACAGGAGAGGAGTATATTATTACACGCTTTCAAACGGTTGGACAGCAATACTGACAACGCCGTATAATTCTATTTTGTCCTCCCTCAATTCCTTCACGCTGATATTTCTGATAATCTTCGGTCTGTGCCTTATAGCCGTTGCGGCTATTGCGGCGATGAATTTGAAGCTTAACGCAATGGCGGACAGAAACAAGGAAACCGTAACGGTTCTGGGAAATATGCATTATGCGATTTACCGCGTGAACTACATTCAGGAAACCTATGAAATGATAAAGGGCTCCGACTATGTCAAAAGAAAAATTTTAAAAACAAGAAACTATTCGGATTTTCTTAAAACCGTAAGCGAGATAATAGACCCTGCGGCAAAGGAGGAATTTCTTACAAGTTTCTCGTGCGAAAGCATAAAAAACCTCGTCGCGAAGAATATAAAGGATTTCGGGGGCGATTTCAAGAGAGATTTCGACGGCGAATACAAATGGGTAAACGTCCGTCTGCTGTTCGACAAATCACTTGCGCCCTATGAGGCGATACTCTGTTTCAGAGAAATCGAACAGGAAAAGAGGGCTCAGCTTCAGCAGCAGGAGCTGCTTGAAAACGCCCTCGCAAGCGCACAGAAAAACTCAAACGCAAAGCAGGCGTTCTTCAGCAATATGTCGCATGATATGAGGACTCCCCTTAATGCGATAACAGGCTATTCCGAGCTTGCGCTTACGAGCGTTGAGGATACCGAAAAAACAAAGGACTATATTTCAAAAATACGCTATTCTGCACAGTCGCTTTTAAACCTTGTAAACGATATTCTTGAAATGTCAAGAATTGAACAGGGCAAGCTCACGCTCACCAACACCGTGCTTGACTTAAAAGAATGTATTGAGCAATGCTGTGACGTCTTTGAGCATCAGGCACAGCTTGAGAAGAAGCACTTTGAGCTGAGCTTTGACATACACGAAAGGCTGGTATACGGCGACGCCTTCAGAATAACCCAGATAATGAACAATCTGCTTTCCAATGCGTTTAAGTTCACTGCCGAGGGCGACAGCGTGACAGTTTCGGTAAAGCAGCTTGAATTCAGAAAATACTCCAAATACCAAATTATCATAAGCGATACAGGTATAGGAATGTCAAAGGAATTTCTTCCTACCCTTTTCGAGCCGTATTCAAGAGAAATGCGCTTTGAGTCCAAAAAGGTAAACGGCACCGGACTCGGTATGCCGATAGTAAAGAGCCTTGTCGTTCATATGAGCGGGCAAATAGACGTAAAAAGCGAGCTTGGCAAGGGAACGGTATTCACCGTTACAATTCCCTTTACCACCGCCGATGAAAACAAAAAAGAAGAAAAAAGCGAGGCTGCCCCTAAAAGCGCCGACACCTTCTCTCTCAAGGGTATGAAAATACTTATTGCCGAGGACAACATGCTTAATATGGAAATTGCCTCGGAAATTCTCTCAATGAACGGCGTTGAGGTAGCTGAAGCTTGGAACGGCGAGGAAGCGGTAGAGATGTTCAAAAGTTCGGCTCCGTTTGAATTTGACGCAATTCTTATGGATATGCAGATGCCGCAGATGGACGGCTGTGAGGCTGCAAAGCACATAAGATGTCTGCAACGTCCCGACGCCAAATTAATTCCGATAATTGCCGTTACGGCAAACGCCTTTGCCGAAGACATTTCCGCTACTATCGCCGCAGGAATGAACAGTCATATATCAAAGCCGATCGATTACGATTTACTGCGCCGTGTATTGCATGAGCTTACAACGGACTATGCAGCCGGCAAAAAGTAAGCCTTTTACGGCTTAGATAAAAACGGAGGGAAAACATGGATGAGTCCACAAAAAAATTGCTTATAGTTGACGATTCGGAAATTGACCGAGGTATGCTTTCCAACATATTAAGCGGAAATTTTGAGATAATAGAAGCGGAGAACGGCTACTCCGCCCTTGAGATAATACTAAGCCGAAAAATAAAGCTTTCGGCGGTTATACTTGATATTACCATGCCTGTTTTGGACGGCTTTGCCGTGCTTAGACTGATGCGTGACAATAAGGCTGACAATGTCCCCGTCATACTGATTACTGCCGAGGCTACCAAAAACAACGTCCAAAGGGCGGCTGAGTTCAATGTTGCGGGATTTATAAGAAAACCGTTTGAACCCGATGTTGTGCTAGACAAGCTGAGCGCCATGTTCGATATTGAAGTAAAGCCGGCAAAAGCACCACAGGCGCCGCTGACAAAGGACGATATTTCGGAAACAAATACATATATTTCTAAACTGGAGATAATATATAAAGGGTATCTTAAAAATATTGACTCGGACGATGAGCATTTTTCAAGAGTAAGCCGCATGGTAGAGATAATTCTCAACCGTTACAGGGAACAAACCGACAGCACCGAGCTTGATCCGGAGCATATTTCCCTTATAGCAAAGGCCGCATATTTTTATGACATAGGCAGAATGGCAATTCCATCGGATATTCTTAATAAGGGAGAAGCGAATAATATGACCGACTCCGAGGCTCTTGTATACACAACTCATGCGGCGCTCGGTGCAAATATGATTTGGCTGAACACCTCCGCCTCCTGCCGATATTTTGTCCATGTATGCGCCGATATGTGTATGCACCATCACGAACGCTTTGACGGCAAGGGCTATCCGCACGGACTGAGCGGAACGGAAAACTCAGTTTTCACCCAAATCTGCTCGTTATGTGCTTATTTTGACAAAGCCTTTATGGCGAGAGACTCGCAGAACTCAAGACAGTTTGATCTTGTCGCAGACAAAATCTCCCTTGAAGCGGGCAGATTCAATAACGACCTGTGCGCTCTGCTTACCTTCTGCAAGGATGAAATTTTAGGCATATACATTAAAACAAGCAAAACGCCGCTGATTCGGAATTTTTAATGTTATTTGGGCATTGATAAATTGTGCGGCAGATGAGCGTCTGCCGCAATTTCTCGGAAAGCGGTTTAATACTTATTTAGGCTGTAAAAGCATGAAAGCAAGCTTAATCATCTGCGAAAACAAGTTAAAATGTATGTAACAAAAGAATATTTTGAAAACAGACTGACACAAAGAAAGGAAAAATAAAACCAATGCAAAAACTTAAAATTCAAAATGTTGTTCTCCCGATGGACACCGACGCAAACTTTATGCCTTACTGCGAATTAATTGCAAAGAACGCAAATTACAGATCGCCGTTCGTTTACGATTGCGGTCAAGGCTGTCACATAATTCCCAAATACACAACGGCGGATTTTATGACGTACTATAACTGCTTTCAGGCAAAGAGATGGAAAACATATACAAATATGCAAAAAGCTATGCTTGAGCTTGATATAGAGGGCTCATTTTGTATTGAAATATATGAAATATTCAAAAATTCAGATAACGTGAACTTTCGCCTTGCAGTCAACAAAGCATACAACGAAGAACAGCGCCGCACGGTATGCATTGAGCTTCCCGACAGCGACCGTGAGCTTTTAGGCTTCAAGCTCGCGGCGATTAACGACACAAAGCTGTACAGCGGCTGTTTTACGGGAGAATTTGAAGAAAGCGACGTGCGCAGCGTAAAAATATCGCTTGTTACCACTACCTTCAAGAAACAACCCTATATAAAGAACAACATTGCCATGCTCAAAAGCAAAGTGCTTTGCGAAAACAGCGATTTAAAAGGCAGTATTTTCGTGCATGTAATAGACAATGAGAGAGCTCTTGATCCCGAAAGCTACAACTGCGAGGATCTGAAGATATACCCCAACCCCAACACAGGCGGCGCGGGCGGTTTTACAAGAGGTATGATTGAGGCGCTTGCACTTCCCCAAAAGCCGACTCATGTACTGCTTATGGACGATGACGTTATGCTGACGGCAGAAAGCCTGTTCAGAACTTATTATCTTCTCAGAACTCTCAAGGACAAATACTCCGAATGCTTCTTAAGCGGCGCGATGTTTGACTATGACATACGCGAGCGCCAGTACGAGGATGTAGGCTATGTGAGAAAGTCAAACGGCGAATACGGTCCGTTGAAGCGTGCAATGGACATGAGATCGCTGTACGAGGTTGTAAACAACGAAAAATATTTTGAGCAGGAAATGCCCTACTCTTACGCAGGCTGGTGGTACTGCTGTATTCCTGCGGTTCACATTGAAAGAAACGGTCTGCCTCTCCCCGTATTCGTAAGAGGAGATGATGTAGAATTTTCGCTGAGAAACAACCCCGGCTTCATCACCCTCAACGGTATATGTATATGGCATGTAGGCTTTGCAGGAAAATTCAACGCCGCAATGGAGCTGTACCAGGTACACAGAAACAGCTTTATCATTCAGGCGGCAAGCGGAATTTGCCCCGATGTAAACTTCTATAAGAGAATAACAACTCAGTTCTGGAAGGAAATCACAAGGTTTGCATACGGCAACGCCGAGCTGTTGCTTGATTCAATAGACGACTTCATGAAAGGTCCGGAATGGTTTGTAAAGCTCAACGGCGAGCAGTCGCTTAAAGAACACGCCGCAAAAAATGAAAAGATGATTCCCGTTTCACAGCTTGAGGGTTATCCCAATGCAGGCAAGGACGATCCGCACGAGTATGTAAAACTCGGCAAATTCTCAAAGCTCATTTATATGATAACTATAAACGGACATCTTCTCCCCGGCTTTATGCTCAGAAGATACCCAACAGTTATCTCTTACGACTGGTTCTTTGTGCCGGGTAAGAATTTCCGCCGTAAAACACTTATCGCCGTAAACAGCAATGACAAAACCGCGTTTGTGCGTCATATGTCGCGTAAGCGTTGCTTTGCCCTTATCAAGCGGTATCGCAAAATCACAAAAAATTATAAGAAGAACCACAAGCGCATTGAACAGGAATACAGAAATAAATTCGCTGAAATGACCTCTTTTGAATTTTGGAAGGAGTACCTTGGAATATGAACAGAAATAACCGCTTTATACGAACTCTGATTGCGGCAAAGCGTGCCTTCTTGACCGGAGCAATGCCTCCGGCACCTAAACAGGCTCCAGAAAAAAAGGCTGCCCCGAAAGCTCCCCCCGCCAAAAAGGTGTCAAAATCTGCGGATACACCGCAAAATCTTACTCCGCATTACATCTTAAGCAAAGATCCCAAAACCATTAACGATTTGCTTCACAGCTACTGCATAGGTTGTTCTGCCTGTGCCAGTGTCTGTCCTGTTGACGCAATTACTCTCCGGCCTGATGAACAGGGATTTTTCTCTGCAAAGCTCAATACGGATAAATGCGTAAACTGCGGTAAATGTGCAAAGGTGTGCCCTGTTATCAACACAAAGCACAATAATGACGAAAACCCCGATTGCTACGCTGTTATGGCAAACGATGAAATACGTACCGAAAGCTCATCGGGCGGAACATTCTCGCTTATTGCAAATTACATTCTGGATAACGGCGGATATGTGTGCGGTGCGGCTTTTTTGGACGACTTTACCGTCAAGCATATCATTATTTCAAGCAAGGACGAGCTTTACCGTCTGAGAGGCTCAAAATATGTACAGAGCAACATGGACGGTGTATTCAGGGAAATCAAGAAGCTGCTTACGGACGGCAAAACTGTGTTATTCTCCGGCTGTCCGTGCCAAGTTGCAGGATTAAATGCGTATCTTGAAAAGGATTATGATAATCTCTATACCCTCGACCTTGTGTGCCACGGAGCTCCACCTCAGAAAGCATTCTTGAAGTATATTGATGAATATTACGGCAGAGAAAATCTTGAGAATTTTAAGTTCAGGACCAAGGAATACGGATACAATTCATTTAACCAGATAGCCTACTTGAAGGATGGGACAAAAATCGGCGGAAATATCAGGTTTGATCCTTATGAAAAAGCCATGCATTCGGGACTTGCGTTAAAGGATGTATGTGCAGACTGTATGTTTGCTCCCGCACCGAGACAGGGAGATATCTCAACGGGCGACTTCTGGGGCATTCCAAAGTACGACCCGGGATTAAACGATAATCTCGGCACGAGCGTTACGCTTATAAACAACAAAAAGGGCAAGACCTTGTTTGAAAGCGTCAAGGAAACAGCAAAGCTCTACAAACCGGTACCGTACAGCTTTGCAAGGGCAAACAACCGCTTTGGCAGGAAGATGAGATTTCCGTCAAACGGCAGGAAATGGTTTTATCAGATGCTTGAAGGACAGTCATTCGGAAAATCGGTTGATTATGCTCTTAAGAGAAGATTTGATGTCGGAGTAATCGGTCTTTGGTATGGCAGAAACTACGGAAGCATGGCAACCTATTATGCGTTGCACCAGGTTCTCACAAACAAATATCATCTCTCTGTGCTTATGATTGAAAATCCGCTTGCGCCAAACAAATACGAGGTTACAAGATCACACCCCAGAGGTGTTGCAGAAGTATTCTACGATGTGAGCCGCAAATATCAGCTTGACGAATTAGGTCAGCTCAATAAGTTCTGCGACGCATTTGTGGTAGGCTCGGACCAACTGTGGAATGTCGGACTGAGCCGTCCGTACAAACAGATGTATTATCTTGATTTTGTAAACGATGTAAACAAGAGAATTGCCTACGGGACGTCTTTCGGCAAGAAATATAAGGGTACGCGGGAGGAGCTGATTATAAGCTCCAACAATCTCAGAAAATTCGACTATGTTTCTGTCCGTGACAAGCTATCTCTTAAAATTGCAACCGAGCAGTTCGGAGTAAAGAATGTTGTTGACGTATGCGATCCTACCTTCCTTTGCTCTCTTGAGGAATATCAAAAGCTGATTGATCTGGCGGAAAACAAGCAGGAGGGCAAATATATCCTTGCATATTTCCTCGATCCCAATCCCGAAATAGGCGAACAGCTAAGAAAAATAGCTGCCGAAAAGGACTGCAAAATAGTAGTCGTACTCGACGAGCCGCCCTGGACATGGGAAAAGAATTCGGCTGCTCTTGAAATATCGGGCGATGACAGAATTGAAATCAAGCGCGAGGTAACCCTTTACGAATGGATGTGGCTTTACAGTCATTCAAAGGCTGTGCTTACCGACTCCTTCCACGGAACAATCTTCTCGCTTATATTCCAAAAGCCATTTATGACCTTAATAAACAACAAGAGAGGCGGCGAGAGATTCATATCTCTGCTCACTCCGCTTAACCTTACCGGCAGGCTGTATGAGGCACCTTCTGATTTTACGCTTCACAACGATATGCTCGACGGACTGGATTACACCGAGCCGGCAAAAAAGCTTGATGAAATCAGGGAAAAATCCATGAAGTGGCTTGAAAATGCTTTATTCGGCAAAAAAACGGTTGACTGTGACCGAATCTATCCGTTGATAGATAAAGAATTTGATAAGTAACAGAGAGGAAAAGATATGGCAAAATACGATTATCTTATAGTAGGCGCAGGACTTTTCGGCGCGGTATTCGCTTATGAGGCGACGAAAAGAGGAAAGAAGTGTCTCGTTATAGACAAGCGTCCGCACATTGCCGGAAATATCTATACCGAGCAGATTGAGGGTATTAACGTTCACAAGTACGGTGCGCATATCTTCCACACCTCCGACAAAAGCGTGTGGAATTATGTGACAGGATTTGCCGAATTTAACAACTATATCAACTCCCCCGTCGCTTCCTACAAGGACGAACTTTACAACCTGCCCTTCAATATGAACACCTTCAGCAAAATGTGGAACATCAAAACTCCCGCAGAGGCTAAGGCAATTATCGCAAAGCAGATTGAGGAGCTTAACATCGGCGAGCCGCAGAACCTTGAGGAGCAGGCGCTGAAGCTTGTGGGCACGGATGTATACGAAAAGCTTGTCAAGGGCTATACCGAAAAGCAGTGGGGACGCCCCTGCACCGAGCTTCCCGCATTTATAATCAAGCGTCTGCCTTTGCGCTTTATCTATGATAACAACTATTTCAATGACCGTTATCAGGGTATTCCAGAGGGCGGCTACACGCAGATTATCGAAAAAATGCTTGAGGGCAGCGATGTTAAGACGGATACCGACTACTTTGAGTTTATAAAGAAAAATCCCGACATTGCTTCAAAGACGGTTTACACGGGACAAATTGACGAATTCTTCGGATTTGAGTACGGTCCGCTTGAGTACCGTTCGGTAAGATTTGAAACCGAGGTGCTGAACGAAGAAAACCACCAGGGCAACGCCGTTGTAAACTACACCGACAGAGAGGTTCCCTATACGAGGATTATCGAGCATAAGCACTTTGAGTTCGGCAAGCAGGAAAAGACGGTTATCAGCCGCGAGTATTCCGCAGAGTGGAAGCCCGGCGTTGAGCCGTACTATCCCGTAAACAACGATAAGAACAACGCTCTTTACGAAAAATACAAGGCTCTTGCCGAAACCCGCAAGGACGTAATCTTCGGCGGCAGACTCGGTCAGTACAAGTATTACGATATGGATAAGGTTATCCTTGCCGCTTGGCAGAGCGTAAAAGAGGAGTTTGGAGAATAATTTTCCTAAAAATCAGAAATCCGCTGTTTTTACGGCGGATTTTTACTTTTTCTTTCTTTTTACTTGTATTTTAACAAAAAATCTGTTATAATAACTGTGTGTGGTTTTTTGTGCCGTATTTTCTGCAAACAGCTTTGAATTGCGGCACGGCAGATTTTATTTATTTCAGGCTCGGTTTTCCTTAAAAGGCGGTGCGGTATGGCTTTTTTGAAGCAAAACGGATTGTTCGATTCTTCAAACGGCGTTGACAGGTGTGCATATTACATTTACAGCCCTGTTGCCGATACGCCTAAAGGTATAATTCAGCTCTCCCACGGAATGTGCGAGTATGTCGAGCGTTATGAGCATTTTGCCGAATTTCTGACTTCAAGGGGCTATATCTTCTGCGGCAACGACCATTTAGGACACGGCAATACGGCAGGGACTAAGGACGATTTAGGCTATTTTGCGCCCAATGACGGCTGGAAATTCATGGTGAAGGATTTGCATCGCATGACGCTCATCATGAAGAAAAAGCACCCCTCGCTTCCCGTTGTGCTTATAGGTCACAGCATGGGCAGCTTCTTAGCAAGGTTATATATCACACACTATGCAAAGGAGCTTTGCTGTGCGGTGATACTCGGAACGGGTGACGACAAGGCGTTATCCGAGCTTGGAGTAAGGGCGACGCAATCGGTAGCCGCAGTAAAGGGCGAACGTTTCAGAAGCAGTAAGCTGTACAATCTCATCTTTGATTTTTACAACGAGAGAATAAAGGACAAGCAGACGGTATTTGACTGGCTGACGCACGACAAAGAAGTAGTAAAAAAATACATCGACGACGAGAAAAGCAACTTTGTCTTTACGGCAAGCGGATTTGTAGACCTTACCACAATGCTGAAAAAGGTATCCTCTGCCGAATGGGTGAAAAAAGTGCCGAAGGATTTGCCGCTTATACTTATGTCGGGTACGGCAGACCCCGTCGGAAATTACGGCAAGGGTGTGCTTAACGTATATGAAAAGCTGATAGCGGCTGAATGCAACGCGGATATAAAGCTGTACCGCGGCGCACGGCACGAGCTTGTAAACGAAACAATGAAGGAAATATTCTTTGAGGATTTAATAAACTGGATAGACGGAAAGGTAAGCGGTGATACGGGAAAATACGAATTTTCCGACTGCAAGGACAATAAGTAATGAAGGACGGATTTATTAAGGTTGCCGCCGCCGCAACAGCCGCAAGGGTTGCGGACTGCGAGCATAACGCACGGCAGATAATCGACAAGGCAAAAGCGCTTTACGAAAAGGGTGTGCGGCTGTGTGTATTCCCGGAGCTTAGCCTTACCTGCTACACCTGTCAGGATTTATTTTTCCAGACTGCACTTCTTGACAGCGCAAAAAAAAATCTGAAATATATAGCAAATGAGCTGTCGGAGCTTGGCATGATAACGGTTGTCGGACTGCCCTTAAGCTATAACGGCAAGCTCTACAACTGTGCGGCTGTGCTTTACAAGGGTGATATACTCGGAATAGTGCCCAAGCAAAAGCTCCCCAACTACAACGAATATTACGAAATGCGCCACTTTACCGAATGGAAAGCCTCGGACGGCTGTGTAACGCTTGACGGTATTCCGTTTGGTGCGGGCATTGTTTTCAAAAACAGCAGTATGGCTGATTTTTCCTTTGCAATAGAGCTTTGCGAGGATTTGTGGGTGCCCTGCCCGCCCTCGGGTACGCTTGCCGCAATGGGCGCCGGCATAATACTTAATCTCTCTGCGAGCAACGAGATGACGGGAAAAGCTCAGTACCGCCGTTCGCTTGTTGAAAATCAGTCGGCAAGGCTTATTTCGGGCTATGTCTACTGCTCGGCGGGAGAGGGAGAATCAACGCAGGACCTTGTATTCTCCGGTCACAACATCATAGCCGAAAACGGAATTATCCTTGATGAAAGCGAGCTGTTCTCGGGAGAGGACGCAATAAGCGAGATAGATGTATCAATGCTCGCTTACGAAAGAAGAAAAAATACCAGCTTTGAGGCGTTGCGCCCTTTGTGTGAGGTTATGTTCGATATGGACGTAAAGCAAACCCGCCTTACAAGGTTTGTAGCACGCACGCCGTTTATTCCATCGGGTGAAAGCGAAAAGGACAAGCGCTGTGAGCTTATTCTCGCAATTCAGAGCAACGGGCTTAAAAAGAGGCTTTCACATACAGGTGCAAAATCTGCGGTTATCGGTATTTCCGGCGGTCTTGACAGCACGCTTGCCCTGCTTGTTGCCATAAACGCAATGAAGCTTTTAAACCGCCCTGCCTCGGATATTACGGCGGTGACAATGCCCTGCTTCGGTACGACAAAGCGCACAAAATCAAACGCGGTAAGGCTGTGCGAAGCGCTCGGAGTGACGCTTCGTGAAATTGACATCACCGACAGCGTAAAACAGCACTTTAAGGATATAGACCACGATATTGAAAATATCAACGTCGTATTTGAAAACAGTCAGGCGAGAGAGCGCACAAAGGTGCTTATGAACGTGGCAAACCAAACGGGCGGCATTGTGATAGGCACGGGCGACTTATCCGAGCTTGCTTTAGGCTGGGCAACCTACAACGGCGATCATATGTCCATGTACGGAGTAAACTGCTCTGTTCCAAAGACGCTGGTGCGCTATCTTGTGGATTATTACGCAAAGACCTGTGAAAACGAGGAGCTTAAAAGCACTCTTTACGATGTGCTCGGCACACCCGTAAGCCCGGAGCTTCTGCCCGCAAAGGACGGAGAAATTTCGCAGAAAACCGAGGAGCTTGTAGGTCCTTATGAGCTGCACGACTTCTTCCTGTACAATGCAATCCGCCGCGGCTTTGCTCCCAAAAAGGTTTACAGACTGGCGTTATACGCATTTGCGGACAGCTATGACAGGCAGACAATTCTCAAGTGGCTGAAGAATTTCTACCGCCGCTTCTTCTCACAGCAGTTCAAGCGTTCCTGTCTGCCCGACGGCCCTAAGGTCGGCTCAGTAACCTTGTCTCCGAGAGGCGACTGGAGAATGCCCAGCGATGCGTCTGCTGCAGTATGGCTTGACGAGCTTGACGGAATTGAATAAAGAACATCACGGATCACAGTTAAATGCATTTTAACAGATTTCAATAAATAAAATAAGGAGAAAAGAGGAATGTTTAAAACAAAAAAATGGCATATACGGCTTATTGCCGGCATAATTATGCTGAATGCGGCGTTTGTCATTTCGGCAATGCTGTTTTCGGTGCATACTAACGCCGAAACGGATTATGACAGAGAAGCGATAGTAAACAGGCGTATTGAAATGCTTGCCGATATTTTCCCCTCAAACAGCTTCTTTACAACAACGGGTACACCCTGCTACGGCAATTACAGCGGCTGCTGCTATTCGGGCTACTGCGAATACTGCCGACTGACTAATGTACTTGCGTATAACGAAAACGCCAAAAACACAATTGTACCGGAGGTTATAGCAAACGGCGGTTCAACAATAAAAAACAGCTGTGTTTCATTTGCCAGCTTTGCCTATGCGTACATATTCGGCTATCCGCTCGAGGATACGGAACACAGGACAACCCTGTACGGTACATACTCCCACGATTTTCTCAGCACATTGCAACCCGGAGATTTATGCAATATCGGCAGCTATCACACCGCTATATTCTTAAGCTATGACGCAAGCACGGGCGTAGCGCGCTTTTATGAAGCAAACAACTATTCCTACGAATACAAAACCAAGGCGGCTTGTATTGTGTGGTACGGCAATCCCTACCCGATGTCCTCATTCAACGGTTACAGCATGACGGTACGCAGAGCAACCGGCATATCCGAGCTTGCAATCAACGATACAATCGGAAGCATTGAGATTGATAAATCAAACGTAAAAATATACGATGAAAATATCACGCTTTCCGCTTCGGTAAACAACCCCGCATCGCTTTCAGCCGATAAGCTCGGAGTTAAAATAGCAAGCGGCGGCAGCGAAAAAACCTATTGGCGCAATATTTCGGACAGCAGCTCCGACAGCTTTACCTTCAACCTTGCGGATGATTTTGACAAAACGCTGACAGCCGGCACTTCATATACACTGACGCTTTATGCACAATACGGCGATACCACGGTAAGCTCGGGAAAATATTCATTTGCCACAACAGAGGATAATCCATACGTTCCGACAATGAAGCCTATTACAGGATTTAAAACAAAATCAAAAACCCTGACTTCTGTAACTCTCGGATGGAATAAGGCTGAGATAGTTGACGGTTATATCGTAGAGCAGTATATTTCGGGCAAATGGCAAAGAATAGCCAAAATATGCACTCCCCAAGCATTAAGCCTTGCTGTTAGTGAGCTTGACAGCGGAACGGCGTATAAGTTCCGAATTAAGAGCTACCGAATGATAGGGAAAAAAGCGTATTACAGCAAATATTCAACTCTCACGAATTACACCTATCGTAAGCCTGTAACAGGATTTAAAATCAGTGCACGTTCCTCTTCGGCTTTGCGTTTGAAATGGAACAAAGCGGTAAGCGCAGACGGCTATCTGATTAAAATGTATAAAAGCGGTCAATGGGTTACCGTTGCCAACATCAAAGATCCTAATACCCTCACATACAGAATAGGCAGTCTTTCAAGCGGAACAGCCTATGAATTTCTGATATATAACTACACGCTTGACAACGGCACTTACATTTACAGCAGTTACACGAGGCTCAGAGCTTTTACAAAGCTTAATTCCGTAACAGGCTTCAAAAAGGTCGGAGGCTCGATCTCGTCAATCAAGCTGAGCTGGGATAAAAACCCACAGGCACAGGGATATATTATTGAAATATACGACGATGACAAGTGGATAAGAATTAAAAAAATCACTTCCAAGAATACGGTTGTATATACCCATACAGGTCTTAAAAAAGGTACGGTTTACCGCTTCAGAATAAAGAGCTATCTCATTCTGCCTGATGACACTGTGCTGTACAGCTCTTACACAACCGTCAATGTTCCCACCTACGACAAGCCCGTAAACAGCTTCAGCATTCTCGGAAGAGCATCCTCTGCACTTCGCCTGGGATGGGACGCTGATGAAACCGCAGACGGCTATATCATAGAAATGTATGCAGACAGCAAGTGGAAGCGAATTGCAAGAATTGCAGACGGTACTGCAACGCAGTTCCGTTACAGCGGTCTTTCGGCAGGCACGGAATACAAATTCAGAATTAGAACCTTTAAGTTCATTAATAATATACCTGTTTACGGCAGTTATTCCCATATAAGCGGAATGACAAAGCCTTCCCAAATCAGCGGCTTTAAGGTAACCGGCAATACAAAAAACGCCCTCAGAGTAGGCTGGAATATAAATACATCTGCCGACGGCTATATTTTAGAAATGTATCTGGATGGCAAGTGGACCAGAGTTGCTAAATCCACAGCCAATGATGCACTTCAGTACCGCAAGGCAGGGCTTCAATCCGCTACACTTTATAAGTTCAGAATAAAGGCATATAAAATGGACGGAAAGAAAGCGCTTTACAGCGGTTACTCCTACACCGAAGGCAAAACAAAATAAAATGAAATTCCTTCAAGGGTTATCATGAAGTGCCCCCTGTCAAGTAGACAGCTGAAAAAACAAAAGAATTATTTAAATTTTGTTGAAAACCACCCTGCTGCGCAGCAGGGTGGTTGAGGCTGAATAACGAACCGTGTAAATGCCAATAATAACCACAAATAAAAGTGGAGGTAAACTATTATGGCAAACAGAAATCACGGTTTAAGTGAAAAGGAAATGGAACTTGTAAAGTTTCTGATGGCAGATTGCGAGACAACAGGAGACATTCAGGAAAAACTTAAGCGTTTATTCGCAGGTACCATAGAGCAGATGCTTGAAGCTGAAATGGACGAGCATCTCGGTTATGAGAAAAATTCTGTACTTGGTAACAACTCCGGCAATAGTCGAAACGGTTATGGAAAGAAAACCATATCCAGCGATTACGGTGAATGTGAAATATCTGTACCCCGTGACCGCAATGGTGAATTTGAGCCCAAAATCATCGAAAAAAGACAGACTCGCACAGACGAAATTGAGCAGAAAATTATGGCGATGTATGCCAAGGGAATGTCTCAGCGTGATATTGAAGACACGCTCAAAGAAATATACGGTTCTGAAATTTCACAAGGTTTGATTTCTCGCATAACCGACAAAATTCTTCCCGAGGTAAACGAGTGGCAGAATCGTCCTCTGAGCAGTATTTATCCTGTAGTTTTCTTTGACGGAATTGTTTTCAACTCACGAAAAGACAATAAAATTATCAGTAAATGTGTGTATTCCGTACTTGGTATAAATATGGAGGGTCAGAAAGAAATACTGGGCACATGGATATCCGAAAATGAGTCTGCAAGCTTCTATGCGAGCATATGCTCAGACCTCAGAAACCGCGGTGTTACCGACATTTTCATTGCTTGTCACGATAATCTGACAGGACTTTGTGATGCAATAAATGCTATATTTCCAAAGACGAAAAATCAGCTTTGTATCGTTCATCAGATCAGAAACAGCTGTAAATTTGTACCCTATAAGGACAGGAAAGCAGTGTGTGCAGACCTTAAGAAAATCTACGGAGCAGTCAATCTTGATGACGCAGAATATGCAAAAGAAGAATTCCGTGAGAAGTGGGACAAGAAGTATCCTAACATTTTGAAATCATGGGATAAAAACTGGACAGAACTTACTGTTTTCTTTGAATATCCGCAGGAGATCAGGAAGATAATATATACAACAAACGCAGTTGAAAGCTACCACAGAATGGTCAGAAAATTCACCAAATCCAAGGCAGTTTTTCCGACGGATGATTCTATCAGAAAAGTTATTTTTATGAGCGTAAAGGAGATCTCAAAGAAGTGGACTATGCCCGTGCGAGACTGGGGACTTGCGTACTCACAGTTTGCGATTTTCTTTGAGGACAGATTAGCAGCCTGACGGCTGTTGAGGACGCTGTCCTCAAACTCCTGAGGTTTATCCGCTCTAGGAATATCCGGTGAAGAAAGAGAAAAGCAGCTACATTTCTGCAACTGCTCTTCACCGTTTTATTCCGCAGCCTGCGTCGGGTCGCTCCTTAGCGTTGCCTTGTTTGGCTGCAATTATATTATCGTCAAAACTTTAAGAAAAAATGCATTTACACAGTTTAAAATTCATACCCGGGTGGTTTTTTCACGCCGCCGCTACCGAGTGGTATTCCATCGGTGTCATACATTTCAATTTTAACTGGTAACGTTT
>CALXBK010000029.1 GCA_944386545.1 uncultured Ruminiclostridium sp.
TAAACGGAAAACCATATTTGTTATCTATTTTCTTATCTGTTTGGATTCCTTTTTACACAAAATTTTCCGAAGTGCCTAATATCTCATTATATTAATTAACAATTTAATCAACAAAATAATAAATATATCTATATCATATATTCAGGAGATTTTTTATGTGGATTTTTAATTTTACTGATAATTTGCGTACTTTTATTATTAGGTTAAAAAACTACGTCCATTCTCAAGCAAACGATAACAACCTAAAGGGATTATTTTTTCGTAATTTCAAATTTGTTTTATATGTTTGCTTTTTATTAACAGTATGTTTATCTGTAATATCAATTTATCTTTTTAATAATATTGCTATTACATATATATCCTTATTTATTTTTATATTATTATATTTTCTTTCTTGTGTTTTTACAAACTTTCTTAATTCGGCTATTTCGTTTTTTATCCACTCTATATTTATTTGTTTTTTTATTCAATTGCTAGTTCTATCAATTTTATCAAATGTAGTTGTAGATTCATTTCAAAAATATCTTTTAGTTTGTTTGACATTTTTTGTTGTTTGGAGTTTTTTGAGCTTAATCGTCGATAATAATGTATCTACTCTTGTAAATGAGATTCTGTCAATTTGTTTCGGTGTTTTGCTTCTGATTAAAGATGTGATTTTTGATTGTTTGCCTAATGATTTTGTAATAGATTTATCGACTATCTCAAATCAAAATGGTTTTATCAGTAAATATAGCATAGTAACGGATTTAAATTTATTTTTTACTCCTTGCTTAATTATAAATTCGACTACTATGATTTTATGTTTAATAAAAGGACATCTTAATAAATCTAAACTCCATACAGAAGCACAAAAATAAATCCAATCTCTATAAATTCAAATGTTCAAATGAATAAATAAAGCCATGGTATCTGTAAGTTTGAATTTAAAAAGATTGTATTATCTATCTATGTCTTTTTCAAAATAATCACCCTAAGCTATTGATTTTTTCTTTGTTTTATGATAAAATAAACATTCAGACGACAAAGGAAAGGAATGATGATGGGTGCCTATAAGAATACCGAATAATCTTCCGGCTTACAGTACGCTTGTAAATGAGAACATATTTGTAATGGCTGACGACAAGGCGTTGAAACAAGATATAAGACCCCTAAAGATAGCCATTGTAAATTTAATGCCCACAAAAATCGTAACCGAGACACAGCTTTTAAGACTGCTGAGTAATACTCCGCTTCAGGTGGATATTACTCTTATCAAAACCGAAACCTATAACCCGAAAAATACCTCGCAGGAGCATTTGCTCAATTTTTACACCACCTTTAATGAAATCAAAGACCAATATTTTGACGCTACGATAATAACGGGAGCACCCGTTGAGCTTCTCGATTTCGAGTCCGTCAATTACTGGAAGGAGCTTTGCGACATTATGGAGTGGAGCAAGTCCCATTCGTTCAGCACCGTTCATATCTGCTGGGCGGCGTTTGCGGGGCTGTACTATCATTACGGTCTGAGAAAGTATGTGCTTGATAAAAAGATGTTCGGAATATTCCCGCATAAGATAAACTGCGTAAATCATCCCTTATTAAAGGGCTTTGACGATATTTTCATGGTGCCTCACTCACGCCACACCGAGGTGCGTATGTGTGATATTGAAAACAACCCTCATCTTGCGTTGCTTTCTTATTCCGATATTGCGGGCGCATATATCGTTGCGGACAGAACAAACAGGCAGATTTTCATTACGGGACATGCCGAATACGACAGGAATACTCTCAAGGACGAGTATATGAGAGATGTTGAAAAGGGACTTCCCATTGATATGCCGTATAATTATTTCCCCGACGACAATCCCAATCTTACTCCCCGCTTTACCTGGAGAGGGCACGCAAGCCTGATGTATTCAAACTGGCTGAATTTCTGCGTATACCAGGAAACGCCCTACGACCTTACTCAGATAAAGCCGCTTGAGCTGTAATACTCTGCCGCATGAGGTGTTACGCACTTTATGCGGCTTTTTATGTAATAAACTGCATTATTTTTGCAAAAGCCTTGAAATCAATTTCGCAATAGTGTATAATCAGTTAGTATCTTAACATATATGCTAAGATATTTTAAATGTATTGACCGAAGGGAGCAAAGCAATATGAATAATTCGTTAAAAAAGCTTACCGTTGTGTCGCTTTGCATGGCGGCTCTGATTTGCGGCTGTGCGTCGGCAGGGGCGGGAATTTCGGATATAAGCCGGGATAATTCTTCAGTTGAGGTTACAAAAGCTACAACTACAACCGAGGCTGTCACAACAACGACGCAAACCGCAACGCAGACTACTACGACAGCACAGACGACAACGGTATCAACCGAAACCACGATTGAAACCATTCCTTATGTGCCTACCGTCGATATAAATGCAGTCAAATCAGAGGACGGCAAGCGAATGGGAAATCAGGCGCTTGTCGATGTGGCAAAACAGCAGGTAGGTAACGAGGGCGGCGAGCCTTACTGGAGCTGGTACGGCTTTGACGGAAGAATTGAATGGTGCGGCTGCTTTATCGCATGGTGTCTTGATAAGGTCGGCGTTACCGAGCCGTATTTCACAAGGTGTCATTCGGGCGGTGTAAGCTGGTTTGTTGAGAACAAGCAGTGGGGCGACAGAGATTATCCCGGTCCTGCGCCCGGCGATCTTATCTTCTTTGACTGGGATCTTGACAACAGCGCAGACCATGTCGGCTTTTACATAGGAAGCGACGATACCTATTTTTACACCGTTGAGGGTAATTCAGAGGACGTCTGCAAGCTCAGACAGTACCCCTGGGGTTACAAATGGCTGTTCGGCTTCGGGCTTATGAACTGGGAGGAGGAAAATCTGCAAACGGTAAAACCTCTCACCTCCGAAACTCCTGCGGCTTCCGAAACTGAAAAGCCCGCAGAAACAACAACCGTTTCTAAGACTTCACAAACAGCTCCCAAGCCTGATGAAACCGCCGTTATATCGTATGATGAAGCTGCGTCTGCTCCCGCACCTTCCGAAAATTAGATGAAATCCCCGGAGGGATAATATGCACTATGGACGGCTTTCTAAAAATTATGAGATCCGTACCATTTACGCTGAATCTATCGTTATCATTTCCCGTTTTCACACTCTGCTTAAACGATTGCAGGCTATTGGTACAAGTACTAAAATTCGCATTGCTTGAAGCAAATGAAATAATCCGCCCCCGGCAAGCTGCCGAAGGCGGATTTTTGTTGCGTTATTCAGATGTTTACGGGAGAAATCTTCCAGATATTCTCCGCATAATCATTTATGGTCCTGTCAGAGCTGAATTTGCCGGAACAGCACATATTTATCCAGCATTTCCTTGCAAATTCCTCGTTTGAGTTTGCATAGTCGGAGTTTGCTCTGAGCTTTGCCTCAACATAGCTTTCAAGGTCGCCCAGCAGGTAATAGTGGTCGGGAACATGCCAGCTTGCGCCGTCTGTCAGAGCAAAGTAAAGCTCTCTGAAATCGCCCGAGCCGCCGTCGTTTAACGTACCGTCGATAAGAGTACTCAGCACTCTCTTGATTTTGTGGTTGGTGCTTAGTAACACACGAGGATCGTAAGAGGGCATTATATCCTTTAATTCCTCAACCCTTGCGCCGAAGATGTAGTTGTTTTCTTCTCCCGCTTCCTCGACAATTTCAACATTTGCGCCGTCATAAGTGCCGAGCGTTACCGTACCGTTGAGCATAAACTTCATGTTGCCCGTACCTGACGCCTCTGTGCCCGCCGTTGAAATTTGCTCGGAAATATCCGCCGCGGTAACCAGCTTTTCAGCGTATGAAACATTGTAGTTCTGAACGAATACAACCTTTATCAGCTTGTTTACCTCATCGTCGGCATTTATAAGCCTGCCTATCTCGTTGATGTACTTGATGACAGCCTTTGCGCGTCTGTATCCGGGTGCTGATTTTGCACCGAATATAAAGGTAGTGGGGTAGAAGTCCTTAATACTTCCGTCCTTTATGCCAAAGTAGATATAAAGAATACTGAAAGCATTGAGAAGCTGTCTTTTATACTCGTGAAGCCTCTTTATCTGAATGTCGAAAATGCTGTCGGGGCTTATTTCGGTGTTTTCCCTTGCCTTTATAAATTCGGCAAGCTGTTGCTTTTTGAGCTTCTTGATTTCGGTAAAGCGTCTGATTGTTTCACCGTCCTGCGCCAGGGGTGCGAGGTTTTTCAGCTTTGTAAGGTCTGTCAGCCAGTCGTCATTTCCGAGCTTTTCGGTGATAAGCGAGGACAGCTCCTTGTTGCAAAGGGCAATCCAGCGTCTGGGAGTAATACCGTTGGTCTTGTTCTGAAATCTGTCGGGATAAAGCTCGTACCAGTCCTTCAAAACGCTGTCCTTGAGAATTTCAGTATGAAGTGAGGCAACGCCGTTTGTATAGCTTGAGCAGTAAACCGCCATTCTTGCCATGTGGACAACACCGTCGGCAATAAGCTTCATGGAATTTATCCTGTTCTTATCATAGCCTGCCGCATACATTTCGGCAATGAACGCCTCGTTAATCTGTAAGATAATCTCGTAAATGCGGGGCAGTACCTGTTCAACTATATCCAGTCCCCACTTCTCCATAGCCTCTGCCATTACGGTGTGGTTGGTGTAGTTAAATGTCTTTTTCGCAATCGTGAGTGCCTTTTCAAAGGAAAGTCCCTCGTTGTCGACGAGTATTCTTGTAAGCTCCGGTATTGAAATAACGGGGTGGGTATCGTTAAGCTGTACCGTTACCTTATCCGCAAGCTTTTCAATATCATAGCCGTTTTCCTTGTGCTTTTTCACAATATCCGAAAGGGAAGCGGCACAGAAGAAATACTGCTGTTTAAATCTTAAAATCTTGCCCTCTTTCGTATCATCGTTGGGGTAAAGGACTCTTGAAATATCCTCCGCCTTTATTTGCTCGATGCTTGCGTTGATATAATCCTGGTTATTGAATTTGATAAAGTCAAAGGTGTTTACAGGCTCGCTCTGCCACAGTCTGAGAGTGCCAATATTGTTAGTTTTGAAGCCGATTATCGGCATATCGTAAGGAACGGCATATACTGTCTGATCCGAAAAGCTGACCTTAACCTTGTCCTTTTCGTTTCTTTTGCTCCACGGATCGCCGTATTTTGTCCAGTCATCCGCTTCTTCGCACTGGAAGCCGTCAACTATCGACTGCTTGAAAAGACCGTACTTATAGCGTATTCCGTATCCGTCCAAAGGGAGTGAAAGCGTTGCGGCGCTGTCTAAAAAGCAAGCCGCAAGTCTACCGAGTCCGCCGTTTCCCAAAGCTGCGTCCTCAATTTCTTCAAGCGAGCAAAGGCTTGCACCAAGCTCAGATAAAGCCTGCTCTGCTTCATCAAGCACACTGAGGCATAAAAGATTGTTGTAAATGGCTCTGCCTACCAAAAACTCGGCGGAGAAATAGCACGCTCTGCGGGTATTAAGGTGTGCAGTGCGGCTTTTCTTGATATTTTCTCCGATTTGGTTAATTACAGCCTGCGAAAGCGCGTCATGAAGCTGATAAGGCTCTGCGCTTGACGCTGTTGTTTCATACCTTGTCAAAAGTATGGATTGAATTTCAGATTTAAGTAATTCCTTGTTCATAGCCCCTCCGTAAATTTCATATATCGGTTAATATGCCTATGACGGTATTTGATACCAAAAATCCCTCAGGCGTAAGCCTTATGCCGTTTTCATCCGAAATGTACATATTTTTCGGTATAAGGCGGCATTTCTTTTCAAACGTCTGCCTGTCAATGCCGTATTTTTCATAAGCGGTTTTATAATCAATTCCGCTTGTAAGCCTGAGCTTCAGCATTGCCCATTCGTCAAAGCCGCCGACATTATCGTCGGATATAGCTTCATTTTGAATTTCATCCTTGATAAAGGAAGTCAGATCCCTCGTTACATAGTACCTCCTGCCGCCGAAATACGAATGTGCGGCAGGACCTATGCCGATGTAGGCTTCACAGCTCCAGTATTTAAGATTATGCCTGCACAGCCTGTTCTCTTTTGCAAAATTGCTTATCTCATATTGCTCAAAGCCGTTTTCAGCAAGCATATTCACGGTTTTGAGATAAAGCTCGGCATAGCCGTTTTCATCGGGCAAAACAAGCTTCTGATTGTAAAACGGCGTGTTCGGCTCAATTTTCAGCATATATGCCGAAATGTGGCTGACGGGCAGGGAGATAACCGCTTTAAGCGTTTCATCAAGGCTTTTCTGCGTCTGATAGGGTATACCTAACATAAGGTCAGCTGATATGTTGTCGATGCCTGCTTTTTGCGCCAAATAAACCGCCCACTCGCCGTCAGCGGCGTTATGAAGCCTTCCGAGCGTCTTAAGCTCGTTATCGTTTGCACTCTGAAGCCCGAAGGATACTCTGTTCACACCGAAGCGTTTTAATGAACAGAGCTTGTCTGCGTCGGTAATACACGGGTTTGCTTCAATTGTGATTTCCGCATTTTCAGCAATATGAGAACCTGCAATATCAAGTATTTCGCAAATTTCCTCATGCAGCAAAATCGGTGTGCCGCCGCCGAAATAAACCGTATCAAAGCATATATCGGAAAATGCTTGCGTATATCGCTTTAAATTTCTTATAACTGCCTTTTTATACCCGTCCGTCGCTTCTCTTTCGGGCTTTACCGAGTAAAAGTCACAATAAGGGCATTTTGAAAGGCAGAACGGCACATGAATATACAGTCCGATGTTATTCATCAAGCTTAAGCACAGCCATGAATGCCTCCTGCGGTACTTCAACCGTACCGAGCTGACGCATTCTCTTCTTGCCTTCCTTTTGCTTTTCAAGCAGCTTTTTCTTTCGGGTTATATCGCCGCCGTAGCACTTTGCAAGGACATCCTTGCGCATAGCCTTGACGGTTTCTCTTGCGATAATCTTGCCGCCGACAGCCGCCTGGATAGGCACTTCAAAAAGCTGTCTTGGGATATTGTCCTTGAGCTTTTCGGCAATCCTTCTTGCGCGCTGGTATGCCTTGTCCGCGTGAACAACAAAGGAAAGTGCGTCCACAATCTCGCCGTTAAGCAGAATATCAAGCTTGACAAGCTTTGAGGGTGAAAAGCCCGACAGCTCATAATCGTAGCTTGCATATCCCTTGGTACGGGATTTAAGAGCGTCAAAAAAGTCGTAAACTATTTCATTAAGCGGTAAATCATAGTGAAGCTCTACTCTGTTAAGGTCAAGATACTTCATATCCTTGAATGTACCCCTGCGCTCCTGGCATAAATCCATAATACTGCCCACATAGTCAGAGGGTGTGTAGATATTTGCCATTACCATAGGCTCTTCGGCTATTTCTATTTCGGAGGGATCGGGGTAGTTCGTCGGATTGTCGATGTATACCACCTCGCCGCTTGTCTTGGTAATTTTGTAAACTACCGACGGGGCAGTGGTTATTAAATCAAGGTTATACTCTCTTTCAAGCCTTTCCTGTATTATCTCCATATGCAGAAGTCCCAAAAAGCCGCAGCGGAAGCCGAAGCCGAGGGCAATTGAGGTTTCGGGCTCAAAGCTGAGCGAGGCGTCGTTCAGTCTGAGCTTTTCAAGCGCTTCTCTCAAATCGGTGTACTTTGCGCCGTCGGCAGGGTAAATACCGCTGAATACCATGGGATTTACGTTTCGGTAGCCTGCAAGCGGCTCGCTTGCGGGCTTATCGGCAAGTGTGACGGTATCGCCGACCTTGGTGTCGCCGATTGATTTAATGGAAGCGGCTATATAGCCAACCTCGCCCGCGCGAAGCTCGTTTGCGTTTTGCAGATTCTTTGCGCCCATATAGCCCAAATCCACAACGTCAAATTCCGCCCCTGTCGCCATCATGCGTATTCTGTCGCCGACTCTCAGCGTTCCGTCCTTTACTCTTACGTGTACTATAACGCCCTTGTAAGCGTCATAATAGCTGTCGAATATAAGTGCCTTGAGCGGTGCGTCGGGATTTCCGCTTGGGGGAGGAACATTCTTTACAATCTGCTCCATTACGTCCTTTATGTTTGTTCCCATCTTTGCGGAAACAAGCGGAGCTTCATCGGCGGGAATGCCTATAACCGTTTCGATTTCCTCTTTAACCTCATCAGGGTGGGCAGAGGGCAGGTCGATTTTGTTGATAACGGGAATAATCTCCAGATCCTGCTCTATTGCAAGGTATGTGTTTGCAAGCGTCTGCGCCTCAATTCCCTGTGAAGCGTCAACGATAAGAATTGCTCCCTCGCAGGCGTTTAGCGAACGTGAAACCTCATAGTTAAAGTCAACGTGTCCGGGAGTGTCGATAAGGTTGAATACATACATATTGCCGTCGTCAGCCTTGTAGTTGAGCCTTACGGCGCGCGCCTTTATCGTAATGCCTCTTTCACGCTCTATATCCATATTGTCGAGTATCTGTTCTTCCATCTCTCTTTGAGCGACGGTTTCGGTCTGCTCTAATATTCTGTCTGCGAGAGTGGATTTTCCGTGGTCTATGTGCGCTATAATGCAGAAATTCCTGATTTCATGCATATATTCTTTATCCGTCAAGTTAAGCGTCCTTCCTTTAATTTTCATTATACAAAAAAATTATAGCATATATTCAGTCAAAAATCAAATAATATTTGCGTAATTTCCGACAGAGATGTAAAAAGAGGTGAAAAAATGCCGCAATACTCACTTTCAGAGCTTATTCAGCTTGCAGATATACTTCTATGCGAGAGAAATACCGTCCGCAGATATTCAGACGGCGCAAAGCAGGTGAGCGACCCACAGCTTAAAGAAAAGCTTCAGAAGTGCGCCGCAATTCATCAAAATCATTGCGTTATTCTTGAAAAAATGTTTAAAGAGGAATGATATGGAGAAAACAGATGAAAAACAGCTTGTTACCGCACTTTTAAGCGATGAGCAGACGCTTGCGGAAAAATACGCACGTCTTTTATGCTCCGAGGCGAGCGTATCCGTTAGGACAAAGCTCGGCTATGCACAGCGCGGAGTAAACGAAGCCGCAGAAAATATACTTGACGAGATAAATTCGAGAGGCTGGCGGCAAAACGTTGAAGCAGACGATAAAATGCTTGATAAAATCAGACAAAATATCGGTTTGTAATATTTCTGTTTTTATTGCTTAACTTTTAAGCCCTTTCTGCCGATAAGATAAACAGAAAGGGTGATTTCTATGTCAATTGTAAACACAGGCTACGAAAATGTCAATAAATCGTATGCAATAGGCACAGACAAGACTAAGACAGAAAAGACAGACAGCGTAAATCTGAGCAGCGAAGCGCAGAAGTATCTCGAAGGCCTCAAGCAGAAATATAACAACGTAGATTTCATTGTAGCGGATTTTTCAACCGACGAAGAGGCACAGGAGCTTATGGCGCAGGGTACTAAGGAGTACAACTGTGTTATTACTCCCGAAACTCTTGAAAAAATGGCAACCGATGAAAACGAGCGCGCAAAGTTTGAGGGCATAATCGAAAAGGCAATCGGCGAGCTTCCCGTAATTAAGGAAAAGCTCGGCGAGGACGGCGAAAAGGTAGAACAGCTCGGTATCAGCGTGAACGCAGAGGGAGAGGTTTCCTATTTTGCGCTCTTAAAGGAGAGCCTCAAGCCCAGCGAGTTTGTCGAAAGGGCAAAGGAAAATGCCGCAGAGAAAAAGGCGGAAGAAGCCAAAAAGGAAGAAAAAGAGGAATTTGAAAAACGGCTCGTCACAGCGTCAACCATCGAGGAGCTTATCGCAATAATCAAGGGCTCCTGCGAAAAGGGCGACAGATTTGAAGCAAGCAACCAAAATGACGACGCGCTTAAAATCGACCGTGTTGAATTTACAGGCAACAATGCTCCCGTTTACGAGCAGTATGTTCCGACTGTCGGTACAAATACCGAAAAAACGCCTTTTGACTTCAAGGTTTGATTTTCGGTATAATCTGAGTTAAATAAACCAACGGACTGTCAGGCTGATGCCGACAGTCCGTTCAGCTTGTAGACAAATACTTTGTCTACAAGCTGACAGGCTGCGAGAAAGCCACGCAGACAAGGAAACAGCCTCCGTCGTCGTATGTTTATACGATAGGAGGCTGTTGACGCCGTAAGCTAAAACGGCTTTACAGAGCCGAAAATCGGCTCTGTAAAAATTAAAATATCAAATTGATTTAAAAATGAAAAGATTTTAAAAAACCTGCGTTTTAGCGGTGCGTGGGTTTGTCGATAATCTGAACGGACTGTCAAGCTGATGCCGACAGTCCGTTATTATTTTATGCAGTTTCGTCTGCAAATTTTCCGGTATAAAGCTGATAGTATTTGCCCTTTTCGGCAATAAGCTCGTCATGAGTGCCTCTTTCGATAATTCTGCCTTGTTCAAGCACCATTATGCAGTCGGAATTTTTGACGGTAGACAGTCTGTGAGCGATTACAAAGGTAGTTCTGCCCTTCATAAGTGCGTCCATACCTGCCTGTACCAGCTTTTCGGTTCTGGTATCTATTGATGAGGTAGCCTCGTCAAGGATAAGCACCGGCGGGTCTGCAACGGCAGCTCTTGCTATTGATAAAAGCTGTCTTTGTCCCTGGCTCAGGTTTGAAGCGTTGCCCGAAAGCATGGTATGATAGCCGTCGGGAAGCCTTCTTATAAAGCTGTCGGCGTTTGCGAGCTTTGCCGCCGCGATACATTCCTCGTCCGTTGCGTCAAGCTTGCCGTAGCGGATATTGTCCATAACCGTGCCCGTAAACATATTGGTATCCTGAAGCACCATTCCGAGCGATTTTCTCAGCTCCGGCTTTTTGATTTTGTTGATATTGATGTTGTCGTATCTTATCTTACCGTCCTGAATATCGTAAAAACGGTTGATAAGGTTTGTGATAGTGGTTTTTCCCGCACCGGTTGAGCCTACAAAGGCAATCTTCTGACCGGGCTTTGCGTACAGCTTGATGTCGTGGAGCACCATTTTTTCGTCGGTGTAGCCGAAATCAACCCCGTCAAAGACAATACCGCCCTCCATTTTGGTATAAGTAACCGTGCCGTCAGCCTTGTGAGGGTGACGCCATGCCCATTTGCCCGTGCGCTTTTCGGATTCGGTTATATTGCCGTTTTCATCGATGTTTGCGTTGACGATTTCAACATATCCGTCGTCATGCTCCGGCTTCCGGTCCATAAGATCAAATAGTCTGACAGCGCCTGCTGAAGCCATAATGATAAAGTTCATCTGCTGGCTTATCTGCGCTATCGGCATACAGAAATTCTTATTTAGCGTGCAGAACGAAACGATAGTGCCGAGCGTCAGTCCCGCAAAGCCGTTTATAGCAAGCAGTGCGCCCAAAATAGCGCAGAGCACATAGCTTATATTTCCTATGTTCGCATTAATTGGCATCATTATGTTGGCGTATTTGTTTGCTTTGTATGCGCTGTTGCGGAGCTTGTCGTTGATTTTTATGAAATCCTCGACGGACTGCTCTTCGTGGCAGAATACCTTGACTACCTTCTGACCGTCCAGCATTTCCTCAATAAAGCCGTCAACCTCGCCTATATCGTTTTGCTGTGCTCTGAAATACTTGCCGGACTTTCCAGCCAGCTTTTTAGTGATTATAAGCATGATAACGGACATTCCCACAGCTAAGAGCGTCATCGGGATATTCAGAACCAGCATTGAAATAAGGGTAAAAATTGCGTTAGCGCCGTTATTTATTATCTGCGGTACACTCTGGCAGATAAACTGTCTGAACGTATCAATATCGTTTGTATATACCGACATTATATCTCCGTGCTGGTGTGTGTCGAAATACTTTATCGGGAGCTTTTCCATGTTGGTAAACAGCTCGTCACGAAAGTTTCTGAGCGTACCCTGTCCGATGTTTACCATTATTCGGTTATATGTGTAGTTTGCTACAAGACCGATTACATACACAACCACAAGCCTCAGTATTGCATATCCGAGGGGAGCAAAGTCGGGCTGTGACTGGTTTAACATAGGTGCAATATAATCGTCTATGAGCGACTGGATAAACAACATTCCGAACAGTGTTGATGCCGCTTGAACAAGAATATATATTACAACGCATACGGATGAAAATTTGTAGTTCTTTACTGTATAACGGATAATTCTGCCGAGCAGCTTTATCTGCTGTTTCATATCGGGTTTAGGTCTGTTTTGCATACGAAGCCCTCCTTTCAGTCCCGGAGACGGTCGAAATCTCCGCCGTCCTTAATCTGTGATTCGTAAATATCCTTGTAAATTTCGTTGGTTTTGAGAAGCTGTTCATGCGTTCCGACGGCGTTGATTTCTCCGTCATCAAGCACAACAATCCTGTCGGCGTCCTGAACGCTCGAAATTCTCTGCGCTATGATAATTTTTGTAGTGCCGGGAATAAGCCTTTTGAACGCCGTTCTGATCTTTGCGTCCGTTGCAGTGTCAACCGCGCTTGTCGAGTCGTCAAGGATAAGTATTTTAGGCTTTTTGAGCAATGCTCTTGCAATACAAAGCCTTTGCTTCTGACCGCCCGAAACATTCGTGCCGCCTCGCTCTATCATAGTATTGTACTTATCGGGCATACGCTCAACAAATTCATCGGCGCAAGCCGCCCTGCACGCCTCGATACATTCCTGCTCGGTAGCGTTTTCGTTGCCCCAGCGGAGATTTTCAAGTATTGTACCCGAAAAAAGGACATTTTTCTGAAGCACAACCGAAACGGTATCTCTGAGCAGCTTCATATCGTAATTTCTTACGTCAATTCCGCCGACGCACACGCTTCCGCTTTTGACATCGTAAAGCCTGCTGATAAGATTTACAAGGCTTGTCTTGCCGCAGCCCGTCCCTCCGATAATTCCTATCGTTTCACCTGATTTGATGTGCAGATCAATATCAATAAGCACGTCCTTTTCGGCGCTGCTGTTGTAGCTGAAATTTACATGGTTAAAGTCAATGTCGCCGTTTTTGATTTCGGTAACTGCGTTTTCGGACTGCTTTAGCTCAGGCTCCTCTGTCAGCACCTCCGATATTCTCTTTATGCTTGCAACGCTCATTGTTATCATTACGAAAATCATGGACAGCATCATAAGTGACATCATGGAGCTCATAACATAGCTGAACAGAGAGGTAAGCTGTCCGATCTGCAAATCCCCTGCAACAATAAATTTTGCACCGAACCAGCATAAACAGGTGATACATCCGTATACAGCCAGCATCATTACAGGGCCGTTAAAGGCGATTATGCTCTCTGCCTTTTTAAACATCTTGTAAAGACTGCCGGATGCCTTTTTGAACTTCTCGTTCTCAAAATCCTCTCTTACAAAGGATTTTACCACTCTTATTCCCGAAATGTTCTCCTGTACGCTTGCATTGAGGTCATCGTACTTAGGAAAGGCAACATTGAATATTTTCATAGCCATTAACATTATTACGGTTAAGGACACAGCAAGAATAAGCATTGCGGCAACGAATATAAGGCTTATATCGGCGTTTACGGCAAAGCTCATAATTATACTGCACGTAAGCATAATAGGCGCTCTTACGGCAATTCTTATAACCATCTGATAAGCGTTCTGAACGTTTGTTACGTCGGTCGTCATACGGGTAACAAGTCCCGCTGTGCTGAACTTATCAATGTTTGAAAATGAAAACTTTTGAATTCTGCGGTAAATCGCTTCTCTTAAATTGCAGGCAAAGCCCGCAGAGGCGCTTGCGGCGTATTTTCCCGCCATCATACCCGAAAAAAGGCTGACGCTCGCACATACCACCATTATTCCTCCGTAAAGGAGTATGGAATTCATGTTTCCCTTATCAACGCCCTCGTCTATAAGCAACGCCATAACAAAGGGGATAAGCACTTCCATTATTACTTCAAGCACAGAAAAGGCGGGGGCAAGAATAGAATCCTTCTTGTACTGTTTTATTTGGGCTAAAATCGCCTTCAATCAACTCATCCTTTCTTTATTTCTTTCTTTTTTGTTTAAACATTGTCTGCCATGATAAATAATACAACATTTTTTCTTGATTGTAAAATAGAAATATGTTATAATTTATAAAAAATCTTTATTAATTGTAATAAACGGAGGATTTATGAATACCACACAGCTTGAATGTTTTTTAGCGGTGGCAGAAACGCTTAATTTTTCAAAAGCGGCCGCCGCTGTTAATATCAGTCAGCCCGCAGTCAGCCATCAGATAGCCTCTCTTGAGGACGAGCTCGGAGTACGGTTGTTTCTTCGCACTAAAAAGAGCGTACAACTGACTAACGAGGGAGCAAGCTTTATCGCAGACGCGGAGAACATACTGAGAATTGCCTCAACCTCCGTCAGACGCTTCAACGAAAGCAAGGACACTACTGAGCAGGTGCTGAAAATAGGCTGTCACAATCAGTTTGAGCTTAACGCCATGATTCCCGTTTTAAGAGAGTGTGCAAAGCACTATCCGAATATTCAGCCCGAAATAAATATCTATCCTTTTAAATCCATGAGCAATATGCTGAGTGAAAATAAAATTCAGCTCATGTTTTCGCTCAAAAGCTTGAACGAGCCGATGAAAACAGATAGCTTTGTCCCATTGTGCGATTGTCCCATTGTTTTAGTGTGCTGTGAGGACAGTGCGCTTGCCGGCAGAAGATCAATTGATGTGAGCGATATAAGCGGCAGACTTGCTATTGTAAAAAGGCAGAAATGTCCCGATGTAATTGTAGACTGCTATGTTAAGCTCGGAGCATACCAGAATTTCAACGTCCTGCTTGCCGACGGCTTTGAAGCCGCCACCGCTTTGACAAAGGCGGGGTTGTCTTGTACCATTTCTCCGCTTTTGCCTATGATGAAGGAGGCGGGGCTGCGCTATATCCCGATAAACGGCTTTGAAGCTGTTCAGTTCGGGATATACTATAAAAATCTTATCAGCGGAGAAATCGCTCACGAATTTGTAAACGCGGCGAAAAGGATATTCAAAATCGCAGATTTTTTCACCGCAGAGTAAAACGCATATTTCAGGCTTTTTCCGATAAAATAGTATTGATATCACTCACGGGAGAAGCTGAAATGAAAAAAAGCATAAAGTGGATAGATCTGATTTTATACATTATTTCCGCCGAAGTAATCGGAATCTCGTCAAGCCTGCTTGCGGGAAGCTTTGCGGATTTCTTTAAAAAATACAACGAGCCGCCCTTGCTCCCGCCGTATGAAGTATTCGGCATTGTATGGGGAATTTTATATGCGGTTATGGGTGTTTCGGCATATCTTGTCCATCATTCCGAGGCAGACGGCTTTACCAAAAAGGGACTGCTTACGCTCTACTGGGTACAGCTCATACTGAATTTTTTGTGGAGCATTATTTTTGTACGCTTTGAGCTTTTGTGGCTTGCCGCAATTGATATTGTGCTTCTGACAATACTTGTTGCGGTTATGGTATGCGGCTTTATAAAGACAAAGCCCGTTGCAGGGTATATAAGTATTCCGTATCTGCTGTGGCTGATATTCGCGACGTATCTTAATTTTGCCGTAATAGCGGTAAACTGAATAGCAAAGCCGTTTTCAGGGCATGGCCTTGATTGCGGCTTTTTCTATATCAAGGCATTTTGAATAACTGTTCATAAACTCGTTAAAGCCTGAAACATCATCAGAGCAGGGCAGTACCGTGCTTATTTTGGCATCCTTAAAAATCCTTTCGCAAAGCCATTTGTCAAGGGATAAATCATACTTGTCAATCATGTATCTTGCCAAAAGCGCCATACCCCATGCGCCGCCTTCTCCCGCTTCTTTCATTACGGATACGGGAGCGTTTACAGCGGCGGCAAGTATTTTTTGACCTACCTGTTCCGTTTTGAAAAAACCGCCGTGTCCCGTGATTTTATCAATCGGTGCTTTTTCGTCATTTGTCAGAATATTCAGTCCCGTTTTAAGTGCGCCGAGCGAGGTGTATAGCTGTACTCTCATAAAATCCGCAAGAGTTAATTTACAGTCGGGCTTTCTTGCAAAAAGAGGTCTGCCGCTTTCAAAGCCTGTTATATGCTCACCCGAAAGGTAATTGCAGGCGAACATACCCTCGCAGTCCTTCCTTCCCTCAAAAGCCTTTTTGAAAAGTATTTCGTAAATCCTGCCCTTTTCAAGCTTCATTCCCGCACATTCGGCAAACTCCGAGAACATATCCGCCCAGGCGTTAATTTCTGATGTGCAGTTGTTGCAATGCACCATCGCAACGGGCTTACCGTCGGGAGTGGCAACAATATCTATTTTGTCGTAAACGCCCGAAAGCGGCTTATCAAGCACAATCATCGCAAATACGGAAGTACCTGCCGATACGTTTCCCGTTTTGGGTAACAAGCTGTTTGTGGCAACCATTCCCGTTCCTGCATCTCCCTCAGGCGGGCAGAATAAAATGCCGCTGTGAAGTGCTCCGCTTTCGTCAAGCAAAGCTGCACCCCTTTTTGTCAGCCGTCCCGCCTCGCTTCCCGCTGTCAGAACATCGGGCAAAAGCGAAAGGACAGGCTTTGAAAAGCCCATTGCTGATACCCTCTCATCAAATTTTGCCGCCATTTCCTTGTTATAGCCTGTTTCGGTATTGCTGACAGGGAACATTCCCGACGCTTCTCCGATACCTAAAACACGTTTTCCCGTAAGTAAAAAGTGAACATATCCCGCAAGCGTTGTCAGATGCTCTATCCCGCTTAAATGCGGCTCTCCGTTTAAAATGCACTGATATAAGTGCGCTATACTCCACCTTTGCGGAATGGGAAACGAGAAAAGCTCTGTCAGCTCCTTTGAAGCCGTTGCGGTCATGGTATTTCTCCAGGTACGGAACGGCACTGACATTTTATTGTTTTTATCAAGGGCAATATAACCGTGCATCATTGCGCTTATACCCATTGAAGCGAATGCTTTCGGAACAACGCCGTATTTTTCCTTTATATCACGTAGCAAAGAGGCATAACAGCCTTTAAGACCGTTTGTTATATCTTTCTCGCTGTATGTCCATATTCCGTTTTCAAGACGGTTTTCCCAGTCCCATATTCCCGTTGCGGCAGGCTTGTTGTCGCTTGCGATAAGCACCGCCTTTATTCTTGTAGAGCCGAGCTCAATACCGAGGGAGGCTTTACCGTCCTGTATTTCCCTTGCAATATCCATTACAAAATATTCCTTTCTAAAATTTGCTGCCGTACCCTCAATAAGGTGCGGCAGCACGTGTTAGTTGCATTTTACAAATGTACCTTTTTTGAAAACAGCTCTGAAGAGTAATATAAACAAACGTATTCCGAAATACTCTACGAGAGCAAGCAGACAGCTCAGAACAATCAGAAGCAACACTTCCTGATAATATCCCATTCCGGTTTCAATTTTCATTAATAGCTTTATTACAAGGCCATGACTTAAATAAAGCGGGAAGCTGAATTTGCCCAAAGCGTAGAAGAGTTTGCTCTTGAAAAGCAATCCTATCCAACTTTCTTGAGAAAAGGTCAGAGCTAAAAGGGGAACTAAAAGAATGTGAATACAAAGCCTTATCTGCGAACTCCCGCTTTGGAAAAGGCATATATATATCACCGCAGCATAGCCTGTCAGTTCCGCAAGGGTAATTATAAACCTACCCGCTGTCGTAAATTTTTTGTTTTTGATTTTATCGTATATCACGAAAGCTACTACTCCGCATAAAAGACCGAGAAAAGCCTTTGTAACGGGTTCTGTTACATTGAAAAACGGCTTCATACCCGCTTTTGCCATATCGTATGTATAATACCTCCATCCAAGCAGGAAAACACAGGCAAAGGGAGCGAAAACATACATGAAAAAGCCCTTATTTTTACACAGCATATAATACAGAAGAGGCATTGCAATGAGCATTGCCGATATGTACCAGACAGGTCCGTTGGAGGCTTGAGTAAGTCCTGTTGCGGTTATGCCAAGCGATTCGGGAATTGAAACTATAATAAATTTCATAACGGAATTAAACGAGCTTATCTTTCCGGTCATAAGCTGTATTGCAAAATCAACCCCACGGTATATCGCAAAGGCGGCAAAATAATCTATCGCAATAACCGATATTTTTGATTTAAGAAAATCCAAAGCCGCCCGTCCCGGATCTTTTTGCGCATCGTTTTTCCGAAAATAATGGGAAACCATTAAAAACCCGCTGACTATGAAAAAGAAATATACTGCAATATGCCCGGCGCCGAACCAACTGGGTTTGTCCGCAAGATCTTTTGCAAAAGGCTGACTGTGCTGTAATATTACAAGCACTGCAAAAATAAATCTGAAAAAGTCAATCTGATAATTTCTGCTTTTTTTCTCACTTTTTATTTCTGTCGATTCCATTATATTCCTCCGTCTTTTAAGCTAATTATTTACTTTATAATAGGCGCGAAGCGAATACGGATATTCGGCATTTGCTTGATTACACTGTAAGTGTTGAGCATCCAGTCCTCGCACTCATCGGGAGTGTTCTCGCCGCTTGCGGGAGGAGCGAATATCTTGAGGGTAAGATCGGCTTCACCATCAAGAGGCTTTTCATAGAATGCCGACATAAAGTCGATGGTTTTGGCGTTCGGTGATTTGTAGAACCACTTGCCGTTTATCTCCATCATAAGGTTGAGCTTTTCGTCCTCGCCCTCAAAGGTTATTTCGCAGAATGTGGGATTTTTCTCAAAATGGAGCGGTATTTCGATACCCTCTGCGTCCTCTGAGCCGCCCCAGCGGAGCTTTACGGGGAACTGTGCTTCTTCACCCTTTGTCATAGCAGGGTAGAAGTACTCGTCGTGAATGATTTCCTTGTAGGTTTTCATGACGGGCTGTTCAATACCGCAGTCGGGGTAGTTGGGATCTTCGATTTCAAGACCGAGTCTGCCTCTGTCACGGAACTGGTAGAAGGTAAAGCCGTTAAACCAGCCCTGCTCCTCGTCGTTTTTGAGTAAATCGCAGAATTCCTTTACCATTTCAGCCTGGTCATAAGGACCTGTTACATCGCCGTCGGCATTAAATTCGCTCATTACCATAGGCTTCTTTACGCCGCCGCAAAGCTCTCTGTAACGCTTTTCGGACAGCTTTGTAAGGTTGTAGATGTCTTTTACCTTGCTTCTTGAAAAGGAAGTGCCGCCGACCTCGGCAACGTCAAAGGGCCAGCCCCAGTGAAGCGCCATGTACTTGTCAACCGACCATATATCGGTAGCTCTTACAGCGTCGGCAAATTCCTTTTCCATTTCAATTTCGCCGCCCTTTTCGGGGTGCTCAACTCCGCCTATGCAAAGTACGGTCTTGACATTGGGCGCATGCTCCTTGATAATTTCATGGAAATGAACATAGAAATCGGCTATCTGCTGATATGTTGCTCTCTTTGTAAAGGAAAACCAGTTTCCTGTTGCTTCATGGTTTATTCTAAGCTGCATACGGCCAAATGTTCTCAGCTCCTGTGCAATCTTGATGAGATGGTCGTCGCTGACATTGGGGTCAATGGTTATTGTAAGAATAACGTCCTGCCCGTGCCTTCTTACATCTCTCATGCAGGTAAAGGGCTCGTCGTCCATAGTGCCGCCTATTCCGCCCTTGTAGGTAAAATAGTCGTCATAGGGGTAATCCCACTGGAAAGTAATTTCCTTATCGGGGAAGGCGTGTCTTGCTCTTTTGGGCCAGGTTTCATCAAGCGGATAGTAGCAGTACATAAGGCTTACCGCTCTGTGAGGTCTGCCTAACTTGTGCAGGATATAATCCTGGTTTACATATTCGCCTCTCTCGCTTCCATCGCCTAAGTCAACGGGACATTTAGCCGCGCCCATGTGGATTTTGTAAATTTTCTCCATAAATAGAATACTCCCTTGTAATTGTTATTTAACTTATCCGAAAACCCGCTTTAACAATGCGGTTTTCGTAACTCACGCTATGAGTATACCATAAAATGAAAACGATTTCAAGACCTTGCGGAAAATTTTTTCTTGTGAAAAGTTTATAATTTATTACCGTCTTATTTTTTACGGTGAAAACTTAATAAATCCCCGTTAAACACTTTACAAATTGACTTTTTTATAGTATAATTAACTTTATATGAACAATTTTTACCGTAATTTTTGAAAGGAAAGATAAACTATGTTAGAATACGATGAGCTTAAAATAGAATTTGAGGGCTATGAGCCGCAGCTTAAAGAGCTTGCGGGCGCGCTTGACCTTGAAAATCTCAAAAGCGAGATAGCAAAACTTGAAGAACAGAGCGCACAGCCTGATTTCTGGAACGATGTTGAAAATTCGCAGAAGATTTCCCAAAAAATAGGCGAGTCGAAAAATATTGTACAGAGCTACGAAAAGCTCAGAGAGAGCTATGACGATGTTCTCACAATGCTGGAGCTTGCACAGGAAGCTGACGATGAAACCATGCTCTCCGAAATTGAGGAGCTTGCAAAGCATTTCAGAACAGAGCTTGAAACTCAGAAGCTCGCAACGCTTCTTTCGGGCGAGTTTGACCACAACAACGCCATTCTGACCTTCCATGCGGGCGCCGGCGGCACAGAGGCGCAGGACTGGGTTGAGATGCTTTACCGTATGTACAACCACTGGGCGGAAAGCCACGGAATGAAGGTAACCGTGCTTGACTACCTTGACGGTGAAGAAGCGGGAATTAAGAGCGCAAGCATACTTGTCGAGGGCAGAAACGCCTACGGCTATTTAAAGAGCGAAAACGGAGTACACAGGCTTGTAAGAGTTTCTCCCTTTGACAGCTCAGGACGCCGCCACACCAGCTTTGCTTCCGTTGAAGTCATGCCCGAAATTGACGACAACATAGATATTGAAATCAGCGAGGACGAAATCAAGATGGACGTTTACCGTGCAAGCGGTGCGGGCGGTCAGAAGGTAAATAAGACCTCTTCCGCTGTTCGTATCACACATATCCCCACGGGTATCGTGTGCGCGTGCCAGACGGAGCGTTCACAGCACCAGAACAGAGAATACGCCATGAGAATGTTAAAGTCAAAGCTGCTTGAAATCAAGGAAAGAGAGCATCTTGACAAGATTTCCGACATCAAGGGCGAACAGCTTCAGATTGCATGGGGCGCACAGATACGTTCCTATGTATTCATGCCCTATACGCTTGCAAAGGACCACAGAACAGGTTTTGAAGTGGGCAATATAAACGCTGTTATGGACGGAGATATTGACGGCTTTATTAACGCCTACCTAAAGGCGCTCAGCCTCGGACAGATATAATGAAGAAAAACGATATAGTACGCATTGAAATTACTTCGCTTACAAGCGAGTGTTCGGGCGTGGGAAAATTGAACGGCATGGTTATATTCGTGCCGTTTTCCGCTGTCGGGGACATTCTCTCGGTAAGAATATTAAAGGTAAAGACAACCTACGCCTACGGTAAAATTGAGGAAATAATTACTCCCTCTCCCGACCGCATAAACGTTGATTGCCCCGTTTACGGCAAGTGCGGCGGCTGTTCCTTCCGTCATATAAGCTATGAGGCGGAGCTTAGGGCAAAGGAGAGTTTTGTAAGGGACGCATTCACCCGTATAGGCGGCTTGTCTCCCGAATTTTTGCCTATTGTCGGCGCAAAGAAGCAGTGCGGCTACCGAAATAAGCTTCAGATACCGATAGGCACTGACAGGGTCGGAAATATCACGGCGGGCTTTTATGCGTTTCACTCTCACAGAATTGTGCCGTGCAGTCATTGCCTTTTACAGCCCGATATTTTCTCGGATATAGTAAGCGAAGCCTGCAAAACGGCACAGGAGCTTAAAATCCCCGCATACGATGAAACAACGGGCAGGGGAGTGCTTCGCCATATCTATCTCAGAAAAGGGCATTACAGCGGCGAGCTTTGCCTTTGCACCGTTGCTTCATGCTTTGACGGGCGGCTTAAGCTTTTTGATGAACGCCTCAGAAAAAAATTCGCTCAAATCACGGCTTCTCTTGTGAATATAAACGATAAGGATACAAATGTCATTTTAGGCGAGCGTGAAATTTTACTTTACGGCGACGGCAGTATCACCGATACAATGTGCGGCAACAAAATATCCGTTTCTCCGAAGTCATTCTATCAGGTAAATACTCCTGCCGCCGAAACGCTTTACGCAATAGCCGCTGAATTTGCCGAAGCAAAGGGCAAGCTCGTACTGGATTTGTACTGCGGCGCCGGAACGATAGGTCTTTCCATGGCAAAAAGCGCAAGAAAAATCATAGGTGCGGAAATCGTCCCCGACGCAGTTGAAAACGCCGAAAAGAACGCTGCTGCAAACGGTATAGAAAACGCCGAATTTATCTGCGCAGATGCGGCAAAGGCGGCTCAGATACTGTTTAATAGAAACGAAAAACCAAATGTCATAGTAATAGATCCTCCCCGCAAGGGCTGCGGAATTGACGCAGCTGAGAATATTGCGCATTTCGGTGCAGAGCGTATCGTAATGGTTTCCTGCAACCCCGCAACTGCGGCAAGGGATTGCATGTATTTCAGTCAGCTCGGATATACAACGGAAAAATGCGTTGCTGTGGATATGTTCCCGAGAACGGGGCATGTGGAGACGGTATGTTTATTGTCCAAACTTAATGCGAAGCAACATATCGAGATAAATTTGGATATGGACGAGCTTGATCTGACCGATGCGGAAAAGAAAGCTACCTATCAAGAAATCAAAGATTATGTGCTGGAGCATAGCGGCTTGAAAATCAGCAGCTTGTATATCGCACAGGTAAAGCAAAAGTGCGGTATCATCGAGCGTGATAATTACAATAAGCCGAAGTCTGAGGATGCTAAGCAGCCACAATGCCCACCGGATAAGGAAAAAGCGATCAAGGAGGCATTGAAGCACTTCGGCATGATTTAAGGAGGGCGAAGATGGTGCGCTTTAACAATTTTCAAAAATATATTGACGAGCATATGACAGAACAAATTACAATCGGAAAGAGCGGGGCAAGTGTATATGAGCTGGATCATATATACATAGCAAAGCATATCCGGCGTAGTTTGATGCAATCTGGTGCTGATTGGGATTCATATCGGCGTGAGTCGCAGTTTTATTCTTCTTACACATCTGAAAAATTCCCTTTCCTACCGAGGGTATATCATTGCCACCAGACGGATGAGGAAATTCAACTCATCATGGAGAAATACTGTCCGGTTAACAGATACAATCTGGATGATGCCGTGCTGGAAAAAGTTTTTGATGTGTTGGCTCAGATTCATAATATGCCGGTTCCAGAGTTCTTACCTAAAATGGATACCGGCGCATTATGGCTTGAAAAGGATGAAATCAATCAATATTTGAGTGGTTGGTGTGATGTAATCACAGAGCATGGTGATGTTTTTTCAGAGAGTGATCTCATCAAAATAGGAGAGAACATAAATACGATCAATAAACAGGCATACACCCCAAAGAAAATGTGCTGCCATGGTGATTTTCATTTCGATAATTTATTAGTAGATGACGAAGGAAAAATAATTGTTTGTGACTGGCAAAACGTTAATAGTGGTCATGTGTCAGGCGATATATCTTTTTTTCTAAGCAGATTATCTGCCGATGGATTAGAAATCAGCAAGGAAAAAGCTGTTCAAATGTATTGTCGATTCTCGACTGCCGATATTATACATGATGAAATCTCAATGCAGATGAGTTTGGCTAATCTAAATACTTCGTTTATCCACTGGCACAACTATCTTCGAGGATGTTCGATAGAGAGGGTACGGGGTATTTGGGATAAAATGATCGAGGATGCAGAGTATCTTTACAGTGTGTGTATCCGCTGATTACATCGTTTTGAAAGCACAACATGATGGCATATATTGGTTATGTAAAAGCATTTGCCAAATGATGAGAGTGTGATAGGTATGGAGAAACTAAGGGAATTTGTCGTAAAGCAACTGAATATTGTAAATATTACTCCGAAACTTCTCAAGGACTTTGCTCATTGTCAAAAGATTACGAAAAAATGGGTAAAACGGGACGATGTATGGGAACTTACAGATGTATCACTCCAACGTGAGTGGAGTGAAGAAAAGCGAATTTGGATTACCGAGTATATGTGCCAACAAATAGATCGTGGCGGCATTACAGTTGGAGCCTTTTACAATGAGCGTTTGATAGGATTTTGCTGTGTGGACGGTACTGTATCCGGTAATTCTGCGAAGTATGCAAATTTGACGATGCTTTTTGTTGATGATAAATGGAAACGGAACGGAATTGGGAAACTGCTTCTGCAGGAAGCTCGTGAACACGCAATAAAACTCGGTGCAGAAAAGATTTTTGTTTCTGCAATACCATCAGCAGAGACGATTGCCTTTTATCTTAAAATGGGTTGTGTCGATGCTGATGAAATAGTAGGAGCTTTTGTGGACTCAGAGGATGACCGCTATTTAGAACTTATGGTTAATCCAGAAAAAATGTCTTGTTAACGCTGTTATGAAGTAAGGTGGAAATAATGTATCAGAAATTGCAAGCTCTTTTACCAGAGTTTTTGATTGAGCCTGTAACCATAGATAATCTTTCAACTTATGAAATCGTTTTTTACAGCAATGAAGAATATTACCGTTTAACTGACGGGCATCCAGCAACAAGAGAACTGTGCGAAGATACCCTATGTGATTATCCGCCCTATAAGGTGTATAGTATTGGTGTGTCTCAAAATGGACAGGCAATTTCCTTTTTGAGTGTTCTGGAGGGATATCCCGATGCAGATACTTTGTACGTTGGATTATTACTTGTAGATGAAAAATTTAAGCGAAAATCTATTGGTACAACGATTATAAAGGCTCTTTTCACGATTGCTGCTGATATGAACTTCAAAAATTTGAAACTGTCAGTACAGGAAAACAATATTAGCGGGCTTAATTTCTGGAAGAAGATTGGCTTTTATGAAATCAACCGTTGCACTTGTGATGGATTTGATAATTTATCAATGAAATATGATATTAGATAGAGTTACATAATAACTGATTTGTATTCCAACCAGCAGTTGTAGGCAGCCGAATCCGTGAAACAACCCGTCGCTTTCAATATGTCTGAGAAGTGCGGTATAATATAAGCACCAATAAGAAAGAGGTGTGATTTATGGTAAACAAAATTCATTTTGGTAAAAGGATGTCTGTACTCAGACGAAAAGCGGGTTTGTCTCAAACAGATTTAGCCGAAAAGCTCAGCGTTACATCACAGGCTGTTTCAAAGTGGGAGTGCGGAAACGCAGTGCCGGACATAGATATACTGTTGGAACTGTCTCATCTGTACAAGGTTACAATTAACGAAATGCTAGAGGATGTTGATCTGCTTTGTGAATTAACAGGCAAGGAAACCGGACGGTCTGGAATAGCTTACTTTGTGCCGGAACAGGAACGTGATTACAATATCGAATGGGCAAATGAAATACAAAGCGGCAGATGGATAAAGCGTAATTGGGAATGTTCAAGAGCCGACAACGCCTATATGGATGGCGTCGGAAAGCAGATTGCTTCTTGTGATGGAATCATTCTTGAAATCGGCGCAGGTCCCGGTGGTGGATATATGCCCTACATTCTCAAAGCAAATCCGGATGCGACGGTTATCGTCAGCGATCTTTCTCCAACAGTTGTTCGTGAATGGAAATTGTTCTTGGATAAATCGCTTGATTCGCCCAACATCTATTACGCCGTTTTTGATTTTTGCAATATGCCTTTTAAGGATAATAGCATAGACATCATCTCGGATGGTGGAGGTATTGGTAATTGCGAAGGCGTAAAAGCAAAAGCGTTAAAAGAAGCTTTCAGAGTGTTGAAGCCCGGAGGCAAACTCATTACATCAACAGGTTTTGTAAACAAGGAAACGCTTGCAGCTCTCCCCGAAGAAGCACAAAGGGTTTTGATCCAAAAGCGCCCCGATGTGTTTGAAGATTTATATGAGGATACAGTTCTCGCTGGATTTAGCAAGATCGACAGTGTTATCAGTGGTTGTTGGTACACTGACGATGATGATAGTACGATTGCGGATTTGGCTCGTTCGCTTGGAGTAAATTTGAAATTTACGAGCTATACAAGGTATTGTACCAAGGATTGAGGGAAGCAATCGGAGTATATAAAACCGCTGTATTTTTCATCCTCGCAAGGATGGAGAGTACAGCGGTTTTGTATTTTCTGAGGAATGGTGTCAAACTGCATTTTTACAGTTTGGGTACCATTTTCGAGGAAAATATATGGGGTGTCCAGAGGGGTGAAATCCCTTGGCTCTGGGTTTCCAATAGGGGCGAGAAGCATCCCTGTTGGCACACGATTTTGCTTGCAAAGTCTAGTGTGTTATACCTTTTGCGACCGCTG
>CALXBK010000030.1 GCA_944386545.1 uncultured Ruminiclostridium sp.
CACGTATCGGACAATTATACCATAGCCTTGCGGCTATGGTATAATAAAACGCAAAGCGTTTATTATACCTTATTTAAGTGTCCTCGTGCATACGTTCGCCCTCGGCTCACTCCGCACGTATCGGACAATTATACCATATCTTTGTTGAAGCTTCTCTTCTTTTTTGTTCATATCATTTTAACGCATACAAGAAATTATATGTATTTTTTTCATACCGCTTGAAATCTCTTTTAAATTAGTGTATAATGTTAGGGAGTACGCAATTATCAAACGCATGACAAAGAAAGGATGCGACAAATGCTTCATATAGGACTTGACGTAGGTTCAACCACCGTCAAAATAGCGGTTCTTGACGAAAACAAAAAAGCCGTATATAAAAACTATCAGCGGCATTATTCCGATATTAAAAAGACGATTGCCGAGGTGCTCGGCGGCTGTCTTGAAAACATAAGCGACGAAAAGGTGACGATTGCCGTAACGGGCTCGGGCGGTATTTCGGTTTCAAGCTGGCTGAGTATACCGTTTGTACAGGAGGTTTCCGCAGGTACAAACGCAATACGGGAATTTATCCCGCAGACCGACGTTGCCATTGAGCTTGGCGGCGAGGACGCAAAGATTACCTATCTCACAGGCGGTATAGAACAGCGTATGAACGGCTCCTGTGCAGGCGGCACGGGCGCGTTCATCGACCAGATGGCGTCGCTTCTCAACACCGATATAATGGGACTTAACGAGCTTGCAAAGGAGCATACTACCATTTATCCGATTGCTTCACGCTGCGGAGTTTTTGCAAAGTCGGACATTCAGCCGCTTCTCAATGACGGTGCAAAAAAGAGCGACGTTGCCGCTTCCATTTTCCAGTCGGTTGTAAATCAGACGATAAGCGGACTTGCCTGCGGTAAGCCGATAAGAGGATATGTGGCTTTCCTCGGCGGACCGCTTCACTATCTGTCGGAGCTGAGAAAACGCTTTATAGAAACGCTTAAATTAGATGAGGAGCATACCGTATTCCCGCCCGACGCAAACCTGTTTGTGGCAATGGGTGCGGCGCTTGCGGAAAATGCAGAGGAAATAAGCACGGCGGCTCTTAAAGCGGATATTGAAAAGCTGTCGGGCGTTGAGGTGCATGAGGTTGAGCGTCTTGCTCCCCTGTTCGCCGATGACAAGGAGCTTGAGGAGTTTACCGCACGTCACGCAAAGGCGATAATTCCCGTAAAAGAGCTGTCAAAGGCAGAGGGAAAATGCTATCTCGGTATTGACGCAGGCTCTACCACCACAAAGGCGACGCTTATAAATTCCGACGGCGAGATACTTTACTCCCACTACGGAAACAACATGGGCGACCCGCTTAAATCGGTAATCGAGATATTAAAGGATATATATTCAAAGCTCCCCGAAAAGGCATACATAGCAAAATCCACCGCAACGGGCTACGGCGAGCACCTTATCAAGGCGGCTTTAGGAGTGGACTTCGGCGAGATTGAAACCATGGCGCACTACAAGGCGGCTGAAAAAATCCTGCCCGGCGTTGAGTTTATACTCGACATCGGCGGCCAGGACATGAAGTGTATGCGTGTAAAGAACGGCGAGATAGAGAGCATACTGCTTAACGAGGCCTGCTCGTCGGGCTGCGGCTCGTTTATACAGAACTTTGCAAACGCCCTCAGTATGCAGGCGGAAGAATTTGCACAGATAGGACTTAAGGCAAAAAGCCCCGTCGATTTGGGTTCACGCTGTACGGTGTTCATGAACAGCCGCGTAAAGCAGGCTCAGAAGGAGGGCGCAAGTGTTGCGGATATTTCCGCGGGACTTTCCTACTCGGTAGTAAAGAACGCGCTTTTCAAGGTTATAAAGATAAGAGATCCCAAAGCGATGGGCGAAAAGATAATCGTACAGGGCGGCACGTTCTTGAACAACTCCGTTTTAAGAGCGTTTGAGCTTACCTGCGGCAGAGAGGTTGTACGTCCCGACAAGGCAGGTCTTATGGGCGCATACGGAAGTGCCCTGGTTGCGCTTTCCCGCGACGACGGCAAGGGCAGTACGATAGCTCCCCTTGATAAGCTGGAGAGCTTTACCATTCACAAGACAACCGCGCGCTGCGGAAGATGCTCAAACAACTGTCTGCTCACCATCAGCCGTTTTGCGGACGGTACAAGATACATCACCAACAACCGCTGTGAAAGAGGCGCGGGACCGGGCGAAAGGTCAAAGGAGCTTCTGCCTAATCTCTTTGATTACAAGTACAAAAGGCTGTTTGACTATGAGCCTCTGCCTGAAAAGCAGGCTAAAAGAGGAGTCGTGGGACTTCCGAGAGTGCTTGGTATGTACGAGAACTATCCGTTCTGGTTTACCTTCTTCACAAAGCTCGGATACAGCGTAAAGCTCTCCCCGAAATCCTCCCGTGAAATATATGACAAGGGTATCGAAACCATGCCGAGCGAATCGGTATGCTACCCTGCAAAGCTGTCGCACGGTCACATCATGTCACTGCTTGACGACGGCGTGAAGTTTATATTCTACCCCTCCCTGCCCTATGAAATGGACAACGGCGGCGGCGGAGACAACCATTACAACTGCCCCGTTGTAGCCACTTACAGCGAGGTTATCAAAAACTCCGTTCCCAAGCTTCGCAAGGAGGGTATCACCTTTATGAATCCGTTCCTCCCGATTTACGACGAGGAGCGTATGCTTGAAAGGCTTATAGAGGAATTTGCTCCCCTCGGTATCGGCGGCTCAGAGCTCGGTCCTGCGCTTAAAGCCGCTTACGAGGAGGACAGGCGTTTTAAGGACGATATACGCTCAAAGGGCGAGGAAGTGCTTAAAATGCTTAAAACAACGAGTAATAAGGGCATAGTGCTTGCGGGCAGACCGTATCATGTAGACCCCGAAATCAACCACGGCATTCCCGAAATGATAAACGGCTACGGCTTTGCGGTGCTTACCGAGGACAGCATTGCGCACTTGGGCAATATCGTAAGACCTATAAGAGTAGTAGACCAGTGGATGTACCACACAAGACTGTATGCGGCGGCTACCCTTGTCGGACAGACAAAGGAGCTGGAGCTCGTACAGCTCAACAGCTTCGGCTGCGGTCTTGACGCAATCACAACGGACGAGGTGCAGGAGATACTCCAGGGCTACGGCAAGATGTACACCGTGCTGAAAATCGACGAGGTAAACAACCTCGGCGCGGCAAGAATTCGTCTGCGCTCCCTTATCTCGGTTATCGAGGAGAGAGAAAGAGGCGGCGTAAGACCTGTTCCGAAATACACGGGCTACAAGCGTCAGCCGCTGTTCACAAAGGAAATGAAAAAGGAATACACGATTATTTCGCCGCAGATGGCTCCGTATCACTTTGAGCTTTTAGAGCAGGCGTTCCGTTATTCCGGCTATAATATCGAAATTCAGAAGAATTATTCAAAGGAGGTTATCGACGAGGGACTGAAATACGTCAACAACGACGCCTGCTACCCTGCGATAATCACGATTGGACAGCTTCTCCACGCTATAAACAGCGGAAAGTACGACAAGGACAAGGTTGCCGTGCTTATCACCCAGACAGGCGGCGCATGCCGTGCGACAAACTATGTCGGCATGCTCAAAAAAGCGCTTAAGGACGCTGACTTGCCCAACATTCCGCTTATCTCGCTCAATGTAGTGGGAATGGAGAAAAACCCCGGCTTCAAGCTTACCGTACCGCTTGTTTACCGTGCGTTCATTTCCGTTATTTACGGCGATTTGCTCAGCCGCTGTGTGTATAAGGTAAGACCTTATGAAGTGGAAAAGGGCGCGGCAAACAAAATGTACGAGAAGTGGAACGCCAAGCTCAAAAAGGATCTCAAGAGCCTTTCAATAGCCAAATTCAACAAGAATATAAGAGAGATTGTAAAGGACTTTGACTCTATCCCCGTTCACGATATTGTAAAGCCGAGGGTAGGTATCGTCGGAGAAATCCTCGTAAAATACCACCCCGCCGCAAACAACTTTGTAGTTGACCTTGTGGAGGCGGAGGGCGCAGAGGCGGTAGTACCCGACCTTATGGGCTTCATCTACTTTATCTGCGACCACGCAAATTCGCGCCATGAGCTTCTTACGGTATCAAACGCGAGATATACCTTATCCAATGCGGCAATCAGATTTATCGAGCTTATGCAGAAATCCTACAAGTCGGCGATAGAGGGAACAAAGTTCGGCTCTTTTCTGAAGATAAGCGAGATGAGAAAGCTCGTAAGCGGCGTTGTTTCCACCGGCAACATTGCAGGCGAGGGCTGGTTCTTATCCGCCGAAATGATAGAGCTTCTGCACAGCGGAGTAAACAACATCATCTGTATGCAGCCGTTTGCCTGCCTGCCTAACCACGTTACCGGCAAGGGCATAATCGGAGAACTTCGCAGACAAAATCCGCAGTCCAATATCATTGCGGTAGACTACGATCCCGGCGCGTCTGAGGTAAACCAGGTAAACCGCATAAAGCTCATGCTTACACAGGCGTTCAGACAGCTTAAGGAGCAGTCGCTGCCCACCGAGGAAGCAGTTACACAGGGTGCAAGGCTCAACGATAAATATTCCGTGATAAGCTCCTGATTAAAAAACGATTAATATTGCCGTGATAGAATAAAGCGGTAAAATAAATTTTCGGGAAAACCGAACGGCTACCTCACATAAGGGGAGCAGAAAGGAACGGTCAAAATGGCTACTATGAAATTCAGCACAAGCGATAACGGAAACAATCAGATTGATGGCAAGAAGATAGGCATTTTTGCATTTATCATTGCAATTGTGGTTTTACTTCTGATAGTCGTATTCAATTGCTTTACCATTGTAAACGAGGGCTTTATCGGGGTTAAGTACACCTTCGGCAAGATAACGCAGGACAATCTCACCCCCGGTCTTAATTTCTGCATTCCCTTTGTCGAGGAAATAAAGCAGGTAGATGTCCGTGAGCAGATCTATTCCGTTACATCAGACGCATACACAAGCGACACACAGACGGTAAACGAGCTTCAGCTAAAGCTCAACTACCGCTATGACAGCTCAAAGCTTTCGGACATTATCAGAAACATCGGTATCGACAATGTCGAAGCCAAGCTGCTTGTCCAGAACGTCGCAAAGATTTCCAAAAACGAAATAGGCAAGGTAAAGGCAGAGGAGCTTGTACAGTCCCGTTACGAGGTGCAGCAGAAAATTCAGGACAACCTTGCAGAGTCGCTCGCTCCCAGCGGAATTATAGTTGTATCCTTTGCAATTGAAAACCTCTCCTTCGACGACGCGTTTGAGTCCTCAATCCAGGCTAAGGTAATTGCGGCTCAGGATGCGCTCAAGATGGAAAACAAGACAAAGGAAAAGGAAGAAGAGGCAAAGCAGATGGTCATTGCGGCACAGGCAAAGGCTGACAGTACAAAGATTGAGGCTGACGCTCAGGCATACGCTATCGAGGCAGTACAAAAACAGCTTCAGAACAGCCCCGACTACATTGATTATCTCAAGATAAACAACTGGAACGGCGAGCTTCCTCAGATAATCGGCGACGGAATAAATCCCTTTGTAAATCTTGATTTATCATCATCGACAACCTCCGGCGGAAGCGATAATTCCGACAGCGGTACGCAAAGCGAATAAGACGACGATTTGAATTAAATAAACGCAGCGCCGAGGCTTCGGCGCTGAATTTTTCGAGGAGTAAACAATGGATTATATAAAGCTGAAAAGGCAGGTTCTTGAAAAGTATTTTGAAAGAACCAACGAAATGCAGCGCAAGGCTATATTTCAAATAAACGGGCCTGTACTTATTATAGCGGGCGCAGGAAGCGGAAAGACAACCGTGCTGTGCAACCGCATTGCCAATATGGTGCTGTTCGGCAACGCCTACAACACCGATTTTACCCGTGAGCTGTCCGCAGAGGACGCAAAGCTCGCACAGGATTTTATTGACGGTAAAGTCGGTAAGCAGGAAGCGGCGCAAAGGCTGTCGGCAATTTTTGCAGAAGAGCCGATAGAGCCGTGGCGCATACTCGCCGTTACCTTTACAAACAAGGCGGCGGCGGAATTAAAGCAAAGGCTTCAGGCGATGGGCGCAGACATTGACGGAATATGGGCGGCAACCTTCCATTCGGCGTGCGTTAAAATACTGCGCCGTGACATTGAACAGCTCGGGCTGGGCTACAAATCGGATTTTGCAATATATGACGCAGACGACCAGCTGAAGCTTATAAAAAACATAATGAAAGAAAACAGCCTTTCCGAAAAGGTTATACAGCCCAAAGCCATTCTCAATACAATTTCACGTTCAAAGGACAAGCTCATAACTCCTGACAGCTTCAGTGCGGCAGGCAAAAACGGTGCGAGCGACTATGCCCTCACCTGTGCAAAGACGGTGTACGAGCAGTATCAGAAAGCCCTTGCCGCGGCTAATGCGCTTGACTTTGACGACATTATAATGCTGACGGTAAGACTGTTTACTCAGTGTCCCGAGGTACTCTCCCGCTGGCAGAGCCGTTTTCGCTACATAATGGTAGACGAGTACCAGGATACCAATTTAGCGCAGTACAAGCTCGTTTCCATGCTTGCGGGAAGTAACGGCAACCTGTGCGTGGTGGGCGACGAGGACCAGAGTATTTACCGCTTCAGGGGCGCAACGATTGAAAATATTCTTTCCTTTGAAAAGCAGTATGATGCAAGAGTTATAAAGCTTGAACAGAATTACCGTTCCACCGCAAACATTTTAAAGGCGGCAAATGCGGTTATTGCAAACAACACACAGCACAAAGAAAAGAATTTGTGGTCGGATCTCGGCGACGGTGAAAAGGTAAAGCTTTGCCGCTTCTCCACCGAAAATGAGGAATGTATGTTTGTATCGAACAAAATCTTAGACGGAGTTAAAAACGGCAAGCCGTATTCGGATTTTGTAGTGCTGTACCGCAACAACGCCCAGTCGAGAAACATCGAAACCTCGCTTGCAAAAAGCGGTATCCCTTACAGGATTATCGGCGGTATGCGCTTTTTTGAGCGAAAGGAAATAAAAGATATTATCGCATACCTGTGCGTTATCAACAACCCCTTTGACAGGATGAGATTTGAAAGAATTATAAACGAGCCTGTAAGAGGAATAGGCGCGGCGACGGTAGGAGAGATAAACCGAGTAGTTGAAGGTCTTGGTATGTCCTATGTGCAGGTGCTTCTTGAAAGCGGGGATTTGCCCTCGCTTTCTAAAAAGGCTAAAATCCTTGTGCCCATCGGTGAAGCGTTTGAGGAGCTTTCAAGAGACGCAGACGAACTTTCGGGCGGTATGATAATAGACGAGATACTCGACCGCTTCGGTTACCGTGAAGCCTTAAAGCACGAAGGGCTTGAGGGCGAGGTGCGCCTTGACAACATAAACGAGCTTAAATCAATGCTGATTACCTATTTGGAAGAAAACGAGGACGCTACCCTTTCGGGATTTCTGGAGCAGGCGGCTCTGGTTTCGGATATGGACAGCTACGAAAACGGCGAGGACAAGGTTGTGCTTATGACTATGCACTCCGCAAAGGGACTTGAATTTGACACGGTATTCGTTGTCGGCACGGAGGAGAATATATTCCCCGGCTATCGCTCGCAGTTTGATCCCATGGAGATAGAGGAAGAACGCCGCCTTGCCTATGTCGCCATAACAAGAGCAAAGCGCAATCTGTACCTCACCTGTGCAAAACAACGTATGCTGTACGGTCAGACGATGAGAAACAAGGTTTCACGCTTTGCGGCGGAGATACCCGCGCAGTATATGGAATACTCCGACTCAGCACAGCGGGCGGCTGTTCAGAAGCAGACAGCATACATTGACAAAAAGCCGAAAACGGATTATATCGCAAAACAGCAGGCACTCTACCACGCCCAGAAAGAAAAGACGGAGGCGATAGGCTTTTCAGCGCCCGTGTATTCCGCAGGACAGAGAGTGCGTCACGATGTATTCGGCGAGGGTACGGTCATTTCCGCAAAGCAAATGGGCAACGACCAATTTTTGGAGATAGCATTTGACACTCATGGCACAAAGAGAGTGGCGGCGAAATTCTCAAAAATGAAAATTATATAAGGAGCGCAGTATGGATATAAAGGCTGTAATATTCGATATGGACGGGCTTATGCTGGATACCGAAAAGCTCCTTGTGAGGTTCTGGTGCGAAGCGGCAAGCTCCATGGGCTATGCCATGACAAGAGAGCACGCCCTGCTCCTGCGCTCCTGTTCAAGAAAGCTTGCCGCGCCGAAGCTGAAAGAGTGGTTCGGCGAGGACTGCGACTATCAGACTGTGAGAAATCTCAGAGTAAAGCTGATGAAGGAGTACACCGACAAGTATGGTGTTGAGAAAAAGGCGGGACTTGATACCCTGCTTGACTACCTTTCAAAGAATAATCTGAGGGCGGCTGTTGCAACCGCAACAAACGAGGAGCGTGCGGCTGAATATTTAAAGCCGCTGGGCATTTACGATAAGTTTGACGCTATTATCTGCGGCAATATGCTTGAAAACGGCAAGCCCTGCCCCGACATTTACCTTTACGCCTGCGAGAGGCTCGGACTGAAGCCCGAAAACTGCATGGCGCTTGAGGACAGCCCCAACGGCGTACAATCCGCAAGCAGTGCGGGCTGTATCACCGTTATGGTGCCCGACTTAACGCCGCCCGAAAAGGAACAGCTTGACGTTATTTACGCCGCTGTCCCCTCTCTTGATAAGGTTATTGATATTCTTAAAGCTATATAAATTAAGAGGCTTCCGAAACATTTTGCTTCGGAAGCCTTTTATCGTTTTATTTTTAAAATTGCTTACTCCTTGACGGAGCCGGAAACGAGATTGCTGTAAATGAACTTCTGCATTGAAAGGAAGATGATAAGCGTCGGTATGATACAGATGATAACTCCGGCAAAGATAATCTCCCACTTTGAGCCGTAAGGACCGATAAACTTGTAAAGTGCGGTTGACACAACCTCAAGTCCGTCCTTGGGCATATAAAGGTTTGCGGTGTAGAAGTCGTTGTAGATGCTTACAAACTTTATTACCAGCACCGTTCCGATTGCGGGACGGAGCATGGGCAGAATTATGCTCCAGTATACTCTCGGATAGGAACAGCCGTCAAGTATCGCGCTTTCGTCAAGCGATACCGAGATGTTATTAAGGAACTGGATAAAGATATAGATTGATACGATGTCCGTACCGATATAGAGTACAATCGGAGCGGCGAGGGTGTTGTAAAGTCCGAGCTGATGAACAATCTGGAACACCGTAACCTGCATTGAAATGCTCGGCAGTACCGCCGCAACAAGGAATGCGGTTTTTACAACGCGGGTAAGCACCATTCTGAAGCGCTGTACCACAAAAGCCGTCATAGTGCCCGTTATAACCGTACCGAGGCAGGAAAACACGAGTATAATACCTGTGTTTATAAGTCCCTGCATTACGTTGCCCTTTATAAATGCCGTAGCAAAGTTGTCAAAATTAAGCGACGTGGGCAGATCAAATGCGCCGGAGGTCAGAAACTCCTTGTGCGATTTGAATGCGCCGAACAGTACCACAACAAGCGGAATTAGAACTAAAAGGCAGGCGAAAATAAGCACGGCGTACTTTAATATTGCGAATAAAATCCGTACCGCCTTGGGCGTTTCACGAAACTGATATTTTTTTGTGACTGATGCTTTTTCTTCCATGCTTACACCTACCTTTCTTCCTTGAAGAAGATTTTCTGAATTGCCGTAATTATCAGTATGATACACAGCAATACGATTGCCATTGCCGAGGCAAGACCGATTTTCTGATACTGGAAGCCCGTTTCGATAGTCTTGATTACGAATGTGCTGGTATCCATCTTACCGCCCGTAATAATATACGGTATCTCGAATACCGACACCGCACCCTTTACCGAAAGGATAAGCTGTAACGCAATGATAGGTCTTATGCCGGGGAAGATAATATGCCAGAAGCGTTGCCATGCGTTTGCGCCGTCAAGGTCAGCCGCCTCGTAAATATCGGGAGAAATGGACTGGATTGCACCGATGAACATCAGAATATCAAAGCCGATATAACGCCATATCGAAGCAAACACAAGACACCAGTTATTGATTGCCTTGTTTGAAAGCCATGCTATGGGATCAACGCCGAACCACGAAAGAATTGTATTGAGCGTGCCGTCATCGTCGCCTCTGAAAAATCTCTGGAAAATAAGCGCTACCGCAACACCGTTCATAAGATAAGGGAAGAAAATAATGCCCTTGAACAGTCCCGCCGCCCTTATCTTGGAGCAAAGTATAGTTGCCACAAATAAAGCGAGGGCAAGCTGTATAAACGAGCCTATAAAGTAGTATATACTGTTTATAAGGGTGGACAGATAGCTGAAATCGGTAAACAGCGTCTGATAATTATCAAATCCTACCCATTCAACGTTAAGTCCGAGCTGGTCTCTTTTCTGAAAGCTGAAAATAAACATATTCACCGCAGGTATTACGGTAAACAGTGCCAGAAGCACAACGGGTATCAATAAAAACAGAATAGTGGTTAAATACTTCTGCCCCGTATATCCCTTAAGCCATTGAATAAGAGAACGCTTCTGCACGGCGGCTGCGCCTGCGTTTTTCATTCGTACAATCATTCCTTCCTGTTTTACGGTGTATCGCCCGATAAAGCTAATTCGGAAAGGAATAATTCCTTCCCGAATCGGCTTTGTGTGTTTGGAGTATTTATGAAGAAATCGGTGTGCTGTAATTTATTCAATGAGGGGCTTGCCCCCTCATTCAACGTGGCAAGCCGCAGCGAAGCTGCGATTCAGTTTTAGTTGGGGATTGAACCCCAGCTGAAACTGAATATGGAACCCGCCGCCTTAGAGGCGGGGGACATCTTGCCTAAGTTATAAGCTTAAAGCTTATAATTTCAGTTAATGAAAGCTAAGTCAGCCTGCAAGGTAAGCCGCAAGCGCTTCATTGGCGTCTCTTGCAGTCTTCCACTTGTTGTTTGCTTCGTCAATGATAGCCTTGAAGCCCTCCTCGCCCTTGCCTTCAAATGCAGCTTCAGCGAGCTTGAGCTTGAAGTTTGCCGCGTCGCCGTCCCAGATACCGACCTCGGAGCTCTTGTCAATTTCGTTCCATACGCCTACAAGACCTTCGGGAGCAGTTTCAGCCGTGAAGAGCTCACAGTCGGAGAATGCTTCAAGGTAAGGGGGAAGCTCACTGCCGATAAGGGTGTTTACGCCGCCCTCAGCCTGTGCAAAGCCGGACTCCTCAATAAACCACTTGATATAAGCCTTGCCGAGCTCCTTGACGTCTGCTTCGCTGTTCTTATTTACGCCCATGCAGTAGTCGGCAGAGGACTGAGCATACTGCTTGCCGTCCTTGGAGAAGGGTGCGGGCATATATCCTATATCATCGGGGTCAAGACCGTTATCATCGGCAATCTGCTTGAACTGCATAACTGCCCATGAGCCCATTGTCATTGTAGCAACCTCACCGTTTGCAAGCATGAGCTTGGAGCCTTCCCAGTCAGAGCTCATGGGATCCCCCTCGATAAGAGTTTTATCGGAGAATACATCGTACATCAGCTTGAATACGTCGTAGTAAGCATCGCCCTCAACGAAGAGGTCCTCCTTGCTTGTGAGCTTGTCGGTTTCGTATGAAGGGTTGCCTGATGCGGACATTACAAGACTGCTCCACTGTGCAAGCGTCCAGCTGCCTTCCTTGTAGTTGGTGTAGTAGGGAATGGTATCGGGGAACTTCTCCTTGATAGTCTTAAGCGCACTTATAAAATCCTCGGGCGTCTTGGGAGTTTCCGTAATTCCCGCCTCTGTCCATATCTTCTTGTTGTAGCAGATACCGCCCGCAACAGAGCCTAAATGAGCAAGTCCGTAAACGGTGCCGTCGTACATCTTCTGGTCAGCCCATCTGTATGTGTCCTTGAGCTCGTCATAGCTTCCGAGAGGCTCAAAGTAGTTTCCGAGATCGGCAAGCTTAACCGTGTCGGGAATCATAAGAACATCACCGTACTCGGTTGTGTTCATCATTGTGGAAACGTCGCCTGCGTAATCCTTAAAGGACTGGTACTCTACCGTACAGCCGTACTTTTCTTCAAATGCGTCGGTCATCTCGTCAAGCGTGCCGTCGTCATGTCTGTCGGTGCGGTGGGTAAGTACCGTAAGAGTAAGACCTGTGGGAATGTTTGTGTTTTCAGAGCCTTCCGTCGAGCTGTCAGTCTTTGACTCTTGAGCGGAAGAATTTGTTACAGAGCTTGTTGTTGAGCCTGAGCTTGCTGTTGTGTCAGAGCAGGCAGCAAGTGACACTGCTGTGCTTGCGGCGAGTACGCCCGCCATAATTCTCTTTAATTTCATTATAAAATCCTCCTAATTTATAAAGCGTAAACTCAATTTTCTTTAGGTAAATTACCACTCGGTTTACCGCTTATTTCACTTAATATTTTACTCCGATTTACCTAATTGTCAATAACGCATCGTTAATTTCGGATAATTTATATAATTATATTTCGCTTATTTTAGTAGCAAAGCACAAAATATTATTTTACTTAACAGCGTTACACGGTTTGCTAAAGTAAAGAGAGTGTAATGCTACATTTTAGTTTCATTAAGTTGAGCATTTAATATATTTCCTTAATTTAATCATACTTAAAGCAAATTTAGTCTATTTTATTCTTTTTTACTTTTACTGAAAAACGCTGTTTTTGTTACACAAGCTATTTTTTCATAAAAAGCGTTAAATATACTTTTCATATCAGATAAGATTAAAACCGAAGGGGATTTATTTTAAAAATCTATTGACGAAAACGATTACATATGATATACTGCCTATAAAAGCTATTTAATTGAAAAGGGGCGGTATTTGATATATGTATAAATTCCGAGATGAAAATTTAACATTTGAGGAGAGAGCTGCGGATTTAATCTCGCTTCTCACCCTCCCCGAAAAGGCGTCGCTCATGTCCTCGCACATGGCGGCAATTCCGCGGCTCGGTATAGGAGAGTGGTATGTCGGCGCAGAGGTAGCAAGAGGCTATGTGTCAAGAAATCCCGAAGAGCCGACCACAGTTTTCCCTGAGCCTGTCGGTCTTGCCGGCACCTTTGATACAGAGCTTATGTCGCAGATAGGAGAGGTCGCAGGCACGGAAGCGAGGATACTCAACAAACGTCACCCGAACGGTCATCTCATGCTGTGGGGACCTACCGTTGATATGTGCCGCAATCCCCTCTGGGGCAGAAACGAGGAGGGCTACGGGGAAGATCCTTATCTTACGGGAGAAATGTCTGCGGCATACACCCTTGCCCTTGCAGGTAAAAAGGGCGAATACTATAAAACAATCCCAACCCTCAAGCATTTTTGCGCCAACAACACCGAGCATAACAGGGGGACTGCCTCATCAAACATAAATCCGAGAACGCTCAACGAATACTACTACGCCGCCTTTGAGCCTGCAATAAGAAAAGGCGGAGCGTACAGCATAATGGCGGCATACAACGAGCTGTCGGGTATGCCCGCACTCGTAAATCCCGACATAAAGAATATTTTAAAGGATAAGTGGGGACTGGGCTTTGCGGTGACGGACGGCGGTGACTTTACGCAGAACGCTCTTTTCCACAGATATGACAGCTCCCACGCAAAAACTCTCGCCCTTGCGGTAAAATGCGGCGTTGATGTTATGACTGACAACAAGGACGTTGTAAAAGCGTCGGCTATTGAGGCGGTAAAAAGCGGCTATCTCACCGAGGAGGAGCTTGACAAGGCATTATTAAACAGCCTGCTTGCACGCTTTAAGCTCGGCGAATTTGACAAAATAAATCCTTACAGCGATATTGACGAGACGCTTATGGACTGTGACGAACATAAGGCGGTCAATTTAAGGGCGGCGTGCGAGCAGATGACCTTGCTAAAAAACGACGGTATTCTGCCGCTTGACAAGACGAAATCCGTTGCGGTAATCGGGCTTAACGGCAACTGCAACCTGATGGACTGGTACACGGGCTATTCCTCATACAATATTCCTATAAGGCAGGGGCTGGAGAGTGCTTTCGCAGATGTCCGCTATGATAACGGCTGTGATATTATCGTTATAAAATCAAAGCTGACGGGAAAATATCTCGGAGTTGACGACGATGGAAATGTCAGCGCAGTTTACGAAAGGACTGACCGCAGAGCACTCTTTGAGAAGAGCGAATACGGCCACGGCGAGGTCACCTACCGTTCGCTTTACAACAACAAATACATAACCGAAGCGTCCTACAAAGCAGACAGCGAAAGCACCATGCGGTGGTTTTCTCAGGAGATAATGAAGCCCCGCGAAATACAGGACGGTATAATGTACAAAACCTATTTCGGAAGCGCTCTGTCCTGCGATGACAAGGGCAAGCTCTGCCCCGCAAGGGCTTACGGGATAACAGACGCAAAGCTGTTTTACGAGGAGCTTATTTCAAGCGGTACACAACGTGCCGCCGCACTTGCAGAAAAATGTGACGTTGCGATAGTCTGCACGGGCAACGATCCGATGATAGTCGCAAGAGAGATGTACGACAGAAAAACGCTTTCTCTGCCCTGCCATGAAAAGGAGCTTATAAAATCGGTTTACGGTGTAAATAAAAATACAGTGCTGACGGTGGTTTCGGGCTATCCGTTCAACCTCTGCGACGAGCAGGAATACGTCCCCGCAATTATCTACACCTCACACGCAGGGCCGGAGCTTGGCAGAGCCTTTGCCAAAACAGTAACGGGAGAAGTAAATCCCGCGGGCAGGCTGTGCCAGACCTGGTATAAAAACGAGTACGAGCTTGCTCCCATCGAAAGCTACGATATTATAGAGGATGAAATGACTTATCTTTACTATAAGGGCGAGCCGCTTTATCCCTTCGGATACGGACTTAGCTATTCGGCTTTTGAGTATTCGGATTTTGAAGTAAAGCAGGAAAACGAAAAAATCCTCGCTTCCTTAAATGTGAAGAATATATCGGGCCCCGACGGCGACGAGGTCGTGCAGATTTATTTCCGCTTTAATTCAGACAGGATTAAACGCCCGTTAAAGCAGCTATGCGCCTTTGAGAGAAGAAGAATAGCGGCGGGCATGACGGAACGCTTTACCTTTGAGATTGACAAAAACACACTGCGGTTTTTTGATGTTATAAGCGAGCAATTTAAAGTAGAGGACGGCTGTTACGAGTTTTACGCCGCAAGCTCAAGCGCAGATATAAGACAGACAAAAACGGTAAATATAAAGGGTGAAACGATACCGCCGAGAAATTTAAAGGACGGCGTAAAGGCGATAAACTACGATATGCAGTTCGGCTCAGAAATGCAGTATTCAAAATCGCTTTGCCGGCATTACATGAAGGGCGGCGCATTGCTGTACAACAACTGCGTATTAAACGGCGCAAAGAGACTTTGCGTTATCTGCTCATCCGAGGCTCAAAGCGGCGACATTTCGGTAAGCCTTTGCGGCAAGGAGATATGTAAAATAACCGTACCGCCTACCGTCAACCTTGAGCGCTTTGTAACGCTCCAAAAGGAGCTTGATTTATCCGATACCGGCGACAGCTCCGGACCGCTTCAGCTGTCAATGCCCGGACAGATAAGGCTGATTTCTTTTAAAGCAATCTGAATTCAATAAGGGGCTTGCCCCGTCATTATATACGGCATTAACCGAGAAAAATTCGCTTTAACTCTTAAGTTAAAGAAATTTCTGCCGATATAGTATATGGAGGGTTGTATCCCGTATTTTCGTGCAATAACGCAGGGGGAAAGCGAATGGCGTTTGAACATTTAAAAGGTCAGCAGCTGACTGACAAAAAAGGCAATACATATATAATATCGGATATATTCGCCGTAATTTACCCCGGTGAAAACCGCCCAGACGTTTACGAATGGGGCGATATAAAATCCGTCAAATCCGACGGTAAAAGCCTTACAATTTTAACAGAGGATAAAACATTTAATATAGGCTCCGAAGCATTTTCGGACAGAGAACGGTTTACCGCCGTTACAACCGTTGTGTTAAGCTCGGTTTCGGGTAAAGCCGCAAGCTGTAATATGCCAGATTCACTACTGCCCGACAAGCGACTGTATAAAAATGCCGATATACCGCAATCTGCGGTTACAGCTACCGGAGGTTACAGCATAAAGGATGTAAAATCCACAATCACCTCGCTGTATTTCAACAAATCGGGGCGGCTTTTGTGGTCTCTCGCAATTATCGGCGGTGTGCTTGCCGTTGCGCTGTTCCAGCTTTTAATCGGATTTACCGCAAGCAGCTGGTGGTATCTCACAATCGGAGCGTTTTTCTGCGCGGTGGGCGTTGTGGCAATCGCGAGCATTGTACTTACCGCCATATCAAAGATAAAATTTTCATCAATTCTGCAAAGCTGTAACCGCCTTTTTGACGGAGTTGCCTTTGCGGTATGCGAGCAGGGCGTATGCGCCGTGGAGGAATGTGTTTATTCAGGCGCTGAGCTTATCGGCTTTCAGATGGACGACAGCTACTTAAACGCTCCTGCGATGTTCGTAATAATGCGCAGGAAAACGCCTGTCGTCTGGATACCCAAATCCCTGTTTACAAAAGATGAGCTGATAAGAATAGAGGATTATCTTTCAGAGTCGCTTAGCGAAATATAATGACGGGGCAAGCCCCTTATTGAATCTTCACGGAGGAAACAGAAATGAGCAATATTCTGCCTGAGGTAAGTGCAGAGCATATTAATATAGAGGGTGCGGATGTACTGTTGTTTTCGGTGAAAAACGGACTTGCCAAAATCGGTATATGCAGACTCGGTTCACAGCGCGCAAGAGCCTGTCTTTTCACCGACGAGGAGCCTAATCTGATAATAAGCGGACTTGACGAGCCTGCAAGCGACCTTGTTATATCCGAGCACGCAGGAGCAGAAATTCCCCCTCAGATTGCGGAAACGATAAACGATGTATACGCAAAGCTGTGTGCGGGAGGTACTCCCGAATTTTCACTGCCGAGGCTGATAAGACTTTTGCCGGACGGCCTTTATGCGGTATCATACGGCGAGAGCTACCCCACAGCCGGAGAAAATATGTTCTTCTGGTCGGGCTACGGCGTTTCAAGACAGCTTAAGCACAGCAGCAGTGAAATAAGCGTAATAGGCGACAGAGTTTACAATGCGCCGTATCTTATTGCAATGAGAAGACCTGAATTTTTCGAGCCTTCCTTTGTCAAAAAAGCCGCTAAGAACGGCGTGCGTTCAGGCGAGCTTTTCGGAATATCCTTACATATATCGGGATTGTATTCCCTGCTGTTAAAGGGACATTATGCCGCTTGTGCCGCAGTGCTGAAAAACAAGCCGTTCTACACGCTTCAGATACAGCGCGTGTCTAAGATATGGAAACAGCCCGACGAAAACGGCAGGCTCGTATCGGTGGGACTTAAAAGCGAATCCTACCGCATACCCTTTGAGTCGCTCACTAAAGAACAGATAAAAATAGCCTTGATTTCAAGGAAATATTCTGCACCAACGCAATATGACAAAATAAAATCCAAGCTGGACGTTATATTAAAAACAAACGCAAAGAAGCTCCCCTCTCAGCTCAATATAATGGCGGAGCGTTATCCCGACGCGGATATGACTGCCTGCGCTCAGGGCATAGACGAGCTTACAAAGCCCATGCTTGACGCTTTGCTTGCAGGGCAGACAACCCTTGATGACAAGGTGATAATCTCGGAAAACTATTACAGCAGTATAACCTCGGCATGCAGTTATCTCAGATACCGCAATACCGAGCAGTTTATAGAATTTGCGACAAGCGTAATGAAAAATCCCGAGCTTTCCGCTACCTATCGGTATGTCGCGGCAGGACTTGCAAAGGTGCATAACGAAAAGATAAAGCAGTTCTTCAGTCAGATAGAACAATCGGGCGATGCGGGCTATGACAAGGTTATGCCGATTGTAAAGTCCTATCTTGAAAATTACGACAAGCAATCAAGCTTTGACGCAGACAAGTATTTTGATTCGCTTCCCGAGCCTAAAAAAGAGGTACGGGAAAATAGAGAAATAATTCCTCTGACGGGCAAAACAAAGCAAATTCCGAAGCTTGACACCGAGGCGGCAAAGCTGATGGCGGCACATGTTGCGAGCATGGCGGCTTCAAAGTAAATTTAATGACGGGGCAAGCCCCTTATTGAAAAATTAAACCGACAGATTTTTAACGTCTGTCGGTTTTGCTTTAATAGAATTCTTTGCTACATTATTCAGCGCGGCAAGCCGTATTCAAGCTGAATACGTCCTCTCATAGGAAACGAAGTTGTTGACTGAGCTATAAAAACAGCGGAAATACCTTTAAGGTATTCCCGCATTTTTTATGATTGTATTATTTTGATACGGCTTATGAGCGTTTTTTCCTTGTGAATGCCGCCGTGCCTGCAACGCCGGCGGACACGAGCATTACTGCAAGCAGCGCCGTATTATTATAGCCTGTCGGAGGAGAAAAAGGTGCTTCGCTCTTTTTGTACTTAACCTCAATTGTAACCTTTCCCTCCGGCTGGATAAAGCTGTATGTTCCGTCCTCGTTTTCGATAACGGGGATTTCGTTTCCGTCCTTATCTTTTACGATAACCTTGTCAATTTCATAGCCCTCGTCGGGTGTCACGGCAACAATCACCTCGTCGCCCTCAGCGGGAGCTTCGGGGAGAATTTCTGCCTTGCCGCCGTTGCTATCCTTGATTTCGGGGGGATACGCCTTAAGCGCGGGTATAACCGTCTGCGCAAGGGTTATTTCGTTTTCTGCATTTTCATCGCTGAAATATTTATCGCATAACAGGCAATGCCAATATCCGATGTTGCCGTCCACGCCGATTTCGGACGCTTTGGCTTGCGTATATGCAAGCTCGTGACCGAGAGCGTCAGTCTCAACAGTCTTAGTCTGCTCGGTCGCCCAGTCCTCTGCAAAGGTAGCCGTGTAGGCGGTTTCGCCCTTTTCGCTGCAGGAGGGTGCTTTGGAAATCAACGCTGTTACCGTGCCTGTTGCAGTTTCGGTGTGGGCGCTGTCATTTTTGCAGGTGCGTGTTGCAGTGCAGGATTTGCCGTCCTCGCTCCACTCGTAGGTAGTTTCATTCCAATCGTGACCGAGAGCGTCAGCCGCAACAGTCTTAGTCTGCTCGGTCGCCCAGTCCTCTGCAAAGGTAGCCGTGTAGGCGGTTTCGCCCTTTTCAGTGCAGGAGGGTGCTTTGGAAATCAACGCTGTTACCGTGCCTGTTGCAGTTTCGGTGTGGGCGCTGTCATTCTTGCAGATGCGTGTTGCAGTGCAGGATTTGCCGTCCTCGCTCCATGTGTAAGTAACCTCGCCCCAGTCATGCTCTGTTGCCGCAAATTCGTATGCTACAGTAATTGTGCCGTCAGCATTTTGGGTAACTGTTGCACTATTGCCGTTTACCGTTGCCGCAATATCAGCGCCGAACACATATCCCGATTTCGGAGTTAAGGTTATTTCAGCGGTGTATACTGTGTCATATTCCGCATTTCCGACAGCTGTTTCCATGCCGTTTTTCCATGCAACAGATATATCCGCATTGGTATTATCCAATTCTGCCGTTGTATCAAAAGCCGTTCCTGCTGTGGGTGTATCAAGGGTTATAGCCAAAGCATTGTCAATAAATTCCATCCACACCAAGTCAACTGTATCATAATAATACTTCGTTGTTACATCTCCCACCTTAACAGCATTGGGGTCTGCCGCTGTTTTTGCAGGAAGATATGCGTAAATCTTGGGTTCTACGGATTGTGTGCCGTAGCTGTCATAGAATATATGTGTGTCGGGGTAATCCGTGTTGTTTATGAAAATATTTGCACCATTGGTGTTATCTATTTCAAGAAGATAAACGTTATTACCGTAGCCATCTGTGGGAGTGACCGCAGCTCTTTCATAGCCGCCGCCGATAGCGTTTGCGTTTGTGCCTGCAATTGCTTTGACCGAGCCGCCGCTTATGGTGATATTTGAGCCGCTGCCGCCAAAGCCGCCGCCGATGCCTGCACCATATATGCCGCCGTTTGCGGTAACAATACTGCCGCTTATGGTGATATTTAAGCCGCTGCCGCCAAAGCCGCCGCCGATTCCTGCACCATATTCTCCGCCGTTTGCGGTAACTGTGCCGCCGCTTATGGTGATATTTAAGCCGCTGCCAGCACCGCCGCCGCCGATTCCTGCACCATCTTCTCCGCCGTTTGCGGTAACTGTGCCGCCGCTTATGGTGATATTTGTGCCGCTGCCGCTATCACCGCCGCCGATTCCTGCACCATATTTTCCGCCGTTTGCGGTAACTGTGCCGCCGCTTATGGTGATATTCGAGCCGCTGCCGCCAAAGCCGCCGCCGATTCCTGCACCATATTTTCCGCCGTTTGCATTAAGCGTGCCTGTGCCTTGCATAGTTAGTTTGCCTATATTATCTGTATTACCGTTCTTGTGCAGACCTGCACAATTCGAACCGCTTTTCAGGGTGTTGGTTGTACCCTCTGCAAGGGTGATTGTAACATTTCCTGTGCTGTTATCCTCAATTTGGAACGCAGCGGTATTGTCCATTCCCGACACATCAATGTTCACACCGCTAAGGGTGATGTTTGCAGAAGCGCCGCTTTCAACGACAATTCTGTCGGTTGTTGCTGTACCGGGGTTTGCGTTGCTTATGGTTATCGCCGTGTCGGACTTGATTGTAAGCACGCCGCCCGAATAGGAATAGTCATCATCCGTTAATTCGCTCTCAGAAGTCAGGATAAACGCCCCTTTCGTAATCTCTTTTTCCGCAAATACCGTTATCGGAACAGACCATGCCGCCATACAGACAGAGAGCAAAAGGCTTAAAATCCTTCTTTTCATTTTCATCTTATATCCTCCTTACGCAAAGAGTTCTCATTTCGCCGGACATTTACGGCAAAGTCAACAGTTTTGCAATTTTTTAACCAAAAGGCTCTCTGCAAATGTAATTATTCAGCCTCTGTCATGATACAAAGGAAGCAATGTCGATATTTTTTCCTGTAAGCCCTATGTATGCGCCCTGCCTTGCTTCGCCGCTTTCCTCATGGGCAAAAAGCCACTTGTTGCACGCCCACAGCGTCTTATCCTCCCAATACACGGGAGTAATATCCGGCTTCGGACCGTTTGTTCCCTTGGGAAGTACGATAACCACCTTAAAGCCGTCCTGTCCGATACCATTGCAGGGAGCATAGTGCAGTGAAGTCGCATACACCTCAACCACCTGCCCCGCCTTTGCGGAAAAAGCCTTAACCTTAGAGGTATCCAGCTTTCCGTCCTCTATGTCGTCCTGCTTTGCAAGCAACAGGATAAAATCGTTAAGACCGATGTTTATTTCCGAGTCACGGTGATACTCAAGGCAGTTGAGCTTTGTGTTATGTCCGTTACAGTAGCCCAGCTGTATCGGCATACCGCCGTATGCGTTGTTCTGTAAAAGTCCGAATATATCCGTACATTCAAGCGCAGGCAGGCTCGGCACATATTCTACTCCGTCGGGAAGCGGCGTGTTTTTGTCAAGCGCCGTCAAAAGACCTTTTGTGTCGTAGCCCGTATGTACCTTGCCGTATGCGGCAAACTCAGGGCTTTCAACAGGATAAAGCTTCGGTAATTCTGATGTGTTATATTTATAATCGCTCATGGTTTTTACCTTTCCTTAGTTTATGAAAGCTTTTAGGTTAAAAAAACAGCCATAAGCTGCCTTTCGGCTCTTACGGCTGTCTTTGATGTAAAAATTATTCCTCGGAAGGAGCGCCTACGGGGCATACGCCTGCACAAGCGCCGCAGCTAATGCACTTTTCGGAATCAATGGTGTACTTGTCACCCTCGGAGATTGCCTCTACGGGGCACTCACCTGCACAAGCGCCGCAAGCAATGCAATCATCGGAAATTTTATAAGCCATCGGAATATCCTCCTTATCAATTTTGTCATATATGCGAAATATGCACAAAAGACGAACCTCCGCCTCTTTAATCAATGCATACTCTCAATGACTTGACTCTATTGTAACATATTTTCCGAAAAAATCAAGCCTTTTTCGGAAATTTCTTGCCGTTTTCACGGCAAAAGCACAATTATGAGAAGTTTACCGCACATTTTTGACAATTAAGGTTATTTTCCCACAAGTCCGAGAAGCTTTTCCCTGGGGGCAAAGCCTACGGATTTTCCTGTCTGACTGCCCTTGTCAAATGCGATTACGCAGGGTATTGCGTCAATGCCGAACATCACGGCAAGCTGTGCGTTCTCGTCGGTGTTTACCTTGCATACCTTTATGTCGGGATTTTCCTTTGCAATTTCCTCTATTACAGGACCGAGCATACGGCACGGACCGCACCACGGCGCCCAGAAATCGACCAGAACGGGCTTGTCTGAGTTAAGCACCTCCTGCTTGAAATTACTCTCGTTTATTTCAACATAGCTCATATTTATTCTTCCTTTCAGTCCTTGGATTTGTAGTAAAGCATACAATGGCAATAGCCTTCAAAATCGGGATCTGCCATCTGCTCTCTAAATTCCTTGCACATGCACTTGTTTTCTTCCGTCCTTGCAAGCCTGCACGGACAGTAGCCTCCGGTTCTTTTGAGTCCGTCTTTTATCCTCGCTACGGTCTCAGAATCCTCGTTGAGCCTGACAGCCATTAAAACCCCTCCTTATTCTTCCGTAAAAACATTCGCTTATTCGTGAAAAATTATGTTTACTGCCTTATAATATCATACTAAATTAGCTTTGTCAAGAGGTTTTTAAAGAAAATTCATAACTATTCCTTTTTTGTTTTTTCTTCTGAAAGAATTATAGTCTGTTGAATGGGTAATTATTGATTTTGACGAAAGAATTATATTCCGTTGAATGGGGGATTATTGATTTTGACTATTGCAATCAAAGCGGATTTATGATACAATTATCTTCATATTATTTAGGCTCAAAGCCTTTACAGCACGTAAGACGCAAATGCGTCTGTCTTTACGGAAGGAGAAAAAATGGAAAGAGAATCTGTACTCGTTATAGATTTCGGCGGTCAATATAATCAGCTTATCGCAAGAAGAGTCAGGGAATGCGGCGTATACTGCGAAGTTAAACCCTACAAAACTCCCATAGAAGAGATTAAAAGGTTCAACCCCAAGGGTATAATATTCACGGGCGGGCCAAACAGCGTTTATCTTGAAAGCTCCCCTACCATTTCAAAGGAAATTTTTGAGCTTGGCGTTCCCGTTCTCGGAATATGCTATGGCTGCCATCTTATGGCTCACATTCTCGGCGGCGAGGTTTCCGCCTGCGTTACCTCAGAATTTGGCAAGACTGAAACGGTTTACGACAAATCCTGCGTGCTTTTCGCACAGGACGATATGCCCGCAACGGCGGTTTCCTGGATGAGCCACAACGACTGCATTTCAAGGCTTCCCGACGGCTTTAAGTCAGTTGCGCACACGGATAACTGCCCCGTTGCCGCAATGGAAAACCCCGAAAAAAAGCTGTATGCGGTGCAGTTCCACCCGGAGGTAAACCACACCGAAAACGGTATAAAAATGATAGACAGCTTTGTAAAGCAGGTTTGCGGCTGCGGCGGCGACTGGACCATGGCAAACTACGCAAAGGTTGCGATTGAAGAAATCAGAGCCAAGGTCGGCGACGGCAAGGTACTGCTTGCGCTTTCGGGCGGCGTTGACAGCTCGGTAGCCTGCGCCCTGCTTTCAAAGGCGGTCGGCAAACAGCTCACCTGCGTATTCGTTGACCACGGCTTTATGAGAAAGAACGAGGGCGACGAGGTCGAGGCGGCATTCAAGGACTGGGATGTAAACTTCATCAGAGTAAACGCCGCAGACAGATTTATCGGCAAGCTCGAGGGCGTGTCCGATCCCGAAACCAAGAGAAAAACCATCGGCGAGGAGTTTATCCGTGTATTTGAGGAAGAAGCAAGAAAGATAGGCAAGGTTGACTTTCTTGTACAGGGCACAATCTACCCCGACGTAATCGAAAGCGGTACGGGCGACGCCGCGGTTATAAAGTCGCACCACAATGTAGGCGGATTGCCCGACTATGTTGACTTCAAGGAGATTATCGAGCCGCTTCGCCTTCTGTTCAAGGACGAGGTGCGCAAGCTCGGCACGGAGCTCGGTCTTGCCGACTATCTCGTATGGCGCCAGCCCTTCCCCGGCCCCGGACTTGCGATAAGAATTATCGGCGAGATTACCCGCGACAAGCTGAAAATTTTGCAGGACGCGGACTACATCTTCCGCGAGGAAATCGCCAACGCGGGCCTTGACAGGAGCATCAACCAATACTTTGCCGTACTCACCGATATGCGCTCAGTCGGAGTTATGGGCGACGGCAGAACCTATGACTACACCTTAGCCCTCAGAGGCGTCACCACCACCGACTTCATGACCGCCGACTTCGCACGCATCCCCTATGACGTCCTCGAAAAAGCAAGCGTAAGAATTGTAAACGAGGTGGATAATATCAATAGAATTTGCTATGATATTACAAGTAAGCCCCCTGCGACGATTGAGTGGGAATAACTAACAGTGGTTTGACCCTCAAGCAAAATGTCCGTTGTATCAAGGGTTTTTAAGCGCAAAAAGCCTTCAAAAAAGCTTAAAATCGGCGTTTTGATACCAAATTGATACCACCAAAGGACTTAGTGAATAATATATATGTCCCAAATAGCCCTTGTTTTTCCATGAATGAAGTGGAAGATCAAGGGCTTTTTTTATTGTTTTTTTACTGTAGTCCCACATATCTCTCTGTGTCTCTGATACCAGGTGATACCACGAGCACTTTGCAATTATTCACAAAAAAATCTCTTACATGGGTTGACTTTTACCCCTCTGAAATTCGGAATATGTGAAAGGCTTCGGTCTTTCACTAACTGAACAGGAGGATTTCAAATGGCTAAAAGTTTATTTGTGAAGGCTGAAGAACTTCAGGAATTGTTGGGGATCTCCAGATCTGAATCATATCGAATTATAAAGAAGTTGAACGACGATTTGAAGGAGAAAGGTTTCATTGTGCTCAATGGCCGGGTAAGTCGTAAATACCTTGAGGAAATGATTTACGGGTATCCAATGGATACTGAAGACAAGGAGGAAAACTAATGGCAGTGTACAAAGACAAAAATGGGACATGGTATGTCTCCACTCGGTATGACAACTGGCAAGGTGAGCATGCCAGAAAAGTAAAGCGCGGCTTCAAAACAAAGAAAGACGCTATGGAATGGGAACGCAACTTCTTGCTTGAGAAGGCAGGAAGTCTTGATATGACATTTGAAGCCTTTGTGGAGCTTTACAAAACAAACTTAAAGGAACGCTTAAAACAAAGCACATGGCAGACCAAAATAAGTATTATCGATAATAAGATTCTGCCATACTTTCGTAAGAAGCGAATGATCGACATCAAAGTAAGCGATGTTGTTGCTTGGCAAAACAAACTGCTGAACATGGCTGACGAAAACGGCACCAGGTATTCCCTGGTATACCTAAAAACTGTTCATAACCAACTCAGTGCTATCTTCAATCATGCAGTGCGTTTTTATGATTTGCCCACTACCTTATTGTAAAGAACGGTGAAGCGGATCTTTCTGTCTGCGATTCTCTGGATAACGGAATTATTACTCTCTATAACAGGATCAAATCCAAGGTAAACGCTGATTATGA
>CALXBK010000031.1 GCA_944386545.1 uncultured Ruminiclostridium sp.
TTATTCTCCTCATAATAGCATATCCATAAAAATTCTTATTTTCCGGTCTGTCCAACCTCCTATATTATACCACATCCTACCGCATTTTTCAATAGATTAGAGGTCGCAGATCTCAAAAAGAAACCTGCAACCTCAATCGCCTTACATCGTCATGTCCATATCTTCCATTTCGTCCATGTTCTCATCCTCCGAAAACGCAGCGTTTTCTACTTCATGCTGCATCGGAACCAGCACCTTGAGAAGCTCATCACGGTATTCCATATCCGAAATCTTGTTGATATAGATTCCGAAGGTATCAAGCAGTTCCTTGCCTTCCATAGTTGTGATTCTCACATGCCGTACTGACCATGCTTGCAGATAAATTCAGCAACCTCTTGAACATTGTGGAGTCGCTTGTTTCCGTCGATTGCAGAGCCAAGCAGATAAGCGTAACGCTCAGCAATGGGAACATTCAACCTGTCAATAACGTGAAAAATATCTTTATCAGTAACGACTCCCTGACAACGACCATTGTCGAAAGTACAATGAAGTGTGCCAATATCATCCACATAGTCGACTGTGCCTTTTGTGCCACGTTCAATCGGATGATAGGGATCATTCATTCTCTCAATCAGAATTCTTGTACCCTTGGGATACATTTTTTTGATACGTTCTACTTCTTTCTGACTTGGATAATCGTTCATTTATAACACCTCACATAGAAATACCGCCCATATCAAGGCTTTCTTCTTCTTCAATATCGGCGGTGTTCGTTGAATTTGTCATTTCAGCTTCAATCTGCCAACTGTCGGAGGAATTCCAGAAGCTGACGTAAATCGTACCGAATGCGTCGGTCTTGATTTCTCTTTGCTCGAATCCCTCGCCCCAGCCATCTGCTGCTTGTCCAGTCCACCAATCCTGAAATTCAGCCATTTCGCTGTCAGTAAGTGGTTCAGTCAAGCGGCAGGTGAGGACTCCCACAAGCTCTCCGTTTCTGACCTCAACAGACGGGAATGCTGATACAACCTTTTCATTGACTGGTGAACTCTCGTCATAATAAATCATCAGTCCACGGTGTTCTTCCTCCGGCTCGGAGTATTTCTCAATAGCAGCATTGATTTCGTCCTCACAGCCGCAAGCACAGCTTGATGGGATTACTTCGTAGTCATAGTCATCATAATCAAACCCCTCATCTTCGTCATACTGCGGTTCAGCCTTGATCTCCAGCGGACAGTAGAGCTTCATTTCATTCGTTGGCTTTGCGGTAACCGTGAAATCCGCCTGACCTGTGCTTCCCAGGTAGTGATCACGAATCTCTGCAAGGTCGCTCCGCCTGTCAAGCATTTCAGCAACCGCCTGAATCATGAGTTCCCGCAAGTTTGTGTCGCTCTCCGCATCCTCATAAATAAATGTTTCCTGTCCCGTGTGAGCAAGCTCAGCAATGCGGTCTGCCATAGCTTTCAGCTCTGCATGAAGCTGACGTTCTCCGTAGGTGAATTCACTCTGCTCAATGATTGCTCTTGCATTGGAGATGAATTCCGACTTCCAAGCGTAGTCTGCTCCTTCAGCTTCGACGAGGATTCCGTCACTGCCGTTTCCATCGAGGAAGAGAATGCAGTGGGCGATGTTGCCCTCCATATACATCAGTTCCCTGTTGTCGATGATTTCGGGATCGTCCTCAAGGGGATGATGTCTCATCTGCTCGAATCTCTTGCCGTAGAGGGTGATAACTTTCTCCACCTCAATCTGCATCGGCTCGTAGCTGTAAGCCTTGTGATTCAGCGGAGCATTGAATGTGATTTTTTTCATAGGCATTTCCTTTCTCTTTTATATATAATGTGTTCGTGTGTCGGCTCTTTTTTCTCTGAAAATGAAAAATGCCGACCTTATTCGCTTCTCACAGAAATTTGTGAGAAACCAATAAAATCGGCATTGAAAGTTTGTATATTATTTTTTCGGCATTCGTTCATCAAATTCCTTGCAGTGGGATCGAAATTTTCTTAAAAAGAGCTGAAATCCTCAATAGCGTAAGTTCGAATCCTGTTCCATAGCGTTTTTTCTAAAAAAACATCCACGGTTTCACCCTGAAAAATTTCGGCGTTTAGATAGCAAAAAAGCCCGAATAATCGGGCTTTTCGTGCTGGTGATCTAAATTAGTTCACCTATATGGTCTGAGTGACAGGATTTGAACCTGCGACCTCTACCACCCCAAGGTAGCGCGCTACCAATCTGCGCCACACCCAGATAACATATAGTATTATACACGAATGAAAAGGATTTGTCAAGGGCTTTTCAAAAAAATTTTCAAATCTCCAAAATGCATAAAAACTGCGGGAAATCCGCAGTTTTTTGTTGCATTATCGTGAAATTAGGTGTTTGTTGCGACAACTACGCTGTGCGGCTCAAGGTATACACTTGCGCTGAGGTCTGTTTTTTCGCCTGTGAGCACATCCGTAAAGTTGCCGCTTACGTTAATATTGAAATCAAACGGCGCGTCATCGACGTTTATAAGGGTAACAACCGTTTCGCCGTCGCATTCTCTCTTGAAGGCGTACTGGCGGTTTGTAAGGTGAAGCTGGGTGTAATCCCCGTCGGAAAGAGCCTTGCTCGTTGTTCTGAGCTTGCAAAGGGAAGCTAACGTCTCGGTGAGGTCGCATAAGCCCTCGGTTTTGAAGCGCTCGCCGTTCCATTCCGGTCTTAATGCGTCGTCGCCGCGGCTCTTGTCGCCCTCTATGCCGTATTCGCTTCCGTAGTAAACGCTCGGTATACCGGGCATTGTAAATAACAGCGGGTAAATTACGGGAATCAAGCTCTTGTTTCTCAGTATTGTAGCAATTCTTGATACATCGTGATTGTCAACAAAGGAGTAGAGGAGCTTTCCTCTGTACAAACACCAGTTTTCCTTGCCGAACTGACGGGCAAGGGAATGGGCAATTTCAAACATATTCAAATCGTTGAAGCTGGAGAAAAGTCCCTTGTAGCATTCGTAATTGGTTACGCTGTCCAGCATTTCGGGGTTCATCCATCTGTTGTAGTCGCCGTGCAGGGTTTCGCCCATCAGCCAGAAGTCCTCCTTGAGCCGCTTGCAGTGACCGCGAAGCTCCTTTAAGAAGTTTAAATCAAGGCAGTATGCCACGTCAAGGCGCAGGCCGTCAATGTCAAATTCCTTTACCCAGCCGCTTATGACGTCTTTTAGGTAATTCTTTACATCGGGGTTGTAAAGGTTGAGCTTGACAAGCTCGTAATGTCCCTCCCAGCCCTCGTACCAAAATCCGTCGTTGTAGCAGGAGTTGCCGTCGTTGATGTGAAACCAGCTTCTGTAATCATTGTTGCCGTTGCGTACCTCGGCAAACTTAGTGAAATCTCTGCCGACATGGTTGAAAACGCCGTCAAGTATCACCTTTATGCCGTTTTCGTGGAGCTTTTTGCAGAGATTTGCAAAATCCTCGTTTGTGCCGAGTCGGGAGTCGATTTTAGTGTAATCCACCGTATCGTAGCCGTGCGCCACGGAGCGGAACACAGGACCGAAATAAACTGCGTTAAAGCCCATCTCTTTTATATGGGGGATAATCTCCTCAATCCTTTTAAGTCTGTTCTCCGTGTTTTCGCTGTAATCGTTGATTTTGGGGCAACCGCAGAAGCCCAAGGGGTAAATGTGGTATACCGCAAAATTCTTGAAATTGCTCATTTTCTTCTTCCTTTTATTTTCTGTATATTTTTCAATAAGGGGATTGCCCCGTCATTATATATTTTTGCCCTTTAAGGCGGAAATTACCGATTTTGCCGTTCTTTCAGCGGCTTCTATATAGTGTATACGCTCGTTTATATCTCCGAGATAATGCGCATCGGAGTCGCTTATGACATTGCATTTTTTCAGATATGGGTGCTTTTTGCAAAGCTCCTCATAGTAGCCCTTGTGCTTTAATTCAACGCAGGTGAATTTACTGTCGTTGGGGATAAAGCCGAGGTTTGCAAGCAGGCTGTTGGCGTTTTTATCAATGTGGGCGGGAATCATCACGCCTCCGTAGCGCTCGCAGAGATCGAAAACCTCGTCAAAGTCAATCTGCGTTGCGTTTATCAAAAGCGTCTGCTCCTCGCCGATTATGTTGTCGTCCTCATCGGCAATCTGCTGTCTGCCGAATATTTCAGGCTCGTTTTGAACGGGCAGATATTTCGTGCTTACATACTCCCCGAAGCTCATTGCCTTTTCAAGCTCGTCAAAAAGGCACAGCACGTGAACTTCTTCAGATGTTGTAAGCTCCATTCCGAAAAGTGCGACAATGCCGTAATTTTCTGCAAGCGCTTTCACGGCAGGGCAGTTTTTACAGCTGCAATGGTCGGTAACCGCTATAACGTCAAGTCCTTTGAGCATTGCCATTCCCACAATGTTTGACGGAAGCATATCGTCGTCGCCGCAAGGGGAAAGGCAGGAGTGTATGTGCAGGTCGTAATACAGCTTCATTTGAGCTTTTCATGCAGAAGCAAAGCCGCCTCGAATATAGGCAGCGCAGTTTTAAGCACGGTAACGCCCTGCTGCTGTGCCTTTTGCAGTCCTGTTTCGTCAAGCGCCGCGCCCTCGCACAGAATAATGCAGGAGCATTCGGTAAGCACCGCAACGGCAATAGTGTTCATGTTACCCATAACGGTAAACCATGCGCTTCCGCTTACCGCCTTGCTCATTGCAAAGCTGAGCAGGTCGCAGGCGTACACCTTTGTGACCTCGCAGTCGGGGTTTTCGCCCTCGTTTATTACTCCGAAAAGTCCGCTGTCAATCAGCTCTTTTACTGTCATTGCCGTTCCTCCTCAACATTGTCGCCAAGCTCGCTTTCAGGTACGTTGCTGAGATACTGTCTGAGCAGTACGGCGCAGTCCCTGAGAGTAGCCTCGCCTCTTACTATATCCTCTGCCAGCGCCTTGCAGGTCGGAGCGCCGCAGGAGCCGCAGTCCAGCCCCGGGAGCTTGTCGATCAGGTCCTCAACCATCGCCATCTTATCAAAGCTTTCTGAGAAAGTTTTGCCGAGCTTGAATACGGGACGGTATTCAATGGGCTTTTCAAAGGTTATCTTTCGGAAAAGCTCTCCGGTTATGGGAACATGGGTTTTCGCAACGGGCAGATATTTGCACAGCCTTTTGAGCTTTGCCTGTGCTACATACGGATTTTCAACCGTCATTACGCCGCCTACACAGCCGCCGCTGCAAGCGTCAAGCTCTATAAAGTCAAGGTCGGTAAACTTCTGATCTTCAAGATCCTCCAGTACCCTTATAACATTCTCTATGCCGTCTGCGGCAAGATAGCTGTCGGTGAGCAGACCGCCTGCCTCGCCGCCGCTGTTGCCCCAGCCCACGCCTATTCTGCCTGAGCTTGAATAGCTTACATTGTCGTAATCATCATGGCTCATGTGGGATAACAGGCGAGGGTAGACGTCCTTTATCGCAACCACCGCGTCAACCTCGGATTTTTCCATGCCGAGAGGGACCTTGCACGCCGTAACCTTTGCGGGGCAGGGAGAAATAAAGATAATTCCTATCTTTTCTCTGGGCAGTCCCGTCTTTTTCATAGCTCTCTGTACGGCTATTGACGCCACTATATCGACAGGTGCATTAAAGGGGAGCAGGTGCGGAATGAGGCTGGGAAACCTCACTCTTATCAGCCTTACGACGGTAGGGCAGGCGGTGCTTATAAAAGGCCTGCCGCAAGCGTTTTCCTCAAGGTATTTTCTTGAATATTCCGATACTATCTCTGCCGCCGAGCTTACCTCAAAAACATCGTCAAAGCCCATTTTTACAAGCGCCTTAAGTATAATATCCACATCGTCGACATTGTTGAACTGTGCATACAGCGAGGGTGCGGGCAATGCGACGGTATACTCGTAATTCTGCAATACGTCAAGACTGTCATAGGTAGCTTTTTTCGCATGGTGAGGGCAAATTCGTATACATTCGCCGCAGTCTATGCAAAACTCCTTTTTTATGACAGCCTTGCCGTTATGTACTCTTATAGCCTGAGTGGGGCATCGCTTTATACAGTTGATACAGCCCATGCACAATGAACTGTCTAAATGCACGGAATGGTAGAATTCTTCTTCCATAATAGCCTCCTGCATTACCTGCCTTGCGTCGCCCTACCGTTAAGCAATGTTTACCCTCATGGTAACGGTAGTGCCGACGCCGAGCTCGGTATCTATCTTCATTTCATCGGTGTACTTCTTCATATTGGGAAGTCCCATTCCCGCTCCGAAGCCGAGAGTCCTTATGTTGTCGGGCGCGGTGGAATATCCTGCCTGCATTGCAAGCTCTACATTCTTTATTCCCGGCCCCCTATCCGCAAGCACCATTGTGATACAGTCCTTGCTTATCTCGACCGTGATTTCTCCGCCGTGTGCGTGGATTACCATGTTGATTTCCCCCTCGTACATGGCAATTGCAACCTTGCGTATCGCGTCGGGCGGAACATTCATCTTTTTCAGCTTGCCCTTTAGGTCGCTCGACGCTTCTCCCGCCCTTGTGAAGTCCTCGCCGTCCACCTTATAGGTAAGCTTTATTACGTCCGTCATACGCTGTCTCCTCCGTGAAGGCCGTTTGAATACAGCAGGCCGCAGGCATTGAACATGCGGTGCGGAGTAATAAGCAGGGGTATGCCTTTTTCGCGGGCAAGCTCGACAGTGCTTTCATCGGGCGTTTTGCCGCGTACAAACACAATGCACACCATGTCCATCATTTCCGCCGTTCTTACCACCTGATTGTTGCAAAGCCCCGTCAGAAGCACGGACTGGTTTTTGACAAACGCAAGCACGTCGCTCATCATATCCGAGCCGCAGGCAGTATGTACCTCGGCGTCGAGCTTGTCTTCACAGCAAAGGATGTCGGCGTGAATAATTTCTTTTAACTCTCTGATAGTCATAAATTATCCTTTCATATCGGCGTATACTTATTCTGATGTGCATAATGCACATAACCACATACAATTATACCATGATTTGCCCCCGATGTAAAGAGATTTTTTCGTTAAACTGACTGTCGACGGGAATATTATCACAGAAATTTGCGGCGTTTTGCACAATTTACATTGTTTAATACGGTAAAAATAAGTTTGTGTTTTGTTGAAAGCAACGAAAAATTAACCTGTGTAAAAGCAGCGTATACAAAAGCTCTAAGCTGAATTTATGTAATATTTTATCGTTCGGGTGTGAAAAAGGAGTAAATTAGTCGTATTTAACGGCATTGCTTTTGGCATATTGCACAAATTGCAGATGAATTTTTGGTTACTAATATATAGTGGAATTTATATGTCCGATATGTTATAATTTAAAAAGTGCCCGTATTTGTTTACGGGTTAAAACCAAGGAGGTTATGTAATGGGTTCCAAAGAAAAAATATCGGTGCCGTTTAACGGAACCGCAGAGCAGGAAAAGGCTTTGCGCGAGATGATAAACGCCCACAAAGGTCAGCAGGGAGCGTTGATGCCCGTGCTTCAGCAGGCGCAGGAGATTTACGGCTATCTTCCTATCGAGGTACAGTCGATAATCGCCGAGGAAATGGATATTCCTCTTGAAAAGGTATACGGCGTTGCGACATTCTATTCACAGTTTTCCCTTTATCCCAAGGGAAAATACAAGATTTCGGTATGCCTCGGTACAGCCTGCTATGTTAAAGGCTCAGGCGACATCTTCAACAAGCTCTGCGAAAAGCTCGGTATATCCGACGGAAAATGCACGCAGGACGGCGTATTCTCTCTTGACGCCTGCCGTTGCATAGGAGCTTGCGGTCTTGCTCCCGTAATGACGATAAATGACGACGTATACGGAAAACTGACAGTTGACCAGATAGACGGTATACTTGCTAAATACGCAGAATAATCATGCTTCCCGAAATTGCACTGAGTATTCTCGATATAGCGCAGAATTCCGTGCGGGCAGATGCCTCGCTTATTGAGATAACGGTAAAAATCAACACCGCCGCCGATTTATTGTCGGTTGTGATAAACGATGACGGCTGCGGAATGGACGAACAGCAGGTTAAAAACGTTGTTGATCCGTTTTTTACCACCAGAAAGACAAGAAAAATAGGGCTCGGAGTTCCGTTTTTCAAAATGTCTGCCGAAAGCACGGGAGGAAGCTTTGAAATCAGCTCCGAAAAGGGTGTCGGCACAAGGGTGAGGGCGGATTACGTTCTTTCAAGCATTGACAGAATGCCTTTGGGTGACATGACCTTCACGGTACATTCGCTTATAACGCTCAACACGGATATAGACTTTTTATACAATTACAGTGTGGACGGCAACGGCTACACGCTTGACACAAGACAGTTCAGGCAGATTTTAGGGGGCGTACCCCTCAATACTCCCGATGTATCGGACTACATAAAGGAGTATCTTGACGAAAACACCGCCGAAATAAATCAGGGCAGGGCGTTTTAATCTGCAAAACCCTTATATGAAAGGAAATTAACGAATATGAAATCTCTGGAAGAATTGGCGGCAATCCGCAATAAAATGCAAAATCAGGTTAATCTGAGAAGCGAAGATTCAAGCTGCACCAGAATAGTTGTCGGCATGGCTACCTGCGGTATTGCGGCAGGCGCAAGACCTGTTCTGAAGGCTTTTTCCGACGGCATACAGGAAAAGGGAATAAAGGACGTTATGGTAACCCAGACGGGCTGTGTGGGACTTTGCCAGTATGAGCCCATTGTTGAAGTAATGGCACCGGGCAAGGAGAAGGTTACTTACATCAAGATGACGGCAGAAAAGGCGGCAGAGGTTATCGAGCACCACATCATAGGCGGAGAGGTACTGACAAAGTACACCATTAACTCTGCAATACAGTAATTCTGAAAGGAAATTAATAAAATATGTATCGTTCACAAGTATTAATTTGCGGTGGTACCGGCTGTACCTCGTCGGGCAGCGACAAAATCGCGAAGAAGCTCGAGGAGGAAATCGAGTTAAACGGTCTTGCCGGTGAAGTAAAGGTTGTCAGAACAGGCTGTTTCGGTCTTTGCGCTTTAGGCCCCATTATGATAGTATATCCCGAGGGTACCTTCTACTCAATGGTAAAGCTTGAGGATATCCCCGAAATCGTATCCGAACACCTTCTTAAAGGCCGTGTTGTTACACGTCTTGTATATGATGAAACCCTTGCGGAAAACGAAATCAAATCTCTTAACGAAACCAACTTCTATAAGAAGCAGCACCGTATTGCTTTAAGAAACTGCGGTGTTATAAACCCCGAGAATATCGACGAATACATCGGTATGGACGGTTACAGAGCGCTCGGCAAGGTGCTTACCGAGATGACTCCCGACGAGGTTATACAGGTTGTTCTCGATTCCGGCCTCAGAGGCAGAGGCGGCGGCGGCTTCCCCACGGGTAAGAAGTGGCAGCTCGCAAGAAACCTCGTTAAGGATGCAGATCAAAAGTATGTCTGCTGTAACGCCGACGAGGGCGACCCGGGCGCATTCATGGACCGTTCGGTGCTTGAAGGCGATCCCCACGTTGTAATTGAGGCTATGGCAATCGCAGGCTATGCAATCGGCGCGACGCAGGGCTATATCTACATCAGAGCAGAGTACCCCATTGCGGTACAGCGTTTGCAGATAGCTATCGACCAGGCGAGAGAATACGGACTTCTGGGCAAGAACATCTTCGGCACGGACTTCTGCTTTGATCTTGATATAAGACTCGGTGCAGGCGCGTTCGTATGCGGTGAGGAAACCGCGCTCATGACTTCTATCGAGGGTAACAGAGGCGAGCCCCGTCCCCGTCCTCCTTTCCCTGCGGAAAGCGGTCTTTTCAAGAAGCCCACTGTCCTTAACAATGTTGAAACCTATGCAAACATTCCTCAGATTATCTTAAACGGCGCTGAGTGGTTTGCTTCCATGGGTACGGAGAAGTCCAAGGGTACAAAGGTATTTGCGCTCGGCGGTAAAATTCACAACACCGGACTTGTTGAAATCCCCATGGGTACAACGCTCAGAGAGGTTATTTACGAAATAGGCGGCGGTATCCCCAACGGCAAGAAGTTCAAGGCGGCTCAGACAGGCGGCCCTTCGGGCGGCTGTATTCCCGCAGAACACCTCGATATTCCGATAGATTACGATAACCTTATCGCAATAGGCTCTATGATGGGTTCAGGCGGACTTATCGTAATGGACGAGGACAACTGTATGGTTGATATTGCAAAGTTCTTCTTACAGTTCACCGTTGACGAATCCTGCGGTAAGTGTACTCCCTGCCGTTTAGGTACAAAGCGTCTTTACGAAATGCTTGAAAAGATTACCTCCGGCAACGCTGCAATGGAAGACCTCGACAAGATGGAGAAGCTGTGCTACTATATTAAGAACAACTCTCTTTGCGGTCTTGGTCAGACTGCACCCAACCCCGTTCTTTCCACTCTGCGTTACTTCAAGGACGAGTACATCGCTCATGTAAAGGATAAAAAGTGTCCTGCGGGCGTATGTCAGGATCTGCTTACATATAAGATTATCGATCTTAAATGTAAGGGCTGTACAGCCTGTGCAAGAGGCTGTCCTGTCGGCGCTATCAGCGGAACGGTTAAGCAGCCTCACGTTATTGACACCAATAAGTGTATCAAGTGCGGCGCGTGCATAACCAAGTGTAAGTTCGGCGCGATTATCAAGGAATAAGCCCGTTTAACGGTTACTGAAAGGAATAAATAGGACTATGGTTAATATTAAAATTAACGGCGTAGAATACTCGGTCAAGGAGGGTACTACAATCCTTGAGGCGTGCCGTGAAAACGGTATCCGCATACCTACTCTGTGCTGGTTAAAGGATATAAACGCAATCGGCGCCTGCCGTATCTGCGTTGTTGAAATGACAGGCGCAAGAAGCCTTGTTGCTTCCTGCGTATATCCTCTGTCAAAGTTTGACGAAGGAAAGAACATTCTTACTCATTCTCCCGCCGTACTCGAAAGCAGAAAGATGACGCTTCAGCTTTTGCTTTCCAACCACAACATGGACTGCCTTGCCTGCTCACGCAGCGGAAACTGCGAACTTCAGCAGCTTTGTAAGGAGCTGGGCGTTGACGATACCACCTACTTTGAGGGCGCTAAGAACGAGTACGAAATTGATTACAGCTCAAAGCACATGTACCGTGACAACAACAAGTGCATTTCCTGCCGCCGCTGTATCGCCGCCTGCGACAAGCTCCAGGGAATCGGCGTAATCGGTGCAAACAACAGAGGCTTTGCTACAAGCATTGCCTGCGCATTTGATATGGATCTCGCAGAAACTGCCTGCGTATCCTGCGGTCAGTGTATCGTTGCCTGTCCTACCGGTGCGCTTTCCGAAAAGGACGATACCGACAAGGTATGGCAGGCTCTTGCAGATCCAGAAAAGGTTGTAGTAGTTCAGACTGCTCCCGCAGTAAGAGCTTCCCTCGGTGAAGCGTTCGGCTATCCGATGGGCACACCTGTTGAGGGCAAAATGGTTGCGGCGCTCCGCCGTCTGGGATTTGACGCAGTGTTTGATACAAATTTCGGCGCAGACCTTACCATTATGGAGGAGTCCAACGAGTTTATCGACAGAGTTCAGAACGGCGGCGTGCTTCCCATGATTACCTCCTGCTCACCCGGATGGATAAGATTTTGCGAAGCGTACTTCCCCGAGTTTATACCCAACCTTTCTTCCTGTAAATCTCCTCAGCAGATGAACGGTGCAATCACCAAGACCTACTGGGCACAGAAGAAAGGCATTGATCCCAAGAACATTGTAAGCGTATCGGTAATGCCTTGTACCGCCAAAAAGTTTGAGATAGGCAGAGATGACGAGTCTGCGGCAGGCATTCCCGATGTGGATATTGCAATCACCACAAGAGAGCTTGTTAAGATGATCAACCGTGCAGGCTTGCGCTTTGCGGAGCTTCCCGACGACAAGGCCGATTCGCCGTTGGCAAAGGGTACGGGTGCGGCTGTAATCTTCGGCGCAACCGGCGGCGTTATGGAAGCGGCTCTGCGTACGGCAGTATGGAAGCTGACAGGTGAAAATGCGGACAGCCCCATAGAGTTCAGCGATGTAAGAGGAACAGAGGGCATCAAGATGGCTGAATACAATGTAGGCGGCCTTACTGTTAAGGTAGCGGTGGTATCAGGTCTTGCAAATGCCAAGAAGCTCCTCAATCAGGTTAAGAACGGCGAGGTAGAGTGCCATTTCATCGAAATCATGGCTTGCCCCGGCGGCTGTGTAAACGGCGGCGGACAGGTAATCCAGCCCGCAGATGTGCGAAACTTCACGGATATTCGTGCCGAGCGCGCTAAGGCTCTTTACAGCCTCGATGAAGCAAACACACTCAGAAAATCGCATGAAAGCCCGGACGTCAAGGAAGTATATGCTGAATTTCTCGGCGAGCCCGGCAGTCATAAGGCTCATGAGATACTGCATACCTCTTATAAGGCAAGCAATTTAAGCAAGTAAAGTAAACGGATAAAATCAACGGACTGTTGCAGATTGTAACAGTCCGTTTTTGTATGTATGAAAAATTATGGCTTTTTGCAAATAATTGGGGTAAAAAGTTAAGGCAACACTGCGCAAAGCCCGTCTAAAGGCTTTGCAGGTCATCTGCTTGCAGCTTTTCCGTCATATTTTACAAAAATTCTGCCGGCACATCTGACGCACAAGCTTTGTGCGATGTTGCCTTAAAATGGAATTATGCAAGCACCGGCTACGGGTAACTGTTCTTCAATTAGAAATTTTACAATTTTTTCTGATAACCACTTGACATCTAATCGTAGATTTGATATAACAAAATGGTATTTCTTACACATTTTCAATCAAAAAGGAATATCGATTATGGAATTAAAGAAAAGATGTTTCTTATGTTCGTCTTGAAGTAGAGTAAGCTTGTTGTTACATAATTGATATATGGTTGAAAACAAATATTTAGAGTCAGAGTATGCTTTTATCTCACTTCAATCTTCCTTTAGAACAGTTAGCTGTACCGTAGCACGATGATTTTTATGCAAAGTTGAACCGACCTTTCAATCGTTAGATTTTTTGTCTGACTTTTGGGGGTCGGTTCAGATTGTAACAGTCCGTTTTGTATGTAGAAATTATTTCGGTTTTGCTATCTGATTTCTTTTTTCTTCATCAGCAGAATTGAGAAGAAGGTAAACAGCGTTGTATAGACGACGGCTACCAATATACCCCAAAGCATATCCTTGCCCGGAGCGTCAAACTTCATTTTATCCGCCATACCCTTGATAGTGAAATAAAAAATATCAAAGCCGGTGCTTCTCGTTGCCATTGCTACCATGATATTCAGCCCCGTGCCGAATATGCCGAAAACGCCGCAGCTTATCAGCATGCCCATAGTTATTCCGAGCGCGCCGCCTCTTGTCAGAACGCAGAAGAACTGTACCAATGCCGACAGAGTAAAGCAAAGCAGCATTTTAACAAAGATGAAGCCTAAGATTTGCGGGAAATTATCAATACGGCAATTGCCGAACCAGAAAATAACCGAAAACAGGATAACGGCAACGGCATATACCGTAAAAATGATAAAGGTTTGAAAGCCGATAACCGCAAATTTTGAGATAATGAGCTTACTGCGGGAGGGATAAAGTCCCGAAATGTTTTTGAGAAAGCCGTTTTTGTATTCCGCGCCGCAGAATATTCCCGTCAGCAAAACGCTGTACATTATAGGGAAAAAGCCGGACATACAGAAGGAAAGAATTTCTCCGAGCTCCTTGCCGCCCAATATGTTGATGCCGAGCGAGGACAGACCGTATCCGATAATAATTTCATCAGAGTCGCCCAAGCCCTTTAAAAGAACATCTGAAAAATACCACAATGCTAAAATGTGCAGAAACGCCGTTGCCGCCGTTAAAATAAGCATGGTGATAAATGCATTTGAATGTTTGAGCCTGTAAAAATCCATTCTTATAAGATTAAGCATATTTAAACCGTTCCTTTCATGTAAAACGGGTTGATAATTTGCGCTACTGTGATTTTTCCGTAAGCTGAAGGAAGTAATCCTCAAGCGTATCGGTTTTCACAATGATTTCCCTGACCTTTATGCCGCCGAGAGATAACGTCATGGTTATATCCCCGCTGTCGATTACACGGTCGAAAATCTGAATTACTCCCTCCTCGGTTACATTCAGGCTTTTCAATCCCGCACTTTGCAGGATGGTGCAGGCTTTTTGAATGTCATTGGTTTTAAGCTCAATTCTCGTTCTGCCCGCCATGGATATTTCCTGTGTCGTCATTTCTCTCAGAAGCACGCCGTTTTCAATAATGCCGTAGCGGTTGGATATTTTGGAAAGCTCCTCCAGTATATGGCTTGAGATGACAAAGGTGATGCCGAGCTTTTGGTTAAGACTGCGTATTACCTCTCTGACCTCCGCAATACCGCCGGGATCAAGACCGTTTATCGGCTCGTCGAGAATGACAAGCTCAGGATAGCCCGTAAGTGCCATTGCAATACCGAGCCTTTGCTTCATACCCATCGAAAAAATTCCGACAGGCTTTTTGCCGACTTCTCCCAGACCGACTATGCTCAGAATCTGATTTATTATTTCAGGCTGATTAATACCCGAGGCGAGGCACTTCATCTTCAGATTGTCCTCTGCGCTCATTGCGGGATATATGCCGGGACGCTCTATAAGAGAGCCGATTTTCGGCAAAAATTCGGCGGCTTCCTTTCCCGCTTTGCCGAATAACGAGATTTCCCCCGCGTCGAGAGTAGAATGTCCGCATATCATTTTAAGCAGGGTGGTTTTACCTGCACCGTTTTTTCCGATAAGTCCGTAAATATCGCCCTTGCAGACATTAATACTGACGGTATTTACGACGTTTCTGTTGCCGTAACGCTTTGTAACGCCGTTTGTTGCAAGAATGCAGTCCATATTTCCCTCCATATCATTTAAGGCGGCGAAATTTGTCCGCCGCCTTGTGATTAATCATATTACGCGCTGATTAAGCCTTGCCGATAGAACCGAAAAGCTCCATCTTCTGCTTAACAGTAGCCTTGATAGCCTCAAAGCCGGGAGCGAGGAGCTTTCTGGGATCGAAGCCCTTGCCCTGTGTATCCTTGCCTGCTTCAATATACTCTCTTGTAGCGGCCTGGAATGCGAGCTGGCACTCAGTGTTTACGTTGATCTTTGCAACGCCGAGAGAAATAGCTTTCTTTATCATATCCTCGGGGATACCTGTGCCGCCGTGGAGAACAAGGGGCATATTGCCAACCTTTTCCTTAACAGCCGCAAGCGTCTCAAAGGAAAGACCTGCCCAGTTTTCGGGATACTTGCCGTGAATGTTGCCGATACCTGCCGCGAGCATTGTAACGCCGAGGTCTGCAATTTGCTTGCATTCGTTGGGATCTGCACACTCGCCTGCACCGATAACACCGTCCTCTTCGCCGCCGATTGAGCCAACCTCAGCTTCAAGTGAAAGACCGAGAACCTCGCATGCGTTTACAAGAGCGGTTGTCTTTGCAATATTTTCCTCGATGGGGTAGTGAGAACCGTCAAACATTACGGAGGAGAAGCCTGCGTTAATGCAAGCCTTTGCGCCCTCGAAAGAGCCGTGGTCGAGGTGAAGCGCAACTGGAACTGTGATACCGAGCTCCTCAATCATGCCCTTAACCATGCCTACAACGGTCTTATAGCCGCACATATACTTTCCTGCACCCTCGGAAACGCCTAAGATTACGGGAGAATTACACTCCTGAGCGGTGAGAAGGATTGCCTTTGTCCATTCAAGGTTATTGATGTTGAACTGACCTACGGCATACTTGCCCTCAAGAGCCTTTGTCAACATTTCTTTTGCGGAAACTAACATTTGTATACTCCTTTTAATTGTTTATTCGGCGGAAACCCGCCCGTTGCTTCAATTATACAACATTTGCGCGGCAATTGCAACAAGAAAATTGCCTTACTTAAAAAATCCCGCAAATTTTAGTAACAAAATCTGCGGGATTTATGATTTTACAGCGGAAAACAGCCGTTTACAGAATTTTGCTGCTGTTTATCTCAAGGCTGAATTTCACTCCGAGGGTTTGCGCCGATTTGCGGCACAGAGCCATTCTTTGCAGGAAAATCTCAAAGTACTCCATAACCGAGCTTATGGTAAGGTCGATTTCAAGGTCGAGGATAAGCTCCTTTTTATCCTCGGTGAAGTATATATCGGATTTTACAACCGCATAATTCACACGGTCGTGAATATCCTGTACAAGTCCTCCCTCAGAGTGCTTTTTCTGCTCGGCAAGCCTTACTCTTGAACGGCGCACATCGGATTTATCCGCTATTATCAGTGCGGCGGCAACGGGGTTTACGGGTACTGCGGTCGCGTCGTCATGGTTTCCTATCGCAGAGATGATAAGCGCTATTTCCGCAGGGGGCATACCGAGCTTGTCAAGAAGCCTGAACGCCATAATCGCACCCGACTGTGCGTGGTCGTTGCGGTTTACCACATTTCCTATATCGTGCATATACGCTGCAATCTGCGCAAGCTCGCAGTCCCTTTCGGGGTATCCGAGCGTTGTAAGTATCATGTGGGCGGTCTGTGCCGCACGAGTAACATGGGCGGTTGAATGTTCGGTATAGCCGATACTGCCGAGCGCCGCATCCGCACAGCTTATATATGTCAGAATATCCTTGTTTTGTCTTATGTATTCGTATGTAACCTTGCTCATTTCTTCACCTTTACCATTTAGTATCGCATTAATTTTACCACAGACCGCCGTAAGTTTCAATATCTATTTAAAATTATTTATGAAGGGTTGAAAAAACGCTTAATTCATGCTATACTTTTAAGGCAACACCTAAGGCAACACCGCACAAAAATTGTGCGTCGGATGCGCCGACGTAATTTTTGTCAGATGAAACAAAAAGCGCAGTGAATACTTTGTGTATTCACAAGCGTTCTTGTAAAATATGACGGAAAAGCTGCAAGCAGATGACGTGCAAAGCCTTTAGGCGGGCTTTGTGCGGTGTTGCCTTATACTGTATGAATACGGCGTTTCGCCCCGAAAGAGAGGAACGGTGATAACATGAAAATACACGAATCGGCAGAGGATTATCTCGAATCAATACTCATACTCAAAAGCCGTCTGGGCAATGTGCGCTCCATTGATATTGCAAACTACTTTGACTATTCCAAGGCGAGCATAAGCGTAGCCATGAAAAATCTGCGCGTAAGCGGATATATAAATGTCGATGAAAAGGGCTACATTTCTCTCACCGAAAAGGGAAGCGAGATTGCCGACAAAATGTACGAACGCCATACGATACTCACAAAATGGCTTGTTTCGCTCGGCGTTGATGAGAACACCGCCCTTGAGGACGCTTGCAGAATTGAGCACGTGATAAGCGACGAGAGCTTTGAAGCTATAAAAAAGACAGTTAAATAACGCTTTTGTCAGAATATATTTGCAACAGTCGGCCGCTGACGCTGTACATACATCTCGATAAGCCCCTGCAAAACGGCGCACTCGGTGTAAAGGTCGTCGTTTTCCGATTTTGCAAGCAGTATAATTCTTGAAAGGCTCATTTTTATCTCGTTGTCGGCTTCGGTTGACTCGACAAAAACTGTGCTGTCGGACAGCTCAAGCCACAGCTTTTTTGCATTCCTTGCGCTTTTCAAGGCGGAATTAGTATCGCCGCTGCGGCTGTATTCGCCTACGGAATGTATTTCCCTTAATATCTGCTCTGATTTTTCATCTGAATAATGAAGCCCGTACAGAGAAAAAAGGATAAGCGACGCTACTATCGCAACGCATAATGAAAGTCTCTTCATTTGCTTTCCCCCTTTTCCTTGCCCGCTTTATCCTTCAGTACAATGCACACGCCCTTGTCGGGGCTGTCCGTCATTATAAAGACGTCCTTCAGAGCAACTCCGTTTTGATTTAAAATTTCATTCAGCTTTTTTTCTCCGCCCCGATAGGTTTCGAGGGCGGCTTTGTTTATTTCTCCGTCCTTTATGAGAAGCAACGGCGGATTGCAGTTTTCCACGGTGATTTTCATATCTCCGTTTTCAACCGTTCTGTACCGGCTTTTCTGATAGAAATTAATTTTGCCCGTGGTTTCTACAATGGCGTACTGCACCTGTGATATATCGAAAATCATACATTCTCTCATAGCTTCCATAAGCTCGTCTATGCTGTAACGCAAATGCTTCATCACCTGCTGGTCGATTACCCCGTCTGAAATTATCACCTGCGGCGTACCCGTCACCGCCTTGCGCAGCTTACTGCTTTTGAGCATGGCAAAGGACATGAATACGTCCGTGCAGACTATCATCAGAATGGGTATAATGCCGTATATCATCGGCACGGAGGAATCCTCAAGCGACAGAGTGGCGATATTTGAAATCATAATAGTGCTGACAAGCTCGGACGGCTGAAGCTGTGCGAGCTGTTTTTTGCCCATCAGTCTCAGCGCAAAGATTATCAAAGCGTACAGTAAAAAGGAACGGATTATTAAAATCAGCAACGCAATGCCTCCTAAAACAGTTTCAGCATTATTATCCGCTTTGAGGATAAAAAAATTCACTGCGGTTAAAATAAACAAGGAAATGGAGGTCTTGTAATGAAAAAAGAAAATCCGAACTTTAAAGAAAAGTCCGTTAATACAATAAATAAACCCAAAAAACGCCTCGGTTTTTCGCTTACCGAAAACTGCACCGAGCTTCGTGCGCTTATGAATAACAGCTCGGATATTATTATAAAGTACGCAAAGGCCGGCGGCTATGATATTGCCGTGATAACCTGCGAGGGGATGATAAACAGGGAAAACCTTGCAAATCTTATCTTCCGCCCGCTGACCGAGCGCCCGCCGAAAAACTGCAAAAGCCCCGCCGAATTTTTCGACAGAGTGGCGTCCGAGCTTCAGATAGCGCAGGAACAGCGGCAGGTATACGATACCTCCGAGCTTTGCAAACAGGTAATGTCGGGCTTTGCCGTAATACTTTGCGACGGGGTTGATTACGGGCTGTCAATGGGCATACAGGGCTTCGAGCACAGAAGTGTGAGCGAGCCGAGCACCCATGTGAACCTCAGAGCCTCAAGAGAGGGCTTTAACGAGGTTGTGCGTATTAACATCGCAATGGTGCGCAGAAGAATAAAATCCCCCACGCTCAGAACTCAGATGCTTACAATAGGCGAGCGCAGTAATACCGACGTGTCGGTGTGCTATCTTACCGATAGGGCAGACGTGAACACAGTGGCGGCGGTTATTGACAAGCTGCGCAGTATACCGCTTAACACAATTGTCAGCAGTGAGTATCTGCAAAGCTATCTTGAGCCTGAGGAACCGTCGCTGTTTTCGCAGGTTGCGGTTACCGAACGCCCCGATGTTTTCGTGTCAAAGCTGTACGAGGGCAGAATAGGCGTTATAGTGGACGGTACGCCGTTCGCGCTTATACTTCCGTCGATTTTCATAGAAAACTTTATCACAATGGACGATTACAGCCATAAGCCGTTCTTTTCCGCATTTCTGCGTAGTCTCAGGTTTCTTGCCTTTATGCTTGCGGCAGTGCTTCCGGGACTGTATGTTGCGCTGTGCAACTTTCACCCCGAAATGTTCAGAAGCAGCCTTTTGCTGAATATATACTCCTCGCTTCAGACTACCGCCTATCCCGTTTTCGGAGAGTGCATAATAATGTATATTCTCTATGAGATAATGAGAGAGGCGGGACTGCGCCTTCCGAGAAGCGTAGGGCACGCAGTCAGCATAGTAGGCGGACTTGTAATAGGGGATATTTCGGTATCGGCAGGACTTATGAGCGCGCCGGTGGTGCTTATCATAGCGGCAACGGGACTTTGCTCCTTTGCAGTACCTGATTTGTACGAAAGCTGTATGATACTGCGGATTGTTTTCATTTTAGCGGGAGGAATACTCGGACTGTTCGGTATTGCCGTTGCGGGAGCTGTATTCATATTCCGCCTTTGCGCCAAAAATGCTTACGGAGTGCCTTATACAGCGCCCTTTGCCCCCATAACCTTAAAGAGCATACTGCGTGATACTCTGTACAGGGTAAGCTGGCGGAAGCTGTCAAAATCCGATATGACCGTACAACAGCTTTCGGGCAACGCCAAAAGCGGAGAATACGGCGAAAGGACAATGAACGATGACTAAGATAAGCAACCGTCAGCTTGTGATTGCCTTTCTCGTTTCCCGCCTGTCAACCGAAATGATAGTAACTCCCGGCGAGATGATAAAATACGGCGCAGACCGCTATTGGGCGATTATTGCGGCAAAGCTTGTAATTTTAGCTTTGTATCTGCCGGTTATATTCCTGACCGTGAGATTTAAGGGCGACAGCGCAATAACCGCCTGTATACGAAGAAACAGAATTTTCGGCGCAGCTGTCGGAATTGTTATGGCTGTGTCACTCACGCTTGTCGCCGCACAGACGGTTATGAGCATACAGCATTATGTCACGGATACCCTGCTTAACACTATATGGTCGGCTGCGGGAATTGCCGTGCTTATTGCCGCCTCTGCCTACGGAGCGTACAAGGGACTGAGCGCCGTTACCCGTTCGGCGGTTTTTGCCTCGGCGGTATTCGCTCTGCTGATACTGCTTATAGGCGTCACCATGTGGGATAAGGCGGATTTCACCTATATTTATCCTTATTTTATTGAGGACGGCTCGTTTTTTGTAAAATGCACGCTGTCGGAGATAAGCTCAAACTCCGAAATACTGATTTTTGCGGTTTTATGCGATAAGGTGAGAAGCAAGCCGCACCGCACCGTGCTTTATTATCTGCCGATACTGCTTTTACTGTTAGAGCTTGTCAACTTTATTTATAACCTTATCTTAGGACCGTACCTTTCAAATGTGGAATATCCGCTTTATATAATCTCATCGCTGTCCGATGTGGTTATTTTTCAGCGGCTGGACGGCATTGACGCGATTGTATGGCTTATGTGCGGACTTATCAAAACCGCCTTGCTGATTTACTGTGCGGCGGATATTTTTTCAAAGGTATCCGGCTCGGACAAGAAAAATATTTTTATTGTAGTATATTCTCTCGTGCTTTTCGGAATTTGCCTTGTGATAAGCTCAAACAGGGCGTATTACGATTATTTTACCAATTTGATGAACAGCGGAATAGCAGTTTTTGCGGCGGGCTTTTTGCTGCCGACGGCGGCGCTTATATTCGGCAAGGGAGTAAAGAGAAAAAAGGAGGAGCAGAATGAAACCGTTTAAAATGCTTGTTCTTATAATAACGGTAATTTCGCTGTGCTGCGGCTGTGTGGACTATGTCGAGCTGTCCGAGCGCGCCATTGTGAAGGCGATAGGAATAGATTATCTGCCCGACAAAAAGGTATATCGGATAAGTATGCAGTATTTCAACCAGGGCGGAGAGGGAAGCCAAAATCAGATAGACAAAACGCAGGACAATGTCATAAAATGCGTGGGCGAGGGCGAGAATATCTTTGACGCCGCTAAAAATGCATCGCTTCTTGCGGCAAAGGATTTGCTGATGAGCGAAAACAAGATCATAATAATCGGAAGCGAGTTACAGAAATATGACCTTGAGCTGACGCTGGAATTTTTCATCGGAAACTATCACTCCCACCCGCAGGCGTTTGTAGTCGCCGCAGAGAATACCGCAGAGGAGCTTCTTGATATACGCTTCAAGGAGGGCACGACCTCGTCCCAGAGGCTGTCAAACCTGATAAAGAACACCGCCTCGGAGGGCAAGGGCAAGTACAGATATCCCTATGAGATAATGGCAACGCTCCAGAGCAGTACCGAAAGCGCATTTCTCCCGCTTCTGAAAATCACACGGCAAAAGACCGACGCTACCGTGCAAAAGGAGCAAAGCGGCGGCGGGCAGACTAATCCGGCAGGTGCGGCACAGCAGGACGAGCAGGGCGAAAAGACAATAACGGTGGACGGTGCGGTAATCTTTTCGGACAGGACGGCAAAGGGCAGGGTGTCAGCCGACGACGCTACCGCAGTACAGCTGTTAAACGCTGAAATAAACGAATTTTCCTTTGCGGTGAACATTGAGGAATACGCAAAGCCCAGCGTTACTCTGACGCAGATTACCCACTCGGTAAAAGCGGATGTAAAGGACGGAAAGGCGGTATTTGACATAAAAATAAACGCCTACGGCAATTTAAGCTCCCGCGGAGTTATCGGCGAGAACGATACCGAGGCGGTTATAAGAGTTGCAAGTCTGTCCGAGGAAAAGATAGAAAGCATAGTCAAAAACTCGGTTACGAAAATCAAAAACGAGTACGGCTGTGATGTATTCGGCTTTGAAAACATCCTGAGACAGAGCTGCACGGAATTTTATTTCAACAACCGCGATGACATGGCAAAAATAATCCGCAGCGCCGACTTTAACGTCGATGCCGCGGTGGATTTGTTCAGTCTCGGATTGCAAAGCTATTAGACTATTTCTTCTTTCTGCGGTTTTTAAAGTAATCCTCGCCTAAGATTTCTGTAAACCTCGGCTTGATACCCGTCTTGTTGTCGATATGTCCGTAATTCTGGCACATATCGTAGCTGGGCAGGGTGTTGCCCTCTACTATTGCAGGACCTGTCGGAGTAATTGCCACATCCCAGCCGACATATCCGACCTGCGGCACTTCAAGCGCCGCCCTTTTGCACATTTCAACGGCGCTTTCAAACATCGGTATCTTAAAGCCGTCAAATTTAGTTTTTGTATAGGGGTGGGCGTCATAGTAAACGCCGGTTGCGTCACAGTATGCCGGCTTTGTTATGACGCCGTCATTTCCTATCGAAACATACATACCGCCGCTGCAAATGTTGTCAACGCACGCCTCGCCGTTGCTCATTCTGACAAGCGCGTACATAAAATGCGCCCTTCCCTCATGGAGCAATGTTACCATTCTTATAGTGTTTACCGAGGAGGGGCTTAACAAATTCATCGTTTCGTGCTGTGTCAGCGCCTGCTCACAAAGCAACTGACCGTCCTTTACAAGCCTGTTATAAAGAGCCTCGTAATCGGTGCTGTCGGTAATTTTTTCTCTTGTTATGCCCTCGCCGCCGAATTTGTTCTTAGGCTTTGCGAAAATTGCGTCCTTTCCCTTACAAAAACGCTTTAAGGCATTGGCGTCGGCGTTTGCCAGATCCAGAAAATCGCGGCCGATATACTCTTTAAATCTCTCGTCAAATTTTGCCTTGTCGTCAAAAAGCGGGAAATACGCTCTGTCGTTGCAGTTTTTTGATATGGTTATGTTGTCGTTCATTGTCATGAAGGTGCGGCGATTTTTGCCCTTTATCAGAGCAAAGCCGAACACCCTGTAATCCATATAGCCCACGCCGTACCTGAAAATGCACCATATCATGTCAAAAAACATGATAAAGCGGTTTTTGCCCGTTTCGGCGTGTACGGTATTGATATGCATGAACATCCGCTTAAAGCTGCCTGCTGACAGTCTGCGGAAAAAGGTTTTTATACGAGCCATTCAGCACCTCTTTTACAGTCTTAAAAGCTTTGACATTATTTTTGAGAAAATTCTCTTTAAAGGAGTGGTTACAATCTCCTTTTCTCTGGGGGTAAGTCCTAAATTCCATACCGAAATCAGGAAAACGAGGAGATAAACACTTCCCCACAGCAGTATCTGGAGATATCCCGATATATCCACAAGCAGGGCTATCATAATTGCCGCTGCCGCAGGAAGCACCAGCGAGGGCAGAAGTGCGGCAATTCTGCGCCAGAAGCGGGGAATATCAAGTCCGATATATTTTTTGTAGTACCAGTTCATAAGCAGACCGTTGCCGAGGAAAACGGGGATAGCCGTACCGATTGCGACTCCTATCGAGCCGAACATGGCGCAAAGCGGTATGCTGATGATTATGTTAAGCACGGCAACCATTACATAAACGAGCGAACGGAAGCGGTGCATATTCTTTGCACGCTGTATCTCTATGCCGAGGTTCTGAATACTGGGCAGTATAGTGGGAACAAACAGCAGAAGCGCGATAACATAGGCGTCTGCGTTTACCTCTCCCGCCCAGCAAAGTATGAACGGATAGCCTACCGCCACAAAGCCGAACAGTATCATTGTCAGAATTACAAACTGGAAGCGCCCCACTCTTATGAACAGGTTGCTTATTTCCTTGTTTGACACCCTGTTTGCAACCATCTGATGCACCTTCGGCGTCAGTATGCTTGAAAAGGTGGTAGCCATGGACATATAGTATATGTTGAGCTGAGCGGCGACATTGTAGGTTGCAACCTCATTTGAGCCGTGCATCCAGGTGAGCAGAATCTTGTCTACGCTCCAGTTGAGCTGGTCTACAACGATACCGAGGAACACCCAGCCTGTAAATTTGAACATCTGTTTTAATAGCTTGAAGTCAAACGCTCTGAAATAAAAGCGTATATCCAGCTTTTTCTTGCAGTAGATAATATTGAGAATGCCCGAAAACAGCGTAAAGGCAAGGCTCATGTATGCGATGGCTTCGGAACGGAAGCCTATCATCAGCATCGGGATAATCAGCAGGGGATTGATAACTGATTTTACAATGGAGAGCATTTTGAGGAAGATATAACGCTCGTTCACCATTGTGTTTGATTCAAATACGCTTAAGGGAAAGCTCACAGCCGCCGTCACCGTCATGATGTACATCAGCCTTACGGCAAGCTCAATTTCCGCTTCGGTGAGCTTATCGCCGAAGGCAAGCCTCGGATTTGCCGCAATAAGACAGCCCACAAGCAGTACAAGAAGTCCGAGAACGGAATATATAATAAGGAACATTCCGTTGAGCTTTGCCATTCCGTAGCGGTCGCCCGCTTGCTTATACCTTGTGTAAAATCTCGTGTATGCGCTTCCGAGACCGAAGCTGAACAAATTAAGATAGGATACCATCGGAAGTACAACGGAATAAACGCCGTATTCGCTTTGTCCGAGCCGTTCAAGCATTATAGGCGTGTAGACAAGCGAAACCAGCGTACCCAGTATAAGCGACAGATATGAGAGCAATGAGCCTGTTTTTATCTGATTTAATTTCATCTTCCGATATCCTTTGCCGTCGTACTTATCGGCTTCCTCTTTAACCAAAACTCTAAATATTTATTCTAACATATTAAGTTCCGTTTGTAAAGTGTTCTTTAACTCCGATGCACGGCAACAGCATTTACTATTGAGGCAAAACAGATGACGGGGCAAGTAGGATATCAAGAAAGAGAGCAGGCTCA
>CALXBK010000032.1 GCA_944386545.1 uncultured Ruminiclostridium sp.
ATTTATCCGCTTCGCCGCTTTTATAATGTGCGCAGTTTGCCTTTTGATGAGCGCCTGCACCGAGGATGACGGAAAGGGTTATGTTTTCGGCTATAACATATCCACCAATCCCGCAAGCCTTGATCCGCAGTACGCCTCCGACAAGGATTCCTACCTCGTAATCGGCTGCATTTTTGAGGGACTGTTCCGTGCAGATGCGCAGGGCGGACTGAACCTTGCTTGCGCCGAAAGCTACGAGGTATCCGATGACGGGCTTACATATACCTTTAAATTGCGGCAGGACAGATACTGGACTGATGTAAACGGCTACGAAGCGCAGGTTACCGCACAGGATTTCGTATTCGGCTTCAGAAGGCTTTTTAATCCCGAAACACGCGCGCCAAAGGCGGCTGATTATTATTGCATAAAAAATTCCAAGGATATAAATCAAGGTATTACAAAGGATTTTTCAAAGCTCGGAGTAACGGCAACGGGAAAATTTGAGCTTAAAATAGAGCTTGATTATCCAAGTCCTTCATTTCTTATGCTTTTATCCATGCCCGCCGCAATGCCCTGCAACGAGGAGTATTTTACTGCGGCACAGGGCAAGTACGGACTGGACGCCGAAAGAACGCCCTCGAACGGCGCGTTTTACGTAAAATCATGGTATTACGATCCGTGGAGCGATGATAACAACAACCTTGTGCTGAGATACAGCGAAAAATATAACGAAAGCGAGGAAGTAACCCCGCTCGGACTTAACTTTTTTATAACGGACAAATCCCAATTCCTAACTGATTTTGAAAGCGGCACATCCCAGAGCATACTTCTTTCGGGTGATACGGGAAGGGATTATGTAAACGATGAATATGACGTTCTGCAATACTCTACCGCCGTATACGGAATTGCCGCAAATACAAAAAGCTCTGTCTTTAAAAGCGATATGCTCCGTTTGGCTATGCTTTATGCAAGCGATACCTCTGAGATGGCAATGCCGTTCGGCTTTGAAAACGCTTATGGCGCTGTTCCGTCCGGCGTTGCGGGAAAAGAAGGCAGCTACCGCCAATATGCGGGAAGCAAGCCTGCTGTAAAGCCCGATGAGGTAAAGGCGTATTCCTGTTACAGAAAGGCGGCGGAGAGCATTGAAAGCGCTGACCTTAACAGCGTTACCATTCTTGCGGTTGAAAACAGAGATGAGGAGATAGCCGCGGCTATGCACACGGTTATCCAGCAATGGCAGGCAAAGCTCGGCTTTTACTGCGGTATTGCTTATGTCAGCGAGAGTGAATATAACGAAAAGCTTGCTTCGGGGGATTATTCCCTTGCGCTTGTCCGCTTTTCGGGAGAATACAACAGCCCCGCTTCCTACCTTGAATATTTCACAAAATCAAAATACAACGCAATGGGGGCGGAGTATAAGGAGCTTTTAAGCAATGCCGCTTCTGCAAAAACAGAGAAAGAAGCCTTTGAATACTGCAAGCAGGCTGAAAAGCTATTGCTTTGCGACGGCAGGTTTATTCCTCTGGCTTACGCTTCGGAATATTTTATCAGCGATAAGAACTGTGATAATATCAGCTTTAATCCCTTTACAGGAATGATAGATTATCGCAAGGCATTGTATTTTGATTAATCTGCTCTGACGGTGCTTTATGCAAAATAATACATTTTGAGGTGCTTGAGCAAAAATAATACACAACTGCGGCAAGCCGATTTTTGGTTTTACAATCGGCTTTGCCCGCTTTTGAGTGTATGCTGTTTTTGTATCAAAAAAATTTTTAAAAAAAATTTAAAAAACTATTGACAAACCTATCTCTCTCTGATATAATAGATTATGCTGATTTGCGGGGATGCTGGAATAGGCAGACAGGCAAGCTTGAGGTGCTTGTGTCAGTATTGGCGTGTGGGTTCAAGTCCCATTTCCCGCACCAGTGATAAGCCCCATACATTTGTGTGGGGCTTATTCTTTTAAAAAATCTTGCAATAACAGCTTTTTTACCGTAAAGCTATTGCATTTTGCTTTTTCTTATGTTATAATTACCTACGAGCGTTTTTTGTATTAATCTAAATTAAAATACAGTTCCCACAAGGAGGATATATAAATGGGAGTATTTGAAATAATCAGTGCAGTTGTACTTATATTGGCGTGCGTGTTTATCGTACTTGTTGTACTTATGCAGGATACAAAGCACGGTATGTCCCAGACAATTACCGGCGGCAGTGCAGATAACTACTATCAGAGAAATTCAGGCCGTTCCAACGAAGCAAAGCTCAACAGAATGACGAAGACAGCTGCATTCGTTTTCTTCTTTGTTGCTCTTGCAGTAAACTTCATCGTAATTTACAGCGGCAACTTCCAGAGCAATGACGATACCTCGGGCGGTACGACCTCATCTGTCACAAGCAGCGTTGATGAAAGCTCGTCCGATGAGAGCAGCACCGAAAGCACAAGCGGTGATTCTTCCGAGGCAACCTCTTCCGAGGCAACTTCCTCCGAAGCTACATCTTCCGAAGCAGCTTCCTCCGAGACTACGTCTTCCGAAACTTCCGAAACCTCTGTTGAGTAATTGAAGAAATAAAGTAATCAGACCGACGGTGAAAGCCGTCGGTTTTATATTTTATGTTCATTTTTTTGAAAATTTGCTTATGTTTACGGTTATATTCATTAAAATAAACGAATTTTAACATTTTCCGCTTTTAAATTTATTGCGATAATTGACATATTTACTTAATTGTTATATAATCAGCATGAGGAAGTGTGTGATTTGACGAAATAACAGACTGTCTGCGCACTTGCAGGATTCAATAAGGGGCTTGCCCCGTCATTCAACGTGGCAAGCCGCAGCGAAGCTGCGATTCAGTTTCAGTTGGGGATTGAACCCCAACTGAAACTGAATATGGAACCCGCCGCCTTAGAGGCGGGGGAAATCTTGCCTAAGTTATAGAGATACTTTTAAACAAAGGTTATTTGCAACCCTTTTGCAAAACGGAGAGTGCTTATGGGACATTACGGATTTGAATACTGGTTATTTACCTTTTGCCTGTACTGCATGGTAGGGTGGCTTCAGGAGTCGGCGATAGAATCGCTTTATCACAGAAAGCCCGTCAACAGAGGATTTTTAAAAGGTCCTTACATACCTATTTACGGCGTGGGCGGATTGCTTTTGCTATTTATATGCCAGCCGTTTAGGGATAATCCCTTTGCGGTTTTCGGAGTGGCAATGCTTAGCTGTACGGCACTTGAATACTTCACGGGCTGGCTTATGGAAACGCTGTTTAATAAGCAGTTCTGGGATTACAGTATGCTAAGGTTCACCTACAAAAACAGAATATCCCTGGTTACCTCGATATTCTGGGGCATTATGGGACTTGTTGTTACATACATTATATCGGGACTTACGCTGTTCGTGCTTGAACGGCTCCCGCACCCGTTTATATGCACGTCGGCAGCTGTTGTTTCGCTTATTATGACGTTTGATTTCTGCTATACAGCAAGAAAGCAGATGAAAGAAAAGAAGGAGGAAACGCAGTTCGGCGGCTTTGACTCCGAAAACAATGCAGGCGGCGCATCCTGTATATCCCGCCGTATCCCCAAGACCGGCAGACTTGACGGTAATACGGCAGAATTGTATGACGAAGAGGATGAAAACGATGACTGAAATAAAAATTTCCTCTCATTTTGACGAAAAGGATATTTTGTTTATAAATACTGTAAAAGGGCTTCTTTGCGACAGCAGGGTAAAGAAAATGAAGAGCTTTACCCAGCACGGCAATATCTCAACCTACGACCATTGCCTTATGGTGTGCCTTTACGCTTATATGTATGCAAAAAGGTTAAAGCTCAAAATAGATCCGAAGGCGCTAGCAAGGGGCGCAATGCTTCATGATTTTTTCCTTTACGACTGGCATAAGCAGGCATTTACGCCTGACGGACTGCACGGATTTTCGCACCCTGTTACGGCAGAGAGAAACGCTCGCAACACGTTTTGGCTTTCCAAAAAGGAGAGGGGAATTATCATAAACCATATGTGGCCGCTTACCCTTACGAGAATACCCACATCGACAGAGGCGTGGCTTGTATGCATTGCGGATAAATACTGCTCCGCAAAGGAAGCGCTGATGAAAAAGCCCTATTGATTTTGGCGCAAGGTACGGCGAAATTAATCTATCTGCGAGCATGGAGGAGATTTCACGTTTTTTCCTCAGATTATCCCCGTCAGATCTAAGAATGAAACGGAGTAAGCAATGGAATACATTAAAGCTACATTGAATATGGCTGATGAGATAATTAAAGTTCTGCACACAACGATAAGGGAAATATATCCCAAGTATTACCCGAATGAGGTTGTAGATTTCTTTTGCCGCCATCACAACAGGGAGCATATAGTACAGGGAATTAAAACGGGCAACATGGGCATGTTGTGCTGTGACGGAATTGCGGTCGGAACAGGCTGTTATGACGGCAACCATATCACGGGGGTTTATGTTCTCCCGTCTTATCAGGGGCAGGGGTGCGGCTCTCATATCATAAACTGTCTTGAAGCACAAATAGCTAAAAAGCACGATACTGCCGTTTTAGACGCTTCTCTTCCTGCTGTTTGCATATATGAGCACAGAGGATATAAGACAACAGGGCATGGTGTATACCGTTTGGTGAATGATGTTGTTTTGGTTTATGAGATTATGGAGAAAAAACTGCGGTAAGGTTTAGTTTATACGATAAAAGCCGCTTTGCGTGCCGTTGTACGCAAAGCGGCTTTTTCATGCCCGATAAATTATTCCTGCCTTGTTCTGTCCGTTCTTTTAAATACCACAGCACAGATAAGACCGAAAACCATAGCCGCCGTAACTCCCGCAGAGCAGGCGGTAAAGCCGCCCGTGAATATACCGAGAAAGCCGTCACGTTCAACAGCCTTTTTCATTCCCTGTGCAAGGAGATTGCCAAAGCCCGTAAGAGGTACGGACGCTCCCGCCCCCGCAAAATCCACAAGCGGCTGATACAGTCCCAATGCGCCGAGTACAACTCCGCTTATAACGTAAATAACGAGTATTCTTGCAGGCGTGAGCTTTGTAAGGTCGATTAAAAGCTGACCTATCGCACAAAGCGTTCCGCCTACCAAAAACGCCCATACATATTCCATTATCATATCCATAGCATTTTACCTTTCATTGTCGGCTAATTGTCCGACAGCTCCAGCAGGTGGGATATTCCCGGTATGCTTTCTCCCTGCTGTACGCTGGTAGTTGACATAAGCGCGCCCGTTGCCGCAAACAGCACCCTGTGAAGCTCTCCCTTTTCTATCATGGGGAGAATATGACCGCACAGCACGCTTGCACTGCACCCACAGCCCGAGCCGCCCGCGTGAACGTCCTGCTTCTCTCTGTCATACAGCATAAGCCCGCAGTCCTCGTGCTTGCCCTCAATGCTTATATTATCACGCTCGAAAAGCTCTTTAAGCGTGTCAGAGCCTACCTGTCCGAGGTCCCCCGTAAATACTGCGTCATAATCCGCAAGCGTTGTCTTGGTGTTGATAAAGTGCCGCTTTATCGTGTCATAAGCCGCACCTGCCATAGCCGCGCCCATGTTGTTTGCGTCCTTTACGCCCATATCGGTGATTTTGCCTGTCGTGAAGCTCTTTACAAAGGGCGGCTTGTCTGCCGCACCGACAATACAACAGCCCGACGCGGTAGCCGTCCACTGCGCCGTGGGAGTACGCACGCCGCCGTAGTTTATCGGGAAGCGGAATTGCCTCTCCGCAGAGCAAAAGTGCGAGGAGGTAATCGCCGCAGAGTATTCACCGAGCCGCATATCCGCAAACAATGACGCAAGGCTGAGGCTTTCCGCCATAGTAGAGCAAGCGCCGTACACCCCGAAAAAGGGAAGCGAGGTATCCCTCAGTCCGTAAGCCGAGCCTGTGCATTGATTAAGCAAATCTCCCGCAAAGATAAAGCTGATGTCGTCCTTGATAAAGCTGCCTTTTTTAAGCGCAATTTCAAAGGCGTACTGCTGAAAGGTGCTTTCCGCCTGTTCCCATGTTTCCTTGCCCAGCTCCGCGCCTTTAGCTATATAGTCAAAGCACGCGCCTAAAGGACCGTCGCCCTCCATTTTTCCAACTGCCGAGCCGTATGAGTACACCGACACGCCGCCGTTTAATTCCACTGTGCCGTCGCATAACAATCTTGCCATACTAACCTCCGAACGCCTTTATTATCACAAGGACAATTCCGTACACAAACGCAGAGAATATGCCGTATACTATGACAGGACCCGCTATGACGAACATTTTTGCCGCAGTGCCGAGTACAAGCCCCTCCGTGTGAAACTCAAGGGCAGGGGATACAACGGCGTTTGCAAAGCCGGTTATCGGCACGAGAGTACCCGCGCCTGCGTGCTTTGCTATTCTCTCGTACAGTCCGAAACCCGTAAACAAGGCGCTTAGCAGTACAAGCGTGATTGAGGTGTACGCCGCCGCCTTTTCCGCATCAAATCCCATATACAGATACATATTTGTGAAAAATTCACCGATACAGCAGATAAAACCGCCTATTGCAAAGGCTTTTGGGATTGTTATATATAGCTTGCTTTTGCCGGAATGCTTCTGATATATGCTTTCGTATTCTTTTTTTGATACGTTCAAAATTACATCTCCCTTCAAGGACCTGAAATTCTCCCTGTCGTTATCTTTATTCCTTTGAAAAGAATTATCCGAGGAAATTTATAACGGCAATTTATATTCTCATTTGAAAGTAGATATTGCATTTTTGCCTGACTTGTGATATACTCTTTTCGGAATGATTTTTCCGATTTAGCGCATTAAAAGAAAGGAAAGCAAATATATGAAGTATATTGTATTGCTTTGCGACGGCATGGCGGATTTGCCGAGAGAAGATATAGACGGCACTCCGATGAGCGTAGCGGCAAAGCCTAACATGGACAGACTTGCAAAGGTATCGAGAGTAGGTCTTGTAAAGACGGTTGACGACAATTTAAAGCCCGGAAGCGATGTAGCCAATCTCTCGGTGCTCGGATATGATCCCGCAGTTTACTATTCGGGCAGAAGTCCCTTAGAGGCAGGAAGCATAGGCATTGATATGAAGCCTACCGACGTTTCGTTCAGAACAAACCTTGTAACGCTCTCCGATGAAGAAAATTACGAGGACAAGACGATACTTGACTACTGTGCGGACGATATTTCTACAGCAGAGGCGGCAGAGCTTATAAAGTACATAGACGAAAAGCTCGGCACGGACGAGTTCAAATTTTACAGCGGCGTAAGCTACCGCCATTGCCTTATCTGGGATCACGGCACACTTGACATAGGCACTTTCATACCGCCCCACGACATCACGGGCAAGCCTATCAAGGGCTATCTCGGCGCAAATGAGAACGGCAAGCCGCTTATTGATATGATGAAAAAAAGCTACGACTTGTTAAAGGACCACCCTGTAAATAAAAAGAGAATTGAAAGAGGACTGCGTCCCGCAAACAGCATCTGGTTCTGGGGAGAGGGCGTGCGTAAAAATCTCGCTCCCTTTGCCGAGAAATACGGAAAGAGCGGCGCTATGATTTCCGCTGTTGATTTGCTCAAGGGTATCGGCAAATTTACCGGCATGGAGGTTATGAATGTAGAGGGCGCAACAGGCTACATCGACACCAATTTTGACGGAAAGGCGCAGGCGGCAATTGACGCGCTCAGAGGCGGCAAGGATTTTGTGTATATCCATGTTGAAGCTCCCGACGAATGCGGACACCGCTTCGAGATAAGCAACAAGATAAAGTCGATTAGCCTTATTGACGAAAAGATACTCGGCAGACTGCTGAAAGAATTTGAAAATGAAGATATTAAAATTCTTATCTGCCCCGACCATCCTACACCGTTAGAGCTTAAAACCCACACAAACGCCCCCGTGCCGTTTATGATTTACGACAGCAGGAAACAGCTTGACGGCGTTGACTGCTTCTGCGAAAGGACCGCCGCCGAAACGGGAGAATATATCGCAAAGGGCTGTACCTTAATGGAGAGCTTCCTTGCGGATTGATAATTTCACAATAAAAGGCCTCTTGGGCACGCTGCATGGGTAGGGCGCCAAGAGGCTTTGTATCCCAATTTTATTGTTGTATTAGAACGGTATAGCTGCTGGCTATGCCGTTCTTGCCTTTAAGAAGGGCTTGTTTTGATATGCTCTTGGAGGAATTCCTCTATATCTTCGGCAGTCGGCTCTCGGATAATACCAACTTTGTTGCAGTGAATTTTCATTTCCTGACAGCGCTTGCCGTTTTTCGGAGCATTTCGGTAAATTCTCTCTTGTTCAAATTTTGCTTATGCGAGGGATCACGCAGGGCTTCTGTTTCATCTTGTCATGTCAGGACAGGTCACATTTTTACAAACGGAGCAAGTAAACGCCCGCAGCTACAAGCTCCTGCCGCCTCTAAAACGGTATCTGTCCTTTGAGGATTGACGCACGAAACCGTATGCTACAAATATTCTTGCTTTGTAAGGTTCATCAATTTTGTTTCAAAGCTTTTCGCCTGCTCGGTAAAGGAATTTTGTATTGTCTTTGCATTTGACGAAATCATAATGCCGTTCCCTTCTTCGGCACGAAAAATGAGGACATATCGGTTTTTTCCAATGTGAGCAGCTTTACTTTTTTTTCAATACCGCCCGCATAGCCTGTCAGGCTGCCGTTTGTGCCGACAACACGGTGACAGGGAATAATGAGTGAAATTGAGTTATGACTCACCGCACCGCCGACAGCCTGTGCGGACATTGCGGAAAGTCCTTTTTGCTTTGCCATTCTTTCTGCGATTTCGCCGTATGTCATTGTCTTTCCAAAAGGAATTGTCAGCATAATTTCCCATACGGCTTTACGAAAAGGCGTTGTCTGCATACATAGCGGCGGTGTGAAATCAGGCGCTTTGCCGCTGAAATAAATATCCAGCCAACGGGCAGTCTGTTCAAATACCGGCAAGTTTTTTTCTTTATATTCCTTCGGGAGGGTATCTCCAAAATATTTTTGCCCGTCAAACCAAAGCCCTGTCAGCTCTGCTGCGTTGCTTGAAAGCGTGATACCGCCCAAAGGCGATTGGTAATGATACGTATAATTCATTGTTAGACCTCTGTATTTTCGTCTCAGGCCATTGTTTTCTGAACAAACCTTATGGGAGCTTGCTCCTTTTTATGCTCACCTATGACCTTTTCCATCCAAATCATATTGTACCAGCGATTGAATTTATATCCACATTTATGAAATTCTCCGACTTTGTGAAATCCTAAATGCGTGTGAAATTCTGCACTGTTATTATTTAAGTATTCATCTGCCGTTTCGGGAAAAGCGATACAAGCATACGTATTCAAAATTCCCATGTCTCGCAGGCATTCTTCAAGTGATTCATAAAGCTTACGCCCTAATCCGCTTTTTTGCACTGTACAATCCAAATATACGGTCGTTTCGCATGACCATTCATATGCTGCTCTGCCGACAAAAGCCCTCGCATATGTATACCCCTGAACTACTCCGTTAACTTCGGCTACTAAATATGGATAACGCTTCATTATGCTATATACTTTATTTTGAAATTCCTGTAAATCAGGAACATCATATTCAAATGTGATTGCCGTATTTTTTATAATACGCCTAAATTTCTAAAATGCGTTTTATATTCTCCTGTTTTGCAGTTCTGATTATGACAATATTCATAGGTTGCATTTCCTTTCAGAGTGAAACTGATACCTGCTTTTCATCAATATAATGCTGTATCATTCAGTAATCCTCCAAATCCGATTTATTTTCCTGCAAGCTCGATTATTCCGACTGACTGTAAAGCTCAAGGGAGAAGCTGCTTGCTTATGCAGCCTCTCCCTTGCCGAGCCCTATTTCAGATTCCGTTATTTCAGCATATCCAGCAAATCCTGCTCGGAAATAATTTTTACTCCTAACTGCTGTGCCTTTGTCAGCTTGCTTCCGGCTTCCTCTCCTGCAAGCACCATGCTCGTTTTCTTTGATACCGAGCCGCTTGTTTTGCCGCCGTTTTGCTCTATCAGCATTTTGGCTTCGTCCCTTGTCATAGTGGGGAGCGTGCCTGTCAGTACAAAGGTTAAGCCCTCAAAAATATCCGATTTCTTATCCGACTTATACACGGTGTTTACCCCTGCGGCTATAAGCCTTTCGATAAGCTGTATCATGTGCGGCTCTCTCAGCGCCCTGTAAACATTGTCCGCAAGTATTTCTCCCATGTTTTCCGTTTCGGCTATATCCTCCTTGCTTGCCTGCGACAGCGCTTCGATGCTTCCGAATTTCTGCATGAGAAGCTGTGCGTTTCGCTGACCTATGCCCTTTATGCCCAGCGCAAACAACAGTCTGTCGGGAGAACTTGCCTTTGAGCCTTCTATGCTTAGGAGCAGATTTGCCGCCGACAGCTTGCCGAAGCCCGGGAGCATTTCGAGCTCCTGCGGGTTTAAGGTGTACAAATCTGCGACGGTGGAAATCAGCTTGTTCTCGCAAAGCAGCTTTACCACCGCTTCACCCAGCCCCTCTATGTTCATTGCATTGCGTGAGGCGAAATGCTCGATGTTTTTAAGAAGCTGTGCAGGGCAGTCGATATTGGTACAGCGTATTACCGCCTCACCCTCGGCTCTTGCGGCTTTAGCACCGCAGACAGGGCATATATCGGGAATAACAAACGGCTCTGTACCACGGCTTTCGGCTACTCTTACAACCTCTGGGATAATATCTCCCGCTTTTCTGACAGCGATAATATCGCCTATGCGGATATTTTTGCCGTCAATAAAATCCTGATTGTGAAGCACGGCTCTTGAAACGCTCGTGCCTGCAAGCTGTACAGGCTCGAAAACCGCAACGGGAGTAAGCGCGCCTGTACGTCCGACATTTATTTCAATATCAAGGAGCTTCGTCGTTTTCTCCTCAGGCGGATATTTAAAGGCTACCGCCCACTTCGGCACCTTAGCCGTGCTGCCAAGCTCCTGCCTTTGCGCAAAATCATCTACCTTTATTACTGCGCCGTCAATGTCATAGGGGTAGTCCTGACGTTTTTTGCCGATTTCCTCAATGCGGCTTACCGCCTTGTCAAAATCGGTAAAGGTCTGATAACCGTTAATAACCTTAAAGCCAAGCCTGCTCATATATTCAAGGCTCTCAGAGTGACTTTTCAGTTCCTTGCCCTCAATCTGCTGGAGATTGAATACGAAAATATCAAGTCCTCTCGAAGCGGTTATGCGGCTGTCCTTTTGTCTGAGCGAGCCTGCGGCGGCGTTTCGGGGATTTTTGGCAGGCTCCTCGCCGTTTTCAAGCTGGGTGGTTACAAGACGTTCAAAGCTGCTTTTTGGCATATAGACCTCGCCGCGGACTTCGATAAAGGGAACAGCCTCATTCAGCCTTTTAGGGATTGACTTTATCGTTTTAAGGTTTTTGGTTATATCCTCGCCCGTAAAGCCGTCGCCCCTTGTAGAGCCCCGCGTGAACACTCCGTCCGTGTATTCAAGCGATACCGAAAGTCCGTCAATTTTCGGCTCAACGCAGTATACGGCGTTTTTATGAACCTCCGTCACACGCTTGTTAAAATCGTAAAGCTCCTCCTTTGAAAAGACGTCCTGCAAGCTTCCCATCTGTACGGTGTGAGCTACCTTTTCAAAGGTGTTCAGGGCATAGCCTCCCACATGGCGTGTGGGGGAATTTTCTGTTACAATATCGGGATATTCAGCCTCGATTTGCTTTATCTGCCTCATAAGAGCATCGTATTCGTCATCTTCAATTGTCGGATTGTCGAGTACATAGTAATTGAAATTATGCTCCTCGGCAATGCGGCAAAGCCGTTCGTATTCAGCTATTATTTCGGTTAAATCCATTTTGTAAACCTGTTCCTTTACATTGTCAGTCGTGCGGTTCCGCCTCATAATCGTTTATCGTGTCGATTATATCCCGTTCGTCCGATACCACATGGGTATAGCTTTCGGGAATATTCCCCACAATAACCGTTTCCGCAATGAGAAAATCTCCGCTTACCGATATTTCCGTACTGTACATCGGAATATATGCGGCAACATTAACATTTGTCCTCATAATAATGCGGTGCAGAGTCTGATTTATCCCTGCGCTTGAAAATTCGCTTATGAAAATTGCGTCTGCATAGCCCTTAGGCTCTATTTTAAGCTCAACGGCAGGACCTGTGCCGTGAAGCACGGGTATTCCGAGAAGCGTTCCGACGGAAAGCTCGGACTTGCCTCGCTCGCCGCTTAACAGCCTGCTGTTTATATCCGAAAGAGTATCGGTTTTTATGCGGTTGATAAGTGCGGTGTCGGTTTCTATGGAAGAAACGTTGCCGTTACTGCTGTATGTCAGCGTCACAAGACTGCCGTACAGCGAGCCGTCCGAAAGCTCGTCAAGACGGTCGCTTACCGCCTCGTCCATAAGGCTTATTGTTATAGCTCTTGCGTTGTATTCGCATACCCTTGATACATTCGGGCGTATGAAAATGCGAGCGGCAAGAAATATACCCAAAATAAGGCAGGCAATACCGATTAGCTTTATTCCGAGCTTCTTTTTCAGCCGCAATTTTTCCGTGTTCATAAAATCACCCGTTTTGAAGCAATGTAAATCTGCATTATACACTATATTCAAAACGGGTGGGGATTATGAAGCGTCAGTCGCTCATTTTATGGAACGTCACAAACGCCTTATACGCCATGTACACGTCGTTTTTGGCGGTAATTTCATACGGCGCGTGCATTGAAAGCACAGGAACGCCGACATCAACGGTGTCGATGTTTAAGTTTGCAATAAACATTGCTACCGTTCCGCCGCCGCCGAAATCAACCTTGCCAAGCTCGCCCGTCTGCCATACCACCTTGTTCTTGTCAAGGGTTGAGTGAATATGTCCGATATATTCCGCGTTGGCGTCGCTTGTGCCTGACTTGCCCCTTGCGCCGTAATATTTGCCGACTACAACGCCGTAATTAATTTTAGAGCAGTTTCTGCGCTCAAAGCAGTCGGGGAAGGAGGGATCAAATGCCGCGTTTACATCGGCTGACAGGCAGTAGGAGGCGGACAGCATTGTTCTTGCGTCGCCGCCCATGCACTGTGCCAGATCGTAAAGGAAGTACTTGAGATAAGAGCTTGCAAGTCCCGTGTTGCCGTCACTGCCTATCTCCTCCTTGTCGGTGAGAACGCATACCGCCGTTCTTTCGGGAGCTTCCTTCAGATCAAGAATTGCGGTAAGTGCCGTATATGCGCATACTCTGTCGTCCTGTCCGTAAGAGCCGACAAGGCTTCTGTCAAAGCCGACGTCCTTAGCCTTGAACGCAGGAACACATTCAAGCTCTGCACTTAAAAAGTCCTTTTCCACAATTCCGTACTTCTTGTTTAAAATCTCCATTACAGCGAGCTTTACTCCCTCGCTTTCCTTGTCGTCTTTGAAAGGACGTGATCCGACAAGAATGTTAAGCTCCTCGCCCTGAATGAGTTTTGCGGCAGGTCTTTTGTACTGCTCCTCAGCTAAGTGGGGGAGTATATCCGTTACCATGAATACGGGATCGTTTTCGTCCTCGCCGATGTTTACCGTTACCTTACTGCCGTCCGGCTTTACAATAACGCCGTGAAGCGACAGGGGGACGCTGGGCCACTGGTATTTCTTTATACCGCCGTAATAATGCGTCTTAAAATATCCGATGTTTTCCGACTCGTAAAGGGGATTTTGTTTTAAGTCAAGACGGGGAGAGTCGATATGCGCCGCGGTGAGATTTACGCCCCTGTCAATATCGCCCTTGCCGATTACCGCAAGGATTACGGATTTTTCTCTGTTGAGGCGGTAAACCCTGTCGCCTGCTTTATATGTCTTTTTCTTGTCAAAGGGAACAAAGCCCGCCGCCTTTGCCATTTCGACAGCCGCCGCCGCCGCTTCTCTTTCGGTTTTGCCCTTGTCAAGGAACTGCTTGTAGCCCTCGCAGTACCTGTCGGCGGCCTTCTGCTCCTTGTCGCTCATTGTGAGCGTTGAATGCTCTTTTTTGTAGAACAGCTTTTCCTTAAGCTGTTCAGCCTTGGATTTCTTTTCTTTTTCGGACATTTTTATCTTTCCTTTCTGAAATGGGCTTAAAGCCTTGTTTATATTATGCGCCGTTATTCAGCTTATTTTTCGCTGTAAAGCTCAAGATAAGTGCTGTAGGCGTTTGTTATCTTGTCAACATAATGTGCGGTGTCGGAATTAGGGATACTTGTCAGCCTGCCGTTTTCGGTACAGCTTTCATCAAGCAGCCACGCTTCAACGCTTCCCGCCCCCGCATGATATGCGGCGGCAACCTCGGTAAGGGTAGGGAACAGCTCGCAGAGATAGCTCAGTAGGTAACAGCCGTAGCGGATATTCTCCTCAGCGTCGTACATTAAATCATAGGTTATATCGGGATTGCCGTCCTCGCCTAATCTGTACCGTATCCACTCAAAGGTTTCGGGCATTATCTGCATAAGCCCCCTTGCGCCGAGATAAGACTCGGAATTGGGATCAAAGCCGCTTTCCGTTAGGATAAAGGAGTACACTAAATACTTGTCAAGAGAGTACTCGTCTGAGTATTTCTCGACATATTCGGTATACATAAGCGGATGAACGCTTCTGCGGTACTTATCCGTGCCGTACAATGCGCCGAATATCACAAGGGAGATTGCAACAATTATGATAAAGGAAATAACTGCCGCTTTACTGCCCCTCTTTTCAAATTTTACTGAATTTTTTCGCATAGATTATTTATCACCGTTTGAGTTTTTTGAAAAAGCTGTTCCATACTGCCGTTGTTTTCAATGGAATAATCGCTTTTTTCGGTATAGTATTCGGGCGGGTGCTGTGAGGACAGTCTGTTTTCCGCCTGAATATATGTCAGCTTGTCACGCTTCATTATCCGTTGTATTGAGGTTTCCTTATCGCACACCACGCTTACTATACCGTCACAGATAAAGTCAATCCCGCTCTCAAACAGCGTCGGAGCGTCAAGAAGCAGCATGGCGTTATCCGCCGTTCTTATCTGTTCAAGAACATTGTATGTGATATACGGATAAATTATATCGTTCAGCCTTTCGAGCTTGCGCTTATCGGAAAAAACGATGTTGCCGAGCTTTTTTCTGTCAAGCTCTCCGCTTTCGGTAATTATTTCACTGCCGAAATACTTTTCTATTTCAAAAAGGCAGTCGCCGCCCTTTTGCACCGCCTGTCTTGAAACCCTGTCGCAGTCAATCACGAAAAAGCCTGCCGCTTTAAATTGCTCGCAGACGGAGGATTTTCCTGCGCCTGACATTCCCGTAAGCCCGCAGATATATTTTTTTTCCATTTTTACACCTTTATAACCCTGAATGCGGCGGCTCTGAGCAGTCGGTTGTATACCGCCGCTCCCACGCCCTGCTTTTCGGGGCATCTCACATACGCCCGCTTTGCGCCTAATTCATCGGTCTGCCTTAACACTGCGAACAGATTGTGCGCCTGTTCTTCCGCACTTTCTCCGTAGGGAATGGCGGGAAGCTCAATCCCGCTTTCATTGCCGAACGTTACGGCATAAACCCCGTTATCCTTGTTTTGATTTACAAAGCTTGCGAAGCTGTTTTCGTTTTCTGCTTCCACAATGATAATTTCCGCTTTGGGAGAATAATGCTTGTATTTTACGCCGGGGGAGATTACCTTTTCCCTTTCATCGGGCTTTAAAAACACGTTTTTATCCGTGACTACATCTGCAAAGCGGCTTAACTGCTCTGCCGTAATAACGCCGGGACGCAGTATTTTTATCCCGCCGTCCTCGGTAAAGCAGACAACCGTGCTTTCAACGCCCGCCTTACATTCGCCGCCGTCTATTATCAGCGGTATTCTGCCGTTCATATCTTCAAAAACATGATCCGCCGAGGTAGGGCTCGGACTTCCCGATAAATTTGCCGACGGGGCGGCAAGGGGTACGCCGCACAGCTTTATCAGATTGAGCGTGTCCTCGTTGTCCGGCATTCTCACTGCAACGGTATCAAGACCGCCGCTTGTGGTATATGGTACTATATCCTTCTTTTTAAATATCATCGTAAGAGGACCACTCCAGAAATGCTCCGCCAGCGTGTAGGCAAGGGGAGGAATATCCCTTGCGGAGCGCTCCAGCATTTCAAGGTCGCTTATGTGTATTATAAGCGGATTGTCCTGCGGTCTGCCCTTAGCGGCAAATATTGCGGCGCATGCCTTTTCATCGTAAGCGTTTGCGGCAAGTCCGTACACCGTTTCGGTAGGAACGCCGACAACGCCGCTTTGCATTATAATTTCCGCCGCCTGTTTTAAAACCTCATGCGACGGCTTTTTTACCTCGGTTGTCAAATTATCACCTTTATTCTTCTGAGCTTGAAGCTAATTTTGCCGCCTTGTCCGCAATTGCCAGCGCTTCAAATACCTCGTCGCAGTCGCCGTTGAGGAACTGCTCCAGCTTGTACAGCGTAAGTCCTATTCTGTGGTCGGTAACTCTGCTCTGAGGGTAATTGTAGGTTCTTATTCTTTCGGAACGGTCGCCCGTGCCTACCTGTATTTTTCGCTCTGCGGCAATTTTGCTGTTCTGCTCGTTGAGCTTTGCCTCGTACAGCTTGCTGTACAGCATTTTCATCGCCTTGTCCTTGTTCTTGTGCTGACTGCGCTCCTCCTGACATTCAACCACAACGCCCGTCGGGTGGTGGATTATGCGTATTGCGGATTCGGTCTTGTTGATATGCTGACCGCCCGCACCGCTTGAACGGTAGGTCTGAAATTCAAGGTCGGCGGGATTTATCTCGACGTCTATTTCCTCAACCTCGGGAAGTACAGCAACGGTAATGGTGGAGGTGTGTATTCTGCCCTGCATTTCTGTTTCGGGAACGCGCTGAACTCTGTGCACTCCGCTTTCGTATTTCAGCTTTGCATAAGCGCTTTCGCCCTCAACGGAAAAGCTTATTTCCTTATAGCCGCCAAGCTCTGTCGGGTTTGAGCTTATTACCTCTATCTTCCAGCCCTTGAGCTGTGCGTACATGGTGTACATTCTGTAAAGGGTGTTCGCAAACAGCGCCGCCTCGTCGCCGCCTGCACCGCCTCTTATCTCAATGATTACGTTTCTGTCATCGTCGGGATCTTTAGGAAGGAGCAATACCTTCAGCTCCTCGGTATATTCCGCCATCAGCTTTTTGTTTTCCTCAAGCTGCTCGGATACCATCTCCTTGAAGTCCTTGTCAAGTCCGCCTGCGTCAAGCATCTGCCTCGCTTCTTCAAAATCTGCCTGCGCCGCCTTGTACATTCGGTATTTATCTATAATGGGAGTTAAATTTTTAAGCTCCTTCATAAGATTTTTATACTGCTGCTGGTCGTTTATCACGTTAATATCGGTAAGCTTTTCGTTTATCTCCTCAAATCGCTTTTCCATTATGTCAAGTTTTTCTGTCATGCTTTTCTCCGTTCGTTACTGCTTTAATTCGTCCTGCTGTTCTCTTTGTACAGCTTTTATTTTCTTTTCGCATTTTGAACGGGGAATCATAAATTCCCGTCCGCACTCTGTACATCTCAGCTTGAAGTCTGCTCCCGTGCGAAGCACGAGCATTTCCTTTGAGCCGCAGGGATGTTCCTTTTTCATTTTAAGAATATCGCCAACTCTTATATCCATATTTTAGCTCCTTTCCGCACATTATTTATTATTGTATCACATTTTTGCCGATAATGCAATTACATTCTTTCATATTTTAGTTTTTTACGGCATATAAATCAACAACAGATTACCTGTCAGAAAGGGGCGGTTATGTGAAAGGAAAATCCGTTATTACATCGGACGGCAAACAGGAAAGATGTGTTATATTGGGAGAATACATAATTGACAACTCCGCTACGGTGAGAAGCGCCGCGAAGCAGTTTGGTATCAGCAAAAGCACGGTACATCAGGATGTTACCGTCAGACTTGAAAAAATAAATCCCGTTCTATACAAAAAGGTACGGGAGGTACTGCTTAAAAATAAAAATGAACGTCATATAAGAGGAGGACTTGCGACAAAGTTGAAATACAGCGCCGCAAAATAAAAGCAAACAGTAAATCGGCTGACGCAAAATAGCTGTCAGCCGATTGCTGTTATTCTAAAAGCATCTTCCTTGCTTTCCCTGTCTGCATTCGTCGATTTTTCCCGTGTCGCACTGATAGCACACCTCGTTCGGAAGAGACGCCCCCGAAAAGAAATCGTCAAGATTTTTAAAGGTTGTCTGCGCTATGTTTTTAAGTGCCTCCTCGGTTAAGAATGCCTGATGAGAGGTCAGCAGCACATTCGGCTTTGAAATAAGCAACGAAAGAACGTCGTCCTTTATTATGGTGTTGGAAAAATCCTCAAAGAAAAGCTCGCTTTCTTCCTCATACACATCAAGCCCCGCGCCGCGCACCGTGCCGTCGTTGAGCGCGTCAAGAAGCGCCTCGGAGTCAATCAATGCACCTCTTGAGGTGTTGATGATAAATACGCCCTTTTTCATTTTTGAGAAGGCGGCGGCGTTTATCATTCTGTTGTTTGCCGCTGTTAAGGGACAATGCAGGGAAATAATGTCGCTTTGCTCATATATCGTATCAAGGTCGGTATATTCGAAATCGGCGTCCTTGGCGGGGTAAGGATCGTATGCGAGTATTCTCATTCCGAGTCCTCTGCATATATCCGCAAAAGCCCTGCCTATCTTGCCTGTGCCTATAATTCCCGCAGTTTTCCGATAAAGGTTTATTCCCGTAAATCCGGAAATGCTGAAATTGAAGTCTCTCGTGCGGTTGTACGCCTTATGAATTTTCCTGTTCAACGCAAGAAGCAGGGCAAGGGCGTGCTCCGCTACCGAATGGGGGGAATAGGCAGGCACTCTCACAACGTTTATTTTGCCGAAAGCGGCCTTGAAATCAACGTTGCTGTAACCCGCACAGCGCATGGCTATAACCTTTACCCCGATTTTGTAAAGCTCGTCTATAACCTCGGCGTTCATTTCGTCGTTTACAAAGGCGCATACCGCCTCACAGCCGTTTGCAAGCACCGCTGTGCGTAAATTCAGCTTTGACTCTATATAGATTATTTCGTATTCTCCGCTGTTCGCCTTGTCAAAGGACTCCCTATCATAAGGCTTTGTATCGTAAAATGCAACCCTTTTCATTTTTACCTCCTTTTAAAGCTGTAATGCTTCCTTATATAGAATATACCACAAAAATTCCGATTTAGTCAATATATTAGTTTTTTTTGCTACATTTTATTTTCTCTGCGATAAAAGTCTTGTAATCTCGGAAATTTTGTTGTATAATGTTAAGGCAACACCACACAAAGCTCGCCTGACGGCTTTGCACGCCGTCTGATTTCGCTTTTTCCGCCATATTTTACAAAAATGCTCGGAAATACACAGAGTATTTTCCTGCACTTTTTGCTTCATCTGACGAAAAAATTGACTGCGAATTTGACGCACAATCTCTGTGCGGTGTCGCCTTAAGTGGTTTATTGTGTCCCGCAGATTTTGCAGGACAAGCAACGCCCGTTTTATTATCGGGCATAACTCAAACGGAGGAAAATTATGTCAGTATTTCGTATTTATGTGGAGAAAAAGCCGCAGTTTGCGGTTGAGGGCAAGGCGGTGCTTTCCGACCTTGTTACGGCTCTTCAGATAAAGGGCTTGGAGGATGTCCGCATTATAAACCGTTATGATGCAGAGGGCATTACTAAGGAAAACTTTGAAAAGGCTACCCCTACGGTTTTTTCCGAGCCGCCCGTTGATAATGTATATTACGCTCTGCCGCAGCTTTCCGACGACGAGAGAATGTTCGCTTCGGAATTTCTCCCCGGCCAGTTTGACCAGAGAGCAGATTCTGCGGCGCAGTGTATTCAGATGCTGTGTCAGGGCGACCGCCCCACGGTAAAATATGCAAAGCTCTACCTTTTAAAGGGCAGAATTACAGACGATGATTTTGCAAAGATAAAGCATTACCTCATAAACGCGGTTGAAGCGAGAGAGTGTGGCTTTGAGCAGTATGAAACGCTTGAGGTAAGATATGACGTTCCCAAGGATGTTCCCGTGCTCAGCGGATTTATCTCCTACGGCGAAGAGCAGTTAAAGCAATTTATAAAGGATTACGCTCTTGCAATGGATTTGGGTGATATTATCTGCTGCCGTGATTATTTCGCAAAAGAACAGCGGGACCCCACCCTTACCGAAATCAGAATGCTGGACACCTACTGGTCCGACCATTGCCGTCACACCACCTTCGGCACGATTATTGACAAGGCGACAATAGACGCAGATTATATTGCAGACACATACAAGCAGTACAGACTTGACAAGGAGGAGCTCGGCAGATCGGCAAAGCCGGTATGCCTTATGGATATTGCCACCGCCGCTGTAAGAAAGCTCAAGGCGGACGGACTGCTTCCCGACCTCGATGAGAGCGAGGAGATAAACGCCTGCTCCGTCAGGATTACCGTTGATGTTGACGGTAAGGACGAGGAGTGGCTGCTGATGTTCAAGAACGAAACACACAACCACCCCACGGAAATAGAGCCTTTCGGCGGTGCGGCAACCTGTCTTGGCGGTGCAATCAGAGATCCCCTTTCGGGACGCTCCTATGTATATCAGGCGATGAGAGTAACGGGCGCTTCCGACCCGCTGCTTCCGGTTGACAAGACTATTCCGGGAAAGCTCCCGCCCAGAAAGATTACCACCACGGCGGCGCAGGGCTATTCCTCCTACGGCAACCAGATAGGACTTGCAACAGGCCATGTTGCGGAAATATACGATCCCGGCTATATGGCAAAGCGTATGGAGATAGGCGCTGTAATCGGTGCCGCTCCCGCAAGCAATGTAATCCGTATGCGTCCTGCTCCCGGAGATGTAATCATTCTCCTCGGCGGCAGAACGGGCAGAGACGGCTGCGGCGGCGCTACCGGCTCTTCAAAGTCGCATAATGTCGAGTCTCTCGAAAGCTGCGGCGCAGAGGTACAGAAAGGTAACGCTCCCGAGGAAAGAAAGCTCCAGAGACTTTTCCGCAACAGCGACGCTACCCGTCTTATCAAGCGCTGCAATGACTTCGGCGCAGGCGGCGTTTCCGTTGCGATAGGAGAGCTTGCGGACGGACTTCAGATAGACCTCAACGCAGTGCCCAAGAAGTATGACGGTCTTGACGGAACGGAGCTTGCGATTTCCGAATCACAGGAAAGAATGGCTGTCGTAGTTGATAAAAACGATGTCGATAAGTTTATCGCCCTTGCTCAGAAAGAAAACCTTGAGGCTACTCCCGTAGCTGTTGTAACCGAAGAAGCAAGACTTAAAATGAACTGGAACGGCAAGACCATCTGCGATATTTCAAGAGATTTTTTAAATTCAAACGGTGCCGAAAAGCACACCGAGATATATGTTCCCGCCCCTACGGTAAGCTATTGCACAGGCAGAAAGAATACGGCGGAGGATTGGGAAAAGCTCGTCTGCGACCTCAATGTATGCTCGCAGAGGGGACTTGTACAGCGCTTTGACTCCACCATCGGCGCAGCTACTGTGCTTATGCCTTATTCGGGCAAGACACAGCAGACGCCGGTGCAGGCAATGGCGGCAAAGCTTCCCGTGCTTTCGGGAAACACTTCAACCGCATCAATAATGGCGTGGGGCTTCAATCCTTCAATCAGCCGTCAGTCGCCGTATCACGGAGCTGCTCTTGCGGTAGTTGAGAGCATTGCAAAGGTAGTTGCGGCAGGCGGTAACAGCGACAAGTGCTGGCTTACCTTCCAGGAATATTTTGAACGCACACAGGACAACCCCGAAAGATGGGGCAAGCCCTTTGCGGCACTTTTAGGCGCATACAAGGCACAGCTCGCCCTTTCCTGCGGCGCTATCGGCGGCAAAGATTCAATGTCCGGTACATTCGAGGATATAGACGTTCCTCCCACGCTTGTTTCCTTTGCGGTATCCACAGCAAAGTCCGATAAAATTATTTCTGCCGAGTTCAAGCTCCCTTGCAGCGGTATTTACTATATCGCACCCAAGTACGATGAAAATATGATGCCCGACTTCGAGAGCGTCAAGAAGGTATTCAAAACCGTTGAAAAGGCAATTGCAGACGGCAAGGCACTCTCTGTATGGGCTGTAACGGGCGGCGGCGTTGCCGAGGGTATCTTCAAGATGTCGCTCGGTAACAGAATAGGCGCAAAGCTCTGCTCCATTACCGACAAGGAGCTGTTCGGCGTTTGCGGCGGCGCATTTGTAATCGAGGCAAACGGCGAAATCGAGGGCGCTCGCTATATTGGTGAAACCACCGAAGAGTACACTATTGAGTGCGGCGAGGTTAAGTTTGATATTGCGGCACTTGAAAAGAAGTATGACGCAGTGCTTGAGCCTATCTTCAGGAATACCGTTGAAGAAATGCCCAAACCTCCTGTTATTTCCTATGACAAGGGTTGTGAGCTGCTCGCAAGCAAGGCTCCCTCAAGGCTTGCAAAGCCTAAGGCGCTTATCCCCGTATTCCCCGGCACAAACTGCGAATACGACATGGCGGCGGCGTTTGAGAGATACGGCGGCGAGGCGGATATTTATGTAATCCGCAACCTTACCGCACAGAATATGGAGGACAGCGTAAACGAATTTGCCGCAAGAATTGCGGACAGCCAGATTATTGCTATTCCGGGAGGCTTTTCGGGCGGCGACGAGCCTGAGGGCTCGGCAAAGTTTATCAATGCGTTCTTCCGCAATCCTAAGATTAAGGATGCAGTAGAGGAAATGCTGTACAAGCGTGACGGTCTTATGATAGGTATCTGCAACGGCTTCCAGGCGCTCATTAAGCTCGGACTTCTTCCGTTCGGTCAGATTGTCCCGCTTTCAAGCGAAAGCCCCACGCTCACTTACAACGCAATTGGCAGACACCAATCTCAGCTCGCTCTTACAAGAATATGCACGGATAAATCTCCATGGCTTATGCACTGCAAGGTCGGCGAGGTGTACAATATACCGATTTCTCACGGCGAGGGCAGATTTGTCGCAAGCGATGAGGTTATTGCGAAGCTTATTGAAAACGGACAGGTTGCAACCCAGTACGTTGACCTTAACGGCGAGCCTTCAATGGAGCTTGCCTACAACCCCAACAGCTCCATGTACGCTATCGAGGGAATTATCTCTCCCGACGGCAGAGTGCTGGGCAAGATGGGACACACAGAGCGTATCGCAAAGGATACCTGTGTGAATGTTGACGGCAACAAGGAACAGCTTCTGTTCAAGGGCGGCGTTGACTACTATAAGCTTTAAAATAATATAATCCTGCTCAACGGAGAATAGCAATACAGAAATAAAACCTGAGAAGATTGTCATTTCTTCTCAGGTTTGTTTTATCAAAAAGGTTCTTTGTCAATAGTTGGGGTAAAAAATTAAAATGGAATTATGCAAGCAGCTGCTGTTAAGTATCTGCTTGTTGCGTATTAAGTTTTTGATGAGAAAAATATGCAGGATACGGTTACGAAATCTGTTGAAATTACGATAGCCGTAAGCATTTCTTTTCAGAACTTTGATTT
>CALXBK010000033.1 GCA_944386545.1 uncultured Ruminiclostridium sp.
AGCAGCTACCTAACACAGCAGCTGCTTGCATAATTCCATTTTAACTTTTTACCCCAACTATTGACAAAGAGCCTAAAAATAATGTGCAGCCTTTGCGACTGCACATTTTTTGTTATTATTTATCGTTATTTTATCAGCTTTTTGGCTTCAATTCCCGCAAAGGGAATTGTTCCGAGTATTACCGCAAGTATGCAAGCGATGGGGTGGGGAGCTTCAAAACCGAAGGCGGTGCTTATAAACGGCAAATAGGTTAAAAGCAAGGCGGCGGCGAGAGTGAGTATGAAGGTCGTTGCGCCCTTGCCGTCTGTGCTTTTTGCTTTGCGGTGCAGAATACTTTTGCTGTCCGATGCGGAAACCGCCGTAAGTGGTATTGCCGTGCAGAGCGATATGAACAGCAGTGAGGATATTTGCATATCGGAGACGCTTCCTTTCACACAAATGCAAAGAAGCGAGGATATAACGCCTATCAGCAAGCCGTATACAACTGCGTTGACAAAGAAGCTCCTGTCTGCCTTGCCCTTGCCGATAAATCCCGACGGAGCCATGTCCGAGGAAAGGTCGGAGGTGTTATCCCTAAACGCCATACAGCAAAGCGGAGTAAGCACGCCTGCCGTAAGCCATATCAGCAGGGGACATAATGCGTGAAGCGAGAACAGCACATCTGCCGCGGCACACAGTGCAACTGCCGTAAAGGAGGTCAGCAGTACCGAAAGGCACTTCTTTATATTTCTGTGGAGCTGTCGCGCTTCCTTGATTATTTCAACAACAGAGGAGAAGTTATCGTCCCTGACAACAAGCCCGCACGCCTCATACACACAACCCGTGGTATTCTGAAGCGAGGTCATTCCCAGGTCACAGCGGCTGACCGCTTCATAATCTGAATCGGTATTTCCGACAACCGCAACCGTTTCACCCTGAGAGCGCAGAAGGTCAATTATCTCAAGTCGCTGTGCCTCGGTAATATGGCTGAATATCTCCGTTTTGGTAAGGTCAGCCGTTTCATTGCCGTATTTTATATCGGCAAGCTGTTCGCCCGTTATCATACGGCTTGCGTCAAGACCTATCTTTCTGCCCATTGAAGCCGCCGTTTCGGGATTGTCGCATGAAGTCAGCACAAGTCTTACGCCTGCTCTTTTACAGCCCTGAAGCGCAAGCGGTATCATATCCCTTGTCGCGCTGATAAAGGAAATCATGCCGATGTAGGTATATTTTACGGAGTAAAGGCTTTTCGGAAGCTCGTCGCCGTCAATTATGCAGTAGGCGCACGCCCATACCTCAAGTCCGCGCTTTCTCAAATTGTCTGCGTGCTTAGTTGTGTCAAACAGCTTATCGGCGCTCATGTCGCAAAGTCCCGTCACCTTTTCAACCGAGCCCTTGACGCAAAGCAGCAGCTTATCGTCAAATCTGTATATATTGCCGCCTATTCTGTCGGTGTCGTTGTAGGGGTAAAAGGCGATATGCTCGTTGGATTTAAGCTGTGCGATGTCCGTACCGCCTATCGCCGCATGAAGAAGGAACGCCTGCTCTGTCACGCTCGGATTTTCCCTGTCGCAGGAAAGGACCGTAACGGCGGTCATAAGGGTTTTGTTTTTGCTGTATACGCTTGAAACCTCCAGCATATTCGGAGCTACGACCATTGACTTGTCAATAATGACGCAGGTAAGACTGTTGAGTTTTTCAAGCACGCCGAGATTTTTAATGATAGCGCCCTTTCGCTCCGCACGCTTTGCACAGCCCGTATTGTACAGCCTTATAAAAAGCTCGGCAAAGGGCATGAGCATGCACATAAGAGCGCATACAACCGTAAGTGCGGTAACTGCGGGATTTTGTCCCGTGACAGCCGAAATAATAATACCGATAAGGCATATTACCGCCGCACCTGCGCAAATAGGAGTACGGAGCTTTTCGCAAAGCCTTTCGTAGCTTGAAAAGTTTGGATCGCAAAGCGCTTCCTTGCTTTCTGCTGTCCTTGCGCGGTAGGTGTCCTCGCCCGTTGCACAAATTCTTGCCGCAACAGAGCCGGATAATATTCTCGTTCCCGCATAGAGCATTGTCTTTTTAATTCCCGTGCTTTTGGTATCTGCGCCGCATTGCTTTTCAGCGGGAGAAGAAACGCCCGTAAAGCGGCTTTCGTCAACCGTCAGCGAAATAAGCTCTAAAATATGCGCGTCCGCAGGCACCATCTCTCCGCTTTGAAGCACGAGTATATCGTCGGGTACAAGCTGTGAGGAGGGTACAAGCACAAGCGCCGAATTTCTTATTACGCGGTATTTCATCTGCGCCGCCGCCATGCGGCGCTTTATAATTTTATTGCACCTTGAGCAGAGAAGACCGAATGCGGTTATCTGCACGGCAGACGCGAGAATACATATTATTCCGCTTGCAATGCCGCCGAGGAAAAAAATCTGTATAAGTCCCGCCGCCGCGAGTAAAATTGAAACGGGGCAGAGCAGTATATGATGTGCCTTAAAGCTCTTGTCCTTGGTTTCGGTAAATTCGTTGCTCCCGTATAATTCAAGCGCAGATGCCGCCTTTTCCTCGGTCAGCCCCGTATAGTCGCCGTTAAAATCAAAAAATTTCGCCATTTATTACATCTCTCTTTAACCGTCGTTAACGGATTTTGGAAAAACATTTCCCCAATAACCCACTATAATTATTACATATTGCGACAAAAAAATCAAGGGCAACACCCCACAAATATTGTGCGTCAGATGTGTCGGCAGAATTTTCGTCAGATAAAACAAAAAGCGCAGTGAATACTTTGTGTATTCACGAGCGCTTTTGTGAAATATGACGGAAAAGCTGCAAGCAGATGACATGCACGGTCTTTAGACGGGCTTTGTGCGGTGTTGCCCAAGAGCAAAAGGAAATAAAGTCCCTTTTGCCTTTTTGCTTTAATCGTTCCAGCCGATAATTCTTATCGCCCTTATACCGGTGTAGCCGTAGGCGCTCAAAGGAAAGTCAACCCTGTCGGTGGTATTGCTGTTGATAAGAATATCCGCAACCGTGCCGTCGTCGTTGTAGATAACCTTTGAAACAATTACGCTGTGCTTTGCCCAGTCGTCCGAAACATACTGCATAACGTCTCCGGGGCTTACGCTGTATATGTTGACATCGGTTTCGGCTACAAGTCCGCTTCCTTTGTTTTCCGTGCAGTATTCGTAAAAATACTCCGTACCTGACCAGGAAATAGAACGTCCCCAGTCGCTTTGATTATAGTTTACCTCGTCGTCGAACCACTTCCATTGAATTGTGTAATTTCCGTCCCAGTCCATCGGTATTCCCGATTCGTACAGTGCCTGCGATACGTAATTCTGACAGTTGCCGCCGTATATTGAATAGTCGCTGTATTCGGGATTTCTGACTACCTCATCGCCGCTTACCCACTTGTAGGAATAGGCTACCGCCGCTTCTCTGTTATAAGCGTTGTCCGCTGTCTTTTTTGCGGTATAAGCACCGGGATTTGCGTTATAATCGGCAAGCTGCTGTTTCTGCTCGGAAATATGCTCCTTTGCGAGGCTTTTAAGCTCGGCGTAAATTTCCTCAAACATCTCTTTTATATCAACGTTGCCCGGTATTGTCATATCCTTGAGATAATATTCGTCGCTGTCATAGCCGAAGCGTTCCATTACCATTTCTTCAATCAGAATATTTACGTCGGTATCCTCGGCAAGCACGGTGAATTTCATATACCCGTCGGAATCAGAAGAAATTTTTGCTTCAAGCTCCATGCCCGTTGACTTTGACGGAACTGAGCAGAAGTTAAATTCAATGCTGTCGCTGAGATAATATTTTACCGTATAGCTTCCCGAACGGGCATTGACTTCTGTTACCGTTACCGTAAATTCCGCCCTGTCAAAGCCTAAATCCGTACTGCGGCTGCTTCTTACAAAGGTGAGATATTTCAAGGAGGTGTTGCAGAACTGTGCATACAGCTTGCCGTAGGTGTTGTCGGTGTTGAAGTAATGTGAAAGGGAAGAAAAGCTCAGCTTTCCGAGCGCTTCATAACGCTCCTTGGTGTAGCTGAGTAAAAGCAGGCTGACATCGTTTGGCAAGGCTGTGCCGTTGAGATATTCTATATTGCCCGTAACCGAGGGAGAGCTTGCAGCGACTTGTACATAATCGCCCTCGTCCTGCTCGATTTCGGCGGCGCTTTGACTGTCGTATGAGGAAATATCCCCGGCGGTTTTCCCGACAACGTTGTTCATCATCAGAAAACAGCCGATAAGCGCTCCGGAGCAGATGAGAGTTGTTATAAAAGTAGAGAGAAGGCTGTGTTTTTTGTGTTTCAATAGTTTTCCTCCTGTTGTCAGAGCTTTACCGTAAATACGAGCCTGCCGTTTTCATTATGTGCGGTTATGCTTCCGCTGTGAAGCTGGACTATTGCCTGCGCCACGGAAAGACCTATTCCGTAGCCGCCGGTTTTCTGCGTTCTTGCGCTGTCGCCCCTGTAAAATCGGTCAAACAGCTTTTCGGGATTTTCTATGTTGTCGCAGGTGTTGCTGATTTTCAGCACGGCTTTTTTATCGTCCGAAAAAAGTTCAACGCCTATTTCGCTGCCGCTTTCGGTGTACTTTACCGCATTGTCCATAAGGGTGGTTATAAGCTGTACTATGCTCTCCTTGTTTGCCGTTGCGGATACGTCCGGCTTTATATCGGTTTCTATCAGTATTCCTTTAAGCGCGGCGGGCTCGGTAAAGGCTTCTGCCGTCTGTGACACCGTTTCGCTCAGACTGACAATGCACATCGGGAGCTTTGCGGAGCTTTCGTCCATTTTGGCGAGCATGAGCAGATTTTGCATAAGACGGCTGAGCCTTAACGTCTGCGCCCTTATGTTTTTGCTCCATTTGTTTTCGCCGTTGTGAAGCTCCATTGCGTCGGTATTTGCTAAAATTATTGCAAGCGGAGTTTTTATTTCGTGTCCCGCGTTTGTAACGAACTGCTTTTGCTTTTCTATGCTCTTTGCAACGGGAGCAATCGCCTTCTTTGAAAGCAGAACAATCAGTAAAAGCATTGCAAGCCAGCCGAAAATGCCTGCCGCAACCGAGATAATAAGCACGGTGAGAATGGAATTTGCCTGCATACCGTTATCAAGGAATATTACAATTTTTCCCTCTCCGCTTTTTGCCTGCATTGTTTTGTAAAGATAGCCGTTGTAGCTTCCGTTCGTGTTGCCCGAAGAAAAAACGGCTTCGGCGGCAAAGACTGCATCCTCCTCGGTAACCGAGGAAATATGAGAAATGTCGGTGCTGATAATATTTCCGTTGCTGTCACAGGCGGCGGCAAAATACCTTGCGGATTTCATCATATCCCTGCTTGGCCTGCCAAACTCGTCATGTCTGTCGTTATCCTTGATAAACGGCTCGTCGGGCTGACTCGGAAAAGGACGGAACGCCGTTTCTTCATAGCTGTTGCAAAGCATTCCGAGCAGGCTGTCGTTTTCTCTGCTGACTGTCAGGTAGTTGAATATATTTATACCGCCGATAAGAACAATCAGCAAAAGGGATATTGCAAGCATTGCGGCGAGAATAAACTTTTTCTGAAGCTGTTTTACCATATTATTGCCTAAAGTAACGGAATACTATGCCGTTATTCCTTTCCGATTTCCTCAAGCGTATAGCCGACATTGCGCTTTGCCTTTATCTCGGCGTTTGCGCCGACGGATGAAAGGCGTTTTCTCAGATATGAGATGTATACCCATACCGCGCCGCTTTCCGCGTCGCTCTCATAGCCCCATACCTTGACTAAAATATCCTCCGTCGAAAGGTAAATGCCGCGGTTGAGCATAAGAAGCTCCATAAGACGGTATTCTATTTTCGGAAGCGTAACCGAGCCGCCGGGACCTTTCAGCTCATAGCTCTGCATATTGAGCGAGATATTGCCGCAGGTGATTATATCGGGGGTAAATTGCTCCCTGCGCCTTAGCATTGCCCTCACTCTTGATAAAAGCTCGCCCATTACGAAGGGCTTTGGCAGGTAATCGTCCGCGCCCATGTCAAGCCCTGCAATCCTGTCCTCTACCTCCGCTTTTGCGGTAAGGAGCATTATCGGAGTGCGGCAGCCCTCCTCGCGGAGCGTTTTCAGCACCTCAAGCCCGCTTTTTTTCGGCATCATTATGTCAAGAATTATACCGTCGTACTTTTCCGCCCTTGCATAGTCAAGCGCGTCCGCGCCGTCGTATACGGTGTCAACCATGTAATTGTGGTAGGTGAGAATATCCGTCACGGCTTCAGCCATGCTCACCTCGTCCTCTGCAAAAAGAAGCTTCATACCGCACCTCCCGCGAACATTATCTGCCTTATGCTGCTATTGTATCACGGTAAACTTAAAATTAACTTAAAACGTCCTATAAAAAAGAATAGCATGACATTCGTAAAAAGTCAATTAAAAGCGTCACAATTTAAACTTTTCGCTTGCATTAATGCTTGTAATCTGCTACAATATTATCATATCATCGCAGTAAAACATCGAATAAGCGTTATGAAGGAGCGTTTTTGTCAGATGACAGGAGAAGAAATACTTAAGGTGACGGGGATATTACTGCAATATCTCGTGCCTACATTAAAAATATTCGGATTTACATTGCTTCTTGCCGTTCCGCTGGGAATGGTGGTGGCGTGTCTGAAAATGTGCAGGTTCAAGCCGGTTTCATGGCTTACTAATGTCTATATACTGATAATGAGGGGTACTCCGCTCATGCTTCAGATTATAGTGGTGTATTACGCACTGCCGTTTCTTAGAATGTCGGAGGGACTTCCGGGTTTTCTTGCGGATTTCTTGAACGGAATGGACGTCGCCTCCGAGGAATTTATGTTCAATGCGGTGCTGGTCGCATTCGTGCTTAACTATGCGGCGTATTTTGCAGAAATATTCAGAGGCGGCATAGAGGCTATCCCAAAAGGGCAGTATGAAGCGGCGGCGGCACTGGGCATGACCAAGTCCAAGACTTTTTTCAGAATTATACTGCCGCAGGTGATAAAGCGCATTGTCCCGGCGTCCTCAAACGAGGTTATAACTCTTGTCAAGGATACCTCGCTTGCCAATGTGGTAGCCTATTCGGAAATTATGCTTGCCGCAAAACAGCAGATGATGAATTACAGCTCGCTTGTACCGCTTTTCATCGCAGGCGTGTTCTATTTTGCAATGGCAATGATACTCACCGTGCTGTTCGGATTTATAGAGAAGAAGCTGAATTATTATAAATAAAGGAGAAAATAATGTCTATACTCAATGTAAAGAATTTACATAAGGACTTCGGAAAGCTTCGGGTGCTCAAAGACATCTCCTTTGATGTAAATCAGGGCGAGGTGCTTTCGATAATAGGCCCGTCGGGAAGCGGAAAATCCACCCTCCTGCGCTGTATAAATCAGTTTGAGAGGATTGACGGCGGCGAGATAAATATATGCGGCATGGCTATGACTTACAGGGACGAAAACGGCAAAACGGTTTACGCACCCAAGAAAGCCCTGCACGAAATAAGACTTAAAATAGGTCTTGTGTTTCAGAATTTCAATCTGTTTCCGCATATGTCGGTATTGCAGAATATAATAGAAGCGCCCGTTCAGGTGCTGAGGCAGGATAAGCAAACCGCTGTTGCGAACGCCGAAAGACTGCTTAAGAAAATGGGACTTTCCGAGAAAGCAAAGGAATATCCCTGCAATCTGTCGGGCGGTCAGCAGCAGCGTGTTTCGATAGCGAGAGCAATGGCGCTTAATCCCGAGGTGCTGTTCTTTGATGAGCCTACCTCTGCGCTGGATCCTGAGCTTACGGGAGAAATCCTCAAGGTAATAAAGGAGCTTGCCGCCGAGAAAATGACGATGGTGATAGTTACCCATGAAATGCAGTTTGCAAGAGAAATTTCCGACAAGGTAATCTTCATGGACGAGGGATATATTATAGAATACGGCACGCCTCAGAGCGTATTTGAGGATACCGCAAACGAGAGAACAAGGCAGTTCCTTGAAAGATACCGCACAAGATAAAACAAGACCGCCTACTTTAAAATCGGCGGTTTGTTATTTTAATCCTTTAAAACATTGCTGTACAGCCTGCCCTTCTGAGGGGTGACATTGCATTTTGAAAACAGCTCGCTTATGGTTACAAGCTCAAAGCCGTCCTTTTTAAGGCTCGGTATAATTGTTTCAAGAGCCTGGACGGTTTTGTCGTTGCCCTTCATATCGTGAAGCAGGATTATACTGCCGTTTTCGGCCTGCTCTAAAATTCTTCCTGCGCGCTCGTCGGCGTCTACGCTGTCATTCCAGTCCTCTGCGCCTATTCCGCAGATGAAAATATGAGGGATAATGCCGTGCATTTCATCGCTCATAGCAATATAGGGCGGGCGGAAAAATTTCGGCATATCGCCGCTGATTGACGCTATTTTGCCGTCGGTGCGGGATATTTCTCCCGATATTTCCTCCTTTGAAAGGAAAGTCATGGCAGTGTGGGTTTCGGAGTGGTTGCAAAGCTCACAGCCGTATTCAAAGCATTGCTTTGCCGCCGTTTTGCTTTCATCTGTGATGTTGTTTCCCACAAGGAAGAAAGAGGCTCTGACGCCATGCTTTTTCAGCACCGACAGCACCTTAAGGGTGGTGTCGCAGTTCGGACCGTCGTCAAAGGTAAGGGCGGCGTATTTTTTTTCGGACATTTTAATTTTCTCCTTTTGTTTGGCTGAAATTTTTTCGGATTGCTTCGGAAAAATGCTGTTGCATACGGCAAAAAGTGCGAGCGAAAATACAATTCCCGCAGTGTTTGTGCAAAAATGGTAGCCGATGTAATTCACTCTTTGCGGCGAGCCGTAATACAAAAACACTCCCGACATATATACAAGCGAGGCGGCAAGGAATACCACAGGGCATAAAAGCGCTGCGCGGCTCTTGCTTTTCCACACGGTGAAGTGCATGGAGAATACGGTATTCAGCAACAGTATGATGTCAATTGTAAGATAAACCGCTATGTGGTATTCTCCGTCAGAGGTAAAGCCGTTTTCACTTATAAAGGCAAAGTCATATACCAGCCCCGGAAGCGTGTATATTGCGGAAAACAGCGGGAAAAACCGAAACTGTGCAGTACTGCCGCTGTAATAGTAAGCCAGCCCCGAAACCGAGAAGTAAAAGAACATAAGCAGTCTGCACGGCACCTCGGCGGCGTATACCGCACACATCAGACAACGGTCGTACTGTATATGAGGCAGATAGTCCGCTATTTCAAAAAATCCCTGTATTGTCGTCAGGGCGGACAATAACAGAAGCAATGCGCACAGAACAAGCAGTCCCGTTTCTGCGGAGCGTTTTGTTGTTGTATTGTTCATCGTTATTGCTCCTTTTTTGTTATGAATACGGTGTTTTTTAAAATTATAAAACTTTTGCGCCGCGGTGTCAACAAGCAGTTCTTGACAAAATGTTTAAATTGTGCGATAATAATAATGCAAATATATCTTTCAGCTTTTTATGGAAGGAGGAGAATGTTTGAGGCTCCACAAACGGATAACCGCAGGCGTACTTTGCGCGTCATTTTCGTCCTGCTTTATGCTTATGCCGGTTGCGGCGGCAGTGGCAAACCCCTATGAATGGGACGGAGAGGGAAAGCTGTATTCCGACAGAATTTATTACATAAATGAATCAATTTCGGTAAACGGAAGCTTTGACCTTCCCGAAAGCAGCTCCATGACCGTAAAATCCGGCGCGAGCATTGTTATCCCGAACGGCTCAGCCCTTTCGGTAAGCGGCAAGCTTTATATCGAAAACGGTGCTTCATTGATAATAGGCGGCAGGCTTGTAACGGCGGAAAATTCTTCTCTTGCCGTTGAGGGTGTGCTTGCGGCTTCGGCTCTGTCATATCTTGAAACAAACGGCGCGGTGCTGTTCTCGGATACTTCAGGCGTAAGGCTCGGCGGTACTGCGGATATAGCTTATCTTTTCAGCTACGGCAGCATTGATATATCGGGAGATACCACGCTCAACGGCGGTATAATAAACGGCGGCTTTGCAATTACGGCTGACGGTGACGTGATAAATACGGGGCTGCTTGTTTTAGGCGGCGACTGTCGGTACTCGCTTGACGGCTCGTTTGTAAACAGCGAGGGCGGAAGTGTTGACGATAACCGTAAATTATACTCGCAAGAGGCTATTCTCCCCGAAAATATAGCTCTTTACACTACCGATACTCCGCTTAAGGGAATTGATGTTTCCTGGGCGCAGGGCGACATGGTAGACTGGGAAAGAGTTGCGGCGTTCGGTATAGATTTTGTAATGATGCGCTCAAGCAGAGGACGGCTGAGCGACGAATATCCCATGAAGCCCGACAGCTCTTTCCACCGCAATATGACAGGCGCGGCGCAAAATGGTATTCCTGCGGGAATTTATCACTATTCCTACGCCGAAACGGTTGATGAGGCAAGAGATGAGGCAAGATTTGTGCTGAGCCTTATAGAGGGGTACGATGTAAGCTATCCCATAGTTTTTGATATTGAGGATAACTGGTACATAGAAAACGGCTACACAAAGGAAACGCTGACTGCCATGACTGCGGCGTTCTGCGATGAGATAAGGGATGCGGGCTATATGCCGATGATTTATTCTTATGCAAGCTTTTTAAATAGCTATCTCGATATGGATGCACTTTCGGATTATCCCGTGTGGGTGGCTCACGTAAACACCGATTCGCCCGCATACAGCCGTCCGTATTTTATCTGGCAATATTCCTGGGAAGGCTCGGTTGACGGGATTGACGGTGATGTAGACCTTGATTACTGCTATGTCGATTTCGTCTCGTACATGGCTCGCTTCGGACTGAACAGACAGTAAAATTAAGCTAATTAACTAAAATTAAGTTGAAAACTTGTTTCATTTGCACAAAACATAAAGGTTAATTTAATACAATATGTTTATTGACGGTTTTCTGCGCGTTTGGTATAATTAATATGATAAAATACGATGGGTTCGTATTATTTTAATAATATTTAGGAGGATAATAATGAGAAATTTTAAAAAAGCTGCGGCGGCTGTTCTTGCTCTTGTTTCGGCTGTGACTGCGTTCTCCGGCTGTTCCGCTTCGACAACCTCGAGCGGCACTGCCTCGTCTACGGCCCAGAGCACAGGTGAAACTCAGAAGCAGATGTCTGAAAACGAAGACGTTAAGAGCGCTGTTGAAAATGTATCCGCTTCGGAGGAATACAAGGACATCGAAGTTGACACAAAGATCAAGTGGATGGCATGGTGGAAAATTCAGGAGGCTTCTCCTGCGGTTGAATTGTTCAAGTCCATGTACGGCGTTCCCGAAAATAACCCCGAGGGTTATCAGAGCGAGGAAGAGGACGATGTATTTGTCAACATAAACGTTTCATACGACGACAGATACACAGGTCTTGCAAAGCTCGTACAGTCTGATGATTCCCCCGACTGCTTCCCCTTTGAAATAAACAACTATCCTTACAGCGTTTATCAGAACCTTTTCCAGAGCGTTGACGGAGTTCTTGACTTCACAACCGATGACTGGGCTGATTACAAGGATGTAATTGATATGTTTAACTGGGGCGGAAAGAACTACTGCCCGATTATGGACCTCAGCATAAACACCCTCCTCTGGTACAGAACCTCTGTTGTTGAGCAGGCAGGTCTTGAAGACCCCTGGGAGCTGTTTGAAAAGGGTGAATGGACATGGGAAAAATTCCTTGAAATGTCCAGAGAGTTCACCGATGTTGACAACGGCATGTATGCTATAGACGGCTTTAATCCCGAAAATGCATTTATTGCAACAACAGGTACTCCCCTTATTTCTCTTGAAGACGGTAAGCTGGTAAGCAACCTTAACAACGGGAACATTGAAAAGTGTATGGATATGCTCCGTCTGTTCGACGACACACAGGAAGGTCTTCGTTATCCCAGAGAAATCCTCAACGGTTGGTCTCCCAGCTACAACGAGTGGGTAAACGGTAACGTGCTGTTCTTCGAGGACGGTACCTGGAGATATGAGGAGCATTGGTACAAATACAAGAAAAAGCAGAAGTGGGATGATGATGAAATCTCCTTTGTTCCCTTCCCCAAGATGGACGGCTCAGATGTATACTACCACGCAATGAAGCAGGATTCTATCATGCTTGTTGCAGGCTCTAAGAATATCGACGGTTACAAGGCATGGATCTATGCTAACCTCCTTTCCACAAAGGATGAGGATGTAAAGGCGGCGGCAAGACAGCAGTTAATTGAAGAGTATGACTGGACAGAGACACTGCTTGACAGACTTGACATTCTTAAGGATCCCGATACCTTCACTCCCGTATTTGACTTTAAGAACGGTATAGGCTCGGATATTGCATCCACAACTACGGCAGATAACCCTGTTGAGATGCTTACCAAGTACCCTTACATGAACGGTGAAACCTATGTTTCCATCCGTGAATCTGTACAGGGACAGATTGAAACTCGTATTGATGAGATGAATGAGAGTGTATCATAAGAAGATTACTCATTAAAATTTAATCCCCTCGGATTTAATCCGGGGGGATTTTTTAAGCTATCTGAAAAATAAAGGGCTGTCGCATTAAGACAGTCCTTTTTATCCGTTATAATATCCGTAAATGCGCAACGCTTCAATCATAAATTTTTCGGTAACTCCGAAATGCTCCGCAAGCTCCCATATCTCGGTAAGTCCGCTTTTCATCGCTTTAAGAAGGTCGTTGCGCGGAATTATGTTGTGTATCGCCCAGAGCGTCGCCCGTCGTTCACAGCGGCCCCTCGGTACTACGGGACAGCTTTCGTTATAGAATGCTCCCGTGATGCAGTGTCCTAATTCATGTGCATATTTTACCTTGTAATCCGCACGGCTTTTTACCTTTTTTGAATCAATGGCGATAATGCACATACCGTCAAAGCTGTGGCTGAGCGCCTCTTCCTTACCGTTCATCTGCATATCGACTGTCAGTACATCGTTATCCTGCGCTATTTTTTGTATCCGCTTCACCGAAAAGGCCTCCCTTCGCCGCTGTGTAATACAGCTTTATCATCAGCTGTTTTCCGAATTTTGTCTGCGTCTTAATTCAAGGTGGAGCTTTGCGAGCTTTTTTACGTCCTCAAGCACCTCGTCGTCTATCTCGGTATCTCCGAAAAGTGCAAACTTCAGCCTTGAATCCGAAACCACCGCTTGGTTTTCTTCATATAAAAGAGAGTCTGTATCTGTTCCAAAGTATTCCGCGAGCTTTTTGAGAGTCTTGAATTCAGGCTCGCGCTTGCCGTTTTCATACAGGCTGTACGCCTGCTTTGTAATTCCTAAATATTCTGCTATTGTCGTCTGCGAAACGCACCGTGCGTGACGCAGTTTTTTTATGTTTTCGGAAAAAGTACTCATAGCCTTACCCCTTTTCTGATTGTAATTTTATTATAGCAACATTATGTTGATTTGTCAACCTTGAGGAATTAGTTTCTCTGATTTGTCAAAACAAACAACGAAATGTTGTCGAATTTTGTTAAAACTTACAAATATTTTTAAATTTCTCCAAAATCGGAAAACAAAGTGTTGACAAATTGACGGATTTGTGCTATTATAATGTCAACAAAAAGTTGACCAATAAAAAGCTTGCGTTTAAAATTCTCCTTGTAAAAATTATATTATAAATACTGTACCATAGTACGGACAGCAAGGAGGAGCTTAAAGCTAATCGGAGGGGATATATGTATATTTGCCTTAAATGCAAAAGGCGGTTTGAAGAAATTGAGCTTGAGGTATGGGAAGAACCGAGGGGCGAATGCTGGGGCATACCGGCGTACGAGCTTGTTTACCGATGTCCCGTTTGCAATGGTTACATAGCTATGGAAGGGGGTGAGGGAATCGGCTAAGTATAAGGAGTGGATAAAGGGCGAAGGGCTTATTAAGCTTAAAGCAATGCACGACAACGGCAATACGCCAAAGGAGATTTCGGAAAAAATCGGGATAAGCGAGCAGACCTTTTGCGGCTGGATAAAGCGTTTCCCGACGCTCAGAGAAATATTCTCGCAGGAGGACAACAATATTGACAGACAGGTCGAGCAGGCGTTGCTTAAGCGCGCGATAGGCTACACGCAAAGAGAGATAGTACGGCAGATGAACAAGGACGGCGTAATGGAAATAACAAAGATAGTGGAAAAGGAGGTTATGCCCAGCACGACGGCGCAAATCTTCTGGCTTAAAAACCGTTGCGGCTATGAGTGGGACAGCAAGGACGGAGAAGAGCCTGACGAGGAAGGCGGAATTGTCGTACTGCCGCCGAGAATCGGAGAATATGAATACAGCGGTGAGATGTGATGGATGAAAGAAAGATATTCTGGTCGCCTCAGAAGCGGCAGGAGGAATTTTTAAAAAGAGGAGAATATGAGGCGCTGTACGGCGGTGCGGCGGGCGGAGGAAAATCCGACGCGCTTCTTGCGGAGGCGCTGAGGCAGGTACATATACCGCACTACCGAGGGATAATTTTCCGAAAGACCTATCCGCAGCTAAGCGAGCTTGAGGACAGGTCGGACGAGATGTACAAGGCGGCGTTTCCAAAGGCGGTATACAATAAGACAAAGCATTGCTGGAGCTTTCCCTCAGGTGCAAAAATCTATTTCGGGGCAATGCAGTATACCAAGGACAGGCTTAATTATCAGGGAAAGCGGTATGACTTCGTGGGATTTGACGAGCTGACGCATTTTACCTATGACGAGTACAGCTATATGTTTTCAAGAAACCGTCCGGGCGGAAGCGGCACGAGGGTTTATATGAGGGCGACGGCAAACCCCGGAGGCATCGGACACGGCTGGGTAAAACAGCGGTTTATCACAGCGGGAAAGCCAATGACGCCTATTGTGGACGATTATACGGTATACAGCCCGAAGGGTGAGCCGCTTAGCGTAAAGCGTTCAAGGATATTTATTCCCGCAAGCGTTTTTGACAACGAAATTCTATTGCAGAACGATCCGCAGTATCTTGCGAGCCTTGCAATGCTGCCCGAAGCGGAGAAAAAGGCTTTGCTGTACGGCGACTGGGACAGCTTTTCGGGGCAGGTTTTCACAGAATGGCGGGATAATCCCGAGCATTATCGTGACAGACGCTGGACGCATGTTATTGAGCCGTTTGAAATCCCGCGTCACTGGCAAATTGTAAGGGGCTTTGACTTTGGCTATGCAAAGCCGTTTTCGGTGGGCTGGTACGCAGTTGATACCAAGGGGACGGTTTACCGTATCAAAGAATATTACGGCTGTACAAATACACCGAACACGGGTGTAAAAATAAATCCGTCGGAAATTGCGGCGCAGATACGGAGGATAGAAAACGAGGATATAAATTTAAAGGGCAGAAGCATTTACGGTGTTGCAGACCCTTCTATTTTTGACAAGAGCAGAGGCGAGAGCGTTGCGGATATAATGGCGAAGCACCCGAACTATATCGTATGGTCGCCGGGGGATAATTCCCGCCTTTCGGGTAAAATGCAATATCATTACAGGCTGAGCTTTGATAATGAGGGTGTGCCGATGTTTTACTGCTTTAACACCTGCCGCCATTTTATAAGAACAATTCCCGCACTGTGCTATGACGACAGTAAGGTGGAGGATATTAATACCGCACAGGAGGACCACATATACGATGAATGTCGTTATGTGCTGATGGATCACCCGATAGCCGCACCCGTGTCGCTCAGAACGCCGTATAATCCCGACGATCCGCTTGAGCTTCATAAAAAGCCGTCTGCGGAGTCGTTCTACATGATTTGATAACATACAGGAGGATATTTATGAAGGAGAAGAAAATCGGACGGGAGCAGGTACTGGAGGCGTCCCGCATACTCAAAAAGTACAAGCAGGGCAAGGCGGCTCTCGAAAACAAGATAATTTCAAACGAGCAATGGTGGAAGCTGAGGCACTGGGGCGAATTAGGGGTGGATAATGCGGATATAAACCGCCCCCGTCCCGCATCGGCGTGGCTGTTTAACTCCATTGCAAACAAGCACGCCGACGCTATGGACAATATGCCGGAGCCGTCGGTACTGCCCAGAGAAGAAGGCGACAGGGAAAGCGCAAATCAGCTTTCAACCCTGCTCCCCGCAATTTTAGAACGCTGTAATTATGACAGGCTTTACAGCGACGGCTGGTGGTACAAGCTAAAGCAGGGCTGTATGTGCCAGGCGGTGCTGTGGGATCCCGAGCTTGAAAACGGACGCGGCGACATTTCGGTAAAGAATATTGATATATTAAATCTGTTCTGGGAGCCGGGTATAACCGACATTCAGCAAAGCCGCAATCTCTTTTTTGTACAGCTTATCGACAACGATATGCTTTCAGAAAGCTATCCCGAGCTTAAAAATTCGGGAAGCTCAGAGCCTATCGGAATTGCAAAGTACAAATACGATGATATGACGGACGATTCCGAGAAGTCGGCGGTTGTGGACTGGTACTACAAAAAGAAGCAGAACGGCAGACAGGTATTGCACTATTGCCGATTTTGCGGAGAAACGGTGCTGTACGCAAGCGAAAATGATGAGGAGTGTAAGGACGGCTTTTACGAGCACGGAAGATATCCCTTTGTAATGGACCCTCTGTTTATCTGCGAGGGCACGCCCTGCGGCTTTGGCTACATTGATATTATGAAGGACGCACAGATGTACATTGACAAATTAGGTCAGGTGATACTGGAGCATACCGTACAGATGGGACGTAAGCGTTATTTCATCAGACAGAACAGCGCAGTAAACGAGGAGGAATTTGCCAATCTCAAAAACCGCTTTGTACACGTTGCAGGCAATTTAGGCGATGAGGATATAAGAGAAATCAGGGTAGAGCCGCTTGACAGCGCAGTTATGGCGGCAATGAACAATAAGATAGACGAGCTTAAGGAAACCAGCGGAAACCGTGATTTTTCACAGGGCAGTACAAGCGGCGGCGTTACGGCGGCAAGCGCAATTGCGGCGCTTCAGGAGGCGGGAAGCAAGCTTGCAAGAGATATGATAAAGGGAACATATCACGCATTTGAAAACGTATGCTACTTTATTATAGAGCTTGTAAGGCAGTTTTACGATACTCCGAGGAGCTTTCGCGTAACGGGCGGCTTTACCAGCTTTGACAACAGCCTGATAAAGCCGAAGGAGATGAATATGTTCGGAGTTTCGCTCGGCAGGACACAGCCTGTATTTGACGTAGTGTGCAGTGCGGCAAAGAAATCGCCCTTTTCAAAGGTGTCGCAGAACGAGCTTGCAAAACAGCTTTTCCAGATGGGATTTTTCAATCCCGCTATGGCACAGCAGGCGCTTGCCTGTCTTGATATGATGGATTTTGAAGGAAAGGAGAGCGTTGAACGGGTAATCAGAGAAGGAGCCGCCGTTATGACGCAAGATAAAAGATATGACGAAAATCAGAGCGAACAAAACCCTGCTTGGCAGAAGCATTGAGATAAACGGCCATTCGGCAAATGACGCGGAAAGCTCAAAGCAAGCTTCGCTTGTATGCTGTGCGGTTAGTATGCTCGCCCAGACCATAGCTCAGAATGTCTATGACAGCGAGGACGAGGGAACGGCGGATATAATCGACATCACGCTCAAAAGCGGGGAGGCGGTTATAAATTACATTACCGACAGTGAGGAACTGAACTTAGTCGTGGACGGTATCTGCAAGGGCTTTGAACTGCTTTGCGACAGCTATCCGCAGTATGTAGACTACCTTGAAAGGGGGTGATATATTGAAGCTATCGTTAAGGCTTTTTGACGGTGAAATTGCCGAAGCCGCAGAGCCTGTAAATGACAGCGGGCAAGCTGAAGAAAATACGGAGGACGGCAATAATGCGGCAGAGGGGGAAGTTGAGGCAAAGGCGGCTGAAAACAAACGCGAGAGCTTTCGCAGAGCGCTTTTCGAGCTTCATGCGAAAAAACAGCGGCAGGCTGACAATGTGCTGTCGCTTGCCGCAAGGCTGTACAACGCAGAGGATTTAAACTCGCTTGAAGCGGCTGTAAAGTCACAGCTTGAAAATAACAGCGAGGCGGGTACGCAGAAAATGCTCAAGACTCTTGAACGGCAAAGCAAGGCGGTAAAGGAGCTGTATCCCGATTTTGACTTAAAGCAGTCGCTTTGCGACAGAAAATTTTTCTCGCTGTGCTATAAGGGGGTGGATTTGCAGACAGCCTATGAAATTACTCATCTTGATGAGATAATTTCAGCGGCAATGGCTTATGCCGCGCAGGAGTTAATCAGAGCGGGCGCTGGCGAACGGCTCAGTGCAAGACCGAGAGAGGGCGCATTGCTTTCATCGGGAGAGCCTGTCGGCAAAAAGCCGAAAAATCTGACGAAAAAGGAGAGAAGCGAGCTTATAGCCCGCACCGAACGAGGGGAAAGAGTAACGCTTTCCTGAAAAGAAAGGATATGAAAATGACAGAATTAAAACTCAATTTGTTTGATCTTCAGACTACAACTCAGCCTTCGCTTTCAGCGGAGATGAAAACCTTTTATGAAAATACGCTCATAGATATGGCAGAGCCTAAGCTGGTGCATGACCGCTTTGCGGACAAATATCCCATACCCAAAAACGGCGGCAAGACAATAGAATTTCGCAAGTACAGCCCGCTTGAAAAGGCAACCGTGCCTCTCGTTGAGGGTGTAACTCCGGCGGGCAACTCGCTTTCGGTATCGACTGTAACCGCAGCGGTAAATCAGTACGGCGACTATATAAAGCTGTCGGATATGCTTGAGCTTACCGCGATAGACAATAATGTGGTGCAGTCCACAAAGCTGCTCGGAAGTCAGTCCGGCAGAACGCTTGATACCATCACAAGAGAGATAATCAATTCGGGTACTCATGTAATTTACGCACCCGACGAAAACGGCAACGAGGTGCTTACAAGAGAACAGCTTGACAGCACCTGCGCACTTAATGTTGATACAATTTTCCGTGCGGCGTCACAGCTTGAAGCGATGAATGCCGACGGCGTGGACGGAGAGAATTATGTTGCGATAATTCATCCCTATGCGGCTTACGACCTTATGAGAAGCCCCGAATGGGTTGACGTGCACAAGTATTCCGATCCCGAAAGCATCTTCAAGGGCGAAATAGGCTCACTCGGAAACGTCCGCTTTGTAAAGAGCACCGAGGCAAAGATATTCGCTGACGATACCTGCCCCGAATATTACGAGCTTACAAGCGACGCTAATTTTGTTTCGGGCAAGAGCTACTACACAAAGTCGGGAAACGACTATACGAAGGCGAGCGTAACGGCGGGTGAAGCGGTGACGGCAAACACCTATTACGAGAAGAAATACCTTGCGGTATTCTCAACGCTCGTTATAGGAGCACACGCCTATGCGGTAACCGATGTTACGGGCGGCGGACTTCAGCACATAGTAAAACAGCTCGGCTACGGTGACGATCCGCTTAACCAGAGAGCGAGCGTAGGCTGGAAGGCAGTAAGAACCGCAGAGATACTCACCGACGAATACATGGTGAGAATTGAAAGCTGTTCTCCCGTTTATTCAACCAAGACAAAGGCAAACTAAGCTGTAAATAAGGCTCGGCGGGGACTGCACTGCGGTTTCCGCCGCAATAGCCGATAGGAAAGGAAATGTGATATGAGAAAAACAAACGAACTTATGAAGCCGGTATCGGTAAGGCTTTTCAAGGATAACGAAAAATACAGCACCGATGTTTTTGTATCGGTAAACGGCAATAACTACCTTATCAAGAGGGGCGAAACGGTGACCGTTCCTCTCTATATAAAAAAGGAACTCGACAGGGCTGAGGCGCAGAAAAAGAAGGCGGAATATTACCGCAGCGAGGGCTGGAAGCAGTCGCTTATTGTCCAGGAGGGAAAAGACTGAGAATAAAAAGGGGGGATAGCTATGACGGTAAAGCAAGCGCTTGAGGCGGCTGACGCTCTGCGCCCCAACGCCGTTTCGCAAAGCGTTAAGCTGAAATGGCTTTGCGACATTGAAAGCCGAATATATAACGAAATTTATATAACTCACGAGCATGACGGAATTGATTTTACCGATACAAATAAGCTCAATTTGCAGGATAACGCCGAGCTTTTCGCAAAACGCCCTTACGATGAAATATATGTGCTGTATCTATGTGCGGCAATAGATTTTGCCCACGCGGAGCATGAACGGCAGAGCAATGACCTTGCATTGTTCAAGGCGTTGTATTCGGGCTTTTCAAAGGAGTGGAACAGGGAGCATATCAGTATAAAGAACACTCCCGTTACGGGATAGGAGGGCTTGATGGATTTTAATATTGCAAGCATTAATTCGGGGAAAATCGGTCAAAAGGTATTCGGCGGCATAAACCGCACCAACGGCACGCCGCTTGGCTACTGGAAAGAGCTTTGCAACATGGATATGTCTGAATATCCCGCTCTAAAAACCTGCGAGCCGTTTTGCTATGAGGGCTTGCCTGAGGGGATAACGGGCTATGTATACCGTGGGGATAAGCTCATATATACCGTATCCGACGGTATATACATAGACGGAGTAAAAACGCCGCTGACACTTTCGGCGGGGAAAAAACAGCTTGTTATCATGGGAGCGTATGCGGTTGTTTTTCCTGACTGTGCAAAGATTAATATAACCGATACTACCGATATTGTATATCAGCCGAATTTTTCCGTGACAGGCACGCTGACGGAAGCAAACACGAATATGTTTGCAAATATCCATAAGCTTTTGTATATAAACATACCGTCCGACAGCGAGGACCTAAGCAAAATCAAGGAAGGCACAAGCGGGATTGTAAGCTACTCCAAAAACGGTAAAGCGATGTCGCTTAAAGTCTGTGTGGAGAAAATATCCGATGATGAGAGCTATACGGCAGGCGGCTGTACGTCCGTAATATTTGAAACAAAGAATAACTTTCCCGATACCACTTATTTTTACACGGAAAGGTGCTATATAACCGCCAATCGGCCGTATACGGGATTTTCCGACGCTGTCTTTAAATCAATAGGATATGGTGATACTTCGGCAGACAACGGCGCTTGCGCAGATGATGGCACAGGAGATACCGAAGAAGATATTGTCACAGAGGAAGCAATAGGCGTAAGCATACCTGACCTTGATTTTATTGCGGAGTATAACAACAGGCTCTGGGGCTGTTCCTCAAAAAATCATGAGATATACTGCTCAAAGCTCGCAGAACCGCTTGAATGGAACAGTTTTGCCGGAATATCAACGGATTCATGGGCGGCGACGGTAGGCACACAGGGTGATTTTACGGGCGTTGCGGTGTACAACGGCAGTATTCTCTTTTTCAAGGAAAATTGCGTGCATATCGTGTACGGCTCAAAGCCGTCGAATTTCAGCATAAGCACGGTGCATTTAAGGGGCGTGCAGAAAGGCTCGGACAAATCGCTGTGCATTTCGGACGGTCTGCTGTACTACAAAGCGCCCGAGGGGATATTCTGCTTTAACGGTTCGTCCGCATACCGTATAGATGAGGCGCTCGGTGATGATATAACCGAAACCGCTGTCGGAACAGCTGATGACAGATACATTATCATGCTGACAGGCGACACGGCATATTATTTTGACAAGCGCAAAAAGGCATGGTATACAAGGACTTTAAGCGGTGCGGTATCGGCTCACAGCATTGACGGCAAGCTGTATGCCGTGACAAAATCAGGTGATGTCTATCGTCGCGTACAGCTCACGGCGCTGCCGGGGAATACAGAGCAGATTTATTCTGCGACAGACTTTTTTGCCGAAACGGGCGAGCTTGGCAGGGGCGATATTTTCAGATATTTTAAAAAGCTAAGATTTGTACTGTCGGCAAAGCACCTATATCCCGAAACCAATCTCAATTTCGGCATTTATATAAGCTGTGACGGCGGCGAATGGCAGAATGTGTATGACTACAAGGGAGCAGATACGAAAGCTGACGAAAACGAAATAGTGATAGCTCCGATAATCCCTGTCAGATGTCAGCGCATAAGGATAAGAATAAGCGGCAAAACGATTGCCGCACAGGGCTGTGCTGTGCCGTATCTCACGCTGTACGGTATCTATGCCGACGCAGAGGAAGGAAGTGAGATAGGTGGAAAACATTAACCTCAGCTTTACTCCCGATAAGACGCTGCCTGATGAAAAACGGCTTCAGAACACGGAGGAAGCCTTATCTCTTCTTATGGACAGGATAAAATACTGCCTTGGTAGCTTTTCCGACGAGCTTTACGACTATGCCGACAGAGAGCATGACAGGCTTGATCGGCTTATCAAATTCTTGCTGAACGGATTAGTCGGACGGTTTGCAAACGAAGCAAGAAATTCTGAGATATTCAATGACTACGAGGGCAATACAGCAGACAATGACTATTCCCACGCAGAGGGTAAAAAAACAGCGGCAAC
>CALXBK010000034.1 GCA_944386545.1 uncultured Ruminiclostridium sp.
GCGCAGAAAAGCGATGGACAGCTGTTGTTATTCTCTGTTTCGGATTTGCCGAGACTGAATTTTGGGGAAACTTAAAATATAATATACAAATTATTCTCTAATATTCTGTGCAATAATACAATAAGAATTTACATTTTATGCCTTTTTATGAGCGTAGTCTTTATACTCATGTTACTAATATCAATTTTAATACATAAATTGTAACTTTTTTCCGTTTTTCAGCTTTCCAAGCCAAAACATGACATCCCACATAATGGAAAATTTTAATTTACATACATAAGTCCATTTTTAAAAATCCTGAGAAAAAAATTAAAAATTCGGAAAAAACCGTATTTACATTCAAACAAAATTATGATATAATACTAAGTTGAAAGCATGGGTAAAGAGATATACTCAGTGCAAAATCAAAGGAGGACGATTCCAATGGGAAGACAAAAACTCACTATGGACGGTAATACCGCTGCCGGTCACGTGTCATATGCGTTTACCGATGTTGCGGCAATTTACCCCATTACCCCCTCTTCAGTAATGGCTGAAGTAACAGATTCCTGGGCAACCGCCGGAAGAAAGAACATTTTCGGTCAGGAAGTAAAGGTTGTTGAAATGCAGTCGGAAGCAGGTGCGGCCGGTGCCGTTCACGGCTCTCTTTCTGCGGGCGCTTGCACTACTACATACACGGCGTCACAGGGCTTACTGCTCATGATCCCCAATATGTACAAGATTGCAGGTGAATTGCTGCCGAGCGTTATTCATGTATCTGCTCGTGCGCTTGCAACTCATGCGCTTTCAATCTTCGGCGACCACAGCGACGTTTACGCTTGCCGTCAGACAGGTTACGCAATGCTCTGCTCCACTAACCCTCAGGAGGTTATGGACCTGGGCGCGGTAGCTCACCTTTCCACCTACAAGGCAAGAGTTCCTTTCCTGCACTTCTTCGACGGCTTCAGAACCTCTCACGAGATTCAGAAAATAGATGTATGGGATTACGAGACACTTGACAAGATGCTGGACCATGACGCTGTTGACGCTTTCAGAAACAGAGCGCTCAACCCCGAAAAGCCCGTACTTCACGGCACGGCTCAGAACCCTGACATCTTCTTCCAGGCAAGAGAAGCAAGCAACAAGTACTATGAAGCTACTCCCGCAATCGTTCAGGAGTATATGGACAAGGTGAATGCTGAAATCGGTTCTGATTACAAGCTGTTCAATTACTACGGCGCACCCGACGCAGAGCAGGTTATCGTTGCTATGGGCTCGGTTTGCGACACCATTGAAGAAACAATCGACTACATGGCTGCACAGGGCAAAAAGGTAGGTCTTGTTAAGGTAAGACTTTACAGACCTTTCTGCGTTGACGCTTTCGTTTCACAGATTCCCGCAACTGTTAAGAAAATTACCGTACTTGACAGAACCAAGGAACCCGGCGCGCTCGGCGAGCCTCTTTACCTTGATGTTGTTGCGGCGCTCAAGCAGGCAGGCAAGTTTACTGATGTTCCAGTATACTCCGGCCGATACGGTCTTGGTTCTAAGGACACCAACCCTGCACAGATTATCGCAGTTTACAACAATACAGAGAAGAAAACCTTCACGATTGGTATTGAGGATGACGTTACAGGTCTTTCACTCCCCATCGGTGAGAACCCCAACACCACTCCCGAAGGCACAACCTGCTGTAAGTTCTGGGGACTCGGCTCTGACGGTACAGTCGGCGCAAACAAGAACTCTATCAAGATTATCGGCGACCATACCGATATGTACGCACAGGCATACTTCGCATACGACTCCAAGAAGTCAGGCGGCGTAACCATTTCTCACCTGCGTTTCGGTAAGTCTCCCATCAAGTCCACCTACTTTGTAAACAAGGCTAACTTTGTAGCGTGCCACAACCCCTCCTACATTGACAAGTACGACATGGTTGAGGATGTTATTCCCGGCGGCTCGTTCCTGCTCAACTGCCAGTGGTCGGTTGACGAGCTTGACGAAAAGCTCCCCGCACCCGTAAAGGCATACATTGCAAAGAATAACATTAATTTCTACATCATCAACGCTATCAAGGTAGCTAAGGAAATCGGTCTGGGCAACAAGACAAACACCGTTCTCCAGTCGGCATTCTTCTCCATTGCTAACATCATTCCCGCATCCGACGCTATCGAATACATGAAAAAGGCGGCTTATAAGTCGTTCGCTAAGAAGGGTGACGACATTGTTAACATGAACTATGCTGCAATCGAAAGAGGTGCAGGCGAGGTTATCAAGGTTGACGTTCCCGCATCATGGGCCGACGCCGAGGGTACACTCCCCGTTCACAAGGCTGAGGGCGACAGAAAGGATCTTGTTGATTTCGTAAACAACATCCTTATCCCCGTAAACGCTCAGAGAGGCGACAAGCTCCCTGTTTCCACATTCGTTGATATGGCTGACGGTACATTCCCTCAGGGCTCTGCCGCTTACGAGAAGCGCGGTATTGCAGTTGACGTTCCCGAGTGGATTCCCGAAAACTGTATTCAGTGTAACCAGTGCTCCTTTGTTTGTCCTCACGCTGTAATCCGTCCTGTTGTCCTCTCCGAGGAAGAAGCCGCTAAAGCTCCCGCAGGCGCAAAGATGAAGGATACAACCGGTCTGCCCGGCACAAAGTTCGCAATGGTAACCTCCGTTCTTGACTGCACGGGCTGTGGCGTCTGCGCTCAGGTTTGCCCTGCTAAGAACAAGGCTCTCGTTATGAAGCCGCTTGATTCTCAGATGGACGCTCAGACAATGTTTGACTATGCAATTAAGGAAGTTTCCGACAAGCCCGAGGTACACGAGAAGTTCAAGGAAACAACCGTTAAGGGCTCACAGTTCAAGCAGCCCCTGCTTGAGTTCTCCGGCGCTTGTGCAGGCTGTGGTGAAACTCCTTACGCTAAGCTGGTTACACAGCTGTTCGGTGACAGAATGTACATCGCTAACGCAACAGGCTGTTCTTCTATTTGGGGCGGCTCTGCACCTTCAACTCCTTACACGGTAAATAAGGAAGGCAAGGGTCCTGCATGGGGCAACTCACTGTTCGAGGACAACGCAGAGTATGGTCTCGGTATGTTCATAGCTCAGGATACACTCAGAACCAGAGCTCAGGGACAGCTCAAGGCTATCGCTGAAAAGACTGACAATGCTGATGTAAAGGCTAAGATTGACGCTTACTTTGAAACAGCAAACGACGGCAAGGCTAACGCGGCAGCTACCAAGGAGCTTGTTGCGGCACTTGAAGCTCTTGACTGCGACTGTGCAGAAAAGACTGCCGTTCTCAAGGCTAAGAACTTCCTTAACAAGAAGTCCAACTGGATATTCGGCGGCGACGGCTGGGCATACGATATAGGCTACGGCGGTGTTGACCACGTTCTCGCTTCCGGCAAGAACATCAACATTCTCGTATTCGATACCGAGGTTTACTCCAACACCGGCGGTCAGGCTTCCAAGGCCACCAACATCGGTGCGGTTGCTCAGTTCGCGGCAGGCGGTAAGGATGTTAAGAAGAAGGACCTCGCAGGCATTGCTATGAAATACGGTTATGTATATGTAGCTCAGATTTCTATGGGCGCAGATATGAACCAGTGTCTGAAGGCAATTGCAGAGGCTGAGGCTTATGACGGTCCTTCCCTCGTTATCGCATACGCTCCTTGTATCAACCACGGTATCAAGGGCGGCCTTACAATCGCTCAGAAGGTAGAAAAGGAAGCTGTACAGGCAGGCTACTGGCATCTGTTCAGATTTAACCCTGCTGCTCCCGAGGGTACAAACCCTTTCACACTCGACAGCAAGGAGCCTACCGGCGATTACAAGGAATTCATGATGAGAGAAGTTCGTTACAACTCCCTCATGCGTGCTAATCCTGAAAGAGCAACAGCACTTTTTGACAGAGCAGTTGCTAACTCCAAGAAGCGTTACGACGATCTTGTTGGTCTTGTTGAATACTACAAGGACTAATTTTAACTGAAATACCAAAAGCCGAAAAATTGTGAAATAGAATAGGTTTTTAAGCCTCCTCGCCTTGACGGGGAGGTTTTTTTATGTCAATAAGCTCAAGCTCATAGGAATTAAGCACCACTCCCCCGCCGCCAAGGCAGTATACAACCGAAAAGCCTGTGTTAAACGGCAGCGAAAAGCGATATACAGCCGCCGCCTTATCAAGAAAAAGTATAATCTTCCTTTTGGTAAAAATTCCCGAAATGATTATAAGCATATTACCCTCAATTGAGTAGCCTATGCTTCTCCAGAGTAAAATAAGATATATCACGGTTATAAAGAGTAATATAACCAGAATTGGACAAACCGGAATAATAAATCTGACCGGAAGAAAAAGTGCCGCCGCTGTACAAAGCAATATAAATAAAAGCGTTATGGCGGATATTAAGTAGAATAGCAGTTTTTTATCGGGCTTAAGCCGCATAACAAGCCTCCGTTTGAAATATATTTATACAAGCTCTATTTGTGAGGTTTTTATATGGATATACTCAGATGGATAAATGAAAATATAGTATGGGGTATTCCCATTCTTATATTATTTGCGGCGTGCGGAATAATATTTACCTTTAAAACGGGATTTATGCAGATTGTTCATTTTCCGCAGATTTTAAAATGCACGGTACTTTCCAAAAAGAAAAGCCAAAGCGATAAAAACAGCATTTCCCCCTTTAAAGCACTTACAGCCGCACTCGGAACTACTGTCGGCACGGGAAATATCATTGCGGTAGGTACGGCTATTGCGTTCGGCGGTGCGGGTGCGGTGTTCTGGATGTGGATTTCGGCAATTCTCGGAATGGCGACGAGCTATGCGGAAAATTATCTGGGTGCAAAGTACAGAAGATATAAGGACAGCGTACCGTTTTACTACATAAAAAAAGCCTTCGGGAGTAAAAAATTCGGCTCTGCGGCGGCTGTAATGTTTGCAGTATGCTGTATAGGAGCAAGCCTCGGTATCGGCAACATGGTACAGGTCAATTCTGCGGCGGTTGCTGTAAATAAAAGTATGGGAATACCGCTTTGGGTTGTGGGGCTTATTTGTGCCTGTGCCGCGGCATTTATTGCACCCGGTGGTGTTAAAAGGCTCGGAAACATAACGTCTTTTCTTATTCCCTTTTCTTCTGTCGGATATATTTTAGGCTGTATAGCTGTAATTGTATTCAACTATGAAATGCTGCCTCAGGCATTTTTAAAAATATTTTCGGAAGCATTTTCGCTACGGTCTGTATCCGGCGGTATAGCAGGCTCTGTTATGGCACAGGCACTGACATGGGGCGTAAAACGGGGAGTATTCTCAAATGAGGCGGGGCTTGGCTCGTCTGTAATGATAAATGCAGCTTCATCTGAAAAAAATTGCAGTATATGCGGAATGTGGGGTATGCTGTCGGTATTCGTCGATACTATAATAATCTGTACAATGACTGCCTTAGCTATACTTTGCAGTAACGCTGATTTAAAGTCACAAACAGGCTTTGATATGGCTTTTATAGCCTTTTCTGAGGTCTTGGGAAATTTTGCGGGGATATTTCTCGGAATTGCACTGCTCATTTTTGCAGTTTCAACCGTCTGCGGCTGGTGGATTTACGGAAAAACCTGCTTTATTTATCTTTTTGGCGAAAAATATTTAAAGATATATCTTGCAATTTTTATATCTGCCGCCTTCATAGGTGCGATAATCAAGGCGCAGGCTGTATGGGAATTATCAGATTTGTTCAACGGACTTATGGCGGTATTCAATCTTCCTGCCCTTCTTATTTTAAGAAAAGAGGTGAAAAACTATCACGGCAACAAAGATTGACAACATATAAAGCGGTAATGATACTATGTTTTCCTTTGATTTTAAGCCTTGTCAGTTTTTTTACGAAATTTTCTGATAATTTTTTAACATTTTTTATTTTTTTGCAATTTTGCTATTGACCTGTTGCAAAAAATAAGGTATAATGTTATAAGGACAACGAGGAGATTAACCGCTCTTGTTATCCGAACATGGATTAAGGTCGGTATAAACCGATAAAATAAAGTAAAGGAGAACAAATCTTTTATGACAAAAAATCAGAATGTGCTTAAGTGGGTTGAAGAGATGAAGGCTCTCACTCAGCCCGACAAGGTTGTATGGATTGACGGCAGCGAGGCACAGCTCAAGGCTCTGCGCGACGAGGCTATCGCTTCGGGCGAGATGATTGAGCTTAACCCGGAAAAGCTCCCCGGCTGTCTGTATCACAGAACAGCTGAAAACGATGTTGCCCGTGTTGAGGACAGAACCTTTATCTGCTCAAGGGAAAAGGAAAACGCAGGTCCTACAAACAACTGGTGCGATCCCAAGGAGATGTACGAAAAGCTGACAAAGCTTTATGACGGCGTTATGAAGGGCAGAACAATGTATGTTATCCCCTACTCCATGGGACCTATCGGCTCTCCTATTGCTAAGGTAGGCGTTGAGCTTACAGACTCCATTTACGTTGTACTTAACATGGATATTATGACAAGAATGGGCGCACAGGCGTTCAAGAACCTTGACGATGATTCCGATGACTTTGTAAGATGCCTGCATTCAAAGGCTGATGTAGATCCCGAAAAGAGATACATAGTTCAGTTCCCCGAGGACAACACTATCTGGTCTATCAACTCCGCATACGGCGGTAACGTTCTTTTAGGCAAGAAGTGCTTTGCTCTGCGTATCGCTTCTTATCAGGGCTGGAAGGAAGGCTGGATGGCTGAGCATATGCTTATCCTCGGCGTTAAGAAGCCCGATGGCGAAATCAAGTACATCACTGCCGCATTCCCCTCTGCTTGCGGTAAGACAAACCTTGCTATGCTTATTCCTCCCGAGGGCTATAAGAAGGCAGGCTATGAAGTATTCACCGTAGGCGACGACATCGCATGGATGAAGCAAGGTCCCGACGGCAGACTTTACGCTATCAACCCCGAAAACGGCTTCTTCGGCGTTGCTCCCGGAACAAACGCAAAGTCCAACTACAACGCGCTTGCTTCAACACGTAAAAACACAATCTTCACAAATGTTGCTATAAACAATGACGATATGACCGTTTGGTGGGAAGGTCTTGACAAAAATCCTCCCGAGAACGCAACTGAATGGAAAGGCAGCAAGGTAAACGGCAAGGAATTTACCGCACAGGGCAACAAGCTCGCACATCCCAATTCACGCTTTACCGCTCCCGCTGTAAACTGCCCCTGCATTTCACCCGAATTTGACAATCCTCAGGGCGTTCCTATCTCTGCCATCATCTTCGGCGGCAGACGTGCGGCTACCACGCCCCTTGTATACCAGTCCTTCAGCTGGCAGCACGGCACTTATGTAGGCTCGGCTGTTTCCTCCGAAACAACTGCGGCTGCAACCGGTGCAGTAGGCGTGCTCCGTCATGATCCTATGGCTATGAAGCCTTTCTGCGGCTACCACATGGGCGACTACTGGGCACACTGGCTTGAAATGGGCAAGAAGCTCGGCGACAAGGCTCCCAAGATCTTCAATGTGAACTGGTTCAAGCAGGACGAGAACGGCAACTTCATCTGGCCCGGCTTCGGCGACAACATGAGAGTTCTCGACTGGATTATCAAGAGATGCGAAGGCACAATTGACGCAGACGAAACTCCTATCGGCTACCTTCCTAAGAAGGGTGACATCAACCTTGAGGGTATCGAGTATGAGGTTACTTCTGAGGTTGAGGATAAGCTCCTCAACGTTGACAGAGAGCTCTGGAAGAAGGAAGTTGACGAGATGACCGAGTTCTACAAGCAGTTCGGCGATAAGCTCCCCGACGAGTTAAAGCAGGAGCTTGCAGACCTCAAGGCAAGACTTGGCTGATTTTAATTCCAATAAAGAAAATCGGCGTACCAAAGGTACGCCGATTTTCTTTATGTTGATAATCAGATTTTCTCTCCCAAATCTGAAATCTGCATATTTTATTTCTTTAAGCCCTTCATGCTTTGAAAAATTATTATTAACGGGGAAAACAGGAGTAACAGAAGTGTATACATATTCTCATCTCCTTAAACGCCAAACAAGCTGATTTACTTAATACCCGAAAGAATTATCCTTCCCTTTCCGTACTCTAACTATACCACATTCTGTGTGTAATTTTCAGTACAGCAAGATAAAATCAATTAAAGATAAAAAAAGCCTTTCCGTCTTAAGACGGAAAGGCAAAATAGTTTAAAATTATTTTCTTATATACTCGACATATTTGAAGGGATATTTTTCGGTGTCTATTACTTCACCCTCGTTTGACCGTTCCCATTCGGTGGACTCGTCAAGATTGGGGAAATATGTATCCGCTTCAAAGCTGTGCAGAATTTTTGTAACATGAGCCTTTGAACAGTACGGCAAAAGCTGTCTGTATACCGTTTCACCGCCGAGCACAAAAATCGGCTTGTCGGCTGTATCAGCGTACTTCAGAAAATCCTCAACCGATGTAAAGCAAGTAACCTCGGGATATTTTTCGGGAGAATGGGTTATCACAAGATTTTGCCTGTCGGAAAGCGGTCTTTTAGGGAAGCTCATGTAGGTTTTACTTCCCATAACAATGATATTTCCGACAGTCATTGCCTTAAGTCTTTTCAGGTCGGGAGAAAGATGAGCGAGCAGGTCGCCGTCCTTTCCTATTCCGTAGTTTTCATCTACCGCAACTATAATTTCCATAAAGAAATCCTTTCTTATTTTGTTGAGGCTGTTATTTTCGTGTATGCGCTGTAATAGGCTTTTCGGTTTCTTAATATGTACGATTTGCACCTGAAAGTATACTTTATTGAAGAATCAAGCCCGGTTACTTTAAAAAGAGTGACGCCGTTATTGGTAAGCTTTGTTAATCTTATCCAACTTCCGTTTTTATACTGCTCAATAATATAGCCGTCTGCGGTATCATTCTTTGTCCAGTTCAGTCTTACAAGGCTTGATGACATTCCCAGTGTTTTTAATCCGGTAACGGCAGTCGGAGAAGTATAAGTGGTAACCACACTGCCAAGAGAGCTGTAATAGGTTACAGAATCTATCGTCTTATACGCTTTTACAGCAAATATATACACCTGCGAGGCAGAAAGCCCGGATATTCGGTATGAAACGGTACTGTTATTTTCTATCTTGGCTATTCTTGACCATTTGCCGTCTATTTTCCTGTAAAGGATATATCCGTCTACCGCCGTATCTCGCTTCCATGATACTCTTAATGCCGAGGAAGAACGCCCGATTACAGTCAAAGCTTTTACGGACGACGGGTTAGTACGCGCTGTAATTGAAGCATAAACACTTAAATATGCTTTATTTCCGATATTCTTATAAGACCTTATCCTGAATTTATATTCTGTTAACGGAGCAAGGTTGCTTATCCTGTATGTTGTTGTGCTGTTATTGGTGAGTTTGGCTATCCTTGTCCACTTGCCGCTCTTATACTGCTCGATTATATATCCATCCGCATTTTGATTGCGCGTCCAGTTAAGGCGTAGGGCGTCCGCCGCTCTTCCCCCTATTTCAAGTCCCGCAACTGAGCTCGGATTTGTGTAAGAGGAAATCTCATCGGTCGAATTACCATAATATGCCGTGGATAAATTTATTTTATAGGGCTTTATTTTAAAGCTGTATTTCTGTGAGGCGTTCAACCCCGTTATGCGGTAGGTTGTAATATCATTGTCGGTAAGCTTAGCTATTCTAACCCACTTTTCATTGATTTTTTGATAAATGATATAGCCGTCGGCTGTAGCATTTTCGTTCCATGAAAGCCTTAACGCTGTCGAAGCACGTCCTGCTATAACAGCGCCGGTTACCGATGACGGATTGGTAAAAGCGGTAACATAGGTATAATAGCTGTAATACGCCTTACTGTTCCGCATTTTGTAAGCCTTCATTCTGAAACGATATTTGGTAGATGCCGAAAGCCCGCCTATACGGTAGGAGGTATCGGAGCTTCCTGTTAGCTTGACTATTCTTTGCCAGCTACCGTCCTTATACTGTTCCAGTATGTAACCGTCCGCCGTCGGATTATATCCCCAGCCAAGGCGAACAGCAGAAGCTGACTTAGCCGTAACAGTCATATTTTTTAATGTAACGGGAGCAGTATATTCAGATACTGTATCCGAATAAGCGCCGTAATAATATTTATTGTTTCCCAGATTATACGCCCTTATCCTGAAGGTATATGATACGGACGGCGACAGTTTCTCAACCTCACATGAAGCGACTGCTCCGCCCTCTATACGTACTGCCTCTGCCCATTTGCCGTTTTTAAGAATTTCGATAACATAACCGTCAGCTTCGGGTTTTTGCGTCCAAGTTAAACGGAGCTTATCGGAAAAGCTTTTTGATACTTTAAAACCCGAAACAACCGTAGGATTTGTATAACCCGTGATTACATCGGAATAGTAGCTGTAATAAGCAACCTTTCCATTCATCTTGTATGCTTTTACTCTGAAGCTGTATTCACCCGATGAAGCTAAGCCGGATACACGGTGAGAAGTCGTGGTATTATCGGTATATTTCTTTATCCTTGTCCATTTACCGTCAATAAGCTGTTCTATAATATACCCGTCTGCCGAGGTATTTTTTGCCCAGCTTAAATAAATGGTATTAACCGAATTCAACGGAACTTTAAGGTTTGTTACCTGCGTAGGTTTTGTAAAGTAAGAGATTACGTTGCTGTATTTACTGTAATATTGTTTTGAATTTATCAGCTTATAGGCTTTGACTCTGAACTTATTCAGCGTAGACGCAGGCAGCTCAGAAGCTGTATAACTAAGCGTGTCACAATCAGAAATAACAGCAGCCTTTATCCATTGTTTGCCGTTATAATGCTCTACAATATATCCGTCGGCATTATCGCTTTTATTCCATAATATTTTAACAGAATAATCCGAAATAACCTTGTGAGAAATATCGCTGATTGAAATTATATCGGGAGTGCCTTCCACAGTAAAGGTAAGCGAACAGCTTATCCCCTTTATCTTTCCGTTAAGAGTTACAGTTCCGTCCTGCCACGGTGTAATAGCCTGATTATCATAAAGCTCAAGCTGTGAATGAAGCTTTGCACAAAGCTCCCCTATCGGATAATCCGCAACAGTTCCGTCCTTATAAGTAACCTTTGCACAAATTTTTGAACGGTCATATATAAATCTGAAGTATGCCGTATTATCAGCTGTGTAGTCAAAATAGCCGTTAGCTTCAGCCGTAAGAGCATCTGCTCCGTCAGTCATGTAAAGTTCGACCGAGGAAATGTCATTCTTAACGACGGTAAAGGAAAAGCTTGCAGTAACACCGCCTACCGAACAGTAACCTGTATTATTACCGACAGCAGGATTATTTCCATGATAAAAATCAAGCTCTAAGCCTGTTTCTTTGGTAACGTTGTGATTGGTACAGCTTTTGGTAGTACCGTCGTTGTAAACAATCTTAATGTTATAATCATAGTTTTCAAGGTCATAATCAAAGGTGCGCACAGTACCGCCATCCGTTGAGGTTTTGAGCTTCCACTCACCGTCAAGCTCAAAAACAGGCTTTATATCATACATTGGAGTAACATAGACAAACTTGACTTTGTTGTTTACTACAGTATACTCGGCACTGTCTGTAAAAGCCGCAAGACTGTATGCTACGGTGTTCTTGCCTGTGCCCCATGCGGTATCGTTCTGTCCGTCCGTAATGACAAAAGGAGTACCTAAGTCAGACTGAAGACGTGTTATCTCGTTTCCCGTATAAGTAACGCTGCTGTTTGTATAATTCACAGTAAGAATAATATTATCATAATCATACACATCGTAATAGGTATGCTTTATATATTTCTGCGACTCTGAATCAAAGCGGTATACGGTTTTTTTATCCGAAGCGTCAAGAGTTGAATTTTTTAATGAAACGCTTATTGACGTGATGCTTCCCTGTGCAGTAACACTACCCGGAATAAACACCACAAGCGCCGTAAAAAATACGACGCTTAAAATTATGATTAAATACTTTGTAAGTTTTAAAAATTTGCTGTGAGTCATGTTTTATTTGTTCTTTGCAAGTCCTATAATATCTTTTATTTTAAGCCGGTTGCCCGAATAAAGTATTATCTGCTCGTAAATTCTCGCTACAAGTATAAGAAGCAGAACAGTAAACAACGCAAGTGCAAGCAAAGCTAATAACGCCTGCAATAAATCAATGCTTCCCGTTAAAATACCCGCCGGAAGCGAAAAGGGAGAAGAAAGCGGGAAATACATCGAGAATACCAAAAGTGCATTATCTCCGCCCGCAATCGCAGGAAAATATGCGAGATACATTCCGAGCACACCTATGATTGAATAGGGCTGCATTGCGGCGTTGAGATCCTCCATACGGCTGACGCTCGCACCGATAAGTCCCGCAATAAGCGCATAGAAAGCAAAGCCGAGAATGAACGAAACTATAACCACTATGATATGAAGCGGCGACAAATCCGAGAAAACCTGTCCTACAGCGTTAGATAACTGATCTGTAATAGAGATTCCCGCTTGTGACGCTTTTTCGGGGTTAATCATGCTCTGGGAAATAGGGATAGATATCACAAAGCCTAAAACGGCACTTACAATCATTAATATAAACTGAAAAATTGCGATCGTACCCATGGCGATTACTTTGCCTATGATAATGGCGAGAGGTCTTACAGATGTAAGCAACAGCTCCATTATCTTTGAGGATTTCTCCATTGCTATCGACTGTGCAACAGACGAACCGTAAGAGAAAATCAGTATAAACAGCGCTACCGATGACACCATGGGCACTATCTGTTTTACAAGTCCGGCAAAGTGGTCTCTGGGCTGTTCTCCGACAATTGACTGCGTTGCGGTAATTTCCTTTGATAAAATCAACGCCTGCTCGGCAGAAAGACCGAATGACGCATAACGGTCGGTTACAAATATATTCTGAATTATCATGGAAACCTCACTCGCCGTATCCTGCGATACGGAATTATCGGCAGGGAGTGAGGTATGAATGTAATAACCGCTTTCTTCTTCGGTTATCGTTACAAGTAAGGCTCTGCTTTCGGTTTTAAGCCTTTCAGTAACCTCATTGAGCTTATCAGCGTCAACGCTTTCGATATTAATATTAAAAGCCGAAAAAAACTGCTCATAGCTGCTTATCGCGGTAATACCCGTTGAATCGGATATATATACCTTCTGAGGCAGCCCGTCTGCATTGCCAAAATCCACATTATTGCCTGAATTACCGCTAAACAGCGAGGTTAATGCGGGAATAAGTCCCATACAAAGTCCCATGGCAAAAATAATTACTACAATTAAAACAGTGCTTACTTTAAAGCTCTTTGATTTAAGAAAATTTACAAATGTAAAGCTGAATACATTTTTCCATCCGTAAGCGTTCATATCTTTTCACCCTCCCCTGCTTCAAAGCCGAAATTTTCGACAGAATTTACAAAAATTTCATGCAAAGAGGGCTCTCTCAATTCGTACTGAACAAGCGTAATGTCAGACTCAACTATTTTCTTGAGGAAATTCTTTGCCTGCTGTTCATTTTCAACCTTAAATTCGATTTTATCTGCGGCAACCTCAATCGGAACAAGTCCCGACCGCTGAGCGAGAGGCATAATATCACCGTCGCACTTTACGGAAAGATTTACTCTTCCGGACGCCTTTTTAATCTCGGCAAGATTTCCCTGAAGCACCGCCGTACCGTGGTGAAGTATGGTAAGCTCGGTACAGAAGCTCTCGATAAGCTCCATCTGATGACTTGACATTATTATATACTTATGCTTTGCTACCTGCTCGGAAATAATGTCCTTAAACAAGTCGGCGTTCACAGGATCAAGTCCGCTGAGAGGCTCGTCAAGGATAAGTATTTCAGGATCGGAAATAAGCGCCGCAGTAAGCTGAACCTTCTGCTGATTGCCCTTTGAGAGCTGATCCGCGGTCTTATTGCGGTATTCGGAAATATCAAAGCGATTTAGCCAATAATCCGCAGATTTCACAAAATCCGCTTTGGAAACACCTTTGAGCTTTGCAAAATACGCAAGCTGGTCGATTATTTTATATTTGGGGTAAAGTCCCCTCTCCTCGGCAAGATAACCAACCCTGTCTTTTATAGGAGAAATAGGATTACCGTTCCACAAAACCTCGCCGCTGTTTTTGCTGAGCATTCCGAGTATCATTCTTATTGCGGTTGTCTTTCCCGCTCCGTTTGTGCCTAAAAGGGCGTAAACTCCCGGCTTTTGCATTTCGAAGCTGAGCGAGTGAAGTGCAGTAAAGCTGCCGTACTGCTTTGATATATTGTTTACTACAAGTGACATTTTGTTATCCTTTCAAAACTATTTCCCAATGTTATAAGTATACCATATTGAGATATTTGTGTCAATAACAGAGATGAACTAAAATAATAGAAAATTTACTAAAGTTTTAACCTCTTTTGCCGATAGAATATATGAGGGAGAATTTATAATCTCCGAAATCTCCGAATTACTTGCAGGTCATACGGCAATACAGAAAGGAAGATTGATTATGGAAATAGCAAAAATTGCAGAGCTTGCGGCGGTAACCCCTCAGACAGCGGCGAAAACTACCGTGCAGACCGCAGCAGAAAAGACAAATTCCACTCTTGCGGCTGATAATGCCGATAAGTATGTAAAAAGCGAGGAAACCTTTACTCCCGCGTACACAAAACAGTCGGTACAGAAAAAAGAGGTTGAAAACCAGAAGTCCGGCAGTCTCGGTATCAGCGTTGCTCAGACAAAGGCAGATCATCTTTCAAGCCTCGTAACCAATCTTATTTCACACCAGGCAGAAAAGTCCAATTCCCTCGCTTTCAGCAAAATTGAATTGTCAGACGAGCTTAAGGCACAGATACAAGAAGCAACAGGTCAGAAAATTGAAAGCGATGAAACCGAAGCTCCCGATTACTGGGGTGCAGAGGCTACCGCAAAGAGGATTTTCGACTTTGCAAAGAACCTCGCAGGTGATGATTCGGCTCTCGCAGATACTCTGAAGGACGCCTTTATCAAGGGCTTCGGTCTTGCGGAAAAGCCTTACGGCGGCAAGGGCAAGCTGCCCGAGGTTTGCTATGAAACCTACGACCTCGTAATTGATATGTTCGACAGCTGGAAGGCTGACAGCACAGAGCAAGCAGAAGCTCCCTCAGAAGAAGCTGTTGAAGCTGAAAAAACCGCTGACACAGAGGCTTCTGCTCAATAATTGATAACCAAATAATTCAGAACAGCGTAAACAAACGAGAATTTGTTTACGCTGTTTTCCTTTAATTGGGAGAATATATTCAACGAAATTATAGCTGTAAACGAAAGCGCCGTAATTAAAACGTCTGTTACGGTTAAGTCAAGGTTACTTATTACTCAACTGTTTTCCTGCGGTGTAGGTCTGCCCTTCCGATAGCTTCCGTCTGACTGTCTTATAAGGGATTCGTCCTTGTTGCACTCTATAATTGCCGCTTTTGCAATAATGTTGGAATTTTCATCGCTTAATATCAGGGTTTCTCCTGTTTTAAGACTGAAATTTGCCTGGAGCTTTAACAGCGAGCTTTCGTCCTTGTTATTCTTGCATACCACGGTTACGGTTTCATGGGGCTTTATCGTTACCGCGGGAATTTTCCAGCGGTTTAGCATTGCTTCATCGTCAGTAAGGAAAAGTCCCTTAGTCGATACAGCGGTATCGTTGGGATTGTAAAGCTCTATCCAATCCGCATTGCCGCCTGTGTAAATCTCGCTTATATGGAGAATTTCATCAGCTACGGTCTTTTCTGCACTCACTTTAACATTTATGACGCCGTTTTGTGCCATACTGCTGTCAAGGATAATTTCGCTGTCTGTGTATTGCTTGCCGTTGATTTCAAAGGAGGCAAATTCATAGCCCGAAAGTCCCTGTGCAAAGAGCTTAACGGGATAAGCTGTGAAATAATCTGCCGTAAGAGTGTCATCGTCCATTGCTGTCTGCGTGTTAAGTGTTACCTTAAGTCCCTTTGCGCCTGTCACGTTTACTGTGTAAAAGTCATCATCCAGCTCGAATACGTTTTTAATGTCGCTAAGTATGACATCTGCCCTGCCCCATGCAAAGTCACGGATTTCGTTTCTGCTGTTTTCAAAGGTTTCTTCGTTTGCCCAGGTTGAGGTTATACCGAGGTTAAGCGCGTACATCTGCTCCTTGTCGCTTTCTTCCAGCTTTTCTTCAAGAACTTCAAGAATGTTTTCGGCAGAGAACGCTCCCCCGATAAGATCGCAGATATTGTTTGCGAGCTGACAGCGCATATCCTCACGCTCAAGCAGAGCCTTTGCGATAACAGAGCCGCCCGACGGGTGTGTGCCGTTTAAAATCTTTGTAAGCGTGCGGTTTTTGTAGCCGTCCGAATACAGTCCCCAGGCAAACTCTGCGTCATAGAAAAGATAACGCCATTTGCCGTCGTGATACTCGCTTGTAATTTCCTCGCCCTCGCTTGCGACGTATCTCCATGCCTTATAATTGTTGCCCGGCCAGTCGCGGTTGTCAATAAAAAGCTGTAAGGCAAGGTATCTCAGATAATTGTCCACATCTACCATAGAGCAAAACTCGTTAAATGCCTCGTTGCTTGTAAGTCCGCTTTCGCAAAGCTCAAGCATTTTATTGTAATCGTCTGCCGCACCGTCGGCATTTTCCTCGTCAACATTGCCCTCGGCTTTTCCGATAATCTGATAGTTTTCCTTGTTGCCGCCGTATCTTTCCTCAAGATAGCTGTTGCTGAAATTCTGATGAAGCCATGCAAAGCCGTAATATTCGCCGTTGAGGAACACCGCCGCAGGTGCGGTTGACTGAGTATCAAGAAAACCCGATTGCTTTGCAAGCTCCATTGAAAGTTCGTCGCGCACACCCGCAAACTCTCTGTCGTTTGCACCGTTACGTAATACTATCCTGTCAATTTTGGTAAGAATATTACCGTCTATATCCACAGCGTCGTCAAAAAAGGGATAGCTGAATTTTCCTTTGTTCGGAGTATACTCCGTTCTTGCAATTAGCTTCCAGGACTTCTGGCTGACGCTTGCAGAGTATGCTCCCGATACTCTCGCACCTGCAAGCTGTGAGATAAGGAGATTACCGTTGTTGTCAAATACCTCGACATACATTGGTCTTTCCCCCGCCATACCCTCCTGATTCCAGTTTGCGGGATCGGTGGGGATTATCTCGGATTTTCCGTCGTATTCGTTCTTTATCCATTCGTCGCGGATTTTGCCCTCTATCGCTATACCGTACTCATAATCGTACAGATTGTACTCATCGGTTGAAAGCACAAAGACATAAGTGCCGTCATCAAAGCGGTTTTCTATATCATTGCAGACAACATAGCTTTTCGTAATGACCTCAGAAGTACCGTCCTCGCTTACTGCTATCGCCTTGACGGTCTTTGACTTTACCTTGCTTGTGCAGGATATATTTATGGGCTTTGTATATTTTGTGGATTTTTCCGTAGGATCGGAACCGTCAAGAGTATAGTATATTACGGCATTCTTATCCTTGGCGGACAGCACAACGGAAAAGCTCTCGCCGTAAAACGTTCCTGACGGCGAAAAGTTAATATCCGATTTAGACGCTTCTTCGCCGTTTTGTGAAATCACAGGCTGAACAGGCTGTAATATTTCAGGCAAGCCGTCCTTCAGCAATGCCGTATACGTAATTGCCGCCGCCGCACCGACAGCGACAACCGAGAGTGAAAAGACTATTCGTTTGATTGTAGATGAAGATATATGCATTTTTATTCTCCGTAATTTTACAGTAGTTTTACTGATTATTTAAGTTCTATTTTATTTTAACAGAAACTTACCGCAAAATCAATAAAAATAAGAATAAAAGCTGATTTTTTATGCTTCAATGCAGGTTATATTATCACTCCGACACTCATAGAAATATAAAAAAACGGAAAACCGAGGAAGGATTGGTAATACAAATGACGGAATATCTACCGGAGGGCAGACGCATTTTGCATAAAGAGAATATTGCGGTGCTTCGCTCTCTGCATACCCTTGAGCAGGCGGCAGTATCGGGAGCAATACTTGAAGCTCCCTGCACGGTATGTGATACAGAGCATAATTTAAGCGTGGCTTTAGACAAAATAAAGGGGATAATACCAAGGCATGAGGGCGCAATCGGCATTTCGGACGGCAGTACAAGAGATATTGCACTTATATCAAGGGTAGGTAAGCCCGTATGCTTTAAGATAACTAAAATAGACAAAACCGGAAGCGAGCCTGTGGCAATTCTTTCAAGGCTGGCGGCGCAAAGCGAGGCAATGGAAAACTACATATCAAAGCTGCAAAACGGCGAAATTATCCCCGCCAGAGTAACACACCTTGAGCAGTTCGGCTGTTTTGTGGATATAGGATGCGGTATTCCGTCAATGATACCGATAGACGCAATTTCCGTTTCACGGATAAACCATCCCGCTAACAGATTTTCGGTAGGTATGGATATATTTGCCGCAGTAAAAGGCAGAGATAACGGCAGAATATGTCTTACACACAAGGAATTGCTCGGCACCTGGGAGCAAAACGCAAATTGCTTCAAGGTGGGGGAAACGGTGTCGGGAATTGTGCGCTCTATTGAGGAGTACGGTATTTTTATCGAGCTTGCACCTAATCTTGCGGGACTTGCAGAGCTTAAAAGCGGCATTTCGGTCGGCGACTGCGCCTGTGTATACATCAAAGCGATTATCCCCGAAAAGATGAAAATTAAACTGATAATAGTCAACACCTCGCACGGAGAGGCTCCTTGCGATAATATGCACTACTATCTCACCGAGGGTAAAATCGGAAAATGGGTGTATTCCACACCCTCAGCGCCAAAATACATAGCTACCGATTTTACGGAAGATAACAACTGTTCATAATATCTCGTTAAATGAACAAAAATCGCTGTACCGTTTTGTACAGCGATTTTTGTAATTACAGCTTAATTTTGTCTAAAACCTCTCCAACCTTATTTCTTATAACGAGGCTTGCTTTTCTGTCATAGGGTGTTTCGGTCTTGTTGATAAGAACGAGCTCGTTGCCGTGAAAATATTGCACAAATGAAGCCGCGGGATAAACGGTAAGAGAAGTACCGCCGATAATAAGTGTGTCACAGCCTTCAATAGCCGACAGCGCACCTGTTACGGTTTTATCGTCAAGCGATTCACCATAAAGCACTACATCGGGCTTTATAAGACCGCCGCATTCACAGTAAGGCGTTTTGCCGCTGTTTGCAATAAATTCTGCCGTATAGCTTTTACCGCATTTAAGGCAGTAATTGCGGTGTACGCTCCCGTGGAGCTCATAGACGCATTTGCTGCCCGCCGATCGGTGCAATCCGTCAATATTCTGAGTGACGACGGCTTTCAGCTTTCCCGCCCTTTCAAGCTCAGCTAACTTTAAGTGCGCTTTGTTCGGCTTTGCAGACAAGTACATCATTTTATTTATATAAAAGTCGTAAAATTCATCGGTATGGCTGAAAAAATATTCATGGCTCAACAGCACCTCAGGCGGCACGCTGTACCTTTTGCTGTATAGTCCGTCCGCTGAACGGAAATCGGGAATATTGCTCTCAGTCGATACCCCTGCGCCGCCGAAGAATACAATTGATTTTGACGCATCTATAATCTCCTGCAAGGTTTTCACGTATAATTCCTCCTAAATCATTTCTGTGACGGTACTTTCATCGGCTCTGAGCTTTTCATAAAGGAAAAGTATATCCTTCTTCACGGCAAGGTCATCGGAAAATGCGGTAGCTCCTCCCGACGCCGTACCCATGAGCAAAGCGTTTTTACTGCCATCTGAAAGCCCTGCCAGAAATCCCGCAAGCATTGAGTCCCCCGCACCGACTGAGTTTTTTACATTCCCCTTGCAGGCTTTGCAGAAATAGGCTTTACCAAAGCTGTCTATCAGCAGCGAGCCGTCGCCTGCCATTGAAACAAGGACATTTTCCGCCCCCGCCTCCTTGAGCTTTTTGGCATAGGGTATTACGTCCTGTGCTGTTTTAAGCCGTACGCCGAATATTTCGCCCAATTCGTGATTGTTAGGCTTTATCAGAAGCGGCTTACAGCACAGCGTTTTCAAAAGAAGGTCTCCGCACGCGTCAACAACAAATTTTACATTGTCACATCTGCTGATAATATATTTTATTATATTCTCATATATATCCTGCGGCAGGGATTTAGGTACGCTCCCTGCAAGGACAACAATATCCCCGTTCGCAATATTATCAAGTGTAGCGTAAAAGCGTTCAAGAGCCTCGCTGTCTATTGTCGGTCCCTGCCCGTTTATCTCGGTTTCGCCGCCGCTTGATTTTATCTTTACATTAATCCTTGAAAAACCGTCCTTAACCTCTGCGAAATCCGTTTTTACTCCTTTTTTCTCAATTCCGTCGGCAATTGCTTTACCTGTAAAGCCTGCACAAAAGCCGAGAGCAGTTGACTGTATTTCAAGCTGTGCTAAAATAAGCGAAACGTTTATTCCCTTGCCGCCGAAAAATAGCTGCTCGCCTGCGGTACGGTTTACTGTTTTGGCAGTAAAAGCAGGAAGCTGTACCACATAATCGACCGCAGGGTTAAGAGTTACCGTATAAATCATAAATCCTCCGCAAAGGTAAAATTTCTTATAGCTTAAGTATAGCACTTTTTACTTTCAAATACAAGAAAAGAATATATCGAAAACAGTTTAAGTTTCCCCAAAATTCAGTCTCGGCAAATCCGAAACAGAGAATAACAACAGCTGTCCATCGCTTTTCTGCGCA
>CALXBK010000035.1 GCA_944386545.1 uncultured Ruminiclostridium sp.
ACGGTACAGCTTATTTTTCACAATGAGGCGTGCCGCCCCGGTCATTTCCGCAACGCACTTAGAGATAATATGTCATATATCCCTCAGAATCTTGACAGTACAGCTTATTTTTCACAATGAAGCGTGACGCCTCTATCAATTCCGTAACACTCTTATTACGGACTTTACCGTTATCCCTCTAAGCTTACGGTACAGCCAAAGCCTTGCATAACAAACATAATCTGCCGTTGTATAAATACAGCGGCGGATTTTTTATGCTCCTTGATATTCTGAAAATGCTCTTATCCAAAACTACCGCTATCTCGTTTTTCGGGAGATAACGGTATGTTTTTTACTGATTGTTTTTGTTCAGCGTTGTCAGTATTCTGCGTATTTCGCTTGCAAGGTACAGCGAGCCTGTCGCCATAGCTATTCCCTCACCTGCCTTATTTATTACGGTCTTTATAGCCTGCGTTATATCGTTGCACGCCTCGCATTTTACGCCGTGCTCAACGGCAAAGTGGTACAGCTTTTGCGCCGATACGCTTCCCGGCATAAATCCGTCCACAAAGACGATGTATTCAAAACAGTGCATTATACGCTCAAGCGCACTCGGCCAGTCCTTTGAGGAAAGCATACCCACAACCGCATAAGCAGGTCTTTTTTCAGCCTCCAGCATTTTTGCCGCCGCACTCATCGCAGAGGGATTGTGCGAACCGTCAAGTATAAAATCAACTCCGTTTACCTTAACAGCTTCCATTCTTGCGTGGAGCTTTGCTTTTTCAAGTCCCGTGAACACATGGCTGTATTGAATACCCAAAACAGCGCACGCCTCTATTGCACACAGGGCGTTTCTCAGCTGATGCTCGCCCGACATCATAAGGTGATAATTCATTCCCTTATACGAGAAGAACAAATCGGTAAGGTCCATGTGCAGCACCTGCACACGGTTCATATCGGGTATGATAAGCGTGCTGTTATATTCCTTGCACTTCGCTTCTATCACCTGCAACGCTCCCGGCTGCTGTAACGGCGCAAATATGCAGGGAACTGACGGCTTTATTATCCCTGCCTTATGCCGTGCTATCTGCGGAAGCGTTTCGCCTAAAATATCGGTGTGGTCAAAGTCCACCGAGGTTATTACCGACGCCGCAGGAGTAACCGCATTGGTACAGTCTAAAAGCCCGCCTATACCCGCCTCAATAACGGCGCAGTCCACCTGCTCCTTGTAAAAATACAAAAAGGCAATGGCAGTCAATATCTCAAACTGTGAAAAGCCCTCAAGCTCAGTCACTTCAACCGCATTCTTCACCTGCTCGCAAAGCAACGCAAACGCCTGACGGGAGATAAACTTGCCGTTTATCTGAATACGCTCCTCCATGCACTCAATATACGGAGAGGTAAACTTACCCGTTGTCTTTCCCGCAGACCTCAATGCGCCGGTTATGTACTCGCAGACGCTTCCTTTGCCGTTTGTGCCTGCGACATGAATGATTTTCAGCTTGTCGTGAGGATTGCCGAGGACACGCATGAGTATAACAAAGCGAACGAGGTCCTTTACCGGCTCGCCCGACTTTGAAAAGCTTGTGACATACTCATACGCCTGTTCGTAAGTCATCATATTAAATTACACCTTTCTTCACACTTCGGCAGTTACTTCATCAAGGCTATAAAGCTCTTTGCCTTGCTTGCTATCAGCTTATCGTTGTCGTAAGCCAGTATGTTCTGCGCCTGCCCTATCTCCACCCACTTAATGTCGGCAATTTCCTGAGGCTGGGGCTTGTAGTCGTAGTTCCTCGCCCTTGCTACAAAGTATACCACATTCTTCATGGTGTCCTTCTTGGGAGAATAGGTAGCTACCTCTCTGAAGCCCGCATCGATATATACATCAATGTCCGTTTCTTCCTTGATTTCACGGCGAGCCGTTTCCTCCTCGGTTTCGCCGTTTTCAATATGTCCTTTCGGAAAAGACCAATAACCCGACTTAATGTGCTTTATCAGCAGAATTTCCGTGTTGCCGTGAAATTTCCTGTACACTATTCCCCCACAGGATTTTTCGTAGGTCACTGTCTTTCCCCTCCTTCTTTACGCACCGCTGCGTAGTTCATATTTATCATAAGTATACCACAAAATCGTCCCGTTGTCTATACAAAATTATAAAAATTGCACTACTTCCGTTACATTACATGACAGAACAACAAATGCGCCCCGAAGGACGCATTTGTTGATTCAATAAGGGGCTTGCCCCGTCATTATAGTTCGTTCTCAATTATTCTTTGCAAGCCATATACCTGCAACATCCAGCGCCTCGTAGAGGCTTCCCCTCTCGCTGGTTTTAACAATAATCTCCGTTGCGGAAACATTGGGATCGGTGGACATAAGCTGTACCCTTGTTTTATCGGCTATTTCAAGGTCCTTAACCTTATGCGTTGACAAAATCGTCAGCATTGCGACATACTTGTCGGACATATTGCCGTAGTATATCACATTATCCTTGCGTACAAGCGGAAACCCCTTATAGGTGAAAAATTCCTGCTGCGTCATAATACACCTCTGCCGTTGCACAAACGGACAAATTTATAACGGATGCGCCTCTGTGCCGTTATTTGAAGCGCACCCTGCGGTCAAAGCAAGGGATACCCCCTGCCGTTAAACCATATCAGAAATCGGAAACGAGCTCGCCGCCGTTAATCAGTGCGTCAAGATTTTGTAAAAGTCTTTCAGCGTAAATCTGGCGCACCTTATAGCGCACATCTCCGTTTACCACGATAATGCAGGTTCTGTCAGCCTCACTGCTGTAAAACTCTACAACATCCTCGCCTTCTTCATCCTCTCTGTAATCGTAGGTGAAGCCTGCGACAAACTTATTTTCCTCCGTCAGCTCCTCAAGGTAGATTTTCTCTGCGTATGCCGAGAGAAGATACTGATAGAACACCTTGAAGCGTGCCTCTTCAATCTCCTTATCCCCGTAGGTAAAGCTTGAACCGTCCGCATCGCCGGTTATTTTAAGCTCATATCCCTTTCTGTCGGCGTCATAGACAGTCACCGTATCAACGTAGTAGATATAGGGAGTGAGGAACAGCCTGTAAAGTATGCTTTCGGGCGTAACGGTAAGCCACGGCAGATCATCGGGGTAGAACATATAGATTACATCATCTGTGGAGAGCATACCGTAATAGCCTGCTACCGCCGTTGTTTCCTCTCCCGTTTCCTCGTTTGTCGTTGTGACATAGATGGGATCGCCGATATAGAGCTTTGTAACCTCCTCCTCATTTGCGACCATCGTTACGGTGCAATAGGGAGTATCAAGACCCGTTTCAGCCTTTTGCTTATCATCGGGAGAAATCGTATATACATTGTATGCGGACAGTCCGAACATACCGTAAACTACCTCGCCGTCCAGCTCGTCGTCTGCGAGTATGTTGTTGTGACCGGACATTGCATAGGCTACATAGGTCGAGGCAAATTCCTTTTCAGTTTCCTCCGGGAGCCTGTCAAGCACAATATCCTTGTCAAGATCCTCGCGCTCAACCCTTATTCTGTTGACAACGTCATTTTCGGAGTCATAGGAATCGACAAGCGTGGAAACATTAACATAGTCAAGCTCCTTGCTTGTAGCAAAGCTGAGAGCAGATTCCGACACGAGATATACCGTATCGTTAAGGTCGGTCTTGAAATACCATGCGCTTTCGCCCTCGTTGCGAAGTCCGAGAAGGCAGGTTACAGGCTCTTCCTTGCCGTCCTTGAAGGTCATGGTAAACTCGGCTGTGGGCTCTGAAAAGCCGTACTTTTCAAGGTCCTGTGCGTTTTCCTCAACCATAAGCTTTGCGTTTATGCTCGCCGCACCGTTCATCGCATTTGAATAAGCGGTTGTGCTTGCGTAATCCTCGGGGATAGAGCTTATCTCCCACTTTTCAACGCCTATGCGGTTGATGGTATATTCGCCGAACTCGTTTTTTACTTCAAGGGATGCTATATCGTCCGTCTTGTAAGACAGCACCTCAATTTTTGGGCTGCTGCCGGACTGTTCCTCCTCGGTCTGCGGCTGAGTCAGCAGTAATGCCGCTGTCGCGCCCGAAAGCACCGCAATGCCCGCCGCCGAGCCTATAAGAATTTTTGCGTTTTTCGTCATTCTCTTTTGTTCCTTTTATCTGTGGATACGTCTTGCCCAGATTATTATTCCCGCGGCGATAAGAGCTATGGGAAGAATAATTACAAATATCACGACAAGGGTATTTTTCTGGGCGTCGGTTATTTCAAAGGTAGAAGAAGCATAGGACTTGGGAGTAAGAGTTATACCCTCTTCCTTGTCACAGCTTACGTTGAACACGTTCATTACAAGCTCTGCGTTGCTTGCCGCAGAGGTGGAGAGGAACATGGTGGACATAAACTCCATGCCGCCAAACACCACTATTCTGCTGGAGATGGGCGTATTTGCCTCAAATCTTGTCTTTACCGACTGCATTGCAACGGAATAAACCGCTCTTTCATCGTCCGAGCCGGGTGCCCAGTTGTCGCCTGAATTCTGCGGCTTGATAACTGCACCGTCATAGGTGTCAAGTATGGACTGAGTTTCCATGTTGCTGTAACCGCCGCTTTCCCACTTGCTCTGCACTACGCTCATGTTGTAGCCGAAAACGGGGGAGGTGGTGGTGAACTCGTCAAATTCCGTATCCGGAACGGAAAGTATCTGATAGGTGCTTCCTGCGCCGCTTTCACTGCTGTACGCATAGTTTGAATCGGTCTGGAACGCCGCGCCCTTTACTACCTTAAGTCCCCAGTCGTCAAGCAGACCGTCGAGGTTGGGGGAGTCGCCGAGCTTCTGATTTGCGACATAGATAAGGTTTTTGCCGAACTTGCCGCCGTTATCCAGCCATTTGTCAATCTTGTTGATGTCAGCAACGGAATAATCCTTATCGGGGCCGAAGATAAACACAAAATCGTAATCCTCGCTTATGCTCTCGGTAAGAGTGATGTTTACCGACTCCAGCTCATAGCTGTTTGCCGCAAGGATTTCCTCAAGTCCGACGTTCTGCGTTTCGTTGTAGCCTGTCAGCACTGCGATTTTCACGGGATCGGTATCCGTAACGCTCATGATTGCGGAAATTGCCGCCTGCTCGCAGTTTGCCTCGACCGAGTCTATCTGATAATAGCCGTACTGAAGATACTGCTCGTTATAGTTGATGTTGAGATAATCCTCCTGTGACAGCACCTTTACACGCTTTGTGCTTTCGCTTTCTATTACTATCTCGTTGGAGGTTATATCCTCGGTGTAGTTTGCAAGGAAGCCGGGGTTGGTGATTACATTCACATAATTAAGCGTGATGTTGCCGTTTGCCGCCGCTATTTTCTTCAGTATCTCATTTGTCTGGAAGAAATATGTGCCTGAGCCCGTAAAGGCGTCCTCGTCGCTTGTCACCGTTATGGTGACCTTGTCCTCAATTGTCTTTAAGTAATCGACGGTTGTCTGCTCGATAGTGTAAAGTTCGGTATCGGTAAGGTCGGCTGACGGCATAAAACGCTCACCCAGCAGAGTTATTACCACGTTTACAAGCACTACCGCCACAATGAATATCACCGTGAAAAGCACGGACAGACTGCCGTACTTCAGCTTTTTATTCTTAAAAGGGTTTACGGTTTTCTTTGCCGCGCCCTTTTCGCTTTTGTTATCCATGCGTGAATCTCCTTTTTTGTAGGTTTACTTATGCCCAGCGCCTTTTTTCAAGGACTCTGACCGTAACAAACAGGAATATGAATATCACGCTCAGGAAGAATATAAGGCTTGAAAGACTGAATATTCCGTTTGTAATTTCCGAATATCTTGAATATACCGAAATGCTTGCGAGTATATCCTTTATAATGCCTGAGGGTACTGCGCCCACAAGCGTATCTATAAGCATGATAAGAAGATTTATAAAGAAGCTTCCTATCGCCGCTATCATCTGATTTTCCGTAAGGGAGGACACGAAAAGTCCCGACGACACGAAAATGCCGCCCAAAAGAAGCATACCGACGGTATTTCCGAGTATGGGAAGCCAGGATACCTCTGCAAAGGAGGACATCACAAAGCCGTATACCGGCATTACCGCAACGCCCATTGCGAATATCAGATACGCCGCCAGAAATTTGCCCATAACAACCGACAGAAGGCTGACGGGAGCAGTAAGCACAAGCTGGTCCGTCTTTTGCTTTTTATCCTCTGCGAGCAGTCGCATCGTAAGCAGGGGAACAAAAATCATAAGCACAAGGAACATCATAAGGAACACGCTTGAAATATCGGTTGAGCCGATGTCCAGCGCAAAAATCCAGAATAAAAGTCCCGAAAAGGCATAAAATATCGCAAGGAACACATACCCTAAGGGAGATGTGAAATACGCCTTAAATTCTCTTTTAAATATTGCAAGCATTTATTTTTTCCGCCTTTCCGACCTTTCAGGCATAATCTCGCCGCCCAAATCGTCCTTGATATTGCCGTGAATATCGCCCGTTGTGATTTTGAGGAATATCTCTTCAAGCGTAAGCTCGCTCGATTTCATCATAAGCAGTGGGTAGCTTCTTGACGCAAGCCGCTTCGATACCTCACGCCTTATATCCGCACCGGGCTTTGCATTAAGGAAAAATTCCGAAACGCCCGGCTCGACATTTTCCTTGTTTATACGCACCTCGTCCATATTCGGAATAGAGGAGAGGAGCTTTTTAATCTCTGCGGGATTGCCCTCTGCGCGCACAACGAGCTTATGGTCGCCCGACAGGTTATGCACTAATTTTTCAGCCGTGTCGTTTGCAACCACTCTGCCCCTGTTGATAATTACTATCTTGTCGCAGACCGCCTGTACCTCGGGCAGAATGTGGCTTGAAAGTATAACCGTGTGATTTTTTCCGAGCTTCTTTATAAGCGAGCGGATTTCGATAATCTGCTTGGGGTCAAGTCCGACTGTCGGCTCGTCTAAAATCAGCACGGGGGGATTTCCCACAAGCGCCTGCGCCAGTCCCACACGCTGTCTGTAACCCTTTGAAAGGTTCTTGATAACACGGTTTTTAACCTCGGTTATCTTTACAAGCTCACATATCTCGTTTAAGTGGGATCTCTGCGGGAGCTTGCATTTTTTGAGATTGTAGACGAATTTAAGGTACTCCGTCACCGTCATGTCAAGATACAGCGGAGGCTGCTCGGGTAAGTAGCCGATGAGCTTTTTCGCCCTTACGGGATCTTCGAGAATGTCAATCCCGTTAATTATCGCCGAGCCCTCGGTAGATGACAAATAGCCCGTGAGTATGTTCATGGTGGTGGATTTTCCCGCACCGTTAGGGCCTAAAAAGCCGAGTATCTCGTTTTCCCGCGCGCAAAAGGATACGTCGCTCACCGCTGTTTTCGAGCCGTATCTTTTTGTAAGATTTTTTATCTCTATCATTAAAATTCTCCTTAAAGGAATTACGGCGGCTTAAAACACCGCACAGTCTTTGATTATTGTAAACCCTTGCCGTGAAACCTGTGTGACAATTTAGTGTTTTTTAGCGTGCGGCTTCCGTTTTATCCTGAGAAAGCCGTTGTCTTAGCTGTTCTATGCTGTCAAAGCGCTGTTCCTCGCGCATAAAGTCACGGAGCGAAACCCTCAGCACCCTGCCGTACAAATCACCGTCATAGCCGAGTATATGAGTTTCGGCAAGCGGAGCGTCAACTCCTCCGACGGTCGGCTTTACGCCGATGTTGGTAAGCGACGGCAACAGCTTTCCGTCCACCTCGGCAACGCTCTTGTATGCGCCGAATTTCGGCATGACAAGGTTTGCGGGGTAAATCTGATTTATTGTCGGACAGTCAAGTGTCCTGCCGAGCTGATTGCCGTATATGACCTCGCCTTCAAAGGAAAAGTCATAGCCGAGCAAGCGGTTTGCCTTTGCAAGCTCGCCCGATTTTATATAATTCTTTATTGCCGTTGAATGTACTACCATTCCGTCAAGCGAAAAGGGCGGTATGATTACCACCTCTATGCCGTAGCCCGCACAAAGCGCTTTAAGCTGTTCGGCGTCGCTTCCGCCGCCTGCGCCCAGCCTGAAATCAAAGCCGCACACAACCAGCCTTGAATTGAGTATCTTAATAAGTATCTTCTCGATAAAATCTCTCGCCGTGTAGTTTTTTACACTGTCAAAGGCGGGAGAATAGATGTATTTCAGTCCGCTTTTTTCAAGCCTTTCGAGCTTCATATCGTTTGTCAGCAGATTTTCCGCCCGCTGCCTTTTGGGCAGTATCTCGTCGCTGTGAAAGGTGAACATGGCAGGACACAGCCCCTCATGCTCAAAGCATTCCTCCACTACCTTCATGTGCCCTAAATGCAAACCGTCAAAAAATCCGAGTGCCGCCGCAGTAGGAGGAACGGGTATTATTTTGTTTGTCAGATCCGTCAAGTAAAAACCTCCGACCTCAAGTTTAACGCAACTCGTTAAGATAAATGCTGTGAAGTCCGCCGTCGCCGCCGCATTTTGCCGCCCCGACAAAGCTTTCTTCATATTTCAGCCGTAAAATTTCTCCCGCCTGCGGTGATATTCCCATTTTGCCGCAGTCCAGCACAGCGCCGTTTATAAACATGGAGCGCTGTTTTTTGTCAAGCTGTATCTCGGCGTATCGGGAGAATATTCTTTCCGTCGGGATAAGCGCCGCCCCAAGCTCATTTGTGGTCATGGCTCTCGCCTTTTCAAGCTCGATGCAGTCGCAAAGGGAAAAGCCCGCCGCCTCGGTGCGCATGAGCCCACTCATTGAAGCATAGCTTCCGAGCGTTTCTCCTATATCGTTTATAAGGGTGCGGATATATGTCCCTTTTGAGCATTTCACATCCAGCTCTCCGCACTGATTATCCTCGTCAAAGGAAAGCACAGCAGCGCTGTACACGGTTATCGGCCGCGCCTTACGCTCAACCTCTATTCCCTTTCTTGCAAGCTCGTACAGCCTTTTACCGTCCACTCTTACAGCGGAATACATCGGCGGCGTTTGCAGTATATCGCCGTTGAAGGCTTCAACCGCACGGCAAAGCTCCTCTTTTGTCACCCGCCTGTCGCTTGTTTTAAGCGTTTCGCCCCATACATCCTGCGTGTCGGTCTGTATACCGAGCCTAAAATGTGCGTGATACCGCTTGTCCTGATTAGGGTTTAAATCCACCGTCTTTGCGGCTCTCCCGATAAAAACGGGCAGTACGCCCGTAGCGTTCGGATCAAGCGTTCCGCCGTGGCCTATCTTCCTTGTGCCTGCCGCTTTTCTCATAACCGCCGCTACATCGAATGAGGTAAAGCCCTGCGGCTTGTTTATGCAGATTATTCCGTTAAGCTCGCTCATTCGCTTGCAACCGCTTTTTTAAGGGCGGACATCAGCTTTGCCTTTACAAATTCAAGACTGCCCTCTATCGTACAGCCTGCCGCCCTTGCATGGCCGCCGCCGCCGAAAAGCGCGCAGATTTCGCCTGCGTTTATAGGCTCTGCCGTCCTTATCGACACCTTAAAGGTGGTAGGTCCCTTCTGCTTTACCGTTGCTCCGAGCTGTACGCCCTCAATTCTTTTGGGCAGACTTGCAAGTCCGTTAAAGTCCTCTGCATCCACTCTGCCCTCAAAGCGGCTGATAATATCCGAGGTCACCCATATCACCGCAATCCTGTCATCGCAGTAAAATTCCATATCCTTTATAAGAGCGTGCTCAAGCTCTACTCTGCCCTTTGTCTTTACGTCAAACAGCAGATAATTGATCCTTGCGGCGTCAAAGTCGTTTTCCATCAGCTTTGCGGTTATATAGTGCGTTTTGGACAAGGTATTCGAATATCTGAAGCAGCCCGTATCCGTTGCAATGCCGGTATAAAGACAGGAGGCAATCTGTCCGTCCATCGGCGCATTCATAAGCTCGGCAAGCTCGAATATCATCTCGCAGGTCGCCGCCGCCGCAGGATCTATAACGGTGCGCTTTGCAAAGGGCTGTCCGCTTTCATGGTGGTCTATCGCAAGGTCTATACGGTCGCCGTAAACCTCGTCATAGCTTCCAAGCAAGGTTCTGTCCGCAACGTCCACGCTTATTACCGTCTTAGGCTCAAACTCCTGCGTTGCAACGGTATTGCGCAGATATTCCATTCTCGGAATTATCTCGTCGGCACAGAGCGTCCTTGCACGCTTGCCCATCTTCTGCAAAATTCCGCAAAGGCCGTATGCGCTTCCGAGGGTGTCCCCGTCGGGGTTTGCATGGCTTAAAATGAGAATATCGTCGCTTTGCGCGATAAACTCCGCAGCTTGCTTTAAGTCAATCAACATATCCTTTACCTTTCATCTTCCCCGGACTCGCCGGCCTGTGCCGATTTTATCCCCGGCAGTCTGCTCAGCACCTCGCTGATATGCTCGTAATAATCTGTGGAATTGTCCGCAACAAAGATAAGCTGCGGCATCTTGCGCATTTTAACACGTTGGTTTATGCGCTTTTTGAAAAATCCCTCCGCCTTTTGCAGGCGGGCGGCAATGTCCTCGGTGGTTTTGCCGCCGTCAAGCGTGGTGACAAAAACCTTGCAGTAGGATAAATCGCTCGTCAGCTCACAGCGTGATACGCTGACAAGAGCCTTTACCACCTTGCCGTCCTTTATATCCCGCAGTGCGGCGGAAATCTCCCGCTTTATATCCTCGGACAATCGCCCAACATTATAGCTTGCCATAATTAATCCCTGTATTCTTCCGTAACAAACGCTTCAAAAATATCTCCGTCCTTAATATCGGTAAATTTCTCAAGCGTTATACCGCATTCATAGCCTGCCGCTACTTCCTTTACATCGTCCTTGAAGCGGCGCAGTCCGGCGATCTTATCAACCGCAACGATAATACCGTCACGGACAATTCTTACCTCTCCGTTTCTCTGCACCTTGCCGTCCAGTACATAAGAGCCTGCGACAATGCCGACGCTTGACAGCTTCATTACCTGTCTTACCTCAACTCTGCCGGTGTCAACCTCTCTGAACTTAGGAGCGAGCATACCCTTCATAGCGGTCTGCATTTCTTCAATCGCATCGTAAATTACTCTGTAAAGACGAATATCAACGCCGTCATGCTTTGCGCTTTCTGCCGCTGCAGGATGAGGTCTTACGTTAAAGCCCACTATGATAGCTCCCGACGCCTTTGCGAGCATTACGTCACTCTCGCTGACAGCACCGACAGCACCGTGAATTACTTCAAGGCGCACCTCCTCGTTGCTCAGCTTCGACAGCGACTGCGTTACCGCCTCGACAGAGCCCTGTACGTCTGCCTTTACGATGATGGGGAGCTTTTTCATTGAGCCTTCCTCTATCTGTGAGAACAGATTGTCAAGGCTTACCTTCTTGTACAGCTTGAACTGCTCCTCCTTAGCGTCGAACTTTCTCTTTTCAACAAGCTCTCTCGCAAGTCTTTCGTCCTCTACCGCCGCAAAGTCGTCGCCTGCGCCCGGTACTTCGGCAAGTCCCATGATTTCAACAGGAACGGAAGGACCTGCGGCCTTTACGGTTCTGCCCCTGTCGTCACGCATTACACGAACACGTCCCACAGCAGTACCTGCAATTATAACGTCACCCGTGCGGAGCGTACCTGCCTGTACAAGCAATGTTGCGACAGGACCTCTGCCCTTGTCTATTCTCGCTTCAATCACAACGCCCTTTGCAAGCCTGTCGGGGTTTGCCTTGAGGTCAAGCACGTCTGCGGTAAGGTTTACCATTTCAAGCAGGTCGTCAATACCCTCACCCGTCTTTGCCGAAACGGGAACGCAGATAATGTCGCCGCCCCATTCCTCGCATACAAGGTCGTGCTCGGTAAGCTCCTGCTTTACTCTTTCGGAATTTGCCGCAGGCTTATCCATCTTGTTTATCGCAACTATGATGGAAAGTCCCGCCGCCTTTGCGTGGTTTATGGCTTCTACCGTCTGGGGCATAATGCCGTCGTCCGCCGCAACTACAAGTATCGCTATATCGGTAGCAAGCGCACCTCTCGCTCTCATTGCGGTAAACGCCTCGTGTCCGGGGGTATCAAGGAAGGTTATCTCCCTGCTGCCCGCAGTAACTCTGTACGCGCCGATATGCTGGGTAATACCGCCGGCCTCTCCCGCAGTAACGTTTGCGTTTCTTATCCTGTCAAGAAGCGAGGTCTTGCCGTGGTCAACGTGTCCCATTACAACCACAACGGGAGAACGGGGCTGAAGGCTCTCCGCACTGTCCTCAACGTCCTCAAACAGACGCTCCTCAATGGTTACGACAACCTCTTTCTTAACCTTTGCGCCAAATTCCTCTGCCACAATGCAGGCGGTGTCAAAGTCCACCGACTGATTTATCGTTACCATAACGCCCAGCCCGAACAGCTTCTTTATAACCTCTGCCGCCGTAATTTTCAGGCGGGAGGCAAGCTCGGATACCACTATCTCATCCGGCACCTGAATTTCAAGCTGCTTTTTTCTTGCCTTTTCAAGCTCAAGCCGCTTGAGCTTTTGCGCTTCGGTTTCCTTCTTCTTGCTGAACTTCTGCTTGCCCTTCTGCGACTTCTGAGAAATCTTCTGCTTCTTGGTGTAGCTGTCGTTTCCTCTCCTGCCGCCCTCGCTTGAAGCGATGGACTCGTACTTTTCATTGTACTTGTCAAGGTCTACATAGCTTCCTCTTGTATCGACACGCTTTGTAACCTGCTCGCCTCTTTGTACCGCCTGTCCCTTTACATGCTGTTTTGCAACGGGCGGCTCGTTTGTCTTGATGTTTGAAAGGTCGATTGCGGGGTGTGCCTTGGGCTTGTCAAAAATCTGACGGTTATCGGGCTTTTTGTCGCCTTTGTCCTTGTTAAAGCCTCTGTCGCTTCTTTCAGCTCTGTCGCCCTTGTTAAAGCTCCTGTCGCTTCTGTTAAAGCTCTTGTCGCTTTTAAATTCGGGCTTTCCTGCGGGCTTTGACGGAGCGCTCTGACGGGGCTTTTCTGTCTTTTCGCTCTTTACTGAAGGCTTTTCTGTCTTTTCACTCTTTACTGCGGGCTTTTCAGCTTTAACAGCAGGCTTCTCAACAGGCTTTTCTGCCTTTTCAACAGCCTTTTCCGCCTTTTCCTCGGATTTTTCAGTCTTTACGGCAGGCTTTTCAGCCTTTTCCGCGGGCTTTTCAGCCTTTTTCTCCGCAGGCTTCTTTGCGGATTCAAAGTAAGAATTAAAATTCTTTACCTGGTTTTTCTGCGTATACTTTTCAAGCACAACGGAAAGCTCTTCCTCGCTTAAAGAGGCCTGAGCCTTTTTCTGAACTCCGAAATACTCCTGCACAAGTTCGGTTATTTCTCCGACCGATGTATTAAGATCCTTTGCCAACTCGTTTACACGATACTTTTTTTCCATTAACTAATCCCCTTTGTAGGTTAAATTTGAGCTTTGTATTTAAACCGGATTTCCGTGTTTTTCTATGACTGCTTTGAAAGCAAATCAAACAGTCCCTTGTCTGTTACGGCAAGCACTCCCGTCTTTTTGTTAAGCACGGTTTTTATCTCGTCCATGACATGCCCGCTCTTGAATATCGGCACGCCGTATTTCTCGCCGTAATATTTTGCTTCCTTCAAGGTCTTTTCGGAAACATCGCAGGCAAGCACAATGCCCGCCGCCTTTGATTTCGGGCTTTTCAGCTCCTCAAGAACGCTGTCGAAGCCGCATACGAGCTTTCCTGCTCTTTTGCACAGCCCCAGCGTGCTTAAAAATTTTGTCACTGCGGCTCACCGCCCTGCTTTAAAAGCTCGCGCAGATTTTCGTATATATCCTGCGGCACGGCGCATTTGAGCGAGCGCTCAAGGCCTTTCTTTTTGTACGCCTCCTCAAGACAAGCCTCGCTCTTGCAGACATACACGCCTCTGCCGGATTTCTTTCCGGTGAAGTCAAGCGCAAATTCTCCGTCGGGAGTATGCACCACCCGCAAAAGCTTCTTTTTTTCTCTCATCTCGCCGCAGCCCGCACATTTTCTCATGGGTATTTTTCTGACCGCCAATGCGACACTTCCTTTCAGACCGCCGATTATTCTTCCGTTTCGGAAGCCTCTGCCGCTTCCTGTTCGCTTTCTATGCCCTCATAAAATCCGCTTTCGGGGCGGATGTCGATTTTGTAGCCGGTGAGCTTTGCCGCAAGCTTTGCGTTCTGTCCCTTGTTGCCGATTGCCAGCGACAGCTGATTGTCGGGAACAAGCACGGTGCAGGATTTTACCGCGGGATCGGGTATTTCCACCTTAACAACGTCGCTGGGCTTTAACGCCTGTGCGATGAACTCCTCGGGATTTTCGCTGTAAAATACAACGTCCATCTTCTCGCCGTTAAGCTCTGCGCATATCCTGCTTATTCTCTGTCTGCCCGGACCTATACAAGCGCCGAGGGCGTCAACGTCGGGGTTGTTGCTGATAACCGCAACCTTTGAACGCGAGCCTGCCTCTCTGCTTATCGCCTTTATCTCAACCGTACCGTCGAATATTTCGGGTACCTCGCTTTCAAACAGGCGCTTTACAAGGTCCTTGTTCGTTCTTGAAATCTTGAGCATAGGTCTGTGGTCGGACGCGGATACGCCTGTCACATATACCTTTATCATATCGTCAACCTTAAGTATTTCGCCGGGTATCTGCTCGTTTCTGAACAGCGGAACCTCCGTGCCGTTAAGGTCTACTATTGCCGCGCCGGTGCGCATATCTATCTTTGTCACCTTTACGGTAACCGCCTCGTCCTGAAGTCCGCCCCACTGAGCTACGAGCTGTTCTCTCTCCACAGCCTTTATACCCTGCTTGATAACCTGCTTTGCAGTCTGTGCGGCAATTCTTCCGAAATGCTTTGTGTCAATCTTTACAGCCACCTTGTCGCCGTAGGAGAGCTTTCTGCGGGTGTGCGTCTTGGCCTCCTCAATGGACATCTGATTTGCGCTGTCCTCGACAACCTCGACTACCTCCTTGACGATAGCCACATCAAACTTGCCCTTTTCGGGGCTGAAGTCAAATTCTATATTCTCGCTTTTGGGATAATCCTTCTTTATTGCTATTACTAAAGCCGCCCTTATCTTTTCAAGAAGCACGTCCGGCTCTATCCCCTTTTCCTTTGCAAGCAGTGTCAGCGCCTCGAAAAGCTCGGTTGTGTTGCTGTTACTCATTTTTATGACCATTCCTTTCTTATTATGTAGCCTGCGGCGGCTTTAAGACAACACCGCACAAAGCCCGCCTAAAGGCTTTGCACGTCATCTGCTTGCAGCTTTTCCGTCATATTTTACCAAAACGCTCGCAAATACAAAAAGTATTCACTGCGCTTTTGTTTCATCTGACTAAAATTCTGCCGACACATCTGACGCACAATCTTTGTGCAGTGCCGCCGTAATAATTCTCTTGCCGCCGGACCTGTAAATCGTTTTATTGCTCCTCGTCCGTATCCTCATAAAGGCCGTCGAGATTAATCCGTTTGCATTTTGCGGTGTTGAGCTTATGCTCGCCGCTGTCGCTCAGAAGCGTAAAATCTCCCGTCTGCTCATCATAGCCCGTAAGCCTGCCCGAAATATATTCGGTCTTTCCGTCCGGCGTCTTTACGGCGGCTCTTATGCGCTCGCCGCACAGCTCCTCGAAATGACGCGCCGTTCTCAGCGGTCTGTCAAGTCCGGGCGAGCCTGCCTCAAGTACATCTATAAGGTCGATACAGGGCAGGGCGTCTATCGCCTCGTTTATCGGTGCGGTTATCTCCTCGCACTCGTCGTCGCTTATGCTTCCGTCGGGCTTGTCAAACAGCACTTTCAGGTACCACATTGCGCCCTCTTTTTCATACACGACGTCCCAGAGCTTATAGCCGTACCGCTCGATTATCGGCGTTACTGCCTTACCTGCGAGCTTTTCCACATACTCGCTCTGATTTTTCTTTCCGCCTTTTTGCTTGGGCATATTTTTTGGAAATCTCCTTTCGGCAGACAGATTTTACAAGCTGTCAAAATCCCTAAATATGAGTTAAAGACCGAGATGAAACTCAGTCTTTAGCCTACCATATTCTACTTTAAAAAAGTATATCACGAAATATACCGTTTGTCAAGCATTTTTTTGCAATTTTCGCTTAAAATATGCGATTTTAAGCAGATTTACTCCATATTTTCATAGCAGATGCGGCACTTGCCCTCATTCTTTGCCTTGTACAGAAGCTCGTCCGCACCGTCGAAATAATCGGCATAGCTCTTGTCAACGCCGCCCCATACAACGCCTATACTGCACTTCATAGGGGTGAGCTTGCCTCTTATGGTTATTCCTTCAAGGTCGGACATAAACGCATTGAAGCTGTCTACCACCGCCCGCTTGTCCCTGCCGCAGTCGAATACTATAAATTCATCGCCGCCGAAGCGTCCGACAAGCGCATTTTCAAACCTTGCCTTAAGTGCGCCGCCGAAGCTTTTAAGCGCCTCATCGCCGAAGCTGTGGCCGTAGGTATCGTTGAACGCCTTGAAGTCGTCAATATCAACTATCGCAAAGAAGCTCTTTTCGCCGTTGCTTTCGCTTATTCTGTCCTGTATATGGGTAGCGAGCGCGAGCTTGTTGAGAAGTCCCGTTGTAGCGTCGGTTTCCACGAGCTTTATCATACGCTGACGTTCGGATTTTTCCTCGTCAATGTCGGCAATTCTGCCCAGCACCTTTACTATCTTTCCCGTTGAGTCCGCAACGCTTGAGTACACGGTGCGCGCCCACTTGTAATTGTTCTGGTCGATTATTGTTGTTCTGTATTCGAGAGCTGCACAGGAAACAGGCTTTGCGCACGCCTCGGCAAGCGCTTCGGTAAACGCGGCGTAATCCTCGGGATGTACTATCTGCGTGCGCTTTGATACCTGTCTGTAATTGGTAAACACACGGGAATTTCTTTTGCTGTCCGAGCCGCCGTACCAGAAGGACATAATATCAGCCGCCAGATCATATTCAAAGGTAACTGCGCGCGAGGTAGCCTCAAGCACTCTGTAACGCTCGACGTTTATAGCGTTTTCAAGCTGTGCTCTTTTTCGCTCGGTTATATCCTGCACCGTAGCAAGCGCAACGGGATAGCTGCTTTTGATAAAGTCAACAATAGACGCCTTGATAAGCAGCCATATATCATTGCCGTCTGATTTTCTCGCCAAACATTCCGCATAAAGCGGATTTCCCGTTTTCAGCGATTGCTTTATTTTTTCAAAAACAAGCTCGCGGTATTCGGGATAAAGCGACTGAAGCACGTTGTCCGAGCGGGCTTCAAATTCCTCTTCGGTACAGCCTACCGTCTGATAATATGTGCCGTTTAAATAAAGCGCCTTTACGCTGTCAGGATGTACTTCATACAGCGCAACTCCGCTGGTCAGATTGTCAAGCATGGTTTCGCAAATCATCTGCCAGTCGAAGCCGTCTGCAAATATTTTTTTAAGCTCTTCTAAATCTCTGTTTCTCTCCGTCTTTTCCGACATAAACAAGTCCCCTTTGTCTTTAGCTTGTAAAGACTGCCTTTAAAGCAAAACACACTCCCGGTATGATTACGGTACGCTCAGCGCAGTCTTTCGGTATTGTTGATGTAAAACTGCTGCATAAACTTTACGCATTTGACGTACTCGTTGGCAATAAGCTGAGAATCCGCTTTGTATTTTCTTGTGAATTCCTCTACCTTATCCCACTGTGCGTGCTCGTAGCATACAACCAGCCTGAATATATCGCCGTAAAGACCTTCTGCGCCGAACAGGGCGTTTTTAATCTCATCGGTAACGGGAAGCTGGCTCATTACGTTTGCGACATCCCTTTCGTTTGTCGTACCCGCAACAACGGACATAAGTCCCATGAGGTACAGCTCTTTTCTGTGGATATATGCGCCGGGCACTACCTTTGATATACCCTCGCAGAATTTTGCTCTGAAAAGCGCAAAACGGATAAGCTCGTCGGGGGTGTCCTTCTGAAGTCTCTGAAGCCCCACGAGATAAATCCATTCCTTCAGCTTGTCAAAGCCGAGCATTACAAGCGCCTGGTGTATTTCCGAAATTTTGTTGTCGGGAGTACCGTACATAAGGTTGATAAGGCGAAGCAGCCTTATTGTCAGTACCACATCGGTGGAGATAATCGCCGCGATTTCCTCATAATCCGGCTCGGGCGAATATACAAGACCGAGTATATGTAAAAAAGTCTTGGCCATAGGCGTGTAGCTCTTATGCGACATAAGCAGGGGCTTTGCAAAGAAATACCCTTGCATATATTTACAGCCCAGCCTTTTTGCGTATTCAACATCAAGCTGTGTTTCCACCTTTTCCGCAAGCATGGTTTTACCTGCTCTTATGCACATTTCGGCTGTTTTTTCAATAATCTCCCTGGGTGTGTGGAAATCAAGCTTTACTATATCCGCAAGCTCAAAGAAATGCTTTGTGCTGTCATTGTATTCATAATCGTCAAGTGCGAGCATATACCCGAGATCCTTAAGCTCCTTACAGCCGCGTATGGTATCATCGTCCTCGATTACGCTTTCAAGCAGCTCGACTACAAGCGTCTTGTTGGAAATCATTTTAGGCACGCCTCGCCTTATGAGATTTCCCGTAAAGTTGACAAACGCCTTTTTGTTGTCCAGCACCGAATTGATGTTATCCACAAAAAAGGCGTTGTTAATAACGTCCGCCGTGCTTGCGTCCCCGCTTTCGCCTGTGTATGCGTTGACGCCGGGCTGATTTCTGTAAAGCAATTCATAGCCGTATGTGTTATTGTTGATGTCAAGTATCGGTTGACGGGCAAAAAATACGCTTTCCAAAAAATCACCCCTTTACATTAACATTCTTGTTATTGCAGCTATCAGTCTTTGTCTATACTGCAAATTATTGCATAATGATTATACCTCAATATATGGCAAAATGTCAACGAGATGCCCTAAATTTCGTGAAACTTTAAAATTTTTTTGTAACTTTGTACAAAGTTTATGTAACCGCATTAACATTAATCAGCAATAATTAGCTTAATTATGTAATAAAGTCTGAATTTTTTACTTTATGCCAGCTAAAAAACGTGCCGGCATATTGTCGGCACGTTTTTTATTATCTTTTAACTTAATATTCAATAAGGGGCTTGCCCCGTCATTATATCTTTTCGCTCCTAAATCTGCCGATAAGCTTTCCGTTTTTGTCAAGCATGGCTTCGTACCTTAAGGTGCAGGCGGGGTAATGGTCACTTTCGCCCTCGGCTACCACCTCATAGAAGAACACCAGCGCGCCGCCGTCGTCCATTCGTCTTACGGCGCATTTGCAAAGACCTGTCGCTATGGCGTTATCGACATACTGTACGCCCTTGTCGTATGTACAGAAATTATCGGCTGTTACGGGGATATTGACATCGCCGTCCTCACAGCGGTTTTCCCTAAGCATACTCTCAAGCGGAGAAACCTTCTTGCGCTTAAATTCCTCAAAGGGCGCTTTCTTTATAATCTCTCCCTTTACAACGGGCTTGCCGTTCATTTTCCAACAAGGTCGGACAATGACTGCTGTTTCGCCGTTGTGGAAATCGTTGTTGAGATGCTCGCTCTGCGCTCCGTAGAAATTCATCGTGTCGGCGCTTATCACCACTTCCTTGGCGGTGTCGCGGACAATTCCTCCCACCTCAAGCACAGACAGCAGCTCTCCCGCCTTTTCCATGCACTTGTCATCGTCCCATATCTCATAGTTGCGGAAATTATTGCGCCAGTAGGATTTTATCGGCGCGTCTCCCGCAAGGGACTGTATCTGCATTTCCCAGTCAAACAGGATATTGCTCTTGCCTTTTATCTTGTTTTCCTTGACGGAGTACATAGGCTCAAGCAGCTTGGCAAAGGACAGGATATTGTCGCATACATCCTGCGCTATTATGCGTCTTAAATCGGTAGTTTTCAGCTTTTGCCGTTCCGCTTCTATCTTCTCGTCGGAATACTTGTCAAAATCATCCTCGCCCGTATGGTCGGCAAACAACGAGAATACCTCCGACGGCGTCGTTATCTCCGGCTGTTTTTCCTCGGACTTTGACAGCTCTCCGAACAGCGCCTCAATCGACACGCCCTCATCGTCTGTTATGGGCGGCTCTTCCGGCTCTTCCGGCATATCGTCGGGGAAATCAAAAAAGTCCATTGTTCTTGCA
>CALXBK010000036.1 GCA_944386545.1 uncultured Ruminiclostridium sp.
GCTTCGCCCGGCTATCTTTATCTCAAAACCAATACAAACGGCAAAGGTGCAATAGGCTCAAGCTCCTTTCGCTTTGCGACGGCTTACATTAACACAGTATACGGTGTTTGCCAAGTGGTTAAGATGGGTACGTCCCAAGTTGCCCAAGCCTTACCTGCGGACAGAACAAAGGCGTTGCTTGAGTTTTGGAAAACCATAACAACCTCAGGCTCGCCGCCCGAAAACAGAACAATATATGACAGCGTATTGGTTACCGAGTTGTCTTCTTTGATGACTGCCGTAAGCGGTCAGTTAATAAGTTCAAGTGCAGATTATGCTTTTCTGTACAGCATTTCTTCCGCAGGTGCAATCACTCCGATCGGAAATTTCACCAAGTGGCGTATAACATGGTTTAATTAAGGGGGCAAAAATGATAGTATATAGCGATGGAACATGGGTTACGGGCGATGCGGACGAGATAACGCCCGACACGGCTACATATATACCCGACAACAGCGTATTTGCCGCCGAGGTGTTGAAATACCGCCGTGTGACGGTAGAAAAGGACCAAAACGGCGAGGTGACAAGCATTTCGGAAATCCCCGATGAGGCGGACGAAACAGCGGCTATACTCGCACAGCTTGCCGAGACAGACAGCAAGGTCATAAGAGCGCTTCGTGCCATAGCCGCAGGAACTGCAACCGATGAGGACAGGACAAGGCTTGCCGAGCTTGAAGCGCAGGCAGAAGAGCTGAGGACGGTTTTAAAAGCGTTAAACGAAATCAATGCATGAATAAGGCAGGTATTTTAAGCTCCGAAGTATTTTGCCGACAGGGATAAATAATGCAGGTGCTGAAAAAATGTGATGATTTAAAAAGGGGAAAACAGTGATGAATGAAAAGAAAAAAAGCGGCAACGCTTCCGATAAAACGGAAACAACGCCGAGGTACAAAAGCAGATATTCAGATTCCGTGCAAGCGAGCCTTAAAAAGATATTAAACCGTGAAGATTTCAGCTATAATGTAAATTCAGACAAGCTGTTTTCAAGGTATAAGGATAGCTATACTGCCGCCGGTAAAAAAGCCATGGAGGATACCATGGGCAATGCGGCGCTGCTTACCGGCGGGTACGGCAACAGCTATGCGGTAACGGCAGGACAGCAGGCATATAATGATTATATGCAGAAGCTCAGCGACAAGAGTGCCCAGCTTGAACAGCAGGCATATGACAGATACCGCGACGAGGAGCAATCCGCATACAACCGTCTAAACGCCCTTATGGAGCTTGAAAATACCGATTATGACAGATACCGTGATACTGTGTCCGATTATAACCAAAACAGGGAATTTGAATATAATAAAATAAAGGATGAGCAAAATCAGAGGAACTGGCAGGCACAGTTTGACAGGGCGGCTTATGAGAGCGACAGAGATTACAACAGGAAAGCCTTTGAATTTAATTTCAGCAACGGATTGCAGGAAGCAATAGACGGGGAGAAGCTCTCCTCTGAAAATAAGGAGGTTTTTAATCCCGAGGACGCGTACAGCTTTCTCTCCAAATACAATAATATAATCTATGATGAAGAAGAATTTTTAGAGGCGCTTGTACAGATGTATGCGGGGCAGGAGGGCTTTTTTGAATGGCTGGCTACGGTAGATATACCGGGAGATATAGCCAAGCGTTCTTACCTTGATTTGCTTTATCAGAGGTATCCCCAATACAGAAAAACAGTAAGTCAGCTTTTGGAAATGTCCGAGGATGAGCTTATTGCTCAAAGTGCGACAAACGGCGGCGCTTCCATTCCTTCTCTTACAAACTTCTGGGGAATTTATCATACCAAGCATCCCTACTATTAATGAGAAAGGGGGAATTACTATAAATAAAATACAATTGATTTTTGACGGCGCGGCCGGCGCTGTCGGCGCCGTACTCGGCTTTATGTACGGCGAGGTGAACGGGCTGTTCTGGGCACTTATAGCATTTATGGCGCTGGATTACATCACGGGTGTAATCTCTGCGGCGGTGAATAAAAAGCTGTCAAGCTCGGTGGGCTTTACGGGACTTGCAAAAAAGCTCGTGATACTGATATTCGTGTCGGTGGCGCACATTGCCGATACCTATGTTTTGGGCGGAACGCCTGCCGCTATGTCTGCGGTAATGCTGTTCTATATTGCAAACGAGGGGCTGTCCATTACCGAAAACGCAAGCGAGCTGGGACTTCCCGTTCCCGCCAAGATAAAGAGCCTGTTAAAGCAGATACGAAACAAAAGCGAGGAGGTAAACAATGACGGTAAAGGGGATTGATATAAGCCGAGCGCAAGAGGTCTTTGACTTTGAGGCGGCAAAGGCGGCGGGTGTAAAATTCGTTATTATACGTGCGGGAATAGGCACGGATACGGACACCTATTTTCGCCGTAACCTTGCCGAGTGCAAGCGGCTGGGACTGCCGTTCGGTTTTTACTGGTACTTTAAGGCTTTGTCCGATACGCAGTTTGCCGCAGAGCTTGCCGCCTGTACAAAAGCCGTAAAGGGGGAAAAGCCGGAATATCCGATATTCTGTGATATAGAGGAGCAAAAGCAAATCGAACTGCTGACACCAAAACAGCGCACCGACTGGGCGCTGAAATTCTGCGAGCAAATGACCGAAAACGGCTTGCCGAGCGGGGTGTATGCAAACCCCTCGTGGATGGAGCATTACTTTGACAAAGACCGTCTTATCGGCAAATGCGATATATGGCTCGCACACTGGACGGGCAGACAGGATATAGCGACAAAGTACGATTACGGGCAAAATATCTGGCAATGGGGTGTTGATTATATCGGCGGTAAAAAGGTGGACGGGAATATATGCTATGTAGATTACCCGAAGCTGACTGCTGCGTGGTACGGAAATCACAGCGTAAAACCGGATGAGCCTGCCGACAGGCATAATTTTAAGGTCGGAGATACCGTAACGGTAAATGCGGGGGCGTTAAGCTACGGCGGCACGAGGCTCGCTTCCTTTGTGTACGGCAGACAGTACAAGGTGCTTCAGGCGGGAAAAGCCAACGCTACCGATTATATTGTTATCGGCGAAAACGGAAATGTTACCGCCGCAGTAAATGCCCATGATCTCACAAGAGTAACGGCTAAAAAACCGAAATTCAAGGTCGGGGATCTCGTAAGAGTAAGATTCGGCGCAAAAACCTACGGCGGCAAAGCGCTTGCGGCATTTGTATACACTGGAAGCTATACCGTAATGCAGGCGGGACTGGGCGAAAAGACGGACTATATCGTTATCGGACAGGGTGGTAATGTAACCGCCGCAGTAAACGCTTCTGATCTGATACCTGTATTTTCTGCATAAATAAAGCCCGTTTGAAGGCCTTCTTCAAACGGGTTGATTTTTGTTTATTAGTACGTACTCAATAACTGCCCTTCGGGCGGTTATTGGCTAAAATCCTGTAAAACAGGATTTTTAGCATAACAAATCAAAGATTTGTAAAGTACTCCCTGATTAGTGTCTGCTTTTGCCGCCGCTAACGGGCGGCAAAGTACAAGGATTTTTGGCTAAAACGCCAAAAATCCTTGTACCTGACATCTGAAAAAGCACGTAAAAGCTTTGCTTCGGAGCGCTTTTTCAGATGTTGAGCAGACACTTATTAATGATATGCGGTAAATTCCTGTACCCAGTAGTGGTTATATCCCGCGCCGGTTTCATCATAAGCTACGGCTATGTATTCAAATTTCTCGCTTAATATATTGGCTCTGTGCGAGGGAGAGTTCATCCACGCATTCATAACCTTTTCGGGAGTAGACTGACCTGCGGCAATGTTCTCGCCCATAGCTCTGAGTCCCAGCGAAGAAATATCGCCGTAAACGGTGGAAAATTTCTGACCGTTGCGGTCGTGAGAGAAATTTGTCATAATCTCCTTACAGCGTATCTTAGCCGCCGCATAAGCCTTGCTGTCCCACTTGTATGCGGGAAGCCCGTATTGTACTCTTGCTTCGTTTACCAGTCTGAAAACCTCCTGCTCAAATTTTGAAGCATTTATGTCACCGTTATCGCCCGATGGAGTTTCGGAAGGCTTTGTAACGGTTGTAGTCACAGTTGCGGCGGGCTTTGTCCTGCTCAAATAATCGCCGTGAATAAATGTTCCGTCGTCAAGCTTCGAGTATCCCGTATCGGTGGTAGCTACTACCTTAACCGCCTCGCCGTAACGCTTTGATGAGGCGATTTCCGCTCCTAAAACGGCCTCTTTGCGGCTGTAACAGTCAACCGTGACGTACATCGTGACTGCTTTACATTCAGTTTCCGTCCAACGTGGAGCAGGAGCTGTTGTCTGTGTTGTTGTCTGCGTCTTCGTAGTTGAGGGGGCGGCAGAGCTTTCGGGCTTTTTCTCTGTCTGAGGTGCAGAGGGCCGACTGTCGCTTTGCTCCGGGCTTTCGGTATCATTGGCGCTGTCTGAGGTTTCGCTTGAGTTGACACTGTTTTCATCGGAGCTGACGCTGTCATCGCCGTCCTGTTCGGGAGCAGGTGTTTCGTAGCTTGCTGCGCTGTCGGGCGATACGGAGGAAAGCGACGATTCGTTTTGCTCGGAAGCTGTTTCGACAGCATGAGTACCGAACCATGAAAATCGGCTTGACGCAATGCACAAAGCCGCAACAATCAAAAGAGAGCCTATAATGCCTATCACCTTAAGTGATTTGTTCTTTTTTTCTGTCATAAAAAGCCGCACCTTCCTTTCTGAAGCCTGTATATTCATTCTAACACAGCAATTTTTGAATGTCAACAGCATTTAATTGCCAATTAGCAAAGATGTAAGGTTTGCACAAAAAACAAGTCGGCTTTTTATAGAATAAGCCGATACAGCTTGCAGAAAAAATGTTTTTCTGCAAGCTGTCAGACTGCGAGAAACACACGCAGACAAGGAAACAGCCTCCGTAGCCGTACAAATAGTACGGTAGGAGGCTGTTGACGCCGTAAGCAAAAACGGCTTGCAGAGCCAATATTAGGCTCTGCAAAACAAAAATATGATATTAAACTATTACTCTGATACAAAATAATATTAATATTCTGCGTTTTTGCGGTGCGTGGGTTTATCGACAGTCTGAGTCGGCTTTTATAGAATAAGCCGACTGCTTTGTTTAATTAACCTATAACCTGCTTTGCAACATCAACGGTTTCCTTTGCGTCCTTAGCGTAAAAATCTGCGCCGATTTTCTTTGCGTATTCGGGAGTGAGAACTGCGCCGCCTACTACCGTCTTGCAGTCGGGCAGCTGCTGCTTCAGCAGCTTTATGGTTTCCTCCATGGATTTTAAGGTGGTAGTCATAAGTGCGCTGAGTCCCACCAGCTTCACGTTGTGCTTTATTGCGGCGTCAACAACCGCCTGGTACTCAACGTCCTTGCCTAAATCAATAACCGTGTAGCCGTAGTTTTCAAGCAGTACCTTTACGATATTCTTTCCTATATCGTGAACGTCGCCCTTTACCGTTGCAAGCACTATTTTGCCCTTGCTGACAGCCTCGGTGTTGCTCTTTGCGTAATAAGCCTTTATCACGTCAAAACAGCTTTGTGCAACACCCGCGGAGAGGATAAGCTGAGGCAGGAATATCTTTCCGCTTTCAAACAGCGAGCCTGTTTTGTCAAGCGCGGGGATAAGTCTGCCGCTTATTATATCCATCGGGTCGGTGTCGAGCAGAAGCTGTTCTGTTATCCTTGCCGCCTGTGCCTTCAAGCCGTTGTCAATGGCAAATTCAAGAGTTACGCTGTCGTCTGCTTTTGCGGCGGAAACGGGAGCAGCTGACTCGCTGTAAGCGGCGATATATTCCGTACAGTTTACATCAATTGCCTTTAACAGCTTGTAGGCTCTGACAGTGCCCGTCATTGCAGGAATGTTTGGATTTATTATCGGCAGGTCAAGTCCGTTTTCCAAAGCCATGGCAAGGAAAATGTGATTGAGAAGCTCTCTGTTTGGCAGGCCGAAGGAAATATTGGATACGCCCAGCACCGTCTTTACTCCGAACTGCTCCTTTACCGCCCGCACAGCCCTCAGCGTTTCGTTTACCGCAAGCTGTTCGGCGGAAGCGGTAAGGGTAAGGCAGTCTATATAAACGTCCTCTTTCGGTATTTCAAGCTCGTTACAGCGGTTGATTATCCTTTCTGCGATTTTTACTCTCTGCTCGGCTTTGGGCGGTATTCCGTCCTTGTCAAGGGTAAGTCCGACAACCGCCGCGCCGTATTTCTTTACAAGCGGCAGAACATTGTCAAGACTTTCCTCCTCGCCGTTTACCGAGTTTACTATCGCCTTACCGTTGTATACTCTCAGCGCCGCTTCAAGCACGTCGGGCTGTGTCGAGTCAAGCTGAAGCGGTGCGTCGGTAACGCTCTGGATATTCTTCACCGCCTTTATCATCATGGCTTTTTCGTCAATATCGGGAAGCCCCACGTTGACATCAAGAATATCTGCTCCTGCATTTACCTGCTCAATTGCCTGATTTAAAATATAGTTTATGTCGTCGTTTATAAGAGCCTGCTTGAACAGCTTTTTACCCGTCGGATTGATACGCTCGCCGATAATTCTCGGACAGCTTATTTCCACCGTCCTTGTTCCGCTGCATACTGCGGCTTTTCTTTTTACATCAACGCTTACGCATTTTCTGCCCTTGATTTTTTGAGCCGTCTTTTTGATAAATTCGGGTGATGTGCCGCAGCAGCCGCCTATTATGGACGCACCCATATCTGCAATCTCAACGGCATATTCCGAAAATTCCTCAGCGTCTATTAAATATTCTCCCGTTGCGGGGTTTGGCAGTCCTGCGTTGGGCATTACGATAACGGGTAGGACGGTGCTTTCGCAAAGCTCCTTTATAACAGGCATAAGCTCCTTTGGACCGAGCGAGCAGTTCACCCCCACAGCGTCAACTCCGAGCCCCTCGCACAGCAGTACCTCAGCCGATACGGGACAGCCCGCAAAGGTACGCATATTTTCTTCAAAAGTCATACTGCATATCACCGGAAGCTGTGAATTTTCCTTTGCCGCAAGTACAGCTGCCTTAAGCTCGTACAAATCGGTCATGGTTTCAAATATAATCAGATCCGCGCCTGCCTTTGTGCCGGCGATTACCTGCTGTCTGAACATCTCGTAGGCGTCCTCGAATTTAAGACTGCCCGCAGGCTCAAGAAGCTGACCGATAGGTCCTATATCAAGAGCGCAGTATACCCTTTTTCCGCTTTGCTCAATTGCTTTTTTACAGTTGACAATGCCCGCCGTTATAATTTCCTCAACGGTCTTTCCGCTGTGAGAGAGCTTATACGCGTTTGCTCCGAAGGTGTTGGCGGAGATAATATCTGCGCCCGCCTCTATATAGCTTTTATGAATTTCGGCGAGAAGCTCGCTGTCGGTAAGGTTGAGCAGCTCGGGAATATCTCCCGTTTTAAGTCCCTTTGCCTGGAGCTGTGTGCCCATTGCGCCGTCAAATATCAGTATTCCGTTCTCGCTGAGAAGTGATTTAAGTTCCACAGTGACCTCCGCTTTTTCTGAAATTGCATTTATCTTTCATATTACAGCCTTCACAGCTGCGCGCCGCCCCCTTTATTTCGCTGTCGGAAAGTCCGATTAGGGCTGTTACCGACTTTGTGGGAGTCATCATATTGCTGTCAGTTACGGCAAGACCTATTTTCTTCTGTGCCGAAAGAATATTCAGCAGTAAAGGCTGAACGTCAAGCGGCAAATCGCCGTATCCCGGAGAAAACCTCCACGTCCTGCCGATTGCCTTTACTGCCGTAAAAATTTCCCTTTCCGCTTCATCGCACACCTGTTCTATTGCGGCGCTCGCAAGAGCGTCCGCCGCAACAGCCGCCGCCATATCCGTAATCTGAAGCCGCCGTAAGAGCAAATCAATCTCCCGTCCCAATGTAGCGCACATCAGCACCGCCGAGTGACAGCCGTTAAGGTGCTTTGAAATATCCCCGCCCGAAAGCAAAACGCCGTTTTCTCCCAGTCTGACGCCGTTTTCTTCAAAGAAAAGCGGCAGCACCGTATAGAGATATTTAGGAGCACAGGCGGATAAAACGAGCTTTTCACATTCGTTTACAGTATCCGAAAGAGGCTGTACGCACTCGCCGTCCTTACAGCCCATGTAGCGCAAAGCCTCTTTTTTGTTGATAGAAGTCAGTATCATAATAACGTTTTTATGCTCTCGTAGATCTTTCCTGTTACCGTGGGGTTGTTCATGGCATACAGATGTATACCGTCAACTCCGGTTGAAATGAGGTCTACTATCTGGTCTGCCGCATAGGCGATACCCGCAGAACGCAGAGCCTCGGGGTTGTTTTCGTACTTCTGCATAATTTTGACAAACTTTTGGGGCAGGCTTGCTCCGCAAAGCGTAACCATGCGCTGAATTTGCTTTGTGTTGGTAACGGGCATAATTCCTGCCGAAATCGGTACATTTATTCCTGCTGCCTTTGCACGCTTTACAAAATCATAGAAAAAAGAATTGTCAAAGAAAAGCTGTGAAATAAGGTGGGACGCTCCCGCCTCTACCTTTATTTTAAGATTTTCAATGTCCTTTTCGGGGCTTTCTGCGTCAAGGTGGGTTTCGGGATAGCATGCTCCCGCTATGTCAAAGCCGCCCTTTGCCGCAATATATGCGGTAAGGTCGCTTGCGTGGAGAAAGTCCTTTTTCGGCTCTACGTCCGGCTTTAAATCTCCTCTTAAGGCGAGTATGTTTTCAATGCCGTTTGACTTGAAGTCGTCAAGCAGAATATCCACATCAGCCTTTGTGCTGTTTATACAGGTGAGGTGCGCCATCGACTCAATGCCGTGCTTTTCTTTTATGTAGGCGGCAATCTTGCAGGTTGAACGGTCTGCCGCATTTCCGCCGGCGCCGTAGGTAACGCTGATATAGGCGGGGCTGAATGCCGCAAGCTCGTCTATCGCCTTGTAAACCGTTTCAATCGGATAGGTTTTGTTGGGAGGGAATACCTCCAGCGAAAAGACGGTCTTGCCGGGCTTATATAATTTTTTTATCTCCATGGAATATCCTTTCAATATGAGTTTATCTTACGGTACTGCCGTTTGGGATGTCCTTGTCGAGGAATACAACGCTTACCTTATCTCCCGCATCGCAGGCAAGGAGCATACCGTTGCTTTCTTCTCCGCACAGCTTTGCGGGAGAGAGATTTGCAACAAAGATAATCTTCTTTCCGATAAGGTCCTCAGGAGTGTAGTATTCCGCAATGCCGGATACAATCTGTCTGCCGCCTCTTGCGTCGTCAACATGAATTTTGAGAAGCTTCTTTGATTTCTTTATTTTTTCGCAGGCGGTAATTTCGCCCGTTCTGAGCTTAACCCTCGCAAAATCGTCAATGGTGATTATACCCGCCTTGTCAAGGTCCTCGTCCTCTTTTATTTCCGGCTTTTTCCTAATTATTTTGTTAAGGCTGTCGATTTCCGCTTCAAGGTCTATTCTCGGGAACAGCACCTCGCCCTTTTTCACCGTAACCGTTGCGCTGAGCCTGCCGAACTCAGCCGCAGACTCATAGGTGGTTACATCGTCGGTCGCACCTATCTGCTCAAAAATTTTGGGAGAGGTTGAGGGCATGAAGGGGGAAAGCAGTACAGCCGAAATTCTGATACATTCAAGCAGATTGTAAAGCACGCAGGCAAGTCTGGGCTTGTTTGCCTCGTCCTTTGCCAAAATCCAGGGTGCGGTTTCGTCAATGTACTTGTTGGCACGGGAGATGAGCTTAAAAATCTCCGTCAGTGCCGCGCCGAGCTGAGGCTTGTCGATAAGCTCGTCAACCTTGCCGCGCAGAGCGTTTGCCATAGCGATAAGCTCTGCGTCCTGAGCGTCGTCGGACTGCTTTTGAGCGGGCAATGTACCGCCGAAATACTTTCCGGCCATTGCAACCGTTCTTGAAACGAGGTTACCAAGGTCGTTTGCAAGGTCTGCGTTTATTCTGTTTATCATTATCTCGTTTGAAAAATTGCTGTCGCCGCCGTAGGGCATTTCACGCAGGATATGGTAACGTACCGCATCAACGCCGTAGCGCTCGCCGAGTACAAAGGGGTTGATTACGTTGCCAAGCGACTTTGACATCTTCTGACCGTTGAAGTTTATCCAGCCGTGACCGTAAAGGCGGCGGGGCATGGGAATATCCAGCATCATAAGCAATGCAGGCCATACTATTGAATGGAAGCGCACAATTTCCTTTGCCGTCATGTGCAGTGCCGCAGGCCAGTAGCTATCAAAATCGTTGTATTCGCCGTTTTCGTAGCCGAGGGCGCTGATATAGTTGATAAGTGCGTCAAGCCACACATACACGGTATGCTCGGGATCAAAGGGAATGGGTATACCCCACTTTACCGTGCTTCTTGAAATGCACAGGTCCTCAAGTCCGTCCTTGACAAAGTTGTTTATCATCTCGTTTACTCTTGTTTCGGGACGGAGGTAATCCGTGTTCTTGAGCAAATCCGTAATCTTATCGGTAAATGCGGACAGCTTTAGGAAGTAAGCCTCCTCCTTTGAGTCGATTACATCTCTGCCGCAGTCGGGACACTTGCCGTCCTTGAGCTGGGTGGGAGTCCAGAAGCTCTCGCACGGCACGCAGTATTTGCCCTCGTATGCGCCCTTGTAGATATATCCCTTTTCATACAGCTTTGTCACTATGTTCTGAACCGTTTCGATATGATACTTGTCGGTGGTGCGGATGTAGCGGTCGTAGCTAACATTCATAAAGCGCCACAGCTCCTTGAACTTTTCAACTATGCCGTCAACGTATTCCTGCGGCGTCATTCCCGCTGCCTCAGCGTTCTGTGCGATTTTTGAGCCGTGCTCGTCCGTTCCTGTCAGAAACAGCACGTCATAGCCCTGCATTCTCCTGTAGCGGGCAATGGTATCGCAGGCTACCGTAGTATAGCAATGTCCGATATGGGGATTTCCCGACGGATAATAAATAGGTGTGGTTATAAAAAATTTCTCGCTCATTTTAATTACTCCTTGTATATAAATAAGAATATTTTACTTTTTGTATAGTTTCACATTCGTGCGGCAACGCACATTCGGGCATATATTATGTTTTTAGGATTGAAGATAAGGTCTGTCATGGTATATACCTCCGTAATTTCAGCTTTTGCCCGTGAAAAAAAGGCAACTTGCATATAAAATTTAGTATACCACTTTTCGGTTGTTTTTGCAACCGTTCAAAAATTTTTGATGTAAATTTTACATTTTGTCTAAAAAAGGCTTGATTATTTTTAATTTTTCTGTTAAAATAAATTTGGTATGGTGTTTGTAATGTAACACTTATGCCGAATGTCAGGTCAGATAAATAAAAAGACTTAAGACTTTGTGTACAAATATAAGACAAAGGGGTAAAGAAAATGTCAAACAGATTATTCCAAGGCGTAGTTCATCAAATGAGAGACACCATCGGACGCATCATAGGTGTAATTGACGAAAACAGCACCATTGTAGCGTGCAGCGAGCTTTCAAGAATTGGCACCAACAGCGATTTCTTCACTATTGAGCTGGGCGATTCGCACGATGTGTTTATCCGCGACGGCTATACATACAAGCCCTTCGGAGCTCATGTAAAGCCTGATTATGCGGTGTTCATCGAAGGAACGGATGATCAGGCGGCAAAGTACGCTTCTATCCTTGCCATCTCGCTTTCCAGCATAAAGCAGTATTATGATGAAAAATACGACAGGAATAATTTTGTAAAGAACATCATTCTTGATAACGTGCTTCCCGGCGACATCACCTTAAAGGCGAGAGAGCTTCACTTCAATGCGGATATAAGCAGAGTTATCTTCCTTATCAGCATTGTATCGTCAAATGAAGTTTCCGCTTATGATGTTATACAGAACCTTTTCCCCGACAAGAACAAGGATTTCGTATTCAACATTACCGAAACCGAAATAGTGCTCGTAAAAGAGATAAAAAGCGGCATAGACAACAAGGACCTCGAAAAGCTTGCGCGCTCCATTTCCGATACCCTTTCCGGCGAATTTTACACTAAGGTAAACGTCGGTATAGGCACTCCCGTTGTGGGAATAAAGGATCTGGCACGCTCCTTCAAGGAAGCGCAGATAGCAATTGAAGTAGGTAAAGTATTCGATACCGATAAGACCATCGTAAGCTATGACAATCTCGGCATTGCGCGTCTTATCTATCATCTGCCCACAACGCTGTGCGAAACTTTCCTTAAGGAGGTATTCAAGAAGGGCTCAATTGAGTCGCTCGACCATGAAACCCTTTTCACGATACAGAGATTTTTTGAAAACAATCTTAACGTATCCGAAACCTCGCGTAAGCTTTTTGTACACAGAAATACCTTAGTATACAGACTTGATAAGATAAAGAAGCTGACAGGACTTGATTTAAGAGAGTTTGACCATGCTATAATCTTCAAGATAGCGCTTATGGTTAAAAAGTATCTCTCTGCAAATCCCGTAAAGTTCTGATTTACGGAGAGAAAAATTACGTGCGTGCTTTATGCGCGGACAGATTATACGAATTTCACCGTTGTAAAAATTCTCATTTTATTTGATTTTTACTGCGGTGCATTTGCGTGCGCCAAACTGTACCTGCGGTTTATGTGTTCCGAAACGGTCGGAGCGTGACTTTAGGAAGGAATGGTTTAACTAATGGTAGAACTGAAAAATGTTGACGTCCACTTCAAGGACGGCGGCGGAGTTGACGCTTTAAACGGCGTCAATCTTCGTATAGAGGACGGAGAGTTTGTTTTCATCGTGGGAGACAGCGGAGCGGGAAAGTCCACTCTGTTAAAGCTCCTCACCCGCGAGATTGCGCCCACCTCCGGTAGAGTTTTCGTAAACGGCTATAATTTAGCCAAGATCAAAAACAAAAAGATACCCTATTTCAGACGTTCAATCGGAATGATATTCCAGGATTTCCGTCTGATACCCGATTTGAACGTATACGACAACGTTGCCTTTGTGCTTCGCGTAACAAACAAATCAAAAAGAACAATCCGTCACAGAGTGCCCTATGTGCTTAATCTTGTAAAGCTCGCAGAAAGGGCAAAGGCGTATCCCGATACGCTTTCGGGTGGTGAAAAACAGCGTGTTGCAATTGCGAGAGCCTTTGCAAGCGATCCGGGACTTATCATAGCGGACGAGCCCACGGCAAACGTCGATCCCGCGCTCTCCTATGATATAGTAAAGCTGCTTAAAGAAATCAACAAATGCGGCACAACCGTAATAATGGTAACGCATGAGCACAGCCTCGTGGAATATTTCGGCGGAAGAATTGTCAGCTTAAAGGCGGGCGAAGTCGTTTTCGACGAATATGTGGGAGGTGAAGCTCAGGATGAATAATATCGGCTATCTTATCGGGCAGGGACTGCGCTCGGTCTGGAAAAACCGTCTGATGTCCTTTGCCAGTCTGTGCGTGCTTACCGTAAGCCTCATACTTGTTGCGCTGTCTGCCGTTATCATGCTTGACTGCGGTATTATCCTCGACAACATATCCGACCGCAACGAGGTGAGCGTTTATCTTGAGGACGATGCGGACATAGCTCACATCGGCGACGTGATAAAGAGCAATTCGCTTACTCAGAGCGTTGAATACATTTCTCCCGAGGAGGGACTTCGCAAGATGATGGAGCAGTACAGCGACCAGCGTGAGCTGTTTGAAAGTCTGCCCTACAACCCCGTTCCGCCCACCTACATGGTGAGTATATCGGATCTTGAACAGATAGACACCGCCGTAAATCAGTTTTCGGCGATAGACGGCGTTTATAAGGTAAACGCTCCGATGGATTTTGCGAGCTTCATCAACGACATACGTTCCACCTTTACCGTTATCGGTGCGGTTTTGATTATTGCGCTCGGCACGGTAAGCATTATCATAATCTTTAATATGACACGCCTCAGCGTATTCGCCCGCAGAAAGGAAATTGCGATAATGCGTATCGTGGGCGCGACAAACTCCTTTATTAAAACTCCCTTCCTTGTGGAGGGTATGTTCATAGGTCTGCTTTCGGGCTGTATTTCATGGCTTGCCGTAAAGCTGGTCTATGAAAACCTATATATCCTTTTCACACAGAACCTCGGCATGTGGGAAGCGTTGGGAATGAACAATATTCTCAGCTTTTCGCAGATTGGCTGGTATTTGCTTGCAGGCTGCTGCGGTGCGGGCGCATTGCTCTCGGTAATCGGCACCCTGCTCAGCACCGGCAAGTATCTTAAGGTTTAACGGAGAAAGGACGATACATGAATATAAAGAAAATATTGCGGCGCACGGCGTCGATTATAACAATAACGGCGATATGTCTTGCTACTGTGGTTTCCTACGCTCCCGCAGGAGCGCAGGAGCTTACCGCAGAGGAGATAAGGGACAAAATATCTCAAATAGAGAAGGATAACGAAGAGCGCCGTAATGAGCTGAGCAAGATTGAAGGGGACATTTCCGAGAAGGAGGAAAACCTTAAAAGGGCAAGCGCTCTCTTAGGTGAGCAAAAACAGCTTGTAGATTACTACTACAATCTCGTATACTATAAAGAAAAGGATATCGATGATCTTCAGGCGATAATTGACGACCTCAGCGCTCAGATAGAGGGAATAGAAGAGTCGATAGCTGTCGCTGAAAAGAACATCGCAGATTTAGAAGCTGATAATGCGGATAATCTGGTTAAATTTGCACAGATTATCAGAACAATGTACACGACCGATGCGGGCGATATGTTCGCAGTGCTTGCAGGCTCTGCCGATTTTTACGATCTGATGGTGGGCGCCGAGATAATGGGCAACATCACCGAGCAAAATCAGATTTTCATGGACAAGCTCCAGTCGGATATAAAAAAGCTCAACTCCGATAAAAAACAGCTTGAAACAGACAAGGCGACTCTTGAAGAGAGAAAAGCCAAGCGCGACGCAAATATGGTAACGCTCCTTGATGAAAAGGCGGAGCTTGACGCTCTCGTCTATGATGCACAGCTTGCGGCAGACGACTATCAGCAGGATTATGACATCTATCAGGCGGAGCTGGACAGCCTTGAAAATCAGCAGAATAATTTAAATTACCTTATCAGCGTAGGAGAATCCGACATAGAAAACTATGAGGAGCAGCTAAAGCAGCTCATTATTGAGCAAACTCAGCCCGACAAGGTGTATCAAGAGGGCGAGTGGTACTGGCCGCTTCCCGGACGCTCCTACATATCCTGTGATTTCGGCTATGACCCCTGGCTTGACAGAATTCACAAGGGCATAGATATAGGCGATGCGGGAATTTACGGCGACGATATTTTAGCCTCCAAGGGCGGCACGGTAATAATCGCTCAGAGCAGCTATATCCCCGGTTACAGCTACGGTATGTATGTCGTTGTTGACCACGGCGGCGGATATACCTCAACCTATGCTCACATGAGCGAGGTGTATGTCTACGTCGGACAGGAGGTTGAGCAGGGACAGCCGCTCGGTGCTGTCGGAAACACGGGCTACTCCTTCGGTGCACATCTTCACTTTGAGATAAGACTTAACGGCGAGCCGATGGATCCGTTTGATTATGTCAGCATGGTTTAATTCAAGACAGGAAGGAACTTCTCTTAATGAATAAAAAAGTATCCCTCGGCGTTACGGTGAGTCTTATCGCTGTCGCCTGTGCCATAACGTTCGTACTTACCATGACCGTTTCTCTCAATATGTACAATTCGATGGTATCGGGAATGCAGGAGAGAGAAACGATAAACGCAAAGATAAAGGAAATTGACACCTTTATCCGTGCCGAGTCAATTTACAGCATTGACGAAACCGATTTGCTCGGCGGAATTATGGACGGTTATATTACCGGCATAGAAGACAAATATGCACAGTATTATACCGCCGACGAGTATTATAAGCTCCAGCAGATTAAAAGCGGCGTTATCATCGGCACGGGAATAGTAGCCCAGGCCAAGGGCGACTACCTTGAGATAACCGAGGTGTACGAAGACTCCTCTGCAAAGGTGCAGGAGCTCTCTAAGGGCGACACGATTACGGCGATTGATAAAACGAGCGTGCTTGAATTAGGCACGGATAAGGCGCTTGAAATGCTGGACGGCGAGGAGGGCACAAAGCTCACTGTTACCGTTATGGCGGCTGATTCAAGCGAGCGAGAGGTAACTCTTATCCGCGAAAAAATCGAGCTTGTGTCTGCAAAGGACGCGCTTATAGACGGCTATGCGTATATCAGGTTCACCACCTTCAACGATACCACCGACGAGCAGTTTGCACAGCTTATCGACAAGTACGAGTCGCAGTCGGTGCTCGGATATATTTTTGACGTGAGAGATGTATCGGACGGCGATGTTGAGCCTATGGCGGCTATTCTCAACCGTCTTGTTGACAAGCAGGTTCTCGCAAATCAGATAAAAGCGGACGGAAGCGAGTCGGTATTCATTGAAACCGATTCAAGTGCGTCTATAAAGAAGCCGATGGCGGTAATAACCAACAGCTCGACCTCCTGCCTTGCAGAGCTTTTTGCGGTTTCGCTCAGAGATTATGCGGGTGCTTCCGTAATCGGAACTAAAACGGCAGGCAAGGCTGAAATACAGACTGTAAGGAGCTTTAAGGACGGAAGTGCGGTAAGCGCTTCCACCGCAAGAATATACCCCACAAAATCTCCCAGCTTCGAGAAATCTGGCATAACTCCCGACTACGTAGTGGAGCTAAACCAACAACAGGCTCAGGTAATTCAGTTTGCAGACACCGAAAAGGATACACAGCTGCACAAGGCGCTTGAAATTATAGCGACAAAATAAGCGGTAGGTAGAGCATTTATCATAATGGCAGAAGCCTTTAAAGCTTTCAAAGGCTCTGCCTTATGAATTGTATGGACAGCGTACGTTATTGCTATGAGAGAAATTTCAGGAATTTATCTTCGTTTTCAAGGCAAAATACCAAACACACCGAATATAAATAAAACAGCCTTTATTTAAACGAAGTTTTCCTAAAAATAAAAAATTATGTATAATGGAGGAATTACAACCATGGCAACACAGACAATTTTATCAAAAGAAGGTCTGGAAAAATTACAGGCAGAGCTTGAAGAGCTCAAATCGGTTAAGAGAAAGGAAATTGCCGAGAAAATCAAGGTTGCGCTCTCTTTTGGCGACCTTTCGGAGAACTCCGAGTATGACGAGGCAAAGAACGAGCAGGGTATAGTTGAAGCGAGAATTGCAGAAATCGAAGCTACCCTCAAGAATGTAAAGGTGCTTGACGCAGACGAGCTTTCAACCGAGCATATCAGCGTCGGCAACAAGGTTGTGCTTGAGGACCTTGAAACAAATAAAATCATCAGCATTACCCTTGTCGGCTCAAAAGAGGTTGACATGAAGGCAATGAAGATTTCCGATGAATCCCCCCTGGGCAAGGCGTGCATAGGCAAGCGTCTTGAGGAGGAAATTGAGGTAGAAGCTCCCGCAGGAATAAAGAAATACAGAATAAAGGAAATTGACAAGTAATAGGGAAGGACATGATTAATGGAAAACATTAACGAAACTGTGCAGCCAACACAAGAGGATATGCTCACACAGCTTGACGAACAGCATCGTATAAGAACGGAAAAGCTCCTTGAATTAAAGGCAAGCGGCAAAAATCCTTACGAAAAGACAAAATTTGAGTTTACCCACCTTGCCGAGCAGATAAGAAACGATTTTGAAGCTCTTGAAAACAACGATGTCGTAATCGCAGGCAGAATTACAAGCTGGCGCGACATGGGCAAGGCAAACTTCATCGACATACGCGACGGAAGCGGCAGAATGCAGGTGTACGTTCGTGTAGACGAGATAGGCGAGGAATGCTTCAAGGAATTTAAAAAGTGGGATTTGGGCGATATAGTAGGTATTAAGGGCTTTGTTTTCAAGACAAGACGCGGAGAAATTTCCGTTCACGCAAAGTCGATCGAGCTGCTTTCAAAGTCGCTTCTGCCCCTTCCCGAAAAGTGGCACGGTCTTAAGGACAAGGAGGAGCGTTACAGAAAGCGTTACCTTGACCTTATTGCAAACCCCGAAATAAAGGATACCTTTGTAAAGCGTTCCGTGATAATCAAGGAAATCCGCAGCTTTCTTGACTCCAAGGGCTACATCGAGGTTGACACACCCGTTCTGCACACGCTTGAAATCGGTGCGGCGGCAAGACCTTTCGTTACTCACCACAATGCCCTTGACATTGATATGTACCTGAGAATAGAAACCGAGCTTTACTTAAAGCGCCTTATCGTCGGCGGCTTTGACAGAGTTTACGAGGTAGGACGTATCTTCAGAAACGAGGGTATGGACTCTACCCACAATCCCGAATTTACCTCAATTGAGATGTATCAGGCGTATACCGACTATTTCGGAATGATGGACCTTATCGAGGAGCTTTACCGCACCGTTGCCTTAAAGGTCTGCGGTACGGATACCGTTATGTATCAGGGCAACGAAATCGCCATAGGCAAGCCTTGGAAGCGCATGACCATGAAGGAATCCGTGCTTACCTACACAGGACTTGATTATGATAAGTGGGAAAGCGACGCCGACGCCGTTTCGCAGGCAAAGGCAAAGGGAGTGGAAATTTCGGACAAGGCTGCAAAGGGCGAGGTGCTTATCGCTCTGTTTGAGGAATTTGTCGAAGACAAGCTTGTTCAGCCCACCATCATTTACGATTACCCCGTAGAAAATTCCCCCCTCGCAAAGAGAAAACCCTCAGATCCCGCATTCACCGAGCGTTTTGAATACTTCATCAACTGCTGTGAATTTGGCAATGCATTCTCTGAGCTTAACGATCCTATCGACCAGCGCGAGCGCTTTACAAAGCAGGTTGAGGAAAAGAGAAAGCAGGGTGCAAACGCTTCTATCGACGAGGACTTCCTCACCGCCCTTGAATACGGACTTCCTCCCACGGGCGGCCTCGGAATGGGACTGGACAGATTTGTAATGCTTCTCACCGACAGCGCAAGTATAAGAGATGTGTTGCTGTTCCCCACGATGAAGCCCCTCTCGGACTAAAAACCCATAAAAATCAGGTTTTGACAGCGTTTGCGGCGTTTTGTTAATCCAAAAAAATGTCGTAAAACGGGGGTTACGACAAATTTACGACAAATGACTTTTTGAGCATCGCTCGTCTTTTACGACAAATGCATGTCGTAAATCACAAGAATCGTAAATTGTTAATCCAGTGGCTTCATTGTAACGGCTACATTGTAAATTGAATAAAAAAGCCTTGTAAACTCGGCATTTAACGATGTTTACGACAGAACCTCGGACTGTATAGTTCGGGGTTCTTTTTTTGCATATTTGAAGCTGGCAACGATTATGGATATACTGTAATCAAATGGAGGGACTACAAATGAAGAAGTATTATATCAATCTAACCGAGCAGGAACGCTCTCAAATCATACATTCGCTTATAGATAAGAAGAACGCACTTATGGCTCAAGGCAGATACACCGACGCTGTTGATGAAGTCATCTTAAAGATGATGAAAGCAAAGAAAAAGGCTTTCATAGTGCGTACTTTTTCGTAGTCATTTCCTTTTCAAAAAATAAAATATAGGTCTATATAAGCAAGCCGCTTATTCCTTTATCGGGATAGGCGGCGTTTTTATTTTTCCGACACAAAAAAATTTTCCGCAAATTGCAATAGCAAGTTGAAACAAAATTAAAATAGCAGTGACTTTATGGTAGAAGACTGTGGATTTACGAA
>CALXBK010000037.1 GCA_944386545.1 uncultured Ruminiclostridium sp.
TGCAAGAAACTGATGAACGACGGGGTTCCCACCAAGAACGGTGGTCAGTGGCGGGAATCGGTGATTCGGTCGATTCTTACGAATGAAAAATATGTGGGAGACATACAGTATTGCGCCGGAAAATGTTTCCTATCGTAGATTGCGCTAAACCGCATTCCTGTGAGAGCTTGTACTCCGTCCATCCACGCTCCTGCAACAACTGCTTGAGGCGCGCAAGCGTATCCATAACATCACCACCTTTCTTAAAACTATTTTACATCCAAGGTGAGATATTATGTAGATACGCCTTGTATCGTGATTAGGTATGTGATATGATGTAGTGTTAAGTGGGGAGGTGAGATTATGACTGAAGCAGAAAAGAGGCTTCACAGGGTTTGCTTTACCGGACACCGACCGGAAAAATTATCTGAAGCAGAATCTGTTGTTCGAACAAAACTTGAGGATGCAATACGGTCCTCAGTAGAAGATGGCTATTTTGTGTTTATCTCCGGCATGGCGCGTGGTGTCGATATCTGGGCAGCGGAAATAGTTCTAAAGGAAAGGGAACACAACTCTGCAATCAAACTCATCTGTGCCAGCCCGTACAAAGGGTTTGAAGGCTCCTGGAGCAGCGATTGGCAGAAACGCTATAACGATATTATGAACGCGGCTGATTTGGTTCGCTTTATCTGTCCAGGATACAGCCGCACCTGTTTTCAAATACGAAATGAGTGGATGGTGGATCACAGTGCCCGTGTCATCGCTGTATACAACGGTGAAAAGGGTGGTACCCGTAATACAATCAAATACGCAAAAAAGCATAATGTCGATATTATTATGATTGTGTAAAAAAGTCCGTAGCTTTATTGCTACGGACTTTTTTAACAAAAATGTTGATTAGTAGACTGAAACTACCTATTATCTACAGACTTTTTCTTGTTAATAAACAACATTGTAAAGAGAGCACCTCCGGAGACAAGCATCAGCGCAATCCACAACATCAGATTGCTGTTATCACCGGTCTGCGGGGACTCTGTATCATCATTGACAGCTGCTGCCGCCTTGATGGTGAACTCTGTGCTTGCTGTTCCGGTTTTGGAAACAACAGCCAGCGTGTGCTTACCGACAGACAGGGTTTCCAGATAAGAAGCCTTTAAGTTAACAATCGTGCTGCCTTCTTTTACTGTGTAGCTGGAAGTGTCAAGGTCTTTTCCGTCTACCTGAACTTTCAGGAAATCCGCAAAAGCGGCGTTGGAGGTAAAGGAAAGCCCGTCCCCTGTGCCTTTTTGCCAAGTACTGTTTGCACCGGCTGTAATCACAGGCTTAAAGGTGCTGTCGATTGCGCCGCAGACGGTACATTTACCGTCCTTGTAATCGTGCGCGAGTTTCGGAATGGTCTCGCCTTTTTCAAGGATTTCCCCGCACACGGCGCACACCTTGTCGCCGGTGTAGCCCGCTTCAGTGCAGGTGGCGTCTTTCTGATTTTTTAGCTCGGTTTCGCCGTGCCCGGCGGCAGGAACAACCGTTTCTGTAAGTGTGATTTCTGCTGTCGCATTTTCATCGCTGAAATATTTATCGCAGAATTCACACTTCCAATAAGTCTCATAACCGACATCTTCACAGGTTGGCTCTTTGCCATCAACCTTAATAATGGAATGACCTAAAGCCGGTATTTCAATCGGAGCGGCTATCTCATTTTCACCGTTTTTGTCACTGAAATATTTGCCGCAGCTTTCGCAGTACCAATATGGAATATTTCCGTCCGCCGTACATGTGGCATCTTTTGCCTCTGTTTTTTTCAGATCGTGTTGCACAGTCAAGACAGCAGGCGTACTTGTCACTTTATCTGTATCACTGGTAACTATACAGCGGTACTGATAGCCGTTCATACTGATCGTCGCTTGTGGCGTGGTATATTCGGCGGCTTTTGCGTCGTCGATATCTGTCCAGCTCACACCGCCATCCGTACTTTGCTGCCACTGGTAGGTCAGGCTGCCGCCGGTAGCTTCCACGGCAAAGGCGGCGGCTTCCCCTTCGGTCACGGCTGTATCCTGCGGCTGGCCGATGATCTGCGGCCGCTCCGGGCGGGTGATGTCGATGGAGTAGTATATTTCATACTCTTCGCCTATATATAAAAGAACTGTCTTTGTTTCTCCCGGTATAAGAGAGATCGGATCGGTGCTCCACTCCGTTGTGTCGGAAGTTTTGAAAAGAACATAATATTCCATATTTCTATACATGAAAGTGTTTTCGGTGCCTTCCTGATATACCGTCTCTGAGCCGCGCGACGAAGAGAAGAGAAGGTCCTTCATCTGCACTTCTTCCACATCCAAGCCCACCGTCACCTTGCCGGTAAGGGCGGTTTCAGGCGTGATGCCAAAGGAATCAGGTTCATCCATAATGACATTTGCGCCGCATATTGTTTTGGGTACCAATTCTTCCAAATAAAGAAAGATAAAGTTTCCGCCGTAGAAATTGGCGCTCCATGTTCCCCGCGCTTCCTCTTCAGGGCTGCTGAGCGTCCACTGCCCATTGGCAGCATCCGGCACAAGGCGGGCAGAGTAGACCATGCCTGCGGAAAAACCATTGGTAAAAACAGATGCAAGGGATACGGTGTCTGTCTTTTCACCGTAAGTTATAGCGATATCGGGAGCGGTCCCCGGCACAAGGAGTCCTTCCGCCTGCCATGTTCCATCTTCCAGCTTCGTTACCGCGAGATGGATGTCACCGGCAGTCGTGGAGGCCTCGATTGAATTTGGATGATCACTGCCGCACTGATAGCCGGTCGCGGTATTTAGTGCGGTCACTTCGATTGATGACCCATCTTCATATGCGCCGGGATCGATCACAAAGCTGACCTTGGCAAGCTGAGAGCTGAACTCCAATGGCACGATCGGGTTGTGTGTAGAGCCTGTTCCCGCAGCCGTCCAGCAATCGATGGCGGCGAGATTGCTCTGGTCGGTAAGGGAAACGGTCTTTTCGCCATTTTCTGCATAAGGAGTACCGGCATTGAAAGTTTCCACTTCTGTATTCTGATAAAAAATAGCCGTACCTACAGGAAGCAGGACATTTTCGCTCCCCATCTTTGTATACTGATAGGGAATATTAAAGTAACCAGCACCGGTAATCCAGACAACGGTTCCCTCCGGCGGTTCCACATTTTCGGCTTGCGGGCTATTGACGGCTGCCGTACCGTTATCCACCGGCTCGGCAAAGGCCGAGACCGGAAGCAGCCCAAGGCACAGCGCGAGAATGCATATCAGGCTTAATAATCGTTTTTTCATTATGTTTCCTCCTTATTATTTTCCGGCACTTATAAACGCCTGCAAAGAAGTGCGTATTGCACCAAGCTGTCATTTCAAGTATTTCTTCTTAATCAATAGTTATCGCATCCACAACAATCAATTGATAGAAGTCCTGTGTTAATAAAGCGGCTTTCCGCAAAATCCTTTCTAAACAAGAAAAAAGCGCACTACATCCATTCTAAAAATGGACGCAATACGCCTTGAAAAATATGCACTTTTGCTCTTGACATAGAAAAGGGCGCAGTTATGCTTGGCTGGCTGGCTGTTAGCATTGTCTCCCTTCTCATCATCATTGTAAAGACCTCTTTCTGCACACAATTATAGATACTTTATTATATCATAAAAACTGTCTTTTTTCAAGGCTTGACGGCATCAATTTGTAAATTTCCTGAAACTTTTTTGTAATCAATATTCATCGAAACTGAGACTCAACTATACAAATCAATAAAGTAACGATTACCCCCACAAAAATAACGATTACTTATCATTTAACGATTACTTTATTACCATTCGTTATTTAAAATCAAAATCCCTGCCTCAGAAACTATCCTGACAGGGATTTCTCTTTAGCCAAAAACTTATAAAAGCTGAAAAAGCCAGTAAAACAGGCAAAAATTAAGAACCGTGACCTTGATACCCATTGTATCAAAATCACGGTTCTTCTTTGGTGGAGCCGAGGAGAATCGAACTCCTGTCCGAAAGCAAATCCGCCGATCTTTCTACACGCTTAGTGAAGTCATTTGAAATTCCCTCCCGATTCTCCGACTCACAGGATAACCGTTTGGTAGCCCTTTGATGTGTCAGTAGCTACAAGGCTCTTGCTAAAGACATTGGCTGCTGGTCGACGCCCTTTACAGGACCGCAGCGCTTCCTGCAAGGACGGCAGTGCGCTTAGGCAGCTGCTAATTCAGATCTATTGTCTGCGTTTAATTTTAAAATGCCCCGTTTTAAGAGATGAGGCAATCTCTGCGTGCTTAACCGGGTTCACTGCCCCCGTCGAAACCTTTACGGCCCCATTTTTCTTCGGGGTATTATTGTAACACATCTTCAGTTGTTTGTCAACACAAATTTTGCGCTTAAAACAGCGCTGTTTTTATTATAGCCGAAAAAGGATAAGTATAGACAAAATGCCGTGCAGGCTGTGCGGCGGCGTCCCCTTACAACACCTTTACAAAGCGGATAATTTTTTTAATTACGGCGATGATTTTTCTTATTGCGAAAAACAGCGAGGCGCAAATAAATACTCCCGAGGCGTTCGGGATTATATCGTCTGTGTCAAACGCCCTGCCGAATACCGGCTGTAAAAGCTCGATTGCAATTACGCAGATAAAGCCCGTATGAATTGTTTTCCGATAGCGCGTCCTTTTACAGGCAAGAGGGTGAAGCACGCCGAAGGGCAAAAACATAAGAAAGCTGCCGATAACCTCTCTGTTTATATGCTCGAAAAAGTTAAGAGTAAGGTCAAAGCTGCCCGAAAAAAAGCCGAAGCTCATAGCCCGTGTCTGTTCCGTATATAATGACGGGGCAAGCCCCTTATTGAAGCTGATACCACAGCGAGTACATAATATCAAATCCGAGGACAAGACAAATAAGCCCTGTAATGTAGCAGATAAATACGCAGGAAAGGAGCTTTTTACGAAGCGGCGTTTTTCGTCCCTGCGATACCGTATTACGCCGTAAACTGCGCCTGCGAGCAAGGAGGCGGGCAGTGTCTGTAAAAAGCAGCTCGGATATGAGTCAAAGAAAAAACCGCCGGTTTCCCGACGGCTTTATTTGTTAAATTGAAAACCGAATTACTTAAGCTCGATCTTAGCGCCTGCTTCTTCAAGCTTAGCCTTGATTTCCTCTGCCTCTGCCTTGGAAGCGCCTTCCTTAAGAGTCTTAGGAGCAGCCTCAACGAGCTCCTTAGCTTCCTTAAGACCAAGACCGCAAACGTCCTTAACTGCCTTGATAACAGCCATCTTAGCGTCGCCGAAAGATGCGAGAACTACATCAAACTCAGTCTTTTCTTCTGCAGCAGCAGCTGCGCCGCCTGCTGCGGGACCTGCTACTGCTACTGCTGCAGCGGATACGCCGAACTCTTCTTCGAGAGCCTTAACGAGCTCGTTGAGCTCTAATACTGTTAAGCCCTTTACTTCTTCAATCATTGCCAAAATCTTCTCTGAAGCCATTTTTATATCCTCCGTTAAAATAATATGTTGTTTTGCGGTAATTACCGCCTTATGCCGCAAAGCTTATGCGCTCTGCTTTTTTTCGATTTCGCTTACTGCGATTGCAAGCTTCTGAATAGGGGACTGAAGCATAAATACGAGCTGTGAAAGCAGAGTTTCCTTTGTGGGAAGCTTTGCGTAAGCAACAACCTCGTCCTTGCTTATAGCCTTACCGTCTACGAAGCCCTTCTTGATTGAGAATGCGCCCTGTGACGCTTCTTCCTGCTTGAAAAGCAGCTTGGGAGCTGTTACGATGTCCTCTTTTGCAAGAGCAAGAGCAGTTGTACCTTCCAGTACATCGTCGATACCCTCAATTCCTGCAATAGCGGCAGCACGCTTGAGAAGGGTGTTCTTTACTACAAAATAGTCAACTCCCGCCTCACGAAGCTCTTTTCTCAGAACCGTATCGTCTGCAACGCTGATACCCTTGAAGTCAACGATAACGCCGCAAGCGGAGCTTTTGAGCTTTTCTGCAAGCTCAGCTACAAATTCCTGCTTTGCCTGCAATACCTTTTCACTTGGCATAAACTTGTTTCTCCTTTCGTAATCTACTGTTCTTAAAAAGGAAAACATAAAGCCCTTTGCGTACAAGACGAAAAGGGCAGAAAAATCCGTTATTCTTCCTATCCCTCGGCAGGCGACAATATCGTTAGCGGTTTTACCCGACCTGCTGTCTTTAGAACAGCTCGTTTATTATATCACGGCGTTTTGCCGTTGTCAAGACTTTTTGAAAATTTTTTCGCAAGCGTACAATCTTTGTGTGTTGTTGCCGTAATTAATCGGTAAATAAAGCGGCTGGCAAGCAATTGCCGCTTATTTTGTAAATTTTAAAAGGCCTGTCAGAGCAGAACAATTCTACTGGAAAAATGTACATAATTTTTAACAATTATTTCTTGACATTTTGAATTAATTATTGTATAATATTACTAAGTAAGACGGCGTTCAAAAAGAGATGTTGAAATAATAAGTCTATTACCAAAATTACATTAGTCGTTGTTGATAAATCATCGGTTGTACCGTATGACAGCCTTAAAGCAATGCGATTAGTGCGAATTTCTAAAAACAAATGTTTATACATGATAATTTGTTCAGGATAATTTATGATATGAACTGAGGTGAGTCCAATGTACATATTAGTTTAAACCCCGACTTGTTGTATTTGGGGAATAGCAGATGCGGATATTTGATTTTTATTGTATCGCAAACGATACGGAAAGAAGCGGAAGAAAATAACGGTAAAAACCGATATTTGTAATTGATGTTTACAGCACAGAGAACTATCTGTCGAACTCCATCAGCAGGTGAGGAAACAAAATATGACAGCGAGGGGCTGTCAGGGAAAGCTCATTTAGAGCGGAAAGGAAATTTGCTATGAAAACAATTATTAAAAAACGATCGCTTCCGTTATTACCGCAGTAACATTAATTGCAGCGCTATCTGTTATATGCTGTGCTACAACATATTACTCAAACCAGCATTGGTATGTTTTAACTGAAAAGGATACAAACGGACCATCTGTGTATTTAAGTGAGATAAAAAAAGAGTATGGTCAGGTGGCTGTAAATACCAGCAATCGGAGTTCTGTAACCGTTTCGCTTTGGCAAGACCTATTTTTAGGCTTTGATGATTGGTGCCCTGAAAATCAAATTCTTTATTACGGCAGCAATCGCCGTGCTTGGTGGTACGGTAATGGAGATGGCAATTATTTTTTATATGCTCAGTCAAATGCCGATAATATATGCTTATCCGGCTATCTGAGAAATTGCTATACCGAATAATAATTAAGAAAGAGAGGATGAGTTGCGCAAACAGACCGTCGGGTCTGTTTGCGCAGATTTAAGTGATGTAAATTATGAAAATAACAGTTGAAAACCTATCCAAAAACTTTGGCGAATGCGACACACTGGTTCGTGCGCTTAAATCCTGTAGCTTCTCCATAGCGGACGGTGAGCGGGTTGCAGTTATCGGCAGCAGCGGTTCGGGCAAAACTACCTTACTCAATATTATCGGCGGACTTGATGCTCCGACCGAGGGTAAGGTGATGTTTGACGATAAGCCGTTGCCTTTTGACAACCAAAATGCGCTTGCTAATTTCAGACTGAGAAATATAGGACGAGTTTTTCAGAGCTACGACCTTATACCCGAGCTTACCGCATACGAGAATATAATAATACCTACACTCCTAAAAGGAGACAAGCCTGATAAAAATTATCTTTACAGTATAATAAATATGCTCGGAATGGAAAACAGACTTAAGCATTATCCCTCACAGCTGTCCGGCGGTCAGCAGCAGAGAGTTGCCATTGCCCGTGCACTTGCAAATAAGCCGTCGGTTATTCTTTGCGATGAGCCGACGGGCAACCTTGACAACGAAAGCACAGAAACCGTTATTTCCTTGCTCAAAACAACGGCAGATGAACTGAAATTTACGCTTGTGACGGTCACCCATGACAGCAAGGTCGCAGGTGCTATGGATAGAATTATCACCATAGATGACGGTGTTGTAACCGCATAGAAAGGGAATAGATGAAGACTTTTGTATTTTTAGCAAACAGATTTATAAAAGCTCACAAGCTGTCAGCGCTGTTGTCGGTTATCATCATTTCTCTTTTTATTGCTGCCTTTGAGGCAACACTTATCTACAATGACTGCTATCAAAGCACGCTTGAGCTTAATCTAATAAGGGCTTACGGCAGAGAAAGAGGAATAATTTATTCTGCCGATACTACAAGCGCAGCGCAGTATCTTTCGGAAGATAAAGCAGAAGAAAGCGGAATGACTGCGCTGTCGGCAAGCTATAAGGTTGCCGGAACAGAAAATTTCTATATCGGATATATGCCTCAGAAAGCGTTATATAATAAGGCAACGGAAATGATAATCGGCAGACTTCCGAAAAGCGACGGAGAGGCGGCGCTGGAGCAGTCTGCGTATAATGCTCTCGGACTTACGGCAGATATCGGAGACACGTTCAGCGTAACCGTTACCGAAAACGGAAAGGAGATTACAAAAAGCTATACTCTATGCGGTATAACCGAAAATTATCTCCTCAGATGGCAGCAAGCTGACAGTTCCAAAAAATCCTTTAATTGCCCGCCGCCGGTTGTAATTACTTCTTACAATGAAGCAGACCCTATCCTATATATAAATCTTATGTGTGACAGTGACCCTGATGATTTTATGGGCGGCGAATATTCCAGGCGAGGAATAGACAACGATAATGTAAATATAGTAAAGGCGAGCAACTCGGTTTACTTTTTCACCGCGCCGATGGCTGTAATTTTCGCATTGGTAATGGCGTTCGGAGTATATAGCGTTCTAAAATACACCATGGACGAGCGTGATAGATATCTGGAGCTGTTGCAGAAAATCGGCATGACAAGAAATAAGTGCGGACTTACATATATGGTGATGGGCGTATATCTTGTTATAGCATCCTGTGTTTTGGGAAGTACGCTTGGCGTATTTGTCGGCTTTGCGGCTTCTAAATGCTTTACCGCTTTATCGACAGGTCAGGAGCTTATATTTGTCTATCGTATCGAAAATGCACTTATAGGCTGTTTAATCTGTTCGGCGATTATTTTATTCTGCATTATGATGTCGGTGATAAAGTTTTATTCCAAGAAAAAACACATTAAACCGATTCGTCGCAAGACAACAGAGCCGTATACGCAACCGCCTAAGCTGTCAAAGCTCGTCAAGCATTCCCGTGCGAGACATTTTCTTTCGCAGAACATAGTGACAGGGGTGCTTATGGCTTTTTGTGTAATAATATCCGGCTTTGGGCTGTACTTTTCACTGGAAGCCGTTGTTCGTTCCGACTCAAGCGTTGCTCTGGGAGATATCGAAAATGAGGGTGATATCGAGCTGTATGTGTCGGGCGGTTGGTCAGGCGCAGAATATTACCAAATAAGCCAGCCTGACGGAAGTGGAATATCACCTGAAAGTCTGAATGTTCTGCTTTCCGATAGCAATGTACGCGTCAGAAAGGGAGCCATAGCCCAATGCATAGGCGGTGCTGTCGTATACGAAAGAGGCGATAAAAAGGAATACTTTGAGAGTCAGATACGAAATCCGGATATGAGTGGTGAAATCACCGAAAATAACGTTCCGACCGCCGGCTATCTTAAAAGCATAGCAGAAATTGAAGAAAACGACAGAATATTCAGCTATAACATAACGGGTAGTTCTACCGATAATATCATTAATCAATATTTTTCTGATGAAACGGAAGTAAACGCCATCAGAGAGGGATTTCTCAACGGCTCGCTTGCTGTAGCTTCATCCGAAGCGTATGAAGTCGGAGATAAAGTAAAAATCGTGACAGTAAGCACAGCAGACCCGACATGTGAGGTTGATGATCCCGACAGATTTAATTTTGTTGTTACGGAAGTAACTGTGGCGGCTGTGTTTGATGACGGGACGGGAATGTCGGTATCATCAGAATATCTCGAAAGAGTACATCCATCGACAAAATATTTTCACGTAAAAATTGATATAGAAAGCGATGATGAAACGGAGATAGAACGTGTAATAGCCTTGGCTGAAGGCGTAGCAGCAAAAAGTCAGTATGTTTCGCTTAGAAATAACACAAAGCGTATTGAAGAATATAACAGGCTGTTGGTGGGTAATACAATCAGCTCATTGCTTATGATATTTATTTTCACGGTACTTACAGCTGCCGCTGTGGTGATATCGGCAAAGCTTAGAACAATGGTAAATCTGAACAGCTTTACACTTATGCGGGCTATAGGCGCTGATGACAAAACTATGCTTACGCTTTCGATTAGGGAGGGTATTCTTCCGTGTTTAATCGGTGCGGCCATATCGTATGCGATTTCTTTCGGGTTATCATATACGCAGTTTACTCGCCTGAGCAGTCTGCCGCTTTTTGGACCCTTCGCGATATCGGTATTGATAAGTGCGGCTGTAGCGGTGATTATAATACTGCTTTGTGTATTTATGTCGTACAGGGAGATAAAATTGTTGCTGAAATCTCCGTTTCGTTCGAAAAAATAACAAATAGCACAGTCGTTGCATCACTTGGGAACGCAAAAATAAGCTAAGGCAATACCGTACACAATAGTTGTGCGGTGTTGCCTTAATCCGTTTTTTCTGTAATCATTTAAGCTACGAGAAGGTAATTTAAAAACCTCTTGAAGCGGGTGGCCTAAACGACATTTACAGTCACTGCAAAGTGCAGGGTATGAGTGTATTCATCACGGATATTATTCGAAAGACAGGCTCTGCACAGCGGGTATACGACGCCTTTATGACTGTGTCACGCATATTTTGCCTTGCGTTACGTTGCCTTTAAAATATCCCCCAATACCCAATAAACATTATTGCATATATTCAATTCATGCCAGTCATTTTGACGGATTATTGACGGAAAATTTGTACAGCTTTCACAAAAACAATGCTATTTTGAAAATTTTGCTTGAAAACAGAGATTTATGATATATAAATCTGAATCCATTGAAGGTAGCGAACGAAAATGATAGCATAACACTGATACGGGGAATTATTACGGCAGCATCGATTTCGATTTTATTTTGACAGCTTCGACTGAAGCGGCGAGTGCGGAGAATTATGGGGTTACGCCTTGCTGATTAGACGCCGTCCATGCTGAAATTAACTGTTCGAAATCAGCTGTAAGCGGCACTATGGACTATGGCGGGCTGTGCAAGCAATAAGTCGAGCAGAACAACGAAAACAGCTGTTGCTCAAGCACTTGAAGGGCGTCGGGCTTTTGCCCTGTTCTTCGGTGTTAACGGCGCAAGCCGAGCAAAAACGGTAAGCTCAAATACGGTTACCACATTTAACAATAAGTATAATCTTGGCAGCGGTACATATTGTCTGAAGACAGAGCTTACACCTTATTCCCATAAGTGGCGGGAAACAAACAGTCCGTAAAAGACTATCAGCTGACTGCCGTCGGCTGATAAACAGGATCTTGACAGCGCAGGGCTGTCAGGGAAAGCTCATTTAGAGCGGAAAGGAATTATATTATGAAAATAAAAGCAAAACTTATTTCTTCAATAGCTGTATCAGCTGGTATTGTAGCAGGATTACTCACTTTTTCTGTATATGCAAAATACTATTATGGAACGGAGTTTAGAGATAAAATACCCAGTGTAACAACAGATTATTATGATTTGCCGGAACACAACTATATCGGTAATGATATTGGTGCTTCATACATATACGTTACCGCACCGAGTAATGTAAAATACTACTTATCTTTGCATAAGCATAATTTATTTTGGAATGACAAGATTTCTAATATCGAGTATGAGTGTCAAACAGCAGGGCTCGGCGGAAGTTGCTATTGGAACAGTATCTCCTCTAACGGTAAAGGTACTACTGCATATATCAGTATAACGCGTGACAACAGAAGCAACACTACCACACTCGGCGGTTACATAAAATCAAGAGCACGTACATGGAAATGAAATATTAGCTTAATATAAATTCTAACCACGGTACTTCCACAGCCTCGTTAATCTAACTTATATCATCTTAGATATTAAAACGAGGCTGTTTTTCCGTGATAGTCCTTAATCGATAATACAAATTTCTGTTTTGTTAATTATTATTTTACAAAATAAAGGAGAAACCATCATGAGATTTAATACCCCTGCCATACTCGTTTTGCTTGCAATCATACTGCTTTGCGTGATCTGCGGATTTACATTTGCACGAAAGCTTAAACTAAAGCAGGCCGGCTGTGCCGTTATAATTGCGGCGACCTTTATTTTCCGTTTGTTTACGGGCCTTGGAAGCCAGTTTTCCATTGAAAGGCTTGGATATACAAACGAGAGCCTTATTCCGTTTTCGGGCATAATAAGCTTGCCGATTGCTGCCTCGCAATATATTACAGGCTTTGTTTCTTCGTTTGTTTTTGCACTCTCACTGGGCATTTTGCTGCCTGTGCTTCTTAGCAAAAAAACGGATAAAGGTAAACTAACCGTCGTGCTTTGCACTGCGCTTGCCGTTGAGCTTGTCGTAGCGCTTTTGAATCTTTTCGGCATATCAATGGGCGCTTATTTTGACACTGCCTGCATATTATTCTGCGCAGCAGGTTGCCTGCTCGGCTTTTACATATACACATTAGTTAAAAAGATGAGAAACGGTGGTAAGAAGTGATAAAGACATATAATCTGAGAAAAACGTACTCCATGACGGATGAAAACAAAATCGTTGCGCTCGATGGGGTATCCCTGGAAATTAAGGACGGCGAGCTTGCATTTATAATGGGCAAGAGCGGCTCCGGCAAATCTACTTTTTTACATATTCTGGGCGGACTTGATAAGCCTGACAGCGGGAGCGTTTTTTACGGAGATACAGATATATCCGCAATGAACGAAAACAGGTTGTCGGAATTTCGGCGCGAGAAAATCGGCTTTGTCTTTCAGCAATATTATCTTATCCCCGAGCTTACCGCAGAGGAAAATATAAAATATCCCGTGTATTTAAGCAAAAGGACTGTGGATAAGGCGCTTTTTGAGAGGCTTGTTACTACATTAGAGCTTTCGGATAGGCTGGGTCATCTGCCCTCGCAGCTTTCGGGAGGACAGCAGCAGAGAGTGGCGATAGCGCGCGCGCTTATCACCGATCCGTCGGCAGTGCTTTGCGACGAACCGACGGGAAATCTCGACTCGGCGTCGTCTAAGGCGGTACAGCGTTTATTAAGACTGATAAACAGCGAGCTTGGCAAAACGGTAATCATAGTCACCCATGACACGCAGTTTGCCGAAAAAGGGGATAGAATTATACGCTTATGCGACGGAAAGGTCGTAGATTGACATGAAATATATTCTGCATTATGTAAGTCGAAATCTGCTTTGTCATAAGAAAAGCAGTGTAGCGGCGGCGTCTCTCTATTTTTTTGCCGCACTTTTTTTTATTATGCAGTCCTTGTTTTTATTCGGCTGGAGCGAGGGAAATCGGAGTAGGATAGAAAACACCTACGGAGTGCATGACGGTATTTTCGCAGTGCAAAGCCCCGACGCACTTACAAGCCTTCCCGAAGTTGCCGACAGCGGTGTTATCACCGTTGTAGGCAGCGGAATCAAAAGCGACGAATACTCGGGCAGACCGATTACCGTCGGATATGCAGACGACAATGCGATTTTGCTCAACCGCATCTCCATGCAGGAGGGCGATTTTCCGGCAAATAAAAGCGAAATTGCAGTTGAGCGCTCATTTTTAAATCTTGTTTATCCGAATTCAAAGCTCGGCGATAAAATAGGCTTTTATTTAAACGAAGAATACATCGAGCTTACGTTATGCGGCGTACTCGACAATATATCAAGCCTTCAATGGAACAGCACGCCGCTTATGATAAACGCACTTGTACATAACAGCTTCAGCGAAAATACCCACTACTGTTTTGTAAGCGTAAAGCTTACCGACACAACGGATATAGCGGCTTATTCGGAGCAATTGCTGGAAAACGGTACAGCGGCAGCGTTCTGCCCGAACATGAGCAGTACGGATTTGTCGGTGGTGTCGGGAATAGGGGACAGCGGCAGCGTGATTTTTCTTTGCGTAATCATGTTCGTGTTTACCGTCATTATACTGTTTTCGGTTACGGCTGTATCTGTGCGGAGCAGCTCGAAGCAAATCGGAAGACTTAAAATCATCGGATTTTCAAGACGGGCGATTTACGGCGTATTTCTTATAAAAACTGCGGTTCTCTCGTTGGCGTCCTCGCTGCTCGGCGGTATTGCGGCGTTTTTACTGTCCTTTGCGGTTTACGGTTGGTTTTCGGCTGAGATAAACGCAGTACAGACTGCGGTTTTGTGTGTAACGGGAGTGTCAGGTGTTTTCGTCTTTTCTATGCTGTTCGGCGTGGTTGGTATACGTAAAGCCGCAAGCATGACGGTAATAGAATGCCTTCGCCCTGCACCAAGGGAAAGCAACGGACAGAGATCCTCCTTTACCTGCAAAAATCCATATATTTTGTATTCCGTAAAAAGCTTTATGCAAAATTCCGGAATCGCCGCCGGTGCGTGTATCACTGCTTTCATTTCTGTTGTGGCTATAGTAATCGGCTTATACATCGGAGAGGTTTTAAAGGCGGAAATCAGCTCATACATACAGCCATATGATTTTCGCATTGATTTTGCAACAGACAGTATGGTGCAGGCGCTTACGATTAATTCCGATTCGCTTGACGGCGTAACAAGGACCGATTATTCGGCACTGTGCGAAAATCCCGATACAGAGGATATTATCGGTATGGCGGGTATCGAGTTATATTCGCTGACGACTGAACCCCAGGAATACGAAAGCGAAGAGCACAAGCAGGAAATTATCAGTGCGGCAAGGGCGGCAGGCTATCCCGAAGGTTATTTCCTTAAGCACGAGCGCATTTGCGGAGTCAGCGACAGTACTCTTTTACAGCTTCAAAACTATGTAATAAAAGGAAGCATCGACGCCGAGGCTTTGAAAAGCGGAGCGCAGATAGTAACAACAGACAGGGACAAAATACCCGGGGATAAAATCCGATACTCGGTGCTGATAAATGACGTAAGCGGGCAAAGCGACTCCGCAAGCAAAATGATAGACTTTGAAGCTACTGTCGGCGCTGTCGTAGATTTGGGCACGGACGGCGGCTCACTCATGACCGATATGCTGAGCGGCAATATATGGTCGATAGACGCATTCGATTCGCTGGGTCTTGATGTGGGGTACAACATGATATACCTGACAGTAAAGGATAAGGAAAGCTACTCCCTCATAGCGGGTGTTCTAAACGACATTTACAGTCACTACAAAGTGCAGGGTATGAATGTATTCATTACGGATATTATTCAGAAAACAGGCTCTGCACGGCAGGTATACGACTCCTTTGTGACTGTGGCACGGATATTCTGCCTTGCGTTATGCTGCTTTTCAATTGTCACCCTTATCGGCTCCCTTTACGGCAGATTGTGGAGTCGAAAGCAGGTATTAGGTATGCTAAGGGCGGCGGGTATGACAAAAAATCAGCTGATAAGGTTGCTGCTGTGCGAAAATCTAATCAGCATCGGTGCAGCTGTTATCCTCGGCATAGCAATAGGCGGCGGCGCCTGCCTTGCATTTGCGGGATTGTCCTATGCTCCGCCGATAATGTTTCCTGTGCTGGATGTGGCGGCGCTCGTGCTGGTTTATTCTGTCGCTGTGCTTATTGTGTGTCTTGCGGCGGCGGATAAATTCTTTAAAACCACGGTTGCGGAGAATGTACGGGGGTATGAGTAATCAAATTGATTGCTGCTTCCAAGCTGAAAAGCCCGAATTAGCCGGTGCAGGGTGGAGATATAACGATAATATAACTTAGGCAAGATGTCCCCCGCCTCTAAGGCGGCGGGTTCCATATTCAATTTCAGCTGGGGTTCAATCCCCAACTGAAACTGAATCGCAGCTTCGCTGCGGCTTGCCACGTTGAATGACGGGGCAAGCCCCTTATTGAATAGTTTTTTACAGTTGTGTGTGATGCCGATGACACGGATTGAACCGACAATTTATTGTGTGGATTTGATATGCAGGAAAATCGCTGTAAAAAAGCAATATTGACTGTGTTTTTATCGGCGGAATGGAATTGATGGATACAAAAGCAGAGTCGATTAAAACCCATAGCATATCAGCGAGATTTTGAAATAATCCGTGGAGCACAAACACGGCACAGATGCTCATTTGCCTTAAATTTAAAACCGCCTTTTGCGTATGCAAAAGGCGGTTTTTGAGAGACTGACTCCCCTGTTTTCACAGGGGAGAAAATTTATTTACTGGAAAATGTTAAGCAATACGCCTGCGGCAACCGCAGAGCCGATAACGCCCGCAACGTTCGGTCCTATTGCGTGCATGAGCAGGAAGTTTGAGGGGTTTTCTTTTGCGACCTCAAGCTGGGAAACTCTTGCCGCCATAGGAAC
>CALXBK010000038.1 GCA_944386545.1 uncultured Ruminiclostridium sp.
AACGGTCTTACACCTTGGCAAAAACGGATGGCTTGATTTTTGGGGAAAGCGTTACAATTTTGCTTGACAAGAACAAATTATACCAAAATCGGTTGGCTGTTTCTATATTTTATAGTGATAAACTAATTAAATTTGTTTTGCAATGCCCCATTCTGTGCGAGTTTTGGGGTTTTGCTCAGGGCTATCTAGGAAAATGTAAGGAGGTATAAAACCATGAAACGATAAAATTAAAGAAAGTATTATTTTTCGTTATTATTTCCTCTGTTGTAAGTGTAACGGTTTCAGCCCATGCGTCGGCCTTAACAGATACGCCTACATATTCTGAAGCCGTCAACACAGTGAGAAATATTTACTTGGAAAGATATAGGGGCTATGAGGATACTGTAAATGAGATAGTCGATAGTATCTTCTCTTCCAAACAAATGCAGTTATCATTTTTTTACGAAGGTCCCAAATCCATGTATATAATTGAGGACGCACTTAATGATTCGATGTCTAATGTGATGCGCGGAGTCTTTGAGGATTATTATTACATTGACAGAGCAACTTCTTTAAACTCAGACGGCGATAATTCAATAAATGCAGGGGATATGGGAACATATTACAGCCGTTATACTGTCCCTGCGCTTGTTCAAGAGAGATCATATTATTGTGCGCCTGCTTCCGTTATTCAGGCTTTAATCGGAAGCGGTGACATAAACCAATCCGAGCTTGCTCAATCAAACCTGCAAGAAACGGTTGCAAATGATTTGGGTACAGATCGTGACGGAACATATATTACTAATGTAACATCTTATATGAATCAAAATTGCAGTCTTGTTACATCTGCCCTCAGGTACAGAACCAAAGCGTTTACGCGATATACTTATGATTCGGCATTGTCGTATGTCAGCGAAAGCCTTAGGTTGGGCGGCTGTCCCATATTAAGAATATACGATACAGCCGATCTTGACTACTACAATATAGGCGGCGTGGCTGTTTCTTGCACCCATTATGTAACTCTCTCATATTATGATGTGCGAAACGCATTGGTTAATTTTGTAGACCCAAATTGTAATATGGCCTATAACGGAATTCATTCCGTATCTTTTGACGATTTCGAGAGTTGTATTAACTACGACGGACGGATATCTGTATTATCAACCGACACCGGCGGATATTACGAATACATTTATTAATTTTATCTAACGGAAGATTACACAATGAAATCAAAAGCAATATTGTCATTAGCTGCGGTGTTTGCCGTATGTATATCGCTTTGCGCCTGCAACGACAGCACGGCGACTTCCCACACCGAAAGCGGCGCAGAGCCTGTCAATACCGTATGCGGTCTGCCCGAATTAAGCGAAGCAGCCGTTCCATTTGACGAGAGCGCAAGTCTTGTTTCCGGGGATGCGGGATACGAGGTGTGTGTAGCTCATGCCGCATCAGGTGATTACACCTTCTGCATAAGCGGCAGGGCGATAAACGCAAACAGCGATTATTTCAACGTTAAAGCCGACCTTTATGTTATAACGGGAGAAAGCAAATTCGAAAAGGAGGTTTTGCCAAGCACCGGCGGTCAAAACGGCGAGCGCTTCGACAAAACAAAGCTCGACAGCTGTTTAAAGGCTTACACCCTCACGCAAAACGGCAAGGAATATCCTCTTGTCGCCGCTTCGGTTTTCGACAAGGACGGAGCTAAGCTTTCCCGCTTCTACACCGTAAAGGATGGAGAGCTGTTCATGTTCCACGGCAGCAGCGAGGGCGTCAGCTTTGAAATGCTCGAAAATCTGAGCGATAGTCTTGATGTATCGGGCAACACCGTCACCGACAAGGAAAACGGGTTTACCTATACCTTTGACTTTGAAAACGGCACGGCACAAGCCAAAGCCGCAGAATAACCCCGATAATACAAAAAACGGCACGCTTTTATCGTGCCGTCAGACTGTCGATAAACACACATACCGCAAAAACGCAAATAACAATCTTTTTTTGTAAGCAAGTTAATTTATCATTTGTAATTTTTCGGAGCTTAATATCGGCTTTGAAAAGCCGTTTTTGATCGACATGACCAATCAGCCCCCGTTGCTGTACCCTTGTACAGCGACGGGGGCTGATTCCTTGTCTGCGCGCGTTTCTCACAGTCTGATAATTGTTGATAAACACACACATGATGTTTTTTACATGATTAATAGATTTCAATTCCTGTAAAATAATGCTTTAAAATCTGCTCATAATTATATCCCTGTTCCGCCAGCGTCTTTGCGCCGTACTGCGAGAAGCCCACTCCGTGGCCGTGGCCGTAGGTGGTGAAGGTAAAGCTGTCGCTCGCTTCATCGTAGGATAAATCGAACGCCGCAGATTTCAGAGAATAGCCGAAAACCGTTTCTCTGAATACCCTGCCGTCTATTCTCTTTCCGTTTGCCATTGTCATACCGCCGACGGAAATAGAGGTTATCCAGCCCTTTTCCCTGTCGTCAAGGCGGGAAATTATTTTGAACCAGTCTGCGGGATTGCCGTCAAGGGATATTCCGAGGGCGCTGAGTATTTTCTGCTTCATTTCGTCTGACGATACCGTCTTTGTATCTCCCCAGTTGGGATCTGTGCTTTCGTCAAACGGGCAGTCAACGCTTCTCAAGTACGGATAATCAACGCCCCATACATTGAGCGAGCTGTTGGTATACCCGCAGGAGGAGGCGAAAAATACCGACTGTATCATTTCTCCGTCATAGTACATCGCCTGTCCGAGCACCCCGTCAACAAGGCTGTACATTCTCTCTGTAAGGTCTGCCTGTCTTGTGGGATAGTATATTGCCTTGGGGTAAACGCCCTGCATATTATTTTTCTTTATGTAGGTGTAGGTTGCAACCGCCTGCGCCTTTACCGCCTCGTCGGGAAACTCGTTCCATATTTCTCCTATAACTGCGCGTGTAACGATTTCTCTCGCCGAGTCCGTAACATACTCTCCTGTCTGCAAATCATAAACGGTCAGTTGTTCCTCCGATGGATCATCGGCATTATTTTCAGGCGGGGGAGTTTCTTGCTCGACAGAGGTTTCGGGAGCTTGTGTTTCGGGTATTTCAGTTTCGGGTATTTCAGTTTCGGGTATTTCAGTTTCGGGTATTTCAGTTTCGGGTATTTCGGTTTCGGTATAATCGGGCAGCGTTGAAATATCCTCATCGGGGGCGTAATTTTCACCGTTATCGGGCGGAAGAACTACCGGCGGATATTCTTCTGGCACTTCGCTCTGCAAAGGAATTTCTGCGGTTGTGCCTGCCGTACCGTCTGCTGCGGTGGGCTTGCGCTCCTCAGCAATATTTACCGTTGTCTGCTCGGTTACGATTCCGACAGGCTGTTTTGTCTGCTGCGGCTGTGATATTGACACTTCAAGCTCATATTCGGTATCTGCGCTTACATGAACCACCTGCACTATTCCGAACAGGAACACATAGATGCACATGATGGAAAGCGCAAGAATTACCCGTCCGACCGATGCTTTTTTCAAAAAAATCCCTCCCTTTAAAATCTCCTTATGTGGGTATTATCCGACTGTATCTGTATCAATAAAGCTGCCGTCCTTTTTAAAGCCCTCTATCCACTCGGATTTCCAGTATCTGCCGCTCCACGGCTCGCCGTAGTAGTAAAGCTCTCTCATGGTGTCGCAATGCTTAGGATCGGGGTTGCGTACAAAGCCCGCAATCTCCTCCTCCGTAAAGCTCGGAAGCTCGTTGTCCCTTACCTTTCTTGCGACAACAACTATTCTCATATCATAAAGACCTACCTCAAACTCGCAGGTCGAAAGCGTCAGAAATTCATCGCCGTATTTAAGTTCAACGCCCGTGAAAAATTCGCTTCTGTCAAGACATTCGGAGGCAAAGTAGTTAAACTCCTCCCTGCTTGAAAAATCAATTATGGCGGGATAGTTAAAGACCTCTCCGTATTCTTCTCTGGTATTTAACAGCATTACCGAGAAAATCTTGTATTTTGATTTTTCATACAGCGTGTTGAACTCTATTATAGGATGCTCCTTCAAAAATTGCAGACTGTGCTCAAGGTCAAGCCTGCGGTACTCGGTTATCTCCGCAAAGAAGTTTTCCGTCCTTAAATTATGGCCGTAAAGAATGGTATTAGCGGAATTTTCGCCCGTATTTTTGAACACATTCTCATAATCTGCGAAAATAGTGCCGTTCTTGCTGTAATTGCCGTAAAAATCGGTATCAAGATAATACGTATTATCGGTATACTGTACCACGGGGTAGTTTACATTGGTATTCCTTATTGCAAGCCAGCCGACAAAATCATCGTTCACGGCATAAAAAGGCGCGTACTCGGTATTAATCGCCATTTCGGGAAGGGTGTCAAGCTCCTCCTTGGTAGGCTCATGACTGCCGAGGCTGAGAATACTGCTGCGGTATTCCGCACCCTCTCTTTGCGGCTTGAACAGATATGTATCTATTATGATAAGGCAAGCCACACAAAGCGCGACAATGGAAATGAGAAAAACAATCTTTCTGATTATTTCACCGGGGCTGTCGCCCTTCCAGGGCAAAAGTCCCTTAAATATGGCTTCCAATATATTCTGCTTCTTTTTCTTTTTGTTTTTCTTTTTACCTGAATTATTAGATGAAATCATTACCGATTTGTAATCGGGCATAGCTGTTTTCCTCTCTTTTTAAAGAAGTGTATTCTGCGTTTTTATTACTGCTTGTCGGTTTCTTCGGGAACATAGCCTTTGAGCAAGGCGGGGTCCCACTTTCTGCCGCCCCACGAGCTTCCCGTAACGCTGTAACGGTAATCGTAATAAAGCGGATCGGGATTGATGACGGTTTTGCTTACGTCCACCGTCGGGTCCTCGCCCTCTCTTACCCGCCTTGCAAAAAGCACAAAGCGCAGGTCCTTGGATTTTCCGAAGGTGAAATCACAGGTAGATAAGGCGATAATCTCATCACCGTACTGCAAATCTATCTCGGGGTTATATATCATGCTCCTGTCAAGCACCTGAGCGTAATAATCTATAAATTCCTGCTTGTTCTTAAAATCGTATGTAAATGTGTAATAAAATACCTCGCCGTCCTCCTCCAGGACATTAACCTGCATCATGGCAAATATCTTGTAATACCCTTTTTCGTAAAGGGTATCAAACTGAATGACGGGGCATTTGTCGTAATATTCCCTGCCGTAATAATTTACGTTGAATTTATCAACATCCCTGAAAAAGGTGCCGTTGCTCATATTGTGACCGTACAGCAGAATATTCGCGGAACGGCTGTCGGGGGTAAAATGCGCTCTGTAGTCCGCCGTAACACAGCCCGAACGGCTGTCCTCCTTATAGAAGTCGCGGGTGAGATAGTACATATTCTTGTCGTACACCTCGCCGAGGTCAACGGGCTTGTCGGGATCAAAGCCCTCAACGTGCATAACGGGATAATCAACGTTCGTTCCCTCTAATTTAAGCCAGCCGACCATATCGTTGTTCTGCTCGTAATACTCTTTGTATTCGGGGAGTATTTCGGGCTCTTTTTCCTCCTGTACAACGACAACGGGCTCTGCGGCAATATTCACTCCGTCAAGCTCGCACAAATACTCGCCGACCGATACGGGAAGCGGCTCTTTACAAAGCACGGCAATCAGGATAATGATTACCGCCGCAAACCATACGGCTGCCGCCGCAAGTCCTATAAAGGGCAGACGGGAAAAATTCCTTGTGCTGTTTTTGCCGCTGTTTTCAAGCTTCAAGTTAAATCATTCCTTTGCTTAAAATTAATCCTCCTTGAAGGTATAGCCGTCCTTTTCGGCGTCCTCCTCGGTGTAGCTGAGCAGCTTTCTTCTGTCCCAGTTGCTCTGAGCCCAGTCATAGCCGTCGGAAATATAGTCGTAAACCCACTTCCAACGCTTTACATAAGTGTTTTTCTCCGCCTTTTCAACATCTACATATTCGCTTTCTCCGGAACGTATCTTTCTTGCAAAGACAGCCAGACGAACGTTATCCATATCTGAACGCCAGGGCCATATACAGGTTGAAAGTGTCAGTATCTCATCGCCGTACTCTATATCGACATCGGTGAATATGTCGCTTCTGTCCATTATGTTGATGATATAATCGTTGAAATCCTCTCTTGAAGCAAAATCGTGCTTGCCGGTGTAGTTGAAAACCTCGCCGTAACGCTCCTCGGTATTGTAAAGTCCTACGGCAAAGACCTTCCACTTCGCCTGCTCGTACAGCGTATCGAAGATTATTACGGGATGCTCCTTGTAAAAGGATATAGAGGGCGTATCATAGCTGTCGTAAAGCGTTCTCCAGTATTCGCCCAGTCCCGCAAAGAAAGTGCCTACTCCCATATTGTGACCGTAAAGCACCATGTTTGAGCTGTTGCGCTCAGAATTCATCTCACATCTGTAATCCATCATAATGGTGCCGCTTTTGCTTTCCTCGCCGTAAAAATCGTGATCAAGATAATAGTCGTTGTCCTTGCCCTTTACAACAGGATAGTCTATTTTCGTACCCTCAATTCTGATATATCCGACCGTTTCGGGATTGATTTCAAGCAGCTCCTTAAAAGCAGGCAGAATCTCCTTGCTTCTTCCCTCGTTTGTTTGGCCGTTCGGAATATAAATATCCGATATGCCCTTGCTTCTCCATTCGTCGCGGTACATTAAATACACGTCAAAAACAAGCGGTGCGGCAGTGGCAATAAATACTATAAGAGCAATTATGAAAATAACCTTTCTGACGATTACCGAAGCTCCGTCTCCCTTCCACGGGATAATGCCCTTAATCAGTCTTTTGAAAAATCCCGGCTTTTTGGTTGCCGTTCCGTTTTTACGGGGATATTTATTCATATAAGCTACCATGGCAGCCTCCTTTAAATTTACACATTATACACCGACAGCCGTTTTATTTTCCCGACTGTTTTATTTATTTTACGGAAACTCATAGCCGTCCTCTGCCGCTTCCCTTTCGGTGTAGCTTAACAGCTTGCTCCTGTCCCAGGTGCTCTGAAACCAGTCATAGCCGCCGCTGATATTGTCGTAAACCCACTTCCAGCGTTTGACGTATTGGTTCACCTGCGCCCCGCTTACATCCACCTCGGGGCTTTCTCCCTCCCGCACCTTTCTTGCGGAAATTACCAGCCGCACATTGTCCATGTCCGACCCAAACGGCCAGCAGCACGTTGAAAGCGTCAGAAGCTCATCTCCGTACTGTATATCAACGTCGGTAAATAAATCGCTTCTGTCCATTATTTCTATTATATAGTCGTTAAATTCCTCGGCGGAGCTAAAATCGGTTTTATCAATATACGGATACGCCTCGCCGTACTGCTCCTCGGCGTTAAACAGTCCCACAGCGAAAATCTTCCATTGCGAGCGTTCGTACAGCGTGTCAAAGCTTATGACGGGGTGCTCCTTGTAAAATGACAGCGACGGCTCGGTGTTGCTGTCATAAAGCGTGCGCCAGTACTCGTTGAGCTGTGCGAAAAATGTTCCCACCGCCATGTGGTGACCGTACAGAATGTAATTATCCGAACCGTTGTCCGGATCAATTGAGCATTTGTAATCCATCATTATCGTGCCGCTTTTGCTCTGATTGCCGTAAAAATCGTGATCAAGATAATAATCGTTGTCCTCGCCCTTTACAACGGGGTAATCAATGACAGTACCGTCTATTCTTATATAGCCGACCGTATCGGGATTTATATCAAGCAGGCTTTCAAAAGAGGCATAAACCTCCTGCCTGCTCGGTTTATCTCCCGCCGCATCAGGAGAAAACTGCGTTCCGCCGTTTTGCGTGCTCTGCTCGCTCTGAGAGGGTACATACAGCCCTGAAAGCTCTTTGCTTACTCTCTCGTCATTGTACATGGTTATAACATCGTAAACAAGCATACCGCCTGCCGTGACGAACACGCAAAGTGAAACGACAAGCACGAGCTTTCTTACAATTACGCTTATACTATCGCCCTTCCACGGAATAATAAATTGTAATATTCTTTTAAAAAGAGAGGGCTTTTGCTCCTCATCGCCCGATTTGGCAGTTTTCTGTTCGGTATCCTCTTGTCCGATAACCGCCGATTGGGTTTTTTCTTCCTCGCTCATAATTTCTCCTTTAGGTAAGCGCGCAAGATTATTTTGCATTTATAAGCTCAAGTATAAGCTCCAGTACGGATAAAACCGCCGTAAGCCTTACATATTCCCTTGCGGCTTCGGGACATCCATTTGAATCTGTAAATATCGGTACGCTTTCTATTCCGGCAGGGGTTGAAATACCGATATACACCGTACCGACGGGATTTTCTTCCGTGCCGCCTGCGGGCCCTGCCGTACCGGTTGTGGAAATGCCTATGTCGCTGTCTGCGGCAAGCCGCACACCCTTTGCCATACAGCGGGCGGTCTGATGGGATACCGCGCCGTAGCTTTCAAGAACGTCCGCAGGCACTGAAAGCTGTTTCATCTTCTGCTCATTTGAATAGGTGCATATTCCGAGCGAAAAAACCTCCGACGAGCCTGATACCGATGTCAGCGCACCGCTTACAAGTCCGCCCGTACAGCTCTCTGCCGTTGCGATTTTAAGTCTCTTTTCTCTCAGTAATTGTACTACATCCGCCGCAGTCTTGTCAATAGATTGCCTTAATAATGAAATTCTTTCCTCGCCTGTCATTCTTAACCCTCCCTTTTCAAATTATTCAGAGTATTATTCTTTATTCCCCTCTACTCTGAAAAGCTTGACCGTTGTATTTTCAACCGCCGTTTTGATAAGCGGCTCAAAATCGAAGCTCTTTTCCGCCTTTATTACCGCATCAAAATCGGGGCGCGTCTTGGGGTGCTTGGGTGTGAACACCGTACAGCAGTCCTCGTAAGGCAATGTGGAAATATCAAACGTATCTATCTTTCTTGCTATTTGAGTTATCTCCTTTTTGTCCATACCGATAACGGGACGGAACACAGGGTATCTTGCCGCCGCGTCGGTACACTGAATAGCCTTTAAGGTCTGGCTTGCAACCTGTCCCACGCTTTCGCCCGTCACAAGTGCGCCGTAATCATTCTTTTGGGCTATCCGGTTGGCAATCTCAAGCATTAGTCTGCGCATTATAATAGTGAAAAATTCTTCAGGGCAGTTATCTCTCAGCGCCTCCTGAATTTCGGTAAACGGCACGCAGTAAAAGCGTATATCCCCGCAGTAGGCGGTGAGCTTTTCGCAAAGGCTTTCCACCTTCATAAGCGCTCTTTCCGAGGTATACGGCGGGCTTACAAAATGTATACCGTCAACGATAAGTCCTCTTTTCGCCATCATATATCCCGCAACGGGGCTGTCAATTCCGCCCGACAGCAAAAGCAGAGCCTTACCCGAGCTTCCGACGGGTATACCGCCCGCGCCTGTTATCCTCATTGCGCTGACATAGGCTCCCTTGTCGCGGATTTCGCACATGACGGTAACCTGCGGATTGTGAACGTCAACGCTTAAATGCGGATACGCTTCAAGTATCGCGCCGCCCAGCTCGTTTTGAATTTCGGGTGTTTTCATTGCAAACGCCTTGTCGGAACGCTTGGCTTCAACCTTGAAGCTTCTGACGTTTTCGAGCGCTTCCTTTAAGTAGGGCACACCCTGCGTTTTTATCTGCTCAAAATCTTTTTCAAACACAGCCGCCCTTTGCAGTGCGCCTATACCGAAAACCGTTTCAAGCCTTCTGAGGGCCTCGTCAAGGTCAACCTCCTCAAGCGGCTCTATGTAGATTGTTGACTGCTTTTTCATATACTGAAACTTGCCGAGTGAGCGCAGTCTGCGGCGTATGTTTTTCAGCAGTATATCTTCAAAGGTTCCCTTGTTAAGTCCCTTAAGGGCTATCTCGCCGTATTTCGCCATTATAAGCTCGTTCATTATTTTCTCCTTGCGTTTATGCTCTGCAGCGCTTGCTTCTTCTGAAGCGAAGTATGCCGTTTTCTATTTCTTCAGCTAATTTATCTGTATCTTCAATTGTGTTTTCCATGCAAAAGCTCACTCTCAGCGTGCTGTCCGCCCTATCTGCTTTAAGTCCGAACGCGTCGGGCACGGAGCTTATCCTGCCCTTTGAGCAGGCAGAGCCGCTGCTGACGAAAATCTCCTTTTCTTCAAGCGCGTGGAGCATAATCTCGCTTCTCACGCCCATCGCCGAAAAGCTGACGATATTCGGTACGCTTTTATTTTCAATGCTGTTTATATATACGTCCTCAAGCCGTGACAGCCTTTCGCAAAGGTGATTTTTAAGCTCATCAAAATGCGACAGGTCGCAAGGATACGCCTTTACCGCCGCCGCAAAGGAAGCAACAAGCTCGACAGGCTCTGTGCCGGGGCGTATATTCTTCTGCTGGCCGCCGCCGAAAACAAGCGGCAGTATTCTGACGTTATCCGACTTATACAGCGCGCCTATCCCCTTAAAGCCGTGAACTTTATGTGCCGACAGACTTATAAGGTCGCCCTTAAGTGCTGTTTTGCAAAAGCCCTGAACGCCGTCTGTATGAACAACGGTATCCTTATTTTTCTGCTTGACAAGCTTATAAAGCCTTTCGCTATCGGTTTTAAAGCCGTTTTCATTGTTTACCGCCATGCAGGAAACCATAATCGTGCGTTCATCAACGCTGTCTGCCATGTACGCTTCAAAATCCTCAAGGCAGTCCTTAGGGGAGAGCCTTACTATTTCAAAGCCTTCCTTTTCAAGCTCGTCCATTGTTCTTGCAACGGAGGGGTGCTCCATTGCGGTTGTAATTATTTTATTTCCCCTGCGCTTGTACGCCTGCGCCGCACCTCTTAAAGCAAGGTTGTTGCTTTCCGTTGCGCCTGAGGTGAAGAATAATTCTCCCTGCAAGCCGAGCCTTTTAAGAATTACGCTTTTTGCCTCGTTTATCAGCTTCTCCGACTGTATTCCCATTCTATGAAGCGACGACGGATTGCCGAAGCAAAGCCGTGCCGCCTGCGCCGCCGCCTGCACCGCTTCATCGCAGGGCTTTGTGGTTGCGGCATTGTCGAGATATATCAAAATTTTCCCTCTTTTCAGTATACTTAAAATTATTTTAGGTCATGCTAAACCAATTATATTGATATTCTACACCATTTCTTTTAAAAAAGCCAGTGTATATTATGAAATTTTTCTGAAAAAATACAATTAAAAGCATTTCGGGGCGGATTTGCCCCTGTTTTAAGGAAAGGAAACAAAAATATGTATATAAGCAAACGGGCGTTCGTCCGAATTATCAGCTTTCTTACGGCGGCAATCCTTGTTGTGGGAATTGCGGCGGCACTTAACATGAACACCTCAGAGCAGTTAAAGCAAAGTCTTACCCAGACCATGACACGAAACGCCGAGGAGCTTTCCGCAAGCCTTGACAATCTCAGCACCACACTGACAAAGAGCAGATACGCCGAAAGTGCGCAGATGCTCGAACAGCTCTCCTCAAAGCTGTGGAGCGATGCCGCCTCGGCAAAGCTGTCGCTGTCACAGCTTCCCGTCGCCGAGCTTCACCTTGAAAACACCTACAAATTCCTGTCGCAGGTCGGCAACTATTCAAAGAGCCTCGCAAAGCGCTGTGCCAACGGAGAAACACTCACGGCAAAGGACAGGGAAAATTTAGCGGCGCTCGGCGAATACGCTTCAAGGCTTGCCGATAATATGTGGACGGTTGAGGAACGGATTACAAACGGCGAGCTGTCCTTTGAAAAGGCGGCAAGCGAAATGCAGGGCGCGGAAAACTCCGACGAGCCTATGTATATTACCGAGGGCTTTACCGATTTTGAGGAGGGCTATGACAACTATCCCACATTGATTTACGACGGACCTTTTTCCGACCACATTCTTGAAAAAGAGCCTGTTATGCTAAAAAATGCGGAGGAAGTAACAATAAAGCAGGCTCTTAAAAAGGCTGAAGCCGCCTGCAATACGACAGGGCTTACCCACTCCGAAAGCGGCGACGAGCAGGGCAAAATGCCATCCTTCGTATTTTCAAAGGATAACGTTACCGCCGCAGTTACCAAAAAGGGCGGTCTGCTGTGCTATATGAGCAATTACAGAGGCGTTGCAAACCGCACTCTGACAGCGGCGCAGGCGGTGCAAAAGGCAAAGGAATATCTCAAAAAGCTCGGCATTGAAAATCTCACCGACACTTATTATGAGATATACAACAACGTCTGCATGATAAACTTTGCCGCAGTTCAGGACGATGTAACCATGTATACCGACCTTATCAAGGTCAGCGTTGCCATGGACAACGGCGACATTATCGGCTATGACGCAAGAGGCTATATCACAAACCACACCGTCCGCACGCTGAAAAGCCCCGCACTGACGCAAAGCGAGGCACAGGCAAAGCTGTCAAAGCAGCTTGTCGTAACAAGCGCGGGACTTGCCGTTATCCCCTCGGCGGGACAGAACGAGCTTTACTGCTATGAATTTTCCTGCCGTGCCGACGACGGAAGAAATATCCTTGTCTATATCAACACCGAAACTGGAGATGAGGAGCAGATACTTTTGCTTCAGATAAGCGAAAACGGCACTCTAACGGTGTAATTTTGCCCAATTTGACGGTAAAAGCAATATTTCACAATACCGTCATAATGTTTTCAGGCAACTGACATTCTCTCCCGAATTTTTCAGAAAAAGCGCCTCTTTTTCACTTGACTTTTGTCCCTTTATGGAGTATACTCTATAAGCGGACAGTAGTATTGTATTATTACGATCTCAACGGAATAACCGCTTTGGCGGTATTTCGCACGGAGGGTTTAAATGAGAAAAGCATTGGTCATTCTGACTGCGGCGGCTGTTATTATGGCGGCGGCAAGCGGATGTGACGCCCGCACAGAGTCTTTAATCAGCAGTACGACCCAAAACAGTTCAGGCAGCAACGAAGGCAATTCAGGCTATACCGAGGACAGCTCGGACGAAAACAGCTCGGACGGCACTTCATCAGACTCACAGCCTCAGATAGGTCAAAGCAGTGAGGTCAGCGATCCGCAAAACGGCAACACCTCCGAAATAATCGGCTCACAGATTGCCGTTACCGCAGAATCCCTTGTCGGAATTGATTTTGCAATGGGAAAAGCGTCACCCGAAGAAGGCTTTGACAATTCGGGACTTATATATTATGTACTGAGAGAAAACGGTTATATCAACTGTCCGAGAGGTACGGAGGCACAGCTTGAAATGGGCACGGAGATTGACTTTGACGATATTCAGGCAGGCGATCTGGCATTCTTTTCGGAAAGAGACGAGCAAACCGGTGATAAAAACTTCTTTGGCGGCATATATATAGGTGACGGTAGGTTGATTTACAGCCCCTACCCCGGCGAAAAGGTCAAGTACGCCGATATAAACAGCAGCTACTGGAAAAACGCATTCTACAAGGCGGTAAGAGTAAGCTGACAAATTATGAATATGACATTGTCCTTCATATAAAACTACAAAGACAGCCGTCTGTATTAATTTACAGGCGGCTTCTTTGTATTATAAGCCCGTGCAAATTGCACGGGAAAATTTTTTCATTTCAGGCTTGCTTTTTTCTGCCTTCAAGCTGTCTTAACAGCACGGCAAGCGCACCCGTCTTTGCAAGTGCGAACATCAGCACCGACGCAATTAATGCGCCGACAACAGTGCTTATTCCGAAAGGGATCACATAAGTGAAGATAGCCGCTTCCTTGCCCATTACAAACGCCGCAATCGGATACGCCGCCATTGCACCGAGCAGTCCCGTGCCGATTATCTCACCTAAAAACGCAATCGGAACACGCGCCGCGAAGGAGAGCTTGGGCAGTATGTACCTGAACGCCATGCCGCAGCAGAACGCTCCCACCATGCTTCCCGGAAACGCAAGCAGAGTTCCCGTACCCATCATAAGACGGATAAGCGAGGTTATAAACGCCATTGCAAGCGCATACCACGGACCGAGCACCGTGCCCGCTATCACGTTCACCATGTGCTGTACGGGAAAGCACTTTGACGCTCCTATCGGAATTGAAAACTGGCTCAGCACAACGCCGAGCGCAATCAGCATACCGCTGACTGCAAGCTTCTGAATATTTATCGCTTTGTTCATATTTATTCACCTTTCTTTTTGAGCTTTTCGCTCTGATACAATAAAAATACTCCCTGCAAAAGCGGGAGTGGATGCTCTGTGCGCACAGCAGGACATAATCCTGCAAAGCAACAGCTCCCTACGTTGGCATTACCCAAATCAGGTTCATAAGGTCGGAATCGTAATTCCCTCTCAGCTTGTACGCAAGCTCCCTTGGCAATATTTTTATTTCACAACCATGATTATAATACGCTTTTGCCGTTTCGTCAATACTGTTTTTTTGAAACGATTACGGTTGTATATGTTAAAATATGTAAATTCAATTCTTCCCGTAACCTTATATCGCAAATCCGCATATAATGTAGCACAAGGACGAAAAAAGCCGAAACAGCGGTAAGAAAGGAGAATTTTATGAATAAAGAATGTTTTGCTCATTCTGAAGCTTGGCGGCAAAGTGAGGGCTATGCCTATGTGCCGTTTCAGAAAGCGGGCAGGCTGTACTCCCCTAAGGAAGCGATGGCGGCGGGTACGGTATTTCCCGATCTTGACATAGGTATCGGAGAATACGAAAGGGGGCTTTACAATGGCACATAATATGTCACAGAGGGAAGCAACGCTTATGAACAAGCTTGCGGCGGCAGACTTCTATGCGCTTGATTTGAAGCTGTACCTAAATACTCACCCCGACGATGAAAAAATATTGAAGCTGTACCGCGAGGCGGTAAAGCAGGCAGACGCCTGCCGCAGTGCATTTGAAGCGGAATTTTACCCACTCAGAGCCGAAAACGCCGGAAAGGACGGCGAATGGGACTGGCTGTGCGGACAGTGGATTTTATAAGGAGGCAGGGCTATGTTTATATTTGAAAAGCGCACGCAAATTCCCGTGGTTATCAAAAACCGCAACCCCCGCCTTGCAAGCTATATTTTATCCCAGTACGGCGGTCCTGACGGAGAGCTCGGCGCGGCGCTGAGGTACCTGTCGCAGAGATTTTCCATGACGGATAAAAGAGCAATTGCAACGCTGACGGACATCGGTACAGAAGCCCCTGAAATGTTCCGTTCAGGGGCTAACGCTTTTTTTGACGCTTTTGCAACCGTATAGCTCCATTTCATAGGAAGCAAATTCAGATATACAT
>CALXBK010000039.1 GCA_944386545.1 uncultured Ruminiclostridium sp.
CAAATTTTTATATCTTAATTCTTATCTGAAAGGCTTTCTCTTATTCAGCTTTTACACAAAATTTTCGGCGGTCTCTGAACGGCTGCCGCGGCAGCCGCCCTTGACATGCCTTGCTCTTTCTGCTATTATGCAAATATGGCGTGCAAGCCGATTTTCGCCTTTCACGCCATTTATCACTTTGCTTTTTTATACCGTACTTTGGACTTTACACATAATTTGAAGAAGAACCAAGAGATTGCACATACTGCAATAACGACAGCCAGCAAAGTTTTTCTGTTTTTCCTCATAGATTATCACCTTCCTTGACCTCATTATACCTTATTTATTTTAAAAGTCCATACCTTCATCTTAAATTCTACATATTACATAAAACCTGCCCTTCCGTTTCGTCTTCCTCGTCCTGCTCCGATTCTTCGCTGTTTTCATCCTGTGTTTCAGACAGCTCCTTCTTGTATGCTTCAACTACCGCCTTTGTCATTTCTTCACGGACTTCAGCAGAAAGGGGGTAACACACATCCTTGTACTTTCCTTCACCGTTTCTGTCTGTGTATTTTCTGGAAGGGAAGGACAAAAACAGATGCTTGTTCTTTGCTTCAAGCAGACGTATGCCGTCTATGGCGAGAGCGTCGTCAATTACTATGCTCGCATAGGCCTTTAAAGGACCTTCCTTGCTGTTTAAATGATCGATTTTTGCTTTGAATTTCATTTTAATTCCTTCTTTCTTTTTAATAAATATGTATTACTGAATCAGCGGCGACCTCCTCGTCGCTTCAGACTGTAGATAAACCCACGCACCGCAAAAATGCACTTTTTTATAATTTGTTTTAGAATATGCCGTGATAATGTTTGAAGTTTTGGAGAGCCGCAGAGCGTCTCTCCAAAAGCATTTTTGCTTACATCGTCACCTGTCGCTTACCGTACCATTGTACGCCTACAGCGACAGTTTCCTCGTCTGCGTGTGTTCCTCTTCGTCTTTGATTTCTTCCGGTTCTTTATAGAACTCCATATACTTATCCACTTCCTCATCCGTAAGGCTTCGGAAATCTTCTTCACCAAGCCCTACTACAAAGAACGGACCTGCAATGATTCCTCTGCCCTCGCAGTAGTGACGGTTGCCTTTCATACCGATGAGCTTCGCTTCTTCGTTACCTACACAACAAGTTGCATCATTGTGACAGTAAATCGCCTCAATGTAGCCATCGACAGCCTTTTGCATAGCATCAAGTGTATGGTATATTTCTGCGATATATGGCTTCTTACCAGGCTCGACATACACAATCTTCATTGCTTCTGCAGGCTGATGCACCTTACTTTCGTCAAAGGTTATGGGCTGAAAGCCTACGCTGTCGCAGAAATATGCTCCATCTTCAGCAACTATTACATCCGATACCGACATACTTTCACCACTTGACAGCGGATGCCCTACGGTATTGAGAAGCTCATAAACATCTTCAAGTGAATATGTATCTATATCCACATCAAGAGTTTTCATATAAATGGAGGAGTCTATATCGTAGCTCTGATTCTTGTCTGATGTCTTTTTTAAGGAAGCGAATTTTACGCCCTTTTCATCAAGCTCATGCACTATCTGATATACTTTGTATCTCATTTATCTCCCCTCCTTTTTTATTGTTGCAAGCAGGTAATTCAGCACACCAATCTTATCTTTATTATCAAGCATATCGAGACAACTGCACAATACCTGGGTTGGCTCTGCTGATTCAAGAGAAGAAGGCAAATCATCCGACGCAAGTATCCTCGTAATTAATATAGTGTCTTCATCAATCTGCTCAAAGCGAAGCACATCGTTATGTGTAATCTTCATCTTTATTCTCATATCATAGGGAATTGTAATTCTTCCTTTTCTGCCGATTACTCTTATAATGCTACTCATATCGTTTTCCTTTCTTTTAAGTTTCTTCATCAAAGAAGCTGGTCTGCATATCATATACCTGTGCCTCTTTACGATTTTTAACAGCCTGAGCTTCAAGATCGTAATTCCCGATTAACAGCTCCTCGTACTTTTCACCCGGATTTATACCCTGTCGCATACTGTGGATTCGCTCTGCAACGTGAGTATAAAAGCCGTATTCCTTTGCCATATCTTGCAAAAGTGGATCGTTATTGTATGTTATGAGAAACTTGCATTCACCCTCGTACGTCTTGTGAATTTCATACATAAACCTGAAAAGCCGTTCATGTTCATTCTTATCAAATTTTGATTTGGTGTAATAATCCTCCGTACCTAAATACGGAGGATCAAGGAGTATAAAAGTACCGCATTCTGCGGCAAAAGCGATTGCATCCTTATAATCACGATGCAATATTATCGCTTCTCTTAACCTGCAGGACGCGGTTATGAGTCTTTTGAAACGTGCAGTCATATCTTTTTCTGCTATAGCAAATACTTCTCCTAAAGAGGAAAAACTGAATACCTGATTTTCAAGAAAAGCAGCTGCTCTGTTGATATCCTCCCATGTAAATTCATCTATTGCCTGAACAGTTTCGTTCAGGTCGTCAAGAACATTCGGGATAGAAGCAAGTAACTGCTTGTTTGCCCTGAAAAGCTCCTCAGAGCTGAAGGAAAGGTACAGTCTTCCGATAAGTAAAGCCAGCTTTTCACTGCTTTGCAACACTCTGAAAAAGTGTGCTAAATCTCCGTTATAGTCATTAAGTATCTCCTTTCCGGACTTTCTCTTGCGAAAAAACACCTCCGCACTACCGGCACACGCTTCAAGGTATACCCTATGCGGAGGCATAAATGCGTCTATGACGGAGTAAATACAACCTTTGTTTCCGACCCAGGGAATAGGACTTTTGTTTCCAGCCATCTTTTCTCCTTTCCTGTCACATTTTTAAGGTCTGTTCTTCGTTCTCGTCAGCATCTTCATTTTCATTTGCAGAGGTGATATTGACATACTCTCCGATAATGCATAACGCATCATCATAACTTTTCGAGTTAAAAACGCGGTTTCTCATTTCTATAGCCTTCTCCCGAAAGCCATTCTCCTGCAGAGTCTTTGAAGCAATGCCCACAAGATTGTATATATTCCCGTTCTCTCCGATAAGAGGACAATCAGGCTTCTGATTTTCAGAGCTTTGGACAATGCTTGGGTTATCCCGCAATTCTATATAGTCCTCAAATGAGAATCTTTTATTTGAGAGCTTTTTTAGCGGATTTGACTTGTCATATTCTCTGTAACACGAACGACCAAAATCCATCGGAGTTTTTGAGATAAGCGTCTTATCAAAACCGATAGCGGTTATTTTCTCGGGATCAACAATGCAACACCCGTTTTCCTTTTCCTTGAGATAGTAAATATACAAACCTTCAGGAATATTATTCTTTCTCAGAATTTCATTTGCAAGCAGCATCGTCACATTATCAAATTCTACTAGGTCATAATCCTGCCAGGTAATGCTTACATAGGTGCTTTTGTCTGCACTTAGCTTCATGCCCAGGTCTTCAAGGTCACATTCCAGAACACCTGCCGCAAATTCAATGGATTCACAGCCATAATCAGGATAGTATGTAGAGACGCACTCTCCATTCTTGTATTCCTTCCTGCCGCAGTTACAGCCTATATCCTCATCTGCCCACTCGTGAGTGATAAGGGCTTCGGGATAAAGCTCTGCAATCTTCTCAATAACCATATGCGGAGCTGACCAGGCAGTGTTAAAAGACAAGCTGTCAGGAATAGTATCGGGTTCGATACCACCAAAATCATAGGCGTTCCATTTAGTACCCCAATTTCTGATTCTCCATTCATACCAGGTGGGAGCACCGTATTTCTGAATATTCTCAAAAACAGTCTTACCGATGTTCCAATACTCCTTATCCTCTTCTGATAAAATGGTATTATAGTATTCGTCCAGATATTCTGAAGGAATATTCAGCAAGTCTTTATTTTCACCGGATGTTTTATCGTTATACCATTCGATAAATGCCTGATACACCTTAAGTCCGTGATTAGAAGTGCTTCCGCTTTCAACATCAAGGGAAGGAGGCATAGGAATCAGCTTGTTGAAATCCACCGAGCCTATACCTGCTTCATCGTCCTTAATTGCTTTGTAAATCCTTTTCTGCAATTCTGCACCGCAATTAAAATGCAGAATGCTTGTTACATGATTTGGCATAAATTACTCCTTTCTACATTATTAGCCGAGGCGATTCGTCTTGATCTTCTGTTTCATCTTCCTCGGATTCTTCTGGTTCTTTCTTTTCTTCTTTTGCCTGTTCAAATTCAAGCTCACTTTTCGTCAGCTTTCTGAACAGATCCTCTCCGGGTACCATACCGAGTCGACGCCCATTGTCAAAGTTACAATGAACTGTACCCATATCATCAACATGGTCAACAGTTCCTCTTGTATTGCTGTCAATAGGATGAGGATCATAGCCCATATACATAAGTACTATTCTTGCACCGGGCGGATAGGTTTCTTTGAGTTTTGTTATTTCGTTTTCTTTCATTTTGAATGTCCTTTCTGTTGATTTTGATTTTACTTACAAATGCGTTTCGCCAATCGTCGGATTAAAATTTCGCCAATCGTCGGAAAAATATTTCGCCAATCATCGGAAAAATATTTCGCTAATCGTCGGAAAAATACGTGTTTTGCTTAATTTTTGTAGTTAAAACGGCATTTCCTTCTTGTCTATCGAGACTTGGAAATGCCATTTAAGCGTTATTCTGTTTTTCGGAACCAGCTTGTCCTTATCACCTTTCAGTTTTTTTAAAATGGCAGGAAAAAGCCTGCACAACCTTTTAAAGTGTCAAAAACCTGATTAAATAAGGGTTTTTCGGATTTCAGAAATTTTAGTTTGTCCTTATGAATACGTAGGCTGAAAAGGCTTGTACAAACTTTTGAAGTGCCAAAAACCTGATTAGAATGCGGAATTTCGGACTTCAATTTTTTAGTTTGTTCTTACGATGGCGTACCCTCTGCTGCTGTTTTGTAAATGCAAGCTAAAAGCTCCAGCGTATCTCAACGGGGACTATCCTCGTGCCCGCAATACGCTTTCCTATATATATACAGTCTATCATGCCCTGAGCTATCTCATAGGAAAGCCTTTCGGGGAATACATACCGCCGTATAAGTTCCTCCCCGCTTTCGCTGTATTCAACGGTCTGCGAGAATTTTTCAAGCGCATTTTCGGTATCAAGGACAAGCGCTGACAGACGTTCATGCTCTGTGTGAAGCTCCTTTGAAAGCTGTGCATAATCGCTTTCGGCGATTATGCCTCTTACCTTATCCATGTAAAGTGACGAAATGGCTTTTGAATATTCCGAAAGCTTTTTGCGGTAGGAAAGAAGCTGTGAGGATAGCCGCTGTCTTCTCTGTTTTTCGTTGCTTTTGGGGATAAAGCTTTGCTCTGCCGCTCTAAAATCAAAATATTTTTCGGTAAGTCGGTTCAGCTGTTCAAGAACTATTCGCTCCAGCCTGTCATAGGAAATAAACGCCCCGTCACAGTTCTTTTTTGAAAAGCGGCGAGTTGAGCATTGAAGATACCGCTTACCCTTGCATTTTGATGAGCAAAGCGCACACCCGCACGAGGCACACCGTACCTTCCCCGCAAGTGAGCCGACCGTGCCCGACGAAAACGGCTTGCTCCTCTTGCGAATAAGCGCTTGCACCTTATCCCAGAGCGTCTTGTCTATAATCGGCTCGTGAGTATTTTCTGCGATAATCCATTCGCTTTTCGGGCGGGGCTTGTTTCGTTTTGTTTTATAGGAAACGCTGCCGTATTTACCCTGCGCCATATTTCCGATGTATATTTCGTTATTCAGCATAGAGCTGATTGTCGAATACCTCCAGAGGGCTGTTTTGCCGCTTTGCCTGTCGGTATTTATTGCCTTGTATTGCGAGGGCGGGGGAATACCCCTGTCGTTAAGCGTACGGGCTATTGCGGTCTTGCCGTGACCTTGTGAAAACAGGTAAAAAACCTCTTTTACTACGGCGGCGGCTTTTTCGTCAATAATCAGCCTGCCTTTTTCAATGGGAGATTTTATGTAGCCGTAAAGCGCGGACGAGCCGATGTGAAGCCCCATTCGCCGCTTGCTTGTAAGCACGCTTCTGATATTTTCCGACATATCCTCTAAGTACCATTCGTTTACAAGCCCGTTTATCTGACGGGATTTTTTGTTGCCCTTGTTTGCGGTATCGGCATTGTCAACAATTCCGATAAAGCGTATGCCCCACAGCGGAAAAAGTCCGTGTATGTATTTTTCCACAAGCTCAAGCTCTCTTGTAAATCTTGACTGCGTCTTGCACAGAATAATATCGAATTTTCTCTGCCGTGCGTCGGAAATAAGCCTGTTAAACTCCGGACGTTTACGGTCTGCGCCTGCGTAATCGTCGTCGCTGTAAATATCATATATCTCCCAGCCCTGCTCGAAGGCGTATTTTATCAGCATGGATTTCTGATTTTGTATGCTTTCGGAATCGTCCTCCTCGCACCGCTTGTTTTTATCCTCCTCGGACAAGCGGCAGTAAATCGCTGTCTTCATAAATTCTCCTCCTCACTTTTGTCAGCTGTATTATTATTTTCAAGTGAATTTATTATTTCCGTCCATTTCTTTGTGAGATTTTTTTGAGCTCGTTTTCATCCCTGCTTTTGAATATATTTTTGAGATATTCGGAATTATCCTGCCGCATAAAATCCCTCCCGAAATTATTTGCTGTATTTTATGTAAGAGGACAGGTGCGCTATTCCAAAAAAATTTTACATAAACGCTTGAATTTTTGTTAATTTTTTATTATAATTAAATTATATAAAAATCGGAAAATTAGTAAACCTGTGCAGGTTTACAAATAATAACGAAAGGAAATTGATAGTATGCCCGCACCGAGAAGAAGAGGAAGACCGAGAAAATCCGAAGCAGAAAATGTTAACAAAACCGAGAAAAATCAGACTGTAAAAAAATCTGCGGCTAAGAAAAGCGGCGAGAAAAAAGCGAAAGCTCCTGCCAAAAAACCGCAGGGCGATACTGTATTTGCACTCGATATAGGAACAAGGACGGTAGTGGGAGTGCTCGGAGTGACCGACGGAGATAGCTTTAAGGTTACCGACACGATATCCGTACCGCACTTAAAGCGTGCGATGATAGACGGGCAGGTTGAGGATATTGAGCAGGTCGCAAAGGTTGCACTCAAAGTCAAGCAGGAGCTTGAAAGCAGAAACAATATTTCTTTGAAGGAAGTTTCCGTTGCGGCGGCAGGACGCGCTCTCAAAACCTACCGCGTGTCAATGGATTTTGACATGAGCGATAAGAATATAATTACCTCCGACATGGTACGAACCATGGAAATGGAGGTAATACAAAAGGCACAGAAGGGCATTGATGAAAAATATCGCCGTGACGACGCCGTGTTCTACTGTGTGGGACATACCGTAATACAGTACATGCTTGACGATTATAAAATTTCCACGCTGGACGGACACAAGGGCGAAAAGGTAAATATTGACCTTATCGCAGCGTTCTTGCCAAGCGTCGTTGTAGAGGGACTTTACGCCGTTACCGATAAAATCGGCTTAAAGGTAAAGAGTATGACGCTTGAGCCTATTGCGGCGATGAACGTAATTATCCCGCCCGAAATAAGGCTTATCAACATTGCGCTTGTGGATATAGGCGCGGGTACATCGGATATTGCGATAGCAAAGGACGGCTCTATTGTGGCTTATGCGATGGCCACCGTTGCGGGCGACGAGATAAGCGAGGATATAGTCCGCCGCTTCTTTGTTGACTTCAACATGGCGGAGAGCATGAAGATACAGTCGGGTGAGCCGGGCGACAAAATTATTTACCGTGATATATTCGGCAGGGAGCAGAGTATCCCTAAGGAGGAATTTGTAAACACCTGCGAGACGAGCGTAGATTCGCTTGCGGAGGTTATAAGCAAGGCTATCTGTGAAGCCAACGGCGAAAGCCCTGCCGCAGTGTTCCTTATAGGCGGCGGCAGTCTGGCGCAGGGGCTTACCGAGGTGCTTGCACAGAAGCTCGGTATAGACGCCTCCAGAGTAGCTGTCGGAAGCAAGGAGTTTATGAAGAATGTAGATGTCGGCGACAGACAGTTAGGACCTGAGTACATAACTCCGATCGGCATAGCTGTTACCGCCTGCACAAATTCGGCATACGATTTTTCAACGGTAACGCTTAACGGCGATGCGGTGAGAGTGTTTGACACCAAAGCGCTCACCGTCTTTGAGCTTCTCCGCACGGCAGGCTACAAGGCGTCCCAGATAATGGGACACAGCGGCGCAGGACTTAAATTCACGCTCAACGGTGAAACGAAGATAATCAAGGGCACTCCCTTTACTCCTGCACAGATAACCGTCAACGGCAAGCCATCCGCCCTTACCACACCCGTAAAGCACGGCGACGAGGTAACTATAATTCCTGCGGTAAACGGCGAGAATGCTCATTGCTTTGTAAAGAACCTTGTAAAGCCGTCCGAGCTTTCAAGGATTACCGTTCTGTTCTGCGGAGAAACGGCGGCGGCAGGAAAGAGAGTATACGCAGGCGGCAGGGAGGTAGACGCATCCTATGAGATACAGCCGCTTGACGTTATTGAAATAAGAGATACAAGAACGCTCGGAGCATTTTTAATGCAGTACGGCGGCGACACCGAAACGGCAGAGATTTTTGTAAACGGCAAGAAAGCAGCCGAGGAGCTTATCTTAAAGGACGGCGATATAATAGGCTTTGAAACGATAAGCGCCGCAAAGCCCGAGGAAAAAGCTCTCGAAAAGAAACAGCCCGAGGAAAACACGGTTTCAATAATGCTTAACGGCAAGCCCTGCAATCTGCCTGAAAAGCCGGGCGCATACATGGCTCTTGATTTGTTCCTGCCCGCAGGAATAGACATAGAAAAATGCAGAAGCAGGCTTATTATTGAAGTGAACGGACGAAGCGCAAAGTTTACCGAAAAAATATCCTCGGGAGATATTGTGACGATAAAGCAGGAAGATGAAGAAGGCTGACGGAAGGAACGGGAAAATGCGGAAATTCAAGGCTGTCGCGCTGACAGCGGCTTTTGCCCTTTTGTGCGGCTGTACCGAGGTGAAATTTGCAGAGGGCGAAGCTCCGTCACAAAGCGAAACCGGACAGACCGGACAGGAGCAGGCACCTCCCGCCAGCATTACCGTCGAGAGCAAAATTTCTGAATATAAGGTAAACCCCGTCGAGTTTGAAAAAACGCTCGAATGTGAAGCTGCCGACGGCGGGTTACTTATCTCGGACGATAAGGATTACAGCGGCGACGGGTATATCGAGTTTTCTGCGTACGGTGAAATCACCTTTGATGTCGAATTTCCGACAACGCAGTTTTACGGCTTTGATTTGACCGCATTTTCCGAGGAAGGCGGCACGGTGTCGCTGATTATTGACGGCACAAGAGTGATAGACGCAGAAAACGGCGAATATAAGCGGCAAAACGGGCTGGCGGCGGAGTTTTACCAATTGCCGCAGAGCGATGTGTTCTCGGTATATTCCTCGTGTCCTGTGTATCTTGAAAACGGTGAGCATAAGATTACGCTCCAGACCGTGAACGGTACGGCGGCTCTTGACAGGCTTGATATAAAAAACACCGAGGCGGTGAGCGATCAGCGTTATTATGCGGCGGGAAAGTGGATTTCGGGAAGCGGCATAAATTCTGGCAAGGTAGCTCTTATGGATTATTTCAAGGAGATATATGGCGAAAAAACGCTGACAGCGCAGTATGTAACGCCCGATACCAACGCCGAGATAGAAGCTATTGCCAAGAATACGGGGCGTTTTCCCGCAATAAGGGCGAGCGATTTAAGATACTACACCGAAAGCGGCGAAAAGATGAACAAGTCGCCCAACCGTGATATTCAGCTTGCGCTTTCCTGGGCAAACAACGGCGGTCTTGTCTGCTACTCCTGGTATTGGTACACGCCTATGGGCAATACGACCTTTTATCTTGATGAAGCGGACTTTGACATGGATATGATAATCTCGGACAACGACGATATTGTTACGCTCAATACCGAGGAGCTCGGGCTTATGCTTGAAAGCGGCAGTATAACCGAAGAGTGCTATAAGGTGCTTTGCGATATGGACGCTGTTGCTGCACAGCTTTCAACCCTTGCCGAAAACGGCGTTACCGTTTTGTTCAAGCCCTTGCCGCAAAGCGGTGCGGGCTGGTACTGGTGGGAGCGTGACGCCGAGCTTTACAAATGGCTGTGGCAGACAATGCACACCCGCTTTGACAAGCTCCACGGGCTGTCAAACCTTATATGGGTATATACTGCAAGTGCGGATTTGCAGAGCTTCCCCGGTGACGATTATATCGATATAATAGGCTGTGACGTATATAACAGCTCTGAAAGCTCAAACCTCTCGGCTATGCTCAAAAGCGACGCAATTACGCTCAATAAGCGTATGCTTGCGCTGTCGGAGTGCTGTTTCATTCCCGATCCCGATATAATGGCGCGGGATAATGCAGTGTGGCTGTGGGCGGCGCCATGGAACGGCAAATATCTTATCAACGAATACGGCGAGCTGAGCGGCGATTATATCACGGTGTCACAGCTTAAAAAGGTGTACAATCACGAGCTGACAATAGCACGGGACGAGCTTCCCGATTTCTCATAGACGGCAAAGGAGAACTGTCATGATGGATACAAATAAATTTGCCGGTATCGCAACGCCGATACACGACTTTCTTGAAAAAACAACAAAAAAATGCTTTGTGCGGTGCTATATGCCCGGCCATAAGGGAAGTGAAAATCCCTTCGACATAACCGAAATAGAGGGTGCGGACAGCCTTTATGACACGGATTTCTTCAGCAAAAACGCAGGCATAATAGCCAAAAGCGAGCAGAATGCCTCAAAGCTGTTCGGCTCTGAGCAGACGCTTTATTCCTGCGGCGGCGGAACGCTTGCCATACAGACAATGCTTGCACTTGCAAAGGAAAAGGGCGGCGGAAGGGACCATGTGCTGGCGGCAAGGTACAGTCACCGAAGCTTTATAAATACCTGCGTACTGCTCGGACTTACTCCGACGTGGGTATATCCGCAGGAATACATGAGTGCGGCGGTAACGGCGCAGGATATAGCGGCAAAGCTCAATTCCCGCACGCTTGCGGTGTTTGTTAATTCGATAGACTGTTACGGCGGCATGAGCGATATAGCGGCTATTGCAGAGGTGTGCCATGCGGCTGATATGCCGCTTATAGTGGATAATACTCACGGAGCATATCTTAAATTTGCCCCCGTTGATTTGCACCCCATTACGCTCGGCGCAGATATGTGCGCGGATTCGGCACATAAAACGCTCCCCGTGCTGACGGGCGGCGCATATCTTCATATCGCAAACAAAAAATACTGCAAAAGCGCAAAACAGCTTGAGTCGCTTTTCGGCTCGTCAAGTCCGAGCTATCTTATACTTGACAGCCTTGACAGGTGCAACGCAGAAATAGCAAACCATCCGAAGAAAATAGGGGAGCTTTGCAGGAAGATTTCTTCTCTTAAAGCAAAGCTCTGCGATGCAGGCTATGCGCTTTCCACCTCGGATTATCTGCGTATTACCCTTAACTGTACCGCGATGAACACGACGGGCTATGTGCTAAGCGCAATGCTCCGTGAATTTGCGATAGAGTGCGAGTACGCCGACAAATACCGTTGCGTTCTGCTTTTCGGCTATGGCACAACGGATATTGACCTTGATACTGTCTGGCAGGTGCTTTCGGCAAATCCGCCGATGTCGTTTGCGGTGCAAAATCCCCCCGCAATGCCAAAGCATATAAAGCCGCAATGGGGCTGTGTTCCGACAAAGGCTTATTTCTCGGAGTTTACCACAGTGCCCGTTATGAAGGCTGTGGGAAAAATATGCGCAAGGTCGGCTTCTCCCTGCCCGCCGGGAATACCCCTTGTAATGCCGGGCGAAAAAATCACCGTTGACTGTGCAAGGGCGCTCAAGGACATGGGGATAAATGAATTAAGCGTTGTAATTTAATGTGAACCTGCCGTATGCCGCATATTTTTCTTTACAATCGGAGAGATTTGTGGTATACTTATTTTGAACAGGGAGTATATCTTCAGCATGAAAGGACGGTTGCTTTTATGAAGCTTATATATGCCGTAGTAAATAACGATGACGCTCATTCGGTTTCCTCTGCGCTTACGCAGGGGGGATTTCAGGCGACAAAGCTTGCCTCCACGGGCGGATTTCTCATGTCGGGCAACACCACTTTTCTGATTTGCTCGGACGATGATAAAATTGACGAGATAATCGCAATTATAAAGGACCACTCTCATAAGAGAAAGCAGTTTGTGCCCTCTGCCGCTTCTTACGGAGTAGGAAGCTACACGAGCTTCCCCGTAGAGGTTTTTGTCGGCGGCGCAACCATATTCGTCACAAACATCGAGAGGTTTGAAAAGGTTTAATGGAGAGCTTGACTCTGTTTGCAAAACAGCGTGAGGTTTCCCGCCTGAAGGAGATGTTTGAACATTCCCGTTTTCCCCACGGGCTTTTGCTGTCGGGGGAGAGAGGGCTCGGCAAGCGCACGCTCGCAAGGTGGTGCGCCTGTCTTATGCTGTGCGAAAATCCGACGGACGGCGAGCCGTGTGGCTGTTGTGCGGCATGTAAAAAGGTGCTTTCAAGAGAGCACCCCGATGTGATATACGCAAAGGGCGAAAAGTATACCGCCGAAGGCGTGCGTGAGTGCGTAACGGAGGCGTCAAGGTATCCCAATGACGGCGATGTAAGGGTTTTCATTTTTGAAAGCTGCTCAGAGATGACTGCCGTACATCAGAACATTCTGTTAAAGGCGATTGAGGAGCCGTCAAAGCATAACCGCTATATCTTCACCTGTGAAAATACCTCGGCTATGCTTCCGACAGTGCTGTCAAGGCTTGTTAAAATAGAGCTGTCTGATATGACTGCCGCAGAGTGTGCAGCCTGTCTTGCCGCAAACGGCATGGACGAGCAGGCGGCAAGGGATATGACTGCGCTCTACGGTACAAATCCGGGTAAAATTCTCGATATTGCCGTAAGCGAGGAGCGCAAAAAAATATACGAAATTGCCGATGTAATTTACAATGCCGTGCTTTGCGGCAACGAATACGACGGTGCGGCGGCATTCGCACAATGTGAAAAGAGAAAAACCTTTTTTGCCGTTACGGCGGTGCTGTACGAAAGGCTGAGTCTGCTTTTGCTTGAATGTAAGAGCGGCAAAAATCACAATTGCAATATCCCTTTTGAAAGACTTTACGGCGCTTGCGAAATTCTTTCGGAATACGGCAGGCTTCAAAGCACAAATCTGAATTTAAGGTTAGCACAGACGGTTTGCTGTGCGGAGCTTTTTGCCGGTCTTGTGTAGGACGGGCAGTTTTAATAACGGAAGGAACGGTCGTATAGATGACGGAAATAATCGGAGTAAGATTTAAGGATGTGGGAAAGATTTATTACTTCTCTCCCGCAAAAAAGAAAATAAACGCAGGCGACCGCGTCATTGTCGAAACGGCAAGAGGCGTTGAATGCGGAACTGTTGTAATCCCCAATAAGCTTGTCGAGGATGAAAAGGTAGTCCAGCCTCTGCGTGCGATAATCCGCGTTGCCACCCAGCAGGATTTGCAGACGGAGGAGAAAAACCGCGCAAAGGAAGCGGAGATAATGGAAACCTTTGCCCGTAAGATTGCGGAGCATAAGCTGGATATGAATCCGATAGACGTTGACTGCACCTTTGACGGAAGCAAGATATTGTTCTATTTCACCGCGGAAAGCCGTGTGGATTTCAGAGAGCTTGTAAAGGATTTAGCTTCCGTTTACCGCACAAGAATAGAGCTTAGACAAATCGGCGTGAGAGATGAAGCAAAGATGCTCGGCGGGCTCGGAATATGCGGAAGAAAATTCTGCTGTTCGTCATTTTTGAGAGAATTTCAGCCCGTCTCCATAAAAATGGCAAAGGAGCAGTCGCTGTCCCTCAATCCCACCAAAATAAGCGGTACCTGCGGACGTCTTATGTGCTGTCTGAAATACGAGCAGAACTGCTATGAGGAGCTGCTGAGCATAACTCCCAAGGTGGGCGCACTTGTAGAAACCGCCGAGGGCAAGGGAACGGTAGAGGAGGCAAATCTCCTCACGGGCGTGCTTAAGGTGAAGCTGGAGAAAAATCCCGATGCGCCGCCGGCAGCCTTTTCAAGAGATGATGTAAAGCTCATACGCGACGGCAAAATCAGAATAAAGCGTGAAGAAATGCAGGCTCTTAAAGGGCTTGAGGATTAATTTTGATATAACTTAGGCAAGATGTCCCCCGCCTCTAAGGCGGCGGGTTCCATATTCAATTTCAGCTGGGGTTCAATCCCCAACTGAAACTGAATCGCAGCTTCGCTGCGGCTTGCCACGTTGAATGACGGGGCAAGCCCCTTATTGAAAAATAGGCTCTATAATAAATATTGGGGTAGCCAAATAGAGCCTAAGAATTTAATTTAAGAAAAAGTAAAAAAGTAGA
>CALXBK010000040.1 GCA_944386545.1 uncultured Ruminiclostridium sp.
TGCGTTTTGTTTTTGTGGATATTAACATTATACCATATCGGAGCTTTTATTGCACTGCTTTTTTGCGCTTTTTTCAATTTTTTTATGTTGCTTTTCCGCATGGTTATGCGGATTTTTCAACATGGGAGTGTGGATTTTGGGGAAACTTAAATATAATTTTAAAGTGGCGTGGACACAAAGCGCATATTATAAGAAGTCAAGAATAGAAAAAGGCAATTCACGAGATTTTTTGTCTTTATTTTGCCGATATTTTGCCTTTGCAATACCAAAGGCATTGTACGCCATAACAAAAATTTCAAGAACAGCTTTTAAAGTTTCAATGCTGCGTGGGAAACAACGGCTTCTTCTGCGCAGAATAGAAATATAATGACGTAAATCTGCATTTATCCCCTCTACCGTAAATGTATTGCTCTTATCGTGAACATTTCGTATATATTTTCCGGAATATACAACATCAACATAACCCCACCACCCGTCTGTGCAATAAGCTTCTGATGGCGGAGCATTATCTACAATATTCTGAATTTTTGCAGGAGATTTATCAAATGCTGCATCAAAACCCACAATATGACGTGGTAAACGGCTTAGCATCGTCATAACATAAGTGTTTTCTCTTGTTTCTGTTTTAGCTTTTTTTCCTGTGAACCAATACAGCTCATATAATTCTAAAATTTGGTAATTGCTTTGTAGTTCATTTGGTTTTTTTAATCCAATTATACACGTTTGCCTTGCTAAATCCAAATATTTTGCCTACTCCTCGTCCACTTGTTCCTGAATAGTAGGTTTTTATTGCAAGTTCTTTAATTTCTTCGGGATACTCTCGTGTTTTCGGGTCAAGTGTGTAGTATTTTTTACATTCTGTGCAAAAGCACCTCTGTGTTCCCGAACGATTTTTCCCACAATTTCTTTGTTTTTCCACTCTTGCGCATATCGGACATTTTCGTCCTGCGACTTCTTTTGCTTTTCTCATATTTTTATTGTATCATACTCCGCTCCATTTGTCCACACCCTTTCATTATATTTACTTGCTTTTGTGTTACAAGAAAAATTATACATAAATATAAAGTTATTTTTTGATTTAATTAACAGCCGGATTTCTATTTTTACTTTAAAATGGCATTAATAAGGCAAGAGTATATTAAATACAATTTATATACATCGTTTAGAATATACTATTTTTATTAAATTATATTAAATTGTATTATTCCAATTTAAAGCAATAATCAAAAAAATATTCATGAAAGTGTCAAAATTAATGTCAAAACCTTATTGACAAATTTGAATTTGTGTGTCATAATTAGCTTATTAAAAGATAAAGGAGGATTATACTTGACCGGTATTAAAGAAAATTTCAAGCGTGGTTCTCTTGAAATGCTCATACTTCATCTTTTAAAGGACGAGGAAATGTACGGCTATCAGCTGACACAGGAAATTTCCAAGAGAAGCGGAGGAACCTTCCGCATAACAGAAGGCTCAATGTACCCCACTCTTTACAGACTTATAGATAAAGAGCTTATCTCTAACAGAGTAGAGCTTGTCGGAAAGAGAAGAACGAGAGTATATTACAAGATAGAGCCTAAGGGTGCTGAATATCTCAAAAAGCTTGTTACAGAATACGAGCTTACAAACAAGGGCATAGCTTCTATAATGAACTATTCTTCAGAAAAGGATTAAGAACCACTCGGCGGAGCACCCTGTGTTCCGCCTTAAGATCCTCTTTAAACATTCGCGTATAATAATATCAGAGCTGTTTTATCCGTCGTATGAGCATATTGCTCTGTCCGCACGGATTTTCTGCGTTTTGCATATTTTCCCGCACATTCGCGGAAGATGTCATGCGCAATATTTTTAAATCTGCCGCTTTATGCGGTATTTATTTTGCAGAGGTAAAAGATGTACAAATACATTATTGACGCACACGCTCATATTTTCCCGGTAAAGATTGCGGAAAAGGCGTCGGAAAACATAGGCAAGTTTTACGACCTTGCAATGAACTATGACGGTACGCTTGAAACGCTGATGAAAGAGGGCGATGAGTGCGGTGTTACAAAGTATATCGTACAGTCGGTGGCAACTACTGCAGAGCAGGTCACGCATATAAACGACTTTATTGCAAACACGGTAGCGGAACATTCCGACAGACTTATCGGCTTTGCCTCGCTCAATCCTCTTATGGAGAGCTTTGACGAGGAAATCGACAGGGTGATCTCACTCGGTCTTAAAGGAATAAAGCTGCATCCCGATTTTCAAAAGTTTGCCCTTGACAGCGAAAACGCATTCAGAATTTTTGACGCTGTGGGTGAGAAGCTCCCTTTCCTCGTTCACACGGGCGACAAAAGATACCGCTATTCAAATCCCGCTCTTATGGCAAAGGCGGCAAAGGCATTTCCTCACGCGCGCTTTATAGCGGCTCATTTCGGCGGCTGGTCGGAATGGGGCGACGCAGTTGAATATTTAAGCAAGCTCGACAATATATGGATTGATACCAGCAGCTCGCTGTATGAGCTTTCTCCCGAAAGGGCGGCGAAGCTTGTAAACCGCTTCGGCGACGACAGAGTGTTCTTCGGCACGGATTATCCCATGTGGAGTGCCTGTGATGAGCTGGCTTATATAGAAAAAATTCCTCTTTCGCATGAAACAAAGGAAAAAATCATGTGGAAGAATATCAACGACTTTTTACAGCTCGGTCTTAGCTGATGGATAAATTTATTATTTACTGCTCGCCTATTAAAAGCAAGCAGGAGTATGGCAAGGCCTATGCCGCATATTCACATAACTGCGGTATAAAACTACTGCAAAAGGCTTTTCTTGATACGGCAGGCATTGAAATAACCGAGGATATGATTAAAAAAAGTCCTTCGGGAAAGCCGTATATTGAAAATACGCCGTACTGTTTCAGCATTTCGCATTGTGACGGTCTTGCAGTATGCGCCCTCTCGGAATATGAAACGGGTGTTGACTGCGAGCGCATAAGAGCCGTAAAGCCGAGAGTTATAAAGCGTTGCTATAATGACACGGAAGCGGAATATATCCGAACATCAGGCAATCCCGACGGCGCTTTTACCGCACTGTGGACGCTTAAAGAAAGCTATGTCAAGATGACGGGCGAGGGAGTTTCGGCGATTAATGCTTCGGTTTGCTTTGATTTAGACAGCGAAAGGGCGTTATTTTCCGCAGGGGCAGAGTTTTACTGCCGCAGAGCTTTTGACAGCTATTATATTTCTTTATGCCTCAGAAATGACGGCATAAAAAAATGTTTCATAGAAAATACATATTTTAACATTGACAACGACTATATTTTGTTGTATAATATATTAGACAACTGAAAAAACGGGAGCTTGAAAACAGGCTGAGAGGAAGATGCGTCTTCGACCGATAACTTGATTTGGGTAATGCCAACGTAAGGAATATATCACAGGCACATACGGCGGCGTTCGTATGTGCTTTTTTATAAGGAGAACAGACATGAGAATTACAGCGCGGCAGTTACTGCTGTATGCGGTGAGCGACAGAGCGTGGAGCAACAGCGACGAGGAGTTTCTTATACAAGCTGAAAGCGCAATTAAAAGCGGAATTACGGCATTTCAGCTAAGGGAAAAGGATACCGATTATGAGCATTTCAAACAGCTTGCCGAAAAAATCAAGCCGATATGCGAAAAATACGGCGTGCTTTTCATAATAAACGACAACGTTAAGCTTTGCAAAGAGGTTGACGCTCACGGCGTTCATTTAGGTCAGGACGACCTTGATATAAGCTCGGCGAGACAGCTGCTGGGCGATAAAATTATCGGAGTATCGGCGCACAATTTAAACGAGGCTGTAGCCGCCGAAAGGAACGGAGCAGATTATCTCGGAAGCGGCGCGGCGTTCGTCACCTCAACAAAGCCCGACGCAGGCGCAATAAGCAAACAGACGCTGTCTGAGATTACTCACGGGGTGAAAATCCCCGTTGTGGCAATAGGCGGGATAAGCGAGAGCAACATACTTGAGCTGTGCGGCTTGGGGCTTGACGGGGCGGCGGTGGTTTCAGCGGTATTCGCCGCAAAGGATATTCCCCTTGCAGTCCGCAGCTTAAAGGAAAAAGCCGCACTCGTGGCGCAAAGCTCTCAAAAGCAGTAAAGAAAGGAAAAAGCAAAATGAAAAAAATACTTACTATCGCAGGCTCGGATTGCAGCGGCGGCGCAGGAATACAAGCCGACATCAAGACGATAACAATGCACGGAATGTACGCCATGAGCGCAATCACCGCACTTACGGCACAGAATACCACGGGAGTATACGCAATATCAAACTGCACTCCCGAATTTGTAAAAAATCAGCTCGACTGCATTTTTAACGATATTCGTCCCGACGCAGTAAAAATAGGAATGGTTAGCGAGGTTGAGATAATTGACGCGATTGCCCAAAAGCTCACTGAGCATAAGGCGGTAAACATCGTTGCAGATCCTGTCATGGTAGCTACAAGCGGAAGCCGACTTATAAGCGAAAGTGCGGAAAAGGCGTTGCTGACAAGGCTGTTGCCGCTTGCGGACATCATTACTCCCAACCTTGAAGAAGCAAAGGCGCTTACGGGAATAAACATCAGAACAAAGGAAGATATGGAAACGGCGGCAAAAGCGCTTGCCGAACAGCTCCCCTGTGCAATTGTAATAAAGGGCGGTCACCTTGACGATACTGCGGATGATTTGCTGTATGACTGCGGCAAGGCAATATGGATAAGGGGCGAGCGCATTGACAATCCCAACACCCACGGCACGGGCTGTACCTTCTCCTCTGCCATTGCCTGCAGCCTTGCGCTTACAGGAGATAAGGCAAGAGCGGTAGAAAACGCAAAGAAATATCTTTCGGGCACAATAAGAGCAAAGCTTGATTTAGGAAAAGGCAGAGGCCCTCTTTGCCATAACTACGAGCTTTCAAGCGTCGAAATATAATGCCCTTGCTCGAATTTAATAACGTCGGCTTCGGCTATAAAACAGGCGGCAGAATAGTCGATAATATCAGCTTTTCCGTTGAAAAGGGCGAATTGGTTGCAATAATCGGCGCGTCGGGCTGTGGCAAAAGCACCCTGTTCCGCCTTATCACACGGCTTGAAGCGAACTATGACGGAAGCATTGAGGTAAACGGCGAGCCTATTGAAAAAAGCGGTGCAATCGCCGCATTTATGCCGCAAAAGGATTTACTGCTCCCGTGGCGGAATATTCTAAAGAACGTGGCTTTGCCGCTTGAAACGCTGAAAATGCCCAAACAAGAGCGCATAAGCAGGGCAAAAAACGCTCTTTCAAGAGTGGGACTTTCGGGGTGCGAAGAAAAAAAGCCGTCAGAGCTTTCGGGCGGTATGCGGCAAAGAGCATCCTTTGCAAGAACGCTTATGACAGCAGAGCTTGGCAGAGAGCTGTTACTGCTTGACGAGCCGTTCTCGGCACTTGATTCCATAACCAGAACGCAAATGCAGGACTGGCTGTTGAAGCAGGTGCGTTCACTTGATAAAACCGTAATGCTGATTACTCACGATATTGACGAGGCATTGCTTCTTGCCGGCAGAGTTATCGTACTGTGTGACAAGCCCGCAAGCATTGCAAGGCAGGCGGATAGCTCCATGATAAAGTCAAGAGAGCATTTATTTACTCCGCAGGCAATACAGCTAAAAGAGGAGCTTACACAGCTTCTTTCCGCAGACGCCGTTTTAAGAGAAGCCGATACGGAGGTGACGGAAAATGCGCGTTAAAAAAAGACTGCCCGCAATAATCACCGCCCTTTGTCTGCTGTTTTTATGGCAGATAATCGCGATGTGCATAAATGCGGCGTATATACTCCCCTCGCCCGTTCAGGTAGCGATAAAAATATGGGAGCTTAAAGAGCCGCTGTTTACCGTACACACTCCCGCGACCTTGCTTGTAACGCTTGTCGGACTTGTCATTTCAATTGTGCTGGGAATTGCACTTGCCGTAATTATGGACAGATATGAGTTCTGGGAAAGAGCGCTGTATCCCGTCATTGTAACAACGCAGACTATTCCCGTAACGGCGATTGCTCCGCTGTTTGTGCTGTGGCTCGGCTACGGGATATGGAGCAAGGTGCTTGTCGCAGTGCTTATCACCTTTTTCCCTATCACAATTTCGGTGCATGACGGTCTGAAATCCACAAAACGTGAAAACGAGGAGCTTATGAAAACAATGGGACTGTCCTCGCTTCAGATTTTTCTGAAGCTGAAAATTCCCGCCTGCCTGCCCTACTTTTTCTCTGCGGTAAAAATGGCTGTGCCGCTGAGTATTATCGGTGCGGCTATGGGAGAATGGCTGGGGGCGCAGTCGGGGCTGGGATATTTCAGCAAGCGAATGATGACACAGCTTGACGGCGCGGGAGTATTCGCTCCCGTCGTAGTGCTTGCCGTATGCGCAATGCTTGCAGTTGCTGTAATCACGGCGCTTGAACGAAAGCTTATCGCCTGGAGAAAGGAAGTATGACATTTTGTACAGCAATTCCTGCCGTACAAATGAAATAAAAGAAAGGATTTTAAAAAATGAAGATGAAATTAAAAAGAAGTCTTGCGGCTGTGCTTACCTGTGCATTAACCCTCGGAGCCTGCGCTTGCAGCAGCAATACGGAAAGCGGCTATGCCGAAAAGGAACTTGAGGAGCTTACCGTCGTGCTTGACTGGTATCCCAACGGCTCTCATGTATTCCTGTACAACGCCATTGAGGAGGGCTATTACGAGGAGGAGGGACTTAAAATCAAGGTTGAATTTCCCTCCAACACAAACGACGCTATTTCCATGACCTCTGCGGGAAAGGCGGATATAGGCTTTTACTATATGCACGATGTAATTCAGGCAAACGCAAATCAGGATATACCCGTTGTGTCCATCGGCGCGGCGGTGCAAAATCCGGTAAATGTGCTTATGTCCCTTGAAAGCGAGGGTATAACCTCAGTCGAAGATTTAAAGGGCAAGAAAATAGGCTACGGCGGCTCTGTGCTGAACGAAGCCTTCGTTTACACAATGCTCAAATCCGCAGGTCTTGAAAAAACCGATGTGGAGCTTATAGACGTCGGCTTTGAGCTTATGTCCTCCATGACGACAGGACAGGTAAACGCAACCATAGGCGGCTTTGTTAGCCACGAGGTGCCTGAGCTTGAAAATCAGGGCTTTAAGGTAAACTACATCAAGCCCACCGACAACGGCGTTCCCGAATATACCGAGCTTGTATTCGTCACCTCAAAATCAACCTGCGAGAGCAAGAAGGACGCGCTTACACGTTTCTTAAAGGCTACTCAGAAGAGCTTTGAAGATGTAAAAAGCAATCCCGGAAAGGGCGTTGACAACCTGCTGAAAAACCAGAACACCGAAAACTTCCCTCTTAACAAGGATGTTGAAACAAAGAGCGTCAACACGATAATTTCTCTTGCCGAAAAGGACGGTGCACCGTTCCTCTCCCAAAGCGAGGAAACCTGGAAGAAGAACATCGACTGGATGCTCGAAAGCGGAGTTATTACAAGGTCGGTAAACGCTTCGGATATGATAGTTAAGCTTGTATAATTCAATTAAACAGATAAAGCCGTGAAAAATCACGGCTTTATTTTTGTGCTTGTCATTTTAACGCAGGTTCGTACATATAATCAATTAACCAATTCTTACGGGAGGAAGAAATATGTTCGTAATGACAATGACAAAGCGCAAGCTACTCAGGGCGATAATGTTTTTGCTTGTGCTGATAACGGGTATAGCAATAGGCGTTTTTGCGATACTCTCCGCCATAGATACCGGAGCCGCAAGCGAAAAGCTTCCGATTTACTGCGTTTCGCGCAATGACAATATGATTAGTCTTACCTTTGACTGCGCGTGGGGAAACAGCAACACCGACGAGCTTATTGCCATTCTTGACGAAGCGAAGGTAAAGGCAACCTTTTTCGTCACGGGAGAGTTTGCCGACAAATATCCCGACGATGTAAAAAAGCTGTTTGATGCGGGACATGAAATACAAAACCACAGCGACGCCCACCCACACATAAAGGGCATGAACATAAACGACCTTATTGCCGACACAAAGGAATGTAACAAAAAAATAAAAATGATAACCGGCACAGAGCCAAAGCTTTACCGCGCGCCCTACGGGGAATACGACGACAATTCTCTCACAACGCTTGAGGGCATGGGTATGAGAGTAATACAGTGGAATGTTGACAGCATAGACTGGGATAAGCCGACACCCGAAACAATAATCGAGCGCACTACAAAGGATATACAGAGCGGTTCTGTACTGCTGTTCCACAACGACCTTGACAATACAACCGAGGCTCTGCCGCAGGTGCTTAAAAGCTTAAAGGAGCAAGGCTTTGAATTCTGCCCCGTTTCAGAGCTTATACTGTACGAGGATTTCACAATAGATTTAAGCGGTATGCAAATCCCCCTTGAAAAGAACATCAGCACCATTGTTTACAGCGAAAACACGATGGTAAACTCAGCCTTTGCCGCACTTGCACAAAGCCTTACAAGGGAGGAGGTTGACCGACTTGCCGCAGAGGGAATGTCAATAGAAATGGCACAGATAACCGCCGACATTCTCACCGACGAGCAAATCGCCGCATTGCAGACTCAAAGCTATGAACAGCTTCTTGCAAGCTTCAAAAAGCTGAAAACGGCAGTTTACAGCCGCACTGAAAACGAGGGCGAACAAACCGAACCTATCCTTGACAGTACACCGCCGCAAACTACCACACAGCAATCCGAGACTACAGCTCCCGATAAGGACGGCGGAGCTCCGCTGACAAGCGAGGCGAAAGCAACGACAGTACCTGACAAGGACGGCGGAGCTGTTCAGACGAGCGTTACACAGTCCTCACCCGCACCTGTACAGACCGATATTCCCGATAGCACAGTAGCTTCTGAATAAAAAAAGAGCATAAGCTGAAAAAATCGGCTTATGCTCAAATTTTTATAAGTTTTACTTGATAACCTTACCCTTTGTTTTGGGCTTTGCGGCAGTTCTGATTTCCTGCTCAGAGCCGCCTCTGTCCACAAATACGGATTCTTCCTCGCTTTCAAACTGTGCGAGCTCGGGGTTTATCTCGCCCCTCTCCTCGTAATAGGGATTGATGATAAACTTTTGTATTACGGGGTAACAGATAAAAATTGTTGTAAAGCACATCAGCGACATAGGCAGAAATACTATGGCAAGCGCAGAATACGGCAGAAATAAAACAATCAGTGTGATTATCGCAAGATTAATCAGTAATGCGATAAAATTGCGCTTTATTCCGAGGAATACAAGAAATACCGCATTTTTTAAAATAGCCTTGAATTTAAGGTTGAGAGCCACAATCTCTGCATAGATGTAAAAGTGCATCATAAAGAACATTGTAGCACAGCAGATAAATATGCACGCCATTATCGTGTAGCCATCAGGCAAAGACTCAACCTGAAGATAATTTATAAACATCAGCACCGCCGAAACAATGACTGCAACGTCTATAATTCCGATAACGAAGGACTGCTTGAAATTCTTCTTGAATGCCGTAAAGAATTCGTCAAACACAAAGCAAGCCTGCTCAAGGGTAAATTTACGCATTACATGTGTAAGTGCGGCGGTCGAAGGTCCGAAGGTGACAATCGGAATACAGAAAAGCAAATAAATCATGTTCAGCTCAATGAGCTTCCAGAACTTTCTGCCGAATATCTCCCAATATTTGAAGAAGGGCTTTTTTTGCGGCGCATTTTTTGCAACGCCCTTTCCCGAGCTACCATAATCAAACAGCTTAAAAGCCAAAGTAACAACTCCTTAATAAATTTTTATCGATTTGTCAAAGAGGGATTATATCCGAGCAATATAAACCGTATTTAAATTAAACCTGTTCCTTAACATAAGCGCAGACGATTTCGCCGATATACTGAACATGATAATCCTTGTTCGCGTACCACTTTTCATCGTTTGCCTTGTTCACGAAGCATTCGGGGAGCATGGGCTGAACGTACGCCTTTTTGCAGACAAAAATCATCTTTGCCTGCTCAAAAGCGGTAACATCAAAAGAAAGCTCCTTACCGTCAAGCTCAATGCCGTCCTTTATAAACAGCGGTACAAGTCCGGTGCTTTTTGCCTTGTCGGTATCTCTGCCGCTGTGAGTGCCGCAGAAGCTCAGCGCCTCACGCTGTTCTCCGCCGAAATAGCATACGGTAAAATATTCGTTTTTATCGACAAATTCCTTTGTGTAACGCTGAGGTCTTATTACGGCAGTGAGGGTATTTTTTCCCCACATAACGCCTGCAAAGCCCCATGAAACCGTCATGGTATTCCAGCCGCTTTCATTTCCCGCAGTAACGAGAAGCCAGTCCTTGCCTATTGCGGCAAACGGGTTAAAGCCTGTTTTATCCGTATCGGAGGGGCTTACCCTTACAAAGCCCGCTTTTTCAAATGTATTCATGGTATTTCTTCCTTTCTCACGGTGCCTAATTCACTCATACGCAATATTATACTCCAAAAAACCGAAAAAAGCAACCGAGGAAAATAAAAAAATCAAACCGTCAGCCCGAAAAAGGAAACGGCGTTATTGTTGCAGGCTTCTATTGCTTCCTGCAAGGAGATATTCTTTATCTGCGCAAGCCGCTCGGCAGTATAAACCGTCATAGAGCTGTCACAGCGGCTCCCTCTGAATGGTGCGGGCGCCATATAAGGGCAATCGGTTTCGAGCATAAGCCGTGAAAGGGGAATTTCTTCACACGCCCTCACCGACTTTTTCGCATTTTTAAAGGTCAGCACACCCGTAAAGCTTATAAATAGGCCCATTTTTAAAAGCTCGGCGGCAGTTTCGGCGCTTCCCGAAAAGCAGTGCATTACCGCCTTTTCGGGCTTTACGCTTTTAAGTATGCTCATTGTATCTTCAAGCGCGTCACGGCAATGTATAACAGCAGGGAGAGAAAGCTCGTTTGCAAGCTCAAGCAGTTCTTTGAAAACTTTCATCTGAAGCTCTCTGTCATAGCCCTCGTAATGATAATCAAGGCCTATCTCGCCTATTGCCTTAACCTTGCCGTTTTTTGCGTATTCTCTTAATTTATCAAGATAACCGTCTGTTATCGAATTTACATTTTCGGGATGTATTCCGACTGCGCCGAAAGCGTTTTCGTACCTTTCGCACAGCGAGAGAGTAAATTCGCAGGTCGGCAAATCAACGCTCATGTTGACTATTGCAAGGACGTTTTCGGATAAAATCCTGTCAAGAAGCTCGTATCTGTCCTCATCAAACCATGAATCGTCGTAATGTGCGTGGGTATCAATAATTTTCATCAGTATTTTATCGGCTTTACGCTGTCACGGATAATGAGCTTTCCTGTTACGAGCGTTCTGCCCCTTGTATAATTTTTATCCCTTATCTTCTTTATGATGGTTTCAACCGCCTCGTGGGACATTCTCTTGCTGTCAACGTCCATGGTGGTTATTCTCGGATTTGCGATGGTGGAATATATGTGATTGTCATAGCCTACGATGGAAATATCGTCAGGGACGCTTATGCCCTCGCTCTTGAGCTGATTGAGCAGAGAATAAGCCGCCTCGTCGCAGTTGCAGACAAAGGCTGTGGGCTTTTGTGCGGGAAGATTGAAATAGGGATAGCTGTTGCCGTCATCTCCCCTGTCGTCAATTACCCATTCAGGTCTCAGCGGTATGCCCTTTTCAAGCAGAGCCTTGTAATAGCCGAGGTATCTGTCCTGTATGCTTGATGTAGAGGTTATCGTGCCTAAAAAGCCTATATCCCTGTGGCCTGCATTGATAAGGTAGGTGGTGAGCATATATGAGCCGAAAAAGCCGTCGGAAAGAATGGTGTCCGTGCGGCTGTCGCTGCTATAAAAGTCAAGGAAAACAACGGGAATTTTAAGGTCGAGCAAGGCGTTTACATAGTTGTCATCAAACTGTCCGAGCACGATAGCACCGTCAACCTTTCTGTCGGTTACGGAATTGGGCATGGAGCAGCTTGCCTGATCGCTTTCGGAAATAACGTCAAGTATACCGTAATAGTTCTGCTTTTGCAAAAGCTCAACGATATGGCGGTACATTACCCAGTAAAACGCGCTCGCATCATTAATAAAATGCTTTGCTACGATTATACTTATGTTGAAGGTCATGCTGTCCTTTGACGCTTTTAAAGCATAGCTGAAGCGATAGCCCATCTCGTTTGCCTTCTGCTTTATCTTTTCTCTGAGCTCCTCGCTTACTCCGTCCTTGTCGCCTAACGCCTTGGAAACGGTAACGGTGCTGACGTCCATAGCCTTTCCTATATCGCTCATTGTGACGGTTTTCTTTTTCATAAACAAACCCCTCGACTTTCCCGATTAAGTTATAAGCTAAACTTTTACTTATATTATAGTTTAACTTAAAAGCGAGCTTTTGTAAAGTAACTATTTAAACAAAAAATTAAGCGAATGCGAGCTGCAATTTAGAAAATCAGCTAAAGGGAAAAATATTGTTGTAAATATCTGTAAATTTAAGCAAATGTTTGGTTAAAATTAAGCAACAAACAAGCATTTTTAAAAGCCTTTATGTTAATAATTTTAATATATGTTTTTGTATAAAGTGATAAATTTAATTTTATTTTTTTGTTAATTTGTCACATTGAAAACGGTTTCACAATAATGTATAATTTAAGCAGTAAGTATTTGAAAAGGAGAGAAGGTATCATGAGCGTAACAATCAAGGATGTTGCAAAAGCCGCAAATGTTTCCGTTGCAACGGTTTCAAGAGTTCTGAACAAGAAATCCAACGTTTCGGAAGAAGCCATTCAAGCGGTAAACAGCGCAGTTGAGACTCTCGGCTACAGTCCGAGCTTTTTGGGACGCGATCTGAGAAAAAGCGAAACAAGGCGCATACTTGCAATAATAGCGTCCGCAGACCAGAGCTTTTACTCCGATGTTATCAGAGGCATGGAGGTTGCAGCGTTCGCACAGAATTACGACGTGCTGATAGCTACCACGCATGACGATCCCGCACATGAGATGCACCTTCTCGGAATGTTGTTTTCAAGGGCGGTTGACGGTGCCGTACTGCTCGGTCCGAAGCTTGACGCCGCTACCATTAATGCGCTCGGCGAAAAGCACAACATAGCCATGTGTCTTGAAAGGCTTGATAACTGTAACGTGCTTACCGTCACCATAGATAATGTGAAGGCAGGACGCGACGCTGTAAATTATCTGATAAGAAAAGGTCATAAAAAGATAGGTCTTATTACAACCCTTCAGAGAAGCCAGTCGAGCATCGACCGTGAGATAGGCTACAAGCTCGCACTCAAGGACAACGGTATTCCCTACAACGAGGAATATGTATACTTCGGCGGCTACGAAACTGAACAGGGCATGAGAGGCTGTGAATACTTCATGCATCTGCCCAGTCCCCCGACCGCTATTTTCTCCATTTCCGACATTATCGCAATCGGAGCTATGAACTATGCGCTGTCAAAGGGCTACCGCATAGGCAAGGACCTTATCTTTATGGGCTTTGACAATATCCAGTATTCACATATGTTCGTGCCACATCTCTCGACGGTTGAACAGCCCTGCTACGCACAGGGAAAGCTGGTTATAGAAAAGCTTATCGAAAACATGAAGGCTTCCAATCCCGACCACAGCCTTTATACTCTGCCTCACAGCCTTGTGCTGAGAGAATCGACGGGAGATTGAGTTAAAATTTCATAATACAACAAGGGTGCGGATTTCCGCACCCTCTCAGACTGTCGATAAACCCACGCACCGCCAAAACGCAAGTTTTTTCAAAGTCTGTTTGTTTGTAAATAAAATTGTAGATTTTAATTTTTTCAGAGCCGACTTTCGGCTCTGAAAAGCCGTTTTTGCTTACGGCGTCAACAGCCTCCTACTGTACAAAAGTACAGCGACGGAGGCTGTTTCCTTGTCTGCGTGTGTTTCTCGCAGTCTGTCAGCTTGTAGATAAACCCACGCACCGCCAAAACGCAAGTTTTTTCAAAGTCTGTTTGTTTGTAAATAAAATTGTAGATTTTAATTT
>CALXBK010000041.1 GCA_944386545.1 uncultured Ruminiclostridium sp.
TAAATATGAAACAAATCTTAACCGACAGCGACGGGAACATCTTTGAAAGCTTTGAGAAAATCAGCGAGGACGACGCTGACAAATTATCAGGGCTTACCCATTGTTTGGCTGTTGTAAAAGTAAATGGCGACTATCTTTTCGGGTGGAACAAGTGGAGAAACCGCTATGAAATTTTCGGTGGTTGTATTGAAAACGGCGAAACTGCAAGGTCTTGCATTATCCGTGAGTGCTATGAAGAATTGGGCATAGACGGTGATTTTGAATATCTCGGCACGATGAAATTTTTAATGATGCCCGATTATTTCAGCGATAAAGAACGCACAGAATACGGTTGTCTGTATGGTATTACGATAAATGGCAAGACCTTATGCGAGCTGTCACAGCAAATCAAAGACCATGATGAAATTCTGAATATTGCTCTGTACTCTGAAATAAAAGGAAAAGAGCCGATTGCCGAAATTGACGAGGCACTTATTGGTTTTTATAAATGAAAGAGGAATTTATGAAATTCAAAGCCATATTTTTTGACCGTGACGGAACGCTTACATATTTCACGCAGGAAAAAGAATTGTGGAGAGATAAGCTCATCACCGAATGGAGCGGCAAGCCCTTTGAACTGCCCTACGATAAAATGATGGAGCTTTTCCAAAAAGCAAGCGAGGGCAAAACGCCTTGGTACAAAAATCTTGATGATGAGCGAGAGTTTTTTCAGAAATATTATCGCTACTTGCTCATTGGCGAGGGCGTGACCGATGATGTTGAAGCAAAAGCAAAGCTGTTGTTTGATGAGCTGTGGTGCAACGGCGACAGAAAGCTGTTTCCCGAAACTATTGAAGTGCTTGAATATTTTTATAGTAAAGGTTATAAAATGGGCGTTATCAGCGATACTTCTCCCTCTTTGGAATATACCCTTGAACTGCTTGGGATTGCAAAATATTTCACTTCATTTACTGCAAGCTCGCTTGTTGATGCAGGCAAACCAAGCCCGATTATTTTTAATGCGGCACTAAGCTCATTAGGCGTAACTGCTGAAGAAAGCATATATGTTGACGACTACAAGCCCGAGGCTGACGGTGCGAGAGAGCAGGGTTTCACTTCGTTTTTGATTGACAGAAGCGGTGAAAGCAAAGATGAGTGGACTATTACTGATTTAAGGCAGTTAATAGATTTTGAAAAACTGGCACTTTGAAAGAAGGATTTTATGGGATTACTTGAATGTGCAAGCGGTCAGAGGGCTTGGGGAGGATATGAATACTATCTTGAAAAGCGAGTAACTAAAGTTGAAAAATTATATGACAATGCATATAGCGAAAAGGTTTTGGGTAGCTCAAAATCTTCATACATAACCATTGCCGATATGGAACATCCAAGAAAATCTGCTTGCAGCTGTCCTCACGCAAATGCAAAACATTATTTTAAATATACGCAATGTTTTACAAAACATTTGTCGGGTGCGGCACAGCGTCCCGCGAAAAAACGGTGCAGGCAAACGCTTGCACCGTAAATTTTATATCACTGTCATATACCGCAGCAGTTGTCGCAGTGGTCGTCCTTGATTTCTCCTACTATCGGAGTGGGATCAATTCCCTGTCTTTTGTAATAATCTGCAATAGCTGTCTTTATAGCCTGCTCGGCAAGCACCGAGCAATGTATCTTTGCGGGCGGCAGACCGTCAAGAGCCTCAACTACCGCCGCATTGGTGAGCTTTAACGCCTCTTCGAGCGGCTTGCCCTTTATCATTTCGGTTGCTATGGAGCTTGTTGCAATAGCCGCACCGCAGCCGAAGGTCTTGAACTTTACGTCCTTGATGATACCGTCTTCAATCTTGAGGTACATCTTCATAATATCGCCGCATTTGGCGTTTCCAACCTCGCCTATACCGTTGGCGTCAGCAATTTCTCCTATGTTACGGGGATTGGAGAAGTGGTCCATTACCTTATCCGAATAAATCATATCTATGTCCTGCCTTTCAGTTGTTTTAGCCTATTTTGAATGTTTCGCCCTTGATGATATGTTCCCACAGCGGCGACATATCTCGGAGTTTCTCAATAATTTTCGGGAGTACCTCAAGCAGAGTGTCAACCTCCTGCTGTGTCGTATATTCCGACATGGAGATACGAAGCGAGCCGTGCGCTACCTCGTGGGGAAGTCCGATTGAGAGCAATACATGAGAAGGATCAAGCGAGCCTGAGGTACATGCTGAGCCGCTTGACGCCGCAATTCCGTGCAAATCAAGCTGGAGCAGTAAGCTCTCGCCCTCAACACCCTCAAATGAAAAGTTGAGATTTCCCGCAAGACGCTTTTCTCTGTCGCCGTTTAAATGTACACGGTCGATTTTCATAACGCTGTCTATAATCTGCCCGCTGAATTTTTTCAGCTTTGCGTTCTTTGCGTCAATTCCCGCTGCCGCTTCTTCAAGCGCAACGCCGAGTCCCACAATTGCGGGAACATTCTCCGTTCCTGCTCTTCGGCCCCTTTCCTGCGCTCCGCCGTTAAGGAAATTCGGTATGCGGTACTTCTTGTTTATATAAAGTATGCCGCAGCCCTTCTGAGCGTGGATTTTGTGACCGCTTAAAGAAAGCATATCTATGTTCTGCTCTTTAACGTTTATGTGTACGTTTCCTACCGCCTGTACCGCATCGGTGTGAAAAATAACGCCCTGCTCCTTACAAATTGCGCCTATTTCGGGAATGGGCTGAATTGTGCCTATCTCGTTGTTCGCATACATAATCGTCACTAATGCGGTATCGGGCCTTATTGCCGCCTTTACGTCCTCAACCCTTACAATACCGTTTGAGTAAACAGGCAGATAAGTAACCTCAAAGCCCTCTTTTTCAAGCACGGCTAACGTGTGAAGCACCGCATGATGCTCAAACACGGAGGTAATAATATGCTTTTTACCCTTTGCCGCCATCATTTTTGCCGTTCCGAGGATTGCCCAGTTGTCGCTTTCGCTTCCGCAGCTGGTGAAGTATATCTCTTTTTCTTCACAGCCAAGCGCATCGGCAGCTTTTTTTCTCGCCTGTTCAACTGCTATGGCAGAGCTTTTTCCGAGAGAGTAAATTGACGAGGGATTGCCGTATTCCTCTTTAAAATAGGGGAGCATGGCATTGAGCACGCTGTCGCTTACCCTTGTCGTCGCCGCATTGTCAAAATAAATTGTCGTATTCGGCATTTGTCCTTTCACGTCCTTTCGTTCCTTGAATATAACTTAGGCAAGATGTCCCCCGCCTCTAAGGCGGCGGGTCCCATATTCAGTTTCAGTTGGGGATTGAACCCCAACTGAAACTGAATCGCAGCTTCGCTGCAGCTTGCCACGTTGAATGACGGGGCAAGCCCCTTATTGAACATATTTATCTGTTTTGCGTCCGCACCTTATATGCGGTACAAAATATGACAAATTTAGTCCGATTTATATTATATACTAAACGGGAGAGAATATCAAGTGTATTTTTAAAAAAATTCCCTTATACAATGTGTCAGAGTAAAGGCTTTGTATTTTTTTTAAAAATACCTTGTTTTTTATGTAAAACGCTCGGATTTGTAATGTAAAATCTGAGTAAGCTTTTGTAAAGTTTTGTCTATCAGCCCGCATTATAAAGCCAAAAACACGACTTTACAAAAAGATTACAAAATTTATACGGCTTCTTGCTTTTATAAAACGCCCCATGCGGATATAATATGATTGTAAGCTTGAGCGAAAGACTTCGGCAAAGCTGAGAAAAGAATATTCCTACATATTGATTTACGGGCAACGCCCTAAGAGAAAGGAAACAACCATGAAAAAGAAGTTAATTACAATTATTGCGGCGACGGCAATTGCGGCAACAGCGGCAGGATGCGCGGAAATTCCCGGAAGCCAGACTTCCTCCACAGGCGGTACATCCCAGACGAGCGGTGAGACAAGCCTCAGCGGTACACTCTCCATGAACGGCTCAACCTCAATGGAAAAGGTAATCAAGGCTGTCAACGGCGCATTTTCCGCAAAGTATCCCGATGTACAGGTAAACTTAAACCTCACGGGTTCGGGTACGGGACTTCAGGAAGCGGCAGAGGGCAAGTGCGATATAGGTAATTCCTCCAGAGAGCTTAAGAACTCCGAAGCTGAAAATCTTGAAGCTACCGTAATCGGACTTGACGGTATTGCAATTGTAGTAAACACCGCAAACACAATAGATGACATCAGCCTTGATGACCTTGCAAAGATTTACGCGGGCGAAGTCAACAACTGGAGCCAGCTCGGCGGCAACGATAAGGCAATCGTTGTAATCGGCCGTGAGGACGGTTCGGGTACGAGAGACGGCTTTGAATCCATCGTTATGGGCGACAAGGAAGCAAATTACGCTCAAGAGCTTGAATCCACAGGCTCTGTAATAAATGCCGTATCCACTACCGAAGGTGCAATCGGATATGCTTCTCTTGCAAACGTTGACGAATCGGTAAAGGCGCTCAAGGTTGACGGCGTTGAGGCTACCGAGGAGAATATAAAGTCGGGTTGCTACAAGGTACAAAGACCGTTTATCTGCGCTGTAAAGAAGGGCAACGATAACGAGCTTGTGAAGGCTTACCTTGAATTTATACTCAGCGAAGAGGGACAAGCTCTCGTGCTTGCACAGGGCGCAGTACCCGTAAAATAAGAAAAGTTCAAATGGGCAGCTCCGGTCTGAAATATGACCGGAATTTGCTGTGTTCGGATGAAGAAAGGATGGTTTCTTTGGAAAACATAACCCCGGCGACAGCCGTAAAGTCGCAGGAAAGCGGGCTTAGAAGCGGAAAATCCAGCATTATCAATGTCAGAGAACGAATGATGAAATACTTATTTACCGCCTGCGGAATAGTTGCCGTTGCCTGCGTGTTGATGATTACTATTTACATGATTATGTCAGGAGCGCCCGCAATAGGAAAAATCGGAATTATTGATTTTCTTTTCGGCGACACTTGGCATGCAAAAAAAGAGATGTTCGGCATACTGCCGCTTATTCTCACCTCAATTTTCGGCACGCTCGGCGCAATAGTAATCGGCGTACCGATAGGACTTCTGACCGCAATATTCCTCTCGGAGCTTGCACCGAAGGCTTTAAAAAACATTGTAAAGCCGGCTGTTGAGCTTCTTGCGGGTATTCCCTCGGTAATATACGGCTTGCTCGGCGCAAACCTCATAAAGCCCGTTATGTACTGGCTTGAAGAAATCATCTACAAGAACGATCCCACCCATCAGTTTACGGGCGGCGCGAATTTGGCAAGTGCAATCATCGTGCTTGCAATAATGATACTCCCGACCATTATTAATATCTCCGAAAATGCAATAAGCTCCGTTCCGAACGAATACAGAGAGGCAAGCTATGGCTTGGGCGCGACAAAAATTCAGACTATATTCAAGGTAGTTATTCCTGCGGCAAAGTCGGGAATTGCGTCGGGCGTTGTACTCGGCGTCGGCAGAGCGATAGGTGAAGCAATGGCGATTATACTCGTTGCGGGTAACTCTGCGAATATGCCGGAGCTGTTCAACTCCGTAAAATTCCTCACGACGGGAATTGTAGCAGAGTTTGCTTACTCGTCGGGACTTCACAGAGAGGCCCTCTTTGCAATAGGTCTTGTGCTGTTTGTGTTTATCATGATAATAAACCTGATACTCAACGGTATTCTTAAAAACGGCGGCAAAAAGGGAAAATCAGAAAAACCCGCTAAGTCTAAGGTATAAGGAGGAGCTATGGAAAAACCCGTTATAAACTCTTTGACAAAGAAACGCCGCAGAGTAAGTGACATTGTTTTAAAGGTGCTGATTTTTACATCTGCTGCGATAGTCGTTGCGCTGACGCTCGGCATGATAATCTACATCGTCGTAAAAGGCATGGAGGGGCTTAGCTGGAACTTCCTCTCAACTCCTGCATTTTCCTATCCGTATGAAAACTACGGCGTTCTGGGCAACATAGTAAATACTCTCTATCTTGTTGTGATAACTCTGCTTGTGGCAACCCCGATAGGCGTAGGCGCGGCGATTTACCTTACAGAATACGCAAAGCAGGGCAGACTGACAAGAATAATCGAATTTACCACCGAAACCCTTGCAGGTATCCCCTCTATAATTTACGGCCTTTTCGGAAGCGTGTTCTTCTACAACATCTTTAAGGTAAACTACTCAATACTGACAGGTGCGCTTACCCTTTCGATAATGGTGCTTCCGACTATTATCCGTACCACGCAGGAGGCGATAAAAACCGTGCCGCTCGGCTACCGCGAGGGCTCAATAGGACTGGGCGCACCCAAGTGGCACATGATAAGAACGGTAGTGCTCCCAAGCTGTATCGACGGTATTCTGACCTCGGTAATTCTCTCGATAGGCAGAATTGTGGGAGAATCTGCGGCGTTGATATTCACCGCAGGCATTGCGGCGGATTTCAATTTCGACTCTATCGCGGACATCTTTACAAAGGTTATGAATCAGGGCGGCTCGCTCACCGTACAGCTTTACCAGTACGCTCAAAGAGGCGGCTCGGAAATGAAATACGCCTTCTCAACGGCACTTGTACTGCTTATAACGGTACTGATTATAAATATATGTGCAAAGCTCGTCGCATACAGGATAAGAAAAAAACGCTCGGTATAAAGGAAGTGAGGAACAGAATATGTCAGAAAACGAAAGCATAAAGATAAGTACGAAAAACGTAAACCTCTACTACGGCGAAAATCACGCCTTAAAGGATATTAATCTTGACATCAAGACAAATAAGATAACCGCCTTCATAGGCCCGTCCGGCTGCGGTAAATCCACCTTTTTAAAGAGCCTCAACCGCATGAACGACCTTATCCCCGGTTGCAGGATAACAGGACAGTTTTTGCTGGACGGAGAGGATATTTACGTTCCGGGCGTTGATACAAACCTGCTTCGCCGCAGAATAGGCATGGTATTCCAAAAGCCCAATCCCTTTCCTATGAGTATATACGATAATATCGCATACGGTCCGAGGGTACATGGCATAAAGGGAAAAGCAAAGCTGGACAGAATTGTTGAGGAAAGCCTTATCGGCGCGGCTGTATTTGACGAGGTAAAGGACAGACTGCATAAATCTGCACTCAGCCTTTCGGGCGGTCAGCAGCAGAGAATTTGCATAGCAAGAGCTATCGCCGTTCAGCCCGAGGTTATACTTATGGATGAGCCTACCTCTGCACTTGATCCCGTCTCAACGCTTAAAATCGAGGAGCTTATGAACACGCTTAAGGAAAAGTACACCGTAGCGATTGTAACTCACAATATGCAGCAGGCAACGAGAATTTCGGACTACACCGCATTTTTCCTTGTGGGAGAGATGGTAGAGTACGCAAAAACCGAGGAGCTTTTCTCCCGCCCCCAGGATAAGCGCACCGAGGATTATATTACCGGCCGTTTCGGTTGATTTTTACATGGATTTATGCTACAATTACTTTGTATAAACGCTTGCGAGAATTTCGCACAGCCTGAAAATAAGAAGGGATGATTTTACGTATGAGAAATTCATTTGACCATAAATTAATACAGCTTAACAATGACCTTATAAGAATGGGCGGCATGATTGAAGAAGCCATTGCCTCGGCGATTACCGCACTTCGCGAAAACGATGCCGAGCTTGCCCGAAAGGTTGTCAAGAACGACAGATTTGTCGATGACGAGGAGAAGAATATTGAAAGCCAGTGCCTTTCGATAATACTCAGAGAACAGCCCGTAGCAAGGGACTTGAGAAAGGTTTCCGCTGCGCTCAAAATGGTAACGGATATGGAGCGTATTGCAGACAATGCGGCTGATATTGCGGAAATTTCCATAATAGCAGACGTTTCTGCGCTTATGCATATCTTAAATGAGATAAAGACCATGAGCGAAAAGGTTATCACAATGGTTTCACACGCCGTGGACTCGTTTGTAAATACCGATATGCAACTTGCAAACGATACCATCAAGGCCGATGACGAGGTTGACGAGCTGTTTATTTCAATCCGCAACAAGATTGTACAGCTCATAAAGGACGAGGCTTGCAGCGGAGACGTTGCGGTAGACGCGCTTATGATAGTAAAATACCTTGAAAGAATTGCCGACCATGCCGTAAATATCTGCGAGTGGGTGGAATTTTTTGAAACCGGAGAATACAAAAATACTCAGATTATCTGATTGTACGGCAAAAAGCTATCCGACAAGCGGCATTGCCGCACAGAAGAAAGGTTTATTATATGGCAGAACGTGTTTACATCACGGAGGACGATGACAGCATAAGAGAGCTTGTATCGGTTGCGCTGTCGGCATATTCTTACGATGTGGAGTGCTTTTCAAACGCAGAGGATTGCCTTGAAGCGGTTGAGGAGCAGGTGCCCGATATATTCATTTTTGACATTATGCTCCCCGGAATGGACGGAGTGCAGGCAGTCAAAATTTTAAGAAGCAATGAAAACACAAGGGATATTCCGATACTCCTGCTTACCGCAAAATCAGCGGAGATAGACAAGGTTTTCGGGCTTGAAAGCGGCGCAGATGATTATATGACAAAGCCGTTCGGCGTAATGGAGCTTGCCGCAAGAATAAAGGCTCTGCTCAGACGCTTCGGAAGAATGTCAAAGCATTGCGGAGAGCAGATACTTAAAGCAGGCAATATAACGGTAAATCCTGCGCTCAGAGAGGTTAAAAGCAACGGCAAAACCGTTGAGCTTACATTAAAGGAATACGAGCTTTTGCTCTATCTGCTTAAAAACCGCGCAAGGGTTATTAGCAGGGAGGAACTGCTCGCAAAAATCTGGGGCGTTGATTTTGTCGGCGAAACAAGAACGCTGGATATGCACATAGGAACGCTCAGGAAAAAACTCAGCGACGACGCTGAAAATTCTCGCCTTATCAAGACGGTACGAGGCGTCGGATACAGATTTATCGGTGAATAGCACAAGGAGAAGTTTTACATGAAAAAAGCTCTTATTCTGCGTTTTCTTATCGTAATAGCAATAGTTGCGGCGGTGTGTACCGCAAGCGCCATTTTCCTGATTTCAAACACCGAGCAGGAGGTGCGTAAGCAGGATATGCTGACTCAGCTCGGACTTATCTGTGAAATCTACAACGATGAGGAAAAGCATGATTATGAGCTTGCGTACAGGTTAAGCAATCTCACGGACGGCGCAAGAATGAGCTTTGTTGACTCAAACGGCAAGGTGTTTGTGGATACCTACATTGACGGTGAGCCGCAGGACAACCACAGCGACCGCGAGGAGATAAAGCAAGCCATGCTTACGGGCAAGGGCGTTTCGGTGCGGTATTCAAATACGCTTCAAAAAAATCAGATATATGCCGCTATGAAGGCCGCAAACGGCGATATTATAAGAATATCCTACAACATAACGGGAATATTTGATTTCGCTTCGATGTTTATAGCTCCCATGCTATTTGCTGTTGCGATAAGCGCTCTTACGGGCGTTATAGTTATAAGCGGGCTTTCAAAGCAGATATTGAAGCCTATTAACGAGGTTTCGGCGGCAATGAAGAGCATGAGGGAATCCGACAGGCTTGCAAAAGAGGTGCCCGACGAGATACCGCCGCATAAATATCCGGAGCTTGATGAGTTTATATCCATCTTCAACTATATGAGGCAGGATATACGTAAAACCATGATTTCTCTTGAAAACGAGCGTGAAAAGGAACGCTTCATTCTTGAAAATCTTGCAGACGGCGTGGTGCTGTTTGATGAACAGCTTACGGTTATTTCCGCAAACTATGCTGCATTGAGTCTACTTGGCTGTACCGACAATACCGCCTCGCAGACTCTGCCCCAGCTTGCAAGAAAGCCCGAAATCATTGACAGCGCTGAAAAAGCGGTAAACCATGATAAGTCCGCAACGCTTGAAACAACGGTAGAGGGCAAGATACTTCTTATTCAGATTTTACCTGTTTCAAAAAGCGGAATACAGGAAATCCACGGTGCGCTGATGGTTATCCGCGATGTCACCGAAAAGAGAATGTCCGAACAGCTCAAGCAGGATTTCTTCGCAAATGCGGGACACGAGCTGAAAACTCCTCTGACAGCCATTTCGGGATTTGCGGAGCTGCTTGAAAACGGACTTGTACAAAAGGATAAGAGGGATTATTACATCAGCAGAATTTTATCCGAGGCACAGAGAATGTCAACGATAATAAGCGATATTCTTGAAATTTCCTCCCTTGAGAATAAAACCGTCGCCGAGGAGCTTACTGACTGCGAGCTGCACGAGATTTGCAAGTCTGTTGTCGAATGTCTTGAGCCCGCCGCCGCAGAAAAAAATGTGACCGTTACGCTGACAGGCGACAGCTTCACGGTAAAAGCGGCGCATAAGCATATTTACGAGCTTGTCGAAAATATTGTAAGCAACGCCGTGAAATACAACAGGGACGGCGGTAAGGTGGAAATTACGCTCAGAAGCGTCAGCGGTACAGGCTGTATCTATGTAAAGGATAACGGCATTGGTATTCCTAAAGAAGCACAGAGCCGCGTTTTTGAACGCTTCTACCGCGTTGACAAGGGCAGAAGCACCAAGGAGGGAAGCACGGGGCTCGGACTCTCTATTGTCAAGCACATAGTCAACTGCTACGGCGGTACTGTTACCCTTGACAGTGAGCTTGGCATAGGCACGACCGTTTGTGTAAGACTTCCGCTTTCCCACTCATAATACGAATAAAACAACACGACCGGCGCATACTTTAAATATGCGTCGGTCGGTTTTTAAGTAAAAAAAACGCCCGATGCGGGCGTTTTTATTATTGATTTTAGCCTGCTGCGTTAAGCTTCTTAGTGAGCTGTGATTTCTTTCTTGCGGCAGCGTTTTTGTGGATTATACCCTTAGCGGCAGCCTTATCAACAGCCTTAACAGCAGCCTTTACGCTCTGCTCGTTTGTGTCAGCGTCTGCCTTCTTGAGAACAGTCTTGAGAGCAGTTTTTGCAGCCTTGTTGCGAGCCTGTCTTACAGCGGCAACCTGAACTCTTTTCTTAGCGGATTTAATGTTAGGCACTTTAGCACCTCCTTCAAATGTCGTTATCTACATATAATCATAGCTATATTTCAAAGCGAAATTAATTATAACATACTTGTGAAAAAAATGCAATACTTTTTTAAAAGAAATTTTAATTTTTTCTTCGGAGGTTTATTTATGGAGCTTACAGGACGCACCGATATTGCCGCAGAATACGCTAAAACAGCCGCTTTAAAAGGGATTTCACATAAAAGCTATGAGCTTTACGGCTTAAAAATAACCGAAACCGAGCTTGACGAGGCGGCAGGTGCTGAGCTTTCAAGGGATAAGGGAATGTATTACACGGTATTCAGCGACGGTATTCCTTATGTAAAGCAGGAAATTTACGCGCTCAGCGCGATTTTAAGAAAGGTACTGCCTGAGGGTAAATGCCTTGTTGTGGGGCTGGGAAACCCTTCCGTTGCGGCAGACAGTCTCGGCTGGCGAACTGCGGGAAGAATACTTGCTACCTCGCAGTACATTGAAAAAGCGAAGCATCCCGACGGAATAGGCAATGTTTCGGTAATACGCACCGATGTTTCCTCAAATTCCGGAATAGAAAGCGCATATCATGCAAGCTTCTGCGCAAAGCAGATAGGTGCGGATTACATTATAGCAATAGACAGCCTTGCCTGCACGGATTCCTGTCGGCTTTGCCGTACCATACAGGTGACGGATACGGGAATTTTTCCCGGAAGCGGGGCGGGTAATCCTCGGCGGCGGCTGGATAAATTAACGGCAGGGAGAGATGTTATCGCAATAGGCGTGCCTACTGCGATGGAATACGGCGGCAACGGCGAGAAATACTATGTTACAAGGCATGATATAGATATTGATATAAAGCGATACGCACATATCATTTCAGCCGCAATAAACAGAACCTTAAGTCCGTCGCTGTCTGTCGAGGATTTTAATATGCTTATGAATTACTCCTGAAATACCGTCGGCATAATTTTACCCTCCTTTTCATATTCTTTAAACGGAAAGGATGGTGCTTTATGAAGGGCAATAAAAGAAACGGATTTATAAAGGTGCTTGCGGCATTTGTCTGCTGTGGAGTGCTGTGCTTTATTTTCACGGGAGCAGCAGAGCTTAATGCTTCGGATTTGCACACCGGACAACCTCTGCTAAGCGGGCTTGTAAACGGGGGTGCGAGCCTCAGCGCCTTGCTTACCGTCCCGCGATTTGATTTTGATAAGGTAATTTCTGATTATAACAGGCAGGAGAGTGATAATACTTCTTCTCAAGGCTCAATTACCGAAAAGGAGGAGCAAACGCCTCAGACCGACAGTAATCAGACAAGCTCAGATATTCACACATCAGACGGGCAGAGCAGGGAAGAAAGCGGTACAAATACAAACAGCGATGCCCCTGCCGAGGATGTGCTTGTAGATGTAAGCGAGCCGTTAACGCCCGAAACAAAGATTATCTCCCTCAATTTAAGGGGAGATAAAAACGACCTTGCCGACTTTACCGCAAAGGACGGGGAAATAAGGCGAGTTACCTATACTCCCCTTGAAGCGGACAATATTATAAATCTTGAAAACGGTCAGCTCAGAAACTGCACCGAGCTTGAAAACGGAGATATTCTGAAGATAGCATCAAAGCCTGCCGACATTGATATAGAGCTTAATAACGAGCCGCAGGTGCTGATTATGCACACCCATACTACCGAATCCTACGAAACGGATAACGACCTTTTCTATGACACAAGCTATTCCGGCAGGTCGCTGTGTCCTGCCAACAGCGTTGTGGGAATAGGTGCTGTGCTTGCTCAGAGGCTTGCCGACAACGGTATATGCGTTGTACATGACGGAACGGTTTTTGATGATCCCGTATACAGCAATTCCTACACCAGAAGCCGCGAAAGAGTTGAGGAAATTCTTGATATGTATCCCTCGATAAAGGTGGTGCTGGATATACATAGGGACGGAATTGCCGACGGAGATGTCAGAATAGCTCCTGCCGTTGAAATTGACGGGAAAACGGCGGCTCAGGTTATGATAATTTGCGGCTGTGACGACGGAAGCGGTATTTTGCCCGACTATCGGGAAAATCTTCGCTTTGCCGCAAGTCTGCAAACACAGATAGAAGGGGATAATCCCGGACTTACAAGACCTCTTTTGTTTGATTACCGCTTCTATAATCAGGATCTGACGACAGGCTCGCTTCTTATTGAATTCGGCGCGCTCGGCAATTACATATCCGAAGCGGAATATTCCGCAGAGCTTGTGGGGGACAGCCTTGCAAGGCTTTTAAAATCAATGTAAAAAGGCTCTTTGTCAATAGTTGGGGTAAAAAGTTAAAATGGAATTATGCAAGCAGCTGCTGTGTTAGGTAGCTGCTTGT
>CALXBK010000042.1 GCA_944386545.1 uncultured Ruminiclostridium sp.
TCGTGACCAGCTTCCCACAAGCAACTCCATCTTCAACAGCGCCGTAGTTCCCTTTGAGGGCAAGTTCGCAGGCGTTTTCCGTGTAGACGACAAGGAGAGAAACATGGCTATCCATGCAGGCTTCTCCGAGGACGGCGTGCACTGGAACATCAACGAGGAAAAGGTTGAGTGGATAAACGACGATCCCGAAACCCGCGAGGCTAACCCCTGGCAGTACGGCTATGATCCCCGCTGCGTATGGATTGAGGACAGATATTGGATTACCTGGTGCAACGCATACGGCTGGAAGCCTACAATCGGTGTGGGCTGGACAAAGGATTTCAAGGAATTTCATCAGTGCGAAAACGCATTCCTCCCTTTCAACAGAAACGGCGTACTCTTCCCCCGCAAGATAAATGACAAGTATGTTATGTTCAGCCGTCCCTCCGACTCCGGCCATACTCCTTTCGGCGATATGTACCTTTCACAGTCGCCCGATATGAAGTACTGGGGCGAGCACAGACACGTAATGGCTCCCATGAAGGGCTGGGAATCCCTCAAGATAGGCGCAGGTCCTATCCCGATTGAAACAAGCGAGGGCTGGCTTGTATTCTACCACGGCGTACTCCAGAGCTGTAACGGCTATGTTTACAGCTTCTCCGCGGCTATTCTCGACATCGACAAGCCCTGGAAGGTTAAGTACCGCTGCGCTGAGTATCTTCTCAACCCCAGAGAGTACTATGAGTGCGTAGGCGACGTACAGAACGTTACCTTCCCCTGCGCGGCACTGTGCGATGCAGACACCGGCAGAATTGCAATCTACTATGGCTGTGCGGACACCTGCGTATCCATGGCGTTCACAACCGTTGACGAGGTTGTTGACTACGTTAAGAAGCACAGCAGCGTCTGATTAATCTGTAAAATTGAATAAAATAAAGAGGCTTGCAAAGCGAATGCTTTGCAAGCCTCGGCTTATTTTATCTGTAACGCCGTGACAGGCTTAGTTATTCTTTTTTGCCGTAATTATCGATTTCTTTTTCAATTTCCGCTATATATTCCTCGTAAATCTCAAAGCTGCCGTCGTAACAGAAGCACGCTCTTTCAAAAATAAGATAGGGTTCATGTTCGTTAAAGAAACCGCGACCGTCAAAATAACCTTCATAATAATCAAATACCGGCGTGAATGCTCCGGGCGCATTTACCTTTTCATATCTTTCAATTAACTCGTCGGTATAATCATATTTTTCTTTATAGCTGTCTATATAACGGGATCTGTAGCTTTCGTCCTGAGTGAGCAGTAAATTGGAATAGATCCACGCCTTGTAGGCCTCTTTATTTTCGGAGCCTTTTACCAGCATATAAGAATTGGAAATGTATGCTTCCTGGTAAGCCGTATCCTTGCCATCGGGAGTCGGAGAAGGAACAAACGCTATCTCATCGTCAGACCAACCTTCTCTGTTTTTATATAATCTCAACAGGCGTTCATAATAGCTTATAGTCTGGACATAGAACAGCGTATTGCCCTCTACCCATTCACTCCGTTGGGGGGAGGGAGCGCTAAAACTATACTGTTGCTTGGGATAGAACAACATTTTCTGATTAGCTCCGTAGCTTGTAAGCATCTCTACACATTCTGAAATATCGGGATTTTTAAAATTACTTACAAGCTTACCGTTGGATGTACCTATAATCGGAACGCCGGTTGTCGAAAGGAAAGGCTTTAACGATTGTTCACCGTCGACGGCGTATTTATTTTTTTGTGTGCCGACAAAGCTTTCCGACATTTCAACAAATTTGCTCCATGTCCATTCGCCTTTTTCATAAAGCTCCCACGGATCTTCAAGACCGTGCTCTTTTATCACCGAGGTTCTGTAAAAAAGCAGATATCTTATATTAACACCGACCGGGGGTATATAAGTTTTACCCTCCCGGGCGAGTGCGGAAGCCGTATAGGCGCCGTCATTCCACAATTCGTCGGAGAAATCCAGCACATCGTCAACGCTTTCAAACAAATCTTCGTATTCAACCGAACGAATAAGGATAAGAAAACAGACTTGCAGGGTAACAGTCGGGAGGATTTCCGGATTGTACAAAAATTAAAAGATAGTAAATTGAGGCAAGCGGCTCAGACGGAACAATCTGCACCACAACATCGTCCTCGTCGGCTTCATAACCCTCGGGTGTGTTTTCGGGGACGCCGTAAAGCTCCTTAAATATCTTCTCCGCCGCTTTGATGCTGTCGCTTTTTTCCTCTGTATAGGTATAAATTTTTAACTTGGTATCCGGCTTAATATCTTTATAGCTGTCTTTTTGCTCTGCTTCACTGCTCTGTGCGGAGCTTGCGCTTTCCACGCCATCGGAAGCCCCACTGTGCGATACCGTGCTTTGGCCGATTGTTACTTGAGTGCTTGTGCATCCGAACAGCAGCACACACGAAAGCAAAGCAGCCGTAAGCTTTAAATATCTTTTCATGGCATAGACCTCTATTTCTTAATCAAATTTGATTTATCGTGTAACTTAGGCAAGATGTCCCCCGCCTCTAAGGCGGCGGGTTCCATATTCAGTTTCAGTTGGGGTTCAATCCCCAACTGAAACTTCATCGCAGCTTCGCTGCAGCTTGCCACGTTGAATGACGGGGCAAGCCCCTTATTGAAACATTGATATTTAAATTATTTTGGGTTATTACAAATAATAACCGAACATTGAAAATAACAACCGAACATTGAAAATATTTGGCAAATCATTACCTGTGTGTTTTTAAAAATACATAACCCAAAATTAATTAAAATATTATGCACTTCTGCAACTCTTATTATATTACTTTATGCATAGAATTGCAATATATAATACCTTGTTTTATTAATAACAACCAAATAATTTGGCATAAATAATAAATTATGAGAGGGGTTTAACTGTTATATGCACTTCAGGCAAAGTTAAAGGGCTTGCGCTTGCAAGCCCTTTGTTAAAGCTTAATATTTTCTCACCGACTGCACAATTGCCATAACAAGCGTGCACAGTGTATTGTAGATGATTATTGCACTCGGCGTGAGGAAATCCGTCTGTCTGAACAACGAGAAGATAAGCACTAAAAGCAAGCCCAGTCCCAGTGAGCCCAGCAGTACGATTTTAGAAGCGTTGAAGTCATGCACCAGCGTTTTTGCGGCGCATATCGCTCTGGTGAACGAGGTGAACGTACCCGAACAAGAAAGCGCACCGCTTCCTCTTGAGGTGTACTTTGTATTCTGTACAAACTCCTCGTGCGCCTGATGCGGCAGTACGCTGACAAGCGAAGCGTCAATATCAAACAAATCCGCAAGGCTTTCAGCTGAAACGAGCGAATCGGAGGAATGGACAAGGAGCGAAATCTGCTTGCTCTGAAGCGCTTTGAGAGAAGCGGTTATTTCTGGGTTTGCCATGAGCGAAACCGCAAACATGGCGGCAACCTCTCCGCTTACCGCAAGGTAAATCGGCTCACAGCCGTCGGGGCAGTATTTCTGCTCGTTCTTTTTCGAGGGCAGGTCTATATCGTGAAGCTCAAGCAAGCGTCTGCCGCCGAGCATGACGCGCTTTGTGCCTATCCAGCCCGTAACGCCGCAGTTGTCCTCGTATATGCAGTTGTCCACCTTCATGAGTATATCCTTGCTTCCCATTACCATGTCATAGAACGGGTAGGCAAGTATACCGTCGGTGTGAATTGCAATGCTTGCCGCCATTATAAGGGCTTCCTCGACGGGAGTTTTTACCGCCGCGCCCTTTCTCTGCCAGTGCTTAACCCTTGTTATCTGTACGCTTCCTGCGGGGAAAAGCGCGGTTGCGTCAACGGCAACGGTATTTGCCTCGGAAAATTCCTCTGCCGCCTCATATCCGAGAATTGCGGCGCTGTTTTCGCACAGCCGCTTTGAGGCCCTTGCAAGAGGTCTGTTTATCATAAGCAAAAGCGAGAACGGCGACATTACGGCTAAAACCGCAACAAAGGAGTTTAACGCCCACATAAACGAGCTTTCGGTGGAAACGTAATTCTGTGCAAATCTGCCGCCAAACGGATTTATAAGCGCAATAAGACCTATTACCACAGCCGCGATTAGCGATACTGCGGTAATGCGGCGGGAGAGCCTGTCGGCTTCATCGTCGCAGTAGGTGGATTTTAAGAAATCCGTCAGAAATTCCGTCTTTCTCATCACCGCTATAACGGGCATTGATACGCTTGCCGCGCGGGTAAACGCCGTTTCCTTTTCCTCGGCGCTGATAAGCTGTGCGTAATACTTGCGGCTGTCGCCCGATATAAACTTGAAGTTGCGCTTTGCCCGTGAAATCATGTATATCTTGCCTATTGTGTTGAAAACAAGGGAAAAGAGAGCCGCGGTTATATAAATGAAGAAATGTCCTAATTTGAAGCTCTGCACGTCGATAAGCGCCGCAACGCCGCCGATAAGAGCGCCTGCCGCCGCAAGCGCACATACGCTGTCTGAGTCGGGGCTTAGCTTAATCAGCTTGATAAAGCCGTTGCTGAGCGCCGTTGAGCAGGTTGCAAAGCCGAGTATGCCAAGCACTAAATGAATATAGATAAGCGAGTTTACGTCGCCTGTTGCGCGGTTGATGAAATTCATCGAGCTTCTCGTGCCCATAGCGTCAAACAGGGAGAAGTCGTTGAGCAGGCTTATCACAAGACTCAGTGCGGTGATTATGCAGAGCAGTACAAGGCGTACCTTAAGCCCCTTGTGGCTGGCGCATAAATCCGCCCATATCTGCCCTGTGCTGTCATAATCGTCAAATTCGTCCTCTAATTCCTCGGGCTGCGGGGGTTCTTCAATCTGCTCGTCCTCAAGCACAAATTCTTTCAGTCTGCGCTTTTTCTGTGCGGCGAGCTGTGCCTGCTTTTGCTCCTCAATAACGGGATTTTCCTGCATTATGTTGCCGGTTGCCTCAATTATCTGCTTTTTATAGTCGATGTTCAGCGCATGAGGAATTGTCGGCTTACTGCTGTTTATATTTCTCAGAGTAATGGTGCGGTGCACCTTGATATTATCGTTTCTTTGCTGTCTTAAGCTCTTGTTGAGCTTTTCGATAAGGTCGTCGGTGGATTTTTTTCCGTGGTATTCCTTTACCTGCTCGCCGTCTGCTTCGGGCTTTGTTATATCCGCCGTGTCGCCTTCCTTTTCGGCAACCGATTTAATGCTCGGCAGAGTTCTTACTCCGTTTTTGTCAAGGTCCTTTGTGTCGCCCGCATACATGTGGCTGAGCTCTGACATGGTAACCTTCCGCTTCGGCGCTTCTTCAACCTGCTCCTTTACCTTTTCGCTTACCTCAAGGGGATTTATAAGGTCGAGCATATCCTCCGGGTTTGTATTTTCACGCTCTTTTTGCAAAATCAGCCTGCGCTTTTCCTCACGCAGCGCTTCCTCCTCTTTAAGCCGCTTTTCGTCAATTTCGGGAGGATTTTCTGCTTTTACGGGCTTTTCCGCTTTTACGGGCTTTTCTTCCTTTGCGGGCTTTGGCTCCTCTTTCTTTTCTTGCCTTTCTGTTTCAAAAGGAGCGTCAAGCTCTGCGCTGTCAGAGGACACCGCGAAACCGTCGGCTGAATTAAGCACCCTGTCAACCTCGCTTATTTCGCCGCCCGAAATAATGCTTTCTATTTCCGCCTTGTGAGCCGCAGACAGCTCTTTATGCTCTTCTTCACGGCTTTCCTGCTTTTCGTAATCGAATTCGGTTTTACTGCTCTGCTTTTTCGCGTCAAGCTCGGCTAAAATATCATCAATCGAAAAATCTGCCATAATGCCGCCGCTCCTTTCTTTATCTGTGCTTGAGTACCTCGTATATGAGTATGCCCGCGCTTACCGAGGCGTTGAGGGAGTTTACCCTGCCGTGCATCGGAAGCGACAGGGTCATGTCGCAGTTTTCTCTTACCAGCTTGCCCAGACCGAAGCCCTCGCTTCCTATAACAAGTGCAACCGCACCCGACAAATCCGCCTTGTCAAACGGCGTGCCGTCCGCCTCTGCCCCGTATACCCAGACATTGCTTTTTTTTAGCTGTTTTATCGTATCAACAAGGTTTGTAACTCTTGCAATCTTTACCCATGCCGCCGCGCCCGCAGAGGTTTTGAAAACCGTTGCGTTCACGCCGACGCCGCGCCTTTTGGGGATAATAACTCCGTCTGCGCCCGCCGCCTCTGCCGTTCTTATAACGGCGCCGAGGTTGTGCGGGTCCTGAATTTCATCGCAGATTATTATAAAAGGCGGCTTGCCCTTTTGCTCGGCATTATTAAGAATATCTTCAACCGTGCAGTAGCTTACCGCAGACAGCACTGCGGCAACGCCTCCGTGCTTTGCGCCGCACATCCCTTTCAGCTTTTCGTCGGAAGCCTCTTTTACCACAACGCCCTGCTTTTTTGCAAGCGCCGCAATTTTTTCAGTCCCCTGAGAAGCCTTGAGAATATATACAGCCTCTATGGGCTGTGCGGCTCTGAGCGCTTCGGTTACTGCGTTTTTGCCGTATATGATTTCTTGGTTGATACTGTCGCTCATCGTTACCTCGTAAAATATGATTTAGGCAAGATGTCCCCCGCCTCTTAAGGTGCGGGTTGCATTTTACCATTCAGCAGGAGATACAATCCCTTGCTGAACGGCAGGTTGGCTTCCCCAACCCTTGCCACGTTGAATGACGGGGAAAGCCCCTTATTGAAGCTGTATTTTTTCGACAAAATTATATATTATTTATTCAGTATACCACAAAATCCACATTATTGCAAGTGTTTATAATTATATTGCAAAAGGGGAAATTTACCGCGCTGATTTTTAAAAACACGGGCATACTAAACGCAGGGAGGCGATTTTTGTGAATAAAAAGCAAAGAGACGAGCTGTTAAGCCGGCCCGTTCCCAAAACCAAGGAAGAACGGGAGCAAACGGAGGAAATTATACTTGAGGATTTCTGCAAGGTGTGCAGTGCAACCGACTGCACGGGAAAGGTCCCCTGTATAAAGGCTCCCCGAAAAAGCCTTGAGGAAAATCAGAGATAGAAATATACCGCATACGCGTTGTGAGTATGCGGTATTGTTCTGATTAGTTTTCTGCTATTTTCTCCGCCGCTTCCTTTATTACCTGTCGGTCGCCGTCGCTGTTTATCCGATATGTGGTACGGGAATAGAAATTGCTGTTTGTGTCCCATATAACGGGGACAAAGCCGTGTTCGACAAGCTTTGACAGCACTATTTCAAGACACTGCGACGAGTCTGTATATATGGCGTCGGGGGCAAAGCGGTCGCGGGGATAGCTTGCGGTGGTTTCGCCCATGAATACGGGTATTCCCTTTCTCGTAAACGCCTTTTCGAGAAGCTCGCACTGCGAATCTATGTAGTCAAGCCACTCCTGCCCGCCGATTTTGTTTGTCCAGTACATTGAGTTATCCACATAATGCACCGATACCATAAGGCGGTCGTTTACCGTGTCGGTCGGCATGATAAACAGGCTTGAAGATGTAAGGTCGATGTTTGTCCAGTAGCCCGATACAATAAGCACGCGTTGATTGTTTTTGCCGCCTGTTGCTCTGACGGCATCCACAAACACCTGATTAAGCTCGTTTGTCATCTTATAGGCGTCGCTCTCCGATTGCTCTTTAAGCTGTCCTGAGCCGTCAAACTGACTGCCGCCGAGATACTCGTTGTAGCCCTCAAACACGATGGTATAAGGGTAATCCTTGAAATATTCCGCTATCTGCGTCCACAGGTGCGAAAATATCTCCTTGCACTTTTCAAGGTCGTTTCTGCGGATTATAAACTCGTCAAAGTGGTGAATGTTGATAACGCAGTAAACGCCCGCATTCTCGCAGTAATCCACAATTTCCTTAACCCTTGCAATATACTGATCGTTTATGGTGTAGGTGTCGTCGTTTTCCATCATGTTGCCCCAGAAAACGGGTATTCTCACGGTGTTGAAGCCCTCTGCCTTCATTCCGCTGATTATCTCCTGCGTGGTAACGTCTGCGCCCCAGCAGGTTTCATAATCGGTGGGGGAATTTTCGCCTACCGTGGGTATCCACTCGTAGGTTATCTTTTCGCAGTCCTGTGCATTGTACGCTTCCATCGTGTTGCCGAGGCTTATTCCCATGCCCATCAGCTTTGCCATTTCAGAAGCGGTGATAATCTCGTTTTTGTCGGGCGTCTGCGGTGCGGAGCTTTCCCCGTCTGATGTCGCTTCAGAGGAGCTTTCTCCACCTGTGCTTACCTCAACCGAGCTTTCGGGTTGGGAGCTGTTTTCGGAAATATCCCCGCTCTGCGATACTTCCTGCTGTGACGAGCAGGAGGTAAACATCATTGCGGTAAGAATTACGGCGGCAATTTTTCTTTTCATCGTTGTACCTCTTTTTAAAATATACGGCAGGGATTTGCCCTGCCGTATAAATTTCACGCTTTATTACTTTGCGTAGTCTATCGCTCTGCTCTCTCTTATGAGATGTACCTTTATCTGGCCGGGGTATTCCATCTCGTTTTCGATACGCTGAGAAATCTCTCTTGCGAGGACTATCATTTTGTCGTCGTTCACCTGTTCGGGCTTTATCATGATACGAACCTCACGGCCTGCCTGAATTGCAAAGGACTTTTCAACTCCCGTATAGGAGCTGCATATCTCCTCGAGCTTCTGCAAACGCTTAATATAGTTCTCGTAATTCTCGCTTCTTGCGGCAGGTCTTGCGGCGCTGATTGCGTCTGCCGCCTGTACAAGCGCGGCAATTACGGAATGAATTTCAACATCGCCGTGGTGCGCTTCAATTGCGTGGATAACCTCTGCGCTCTCCTTGTACTTGCGGCATACGTCTACGCCTATCTGTACGTGTGAGCCCTCAATCTCGTGGTTGAGCGCCTTGCCTATGTCGTGCAGAAGTCCTGCGCGCCTTGCAAGGGTTGCGTCAACACCCAGCTCGCTTGCCATAATTCCGGCAAGGTGAGCAACCTCAATAGAGTGGGTAAGTACGTTCTGACGGTAAGAGGTGCGGTAATAAAGGCGGCCGATAAGTCTGACAAGCTCGTGGTGCAGACCGTTTACGTTGGTCTCCATAACGGCACGCTCGCCCTCCTGCTTGATTTTAAGCTCAACCTCTCTGCGAGCCTTTTCAACGGTTTCTTCAATTCTTGCGGGATGAATTCTTCCGTCCTGAATGAGCTTTTCAAGCGCTATTCTTGCAATTTCACGTCTTACATGGTCATGGCAGGAAAGCGTGATAGCCTCGGGTGTGTCGTCAATGATAAGGTCCACGCCCGTGAGCTGCTCGAGGGTGCGTATGTTACGTCCCTCCCTGCCTATAATTCTTCCTTTCATCTCATCGTTGGGAAGCGGAACAACGGATACGGCGACTTCGGATACGGTGTCTGCGGCAAGCCTTGAAATCGCAAGGGAGATATACCGTCTTGCCTTTTCGTCGCACTCATCCCTTAGCTTTTGCTCGTAGGCGGAAATCTTTACCGCCTTTTCGTGGGAAAGCTCGCTGTCAAGCATACTGAGCAAATGCTCCTTTGCCTGTTCGAGCGTAAAGCCGGATATTTTTTCAAGTATATCCATCTGGCTTTTCTTAATTGCCTCGGCTTCGGCTAATTTTTCCTCCGCCTTCTTGTTCTTGTTCTGGAGCGAATCCTCCAAACGCTCGATTTTATCGTTGCGCTTGTCGAGGTTCTCCTCCTTTTGCTGGAGACGTCTTTCTGCACGGGTAAGCTCCGAGCGGCGCTCCTTCAGCTCTTTTTCGGTTTCGTTCTTGAGCTTCTGAATTTCCTTTTCGTTATTTTCTTTTAATCTGAAAATTTCATCTTTGGCTTCCACCAGTGCGGTCTTTTTGGTTGCCTTGGCTTTTTCGTTTGCTTCCGAAATAATACGGCTTGCTTCTTTTTCGGCAGATTCAATCTGAGCTTCAGCGGATTTTTTTCTGTGCTCAATGCCGACCTTGAACATAACAAGGCCGAAAATTGCCGAGCCGACAACAAAAGCCACTACACACAGTGTAATTGCCAGCCACAATTCCATGAGTTGGCGTTCCTCCTTATTTTGATGTAGCTTTACCTATGGCAAGCAATTTTACATTCAACTCAAAGCAACACCGAAAACTGTGCGGGCTGTATTTCATAATCTATGTAACGGAAACACGGCTGTATGCCGTCCGTAAAATTCCAAAAATAAAAGAAGCCTTTGCGAGCCGCACAAATCCGTGCGGTATTGCAGTCAAATTGTATATATGTAAAATAAACGGGCGCACGGCTTTGAGATTTACAAGTGTCCCGGCTTAAAGACGCCGAACCCTCGCAAAAACCTTCGTGGGGAGCCGCAAAACCGCCCTGAGCTATAATAGATATTCACCCGATATTAATTTTAAGTTATTTTGAACAAATTGTCAAGTCTTTTTTATAAAAAAACACTAATATGTTTTTAAAAAACCGTCAAATCTATTGACAATGCCGATTTGCTATGCTATACTATATTATCGTGAAGCTCGGAATTTCCCTGTTTCGGGGCAAAAAATCACGTGCTGTGTGATTTGTGAGAGCGAATTTTTTCGGGCACCGCAAGAGTCGATAGTCTAACATGAAAATTTAATAAGCATTTGAAACGTGCCGGAATGATGGAATTGGCAGACGTGCCGGACTCAAAATCTACAACGCCGTTTCATACCACTTTGGCGTAAACCCTTGATTTTACAGGGGTTTTGAAAACTGAATATGTAACTTGCTTTTAATGTCCCTCCACGATGTCCCTCCGATTTCTCGGATAGGACATCGGGAGATGACTTAAAAATATAAATGCCGGTGTGTCGGAATTGGCAGACGAGACAGACTCAAAATCTGTTATCCGCAAGGGTGTGTGGGTTCGAGTCCCACCACCGGCACCATTATTGAAAGAAGTTAATTGCTAAATAGCAATTGACTTCTTTATTGTTTTATAATAGAATTTACTTATAAATTACTTTTCTTGGGAGTATAAAGATATGTTTTATGAAATAAAAACAGATCGGTTAATTCTAAGGCCTTTAGATATTTCCGATTTAGCAACCGTTCATACGTATGCTGGCGATAAAGAAAATACAACATATATGCTTTGGCTACCCAATGACACAATCGAGGAGACAAAACAGTTTCTAAACAGTGTGACAAATGAATGGAAAAAAGCAGTTCCTAATTATTATGAATTTGCTATTGTTTTTGAAGGTTTGCAAATTGGCGCTATCTCCGTTACGTTAAATGATTCAAGAAACATCGGGGAACTAGGATGGATTCTCAATAAACGCTATTGGAAAAAAGGGATAGCAGTAGAAGCCGCACTTGCAATAAAAGATTTTGTATTAAATGTTTTGAAGCTTCAAAAATTAGTCGCTCATTGTGACTATAGAAATACCGCTTCATCTAATCTTATGCAGAAATTAGGTATGACTCTTGAGGACGATACTGGTACAAGAACATATCCTAAAAACAATGAAACCGTACAAGAACTTACATATTCATTATCCATTCATTAATGATTTGCATTCGCCTAATGAATACTATCCCCACACGAGGGTTCAAATCATCCTCAAAAAATGGCAGGTGATTCTTTTTGTTTCACCTTTGCACATCGGAGCGAGCTTACGCCGTTGCTCCGCCTTTTTCACAAAAAGTCACGCTCGGCTCGCTGTCGCTACCAACTTTTTGCGAGTTCGAGAGAGTTCAACTCCCGCCGCCGAAATGCCGAAAATATCTTTTTCATGTGGCTTAGACATAAGCAAAACCGTCGATTTTACAACGACGATTTTGCTTTACACTTATTCAGCACGAAAGGACGAAGTCTTATAAGGATATTTGACTTTCTAAATTTATTATAAGGGCATAAAAAAAAGATTTTCTCTTGGAGCTGTTATACAGAAGAGAGTAAAGCCTTAAATAAAACGATATGTTTGGATTATATTCTGGCGGATTTAAAGCAGAAAAAGGTTGGAGTAAAAGTATGAAATTTATTTCAAAAGGAAATACTGCGGAAATAATGGAATATAATAGTAGTTTGGTGTGTAAATTATTTTATTCAGGTTATCCACAAATTTATGTTCAACATGAATTTAATAATGCCAATGCAGTTTCCCGATTAGGGATAAAAACACCACAAGCACATAGAATAATATGTGTGGAAGGAAGAAACGGTATTATTTATGATAGAGTTATTGGAGAAGAACTCTCTTCTTTGATAAATAGTGCAGATAAGAGCATGCAAACTATGTGGATCAACAAATTTGTTGATTTTCACAAAGTATTACTAAGTCACATTATTGATAATGTAATGGATTACAAGTGCTTTCTCAAATTGTTTTCGGCTAATTCTGTAGAAATAATTTCAAGAATTAATGAGTTGGAAAACGGGAATGCTTTGCTTCATGGTGATTTTCATCCGGCAAATATCATAGTTAATACAACTGGAGAATTAATTCTTATTGACATGATGAACATTTGCAAAGGTCCGGTAGAATATGATATTGCAAGGACATATTTCCTGCTTGAAAATAATAAAAAATTACAAAGTGAGTATTTGGAGAGAATGGGATATCACTTGGCAGAGATCACTCCTTATCTTAAAGTAATTTCATTGATTAGAGAAAACGAGAAAAAAATAGTTAAAGCTGAACCTGATATCTAATTTTAATACTTCTCTTCCTTCAAAGTCTTCTCTTTGCTCTGCTTATAAAATGTGTTAGTTTAAGTCCAATAGTAAAAAAGATCATGGCATCTTTTTTAGTCCCTAGTTCCAGAAATCAATGGCTCGCAAGCCCAGTAATATCAAGGGTTTGCGGGCTTTTCCTTTTTTTGCTCTGTCCCTCACAAATTGCGGGGGACTTTCTTTTTTTGAAATGTCCCTCCTATTTTCGGGCTGTTTTTGGAGGGACATTTTTGCTCATTCCGTAGGGAAAACGGAAATAATCGCATTTGCCGAAGCAATCTTTGAAGAAAAATCAAGGTGGGTGTAGATATTCGAGGTTGTTGAAATATCACTGTGTCCCAACCATTCCTGAATCTCTTTTAGGCTTACCCCATTTGCGTAAAGCAAGCTCGCACAACTATGGCGTAGGTCGTGAAATCGGATTTTCCGCAAGCCATTCTTTTTGAGAACCAACGGAAAGTGCTGTGTGATGTAGCCCGGTTTGATAAGCTCCCCAATCTCATTGACATAGATATATTCCCTGAAATCGTTGCAGTAGCCTTTTCCGCACATTTTCCGATTCATCTCCTGTTGTGCTTTCAG
>CALXBK010000043.1 GCA_944386545.1 uncultured Ruminiclostridium sp.
GCAGCAGGGTGGTTTTCAACAAAATTTAAATAATTCTTTTGTTTTTTCAGCTGTCTACTTGACAGGGGGCACTTCAAAAGAATGCGGGGATACACTGCTTAAATTATACCACGGTCGCTTCCCTTTTGGCAAGGCAGTCGCCGCAAGTCCCTTTAATGCTTATTTCATATTCACTTACCGCAAAATCATACTTTGTTCTGATTTTATCGTTGAGGCGGAGCATTTCGTCAAGCTCAACGTCGAATACGCGCTCGCACTCGCTGCAAACCATGTGGAAATGAGCGTCTATTCGTCCGTCAAAGCGAACGCTTCCGTAGGAGCTGCATATTTTCTTCAGCATACCGTGCTCGGCAAGCTGATTTAAATTGCGGTATACCGTGCCGAGGCTGATTTTCGGATAGCTTCTGCGGGCAATTTCGTACACCTGCTCTGCGGTAGGGTGAATAGGGTTTTCCATTACTATATTCTTTATGCAGTTACGCTGTTGAGAGTAATTCATAGTCATTGCTCCTTTTTAAGTGTAGCTTTCGTTGTCCGTTACATAATGCCGTACCCTGAGAGGAATGTCAAGTCCGTCTGCAAGCTCCTGACAGCGCTTTATCTGTTCGGGAGAAATTACATCGACCACCGTGAACATAACGCTGGGCACGATGGATTTTGCAAGCCGTGCAAAATTCAGCATGGAATTGAAGGAGGGAAGTCCGTATTTAGGTCTTGTCACCTCTGCATAGCTTTCGGGATCGGGAGCGTTGAGGCTTATCGAAACGCAGTCTATGATATACCGCATTGAATAGGGATCAAATTCGGGATTGATAAAATCCACAAGTCCGTTGGTATTTATGCGTATCTTCATATCGGTAGTCTGCTTGACATACTTCGCAATCTCTATAAGCACGCCGCTTCTTGACATAGGCTCGCCGTAGCCGCAGAATACAAGCTCGTGAAGTCCCGTCTTGTCAAAGCTGTCAAATGCCTGCTTTATCTCCTCAATGCTCGGCTCATGCTCAAGCCACAGGCTGTCGCTTCCTCCTACTCCGTCTCCGTTTTTGCGTATGCAGAAAACACAGGCGCAGGGACATTTGTTGGTTATATTAGCGTACAGCTTGTTTTCAAACCTATAAAATATGGTCATAAAAACTCCTTACGGCATTATTGATAATTCTTACTGAATTTAGTATAACATATATTTTTAATTTAGTCAAGGGGAAATTTGGTTACAAAAACAAATAGCCGTGCAATTACACGGCTATTTTCCGTCAGGTATTCTTGTAATAGAATATTGCAAGCTGTGTTCTGTCACGGAGCATCAGCTTTTCAAGTATTGCGCTTATGTAGTTTCTTACCGTTCCCTCGCTTAAATACAGTTTTGAAGCTATTTCCCTATTGCTCAGTCCCTCGGCGACAAGTCCTATTATCTCTGCCTCCTTTTCGCTGATACCGTATTTATCTCCGTCAATCACGGGTGGCGTTTCTTCAAGCAGCTGCGGCAGACGTTCTATTACTCCCGCACCGAACACGCTCTGCCCCTTTGTAACCGCTTCTAAAGCAGGCGCAATATTTACAAAGTCCTGCTTTAGTATATAGCCCTTTGCGCCCATTTTAAGAGCCTTTACAATATATTCATCATCGGAAAAGGTGGTTAGGTACAGAATTTTTGCATTACTGTCCGTACCGAGGATAAGCTCGCCCGCTTCAAGTCCCGTCATACCATCCATTCGTATATCCATCAGCATTACGTCGGGCTTGTGGGTGTTATAAAGCTCTACCGCCTGCTGACCGCTTGAGCCTGTCGCCGTAACGTTTATACTGCCTGTCGCTTCAAGTATGGTCTTAAGCGAGGCGGCAACTATTTTGTCATCGTCTACCACTACAACATTCATAAGCTTTACCCTCTCTTTACCGTAATAAATATTCTGAAACCCTCTTTGCCTGCGGTGATATTGATAATACCGTCCAGTTCCTCTATGCGGCTTTTCATATTCATAAGTCCTATGCCATTGCCGTTTACGGAAGCATTTTTCCCATTATCCTCTATAACAAGCTGATAAAAGGCGGGGTGCTCTCTTAAAATAACCGTAACGCTGTCGGCATTGCTGTGCTTGATTATATTGGAAATTCCCTCTTTGACTATGCTGATAAAGCACAGCTTAATTTTATCGGGGACATTTTCGGATATATCCGTTTCACAGCGCAGTTTAATGCCTTTATCCTCAATCGGCTTTACAGCGTCCCTTACCGACGCTTTAAGGTCGATTGAATCGTCGTGCAGGTTGTGAACGCTGTTTTTTATCGAGGTCATTGCGCTGTTAAGGGTTTCGCCGAGCTGCTTTAAGCCGTCGCTTCTAAGCTCCTCGTCCTTTATCACCTGCAACGCACCGACCTGTAAAATGGAGCGCGAGAGCATATGCCCGACATTGTCATGTATTTCACGGGCAATTCTTCCTCTTTCCTTGAGGGTTGCAATATGCACCGCGCTGTCCTGACTTTCCCGCAGGCGGAGATTTTTTTGCTCAAGCAGTATATTATCGTAAGCATAGCTGTCGCGGGTTTTTATAAGCTCGCCGTGCAGTCTTTCAACCAAGGCTGTTTTTTGCTGTAATAAAAGACAGATAAGGGAATATACCACCGTCAGCGGGAGCTTATCCGCATTGCCGTCAATAAAGACGGTTATAACCGGGAATACCGCCGCCGCACAAAGATAATAGTGTCCGTCACCGAGAATATCGTACAGTATCAGCGGAAAATAGGCGAAAAAGGGCAGGTATACCACGCAAAGAAAAATGAACACCGCCTGTATTGCAAGAGAGAGCTTTTTGGGCGACACCTGAGAAAGCAGGGAAAAAATAAGCGAAGCGAGCGCAACGCTTACCACGGCGGCATTATTTTCGCCGTAGCTTAAGGTAAGACAGCACACAAAAATCGGCAGCTTATTAACCAAATCCCGCATATATCTCTCCCCTTTTTCCAATTATTATACGAATTAATATTACCACAATTGCACCGAAAAGTCCAGTATTTAATAAAATGTGTGACATTTGTCATATTGAAAAATGACATATTGCACTTACAAAAAAACCATTGGTGTGGTATTATAATATCAAGGAAACAACCTCAGACAAAGGAGAGTATTATGGAAAACACAGTTGTAAAAATCGAAAATCTTGTCAAGCGGTACAAGGAGCTTATTGCGCTTGACCATTTCAGCCTTGAAATAAAGGAGTGTGAGGTATTCGGACTGTTAGGTCCTAACGGCTCAGGTAAAACCACCGCAATAAACTGTCTTTTATCTTTACTCACCTTTGACAAGGGAAGCATAGAGATATTCGGGCAGAGGATGGCCCCCGACAATTATGGGGTAAAATCGCAGATAGGCGTAATCATGCAGAATGTTGCAGTAATAAACGAGCTTACCGTAAGGGAAAACATAGATTATTTCTGCGGGCTTTATATCAGGGATAAAACGCTCAGACAGCAGTATGTAAAGGAAGCGATTGAATTTGTGGGCCTTGAGGATTTTGTAAAGTTCTATCCCAAAAAGCTGTCGGGCGGTCTTTTAAGACGTCTTAACATTGCCTGCGGAATTGCCCACAAGCCAAGGCTGATTATACTTGATGAGCCTACCGTAGCGGTTGACCCTCAGAGCAGAAACAAAATTCTTGATGGCATAACCGAGCTTAACAAGCAAGGCGCAACGGTAATATATACCTCTCACTACATGGAGGAGGTGGAGCAGATATGCACCCGCATAGCGATTATCGACAGGGGCAAGAACATAGCGATAGGCACTACCGACGAGCTTAAGCGCATGATTCACAACACCGAAACCATCACCGTTGAAACGGCTGACCTGCCTGATGAAACGATTGAGAAAATCCGTTCGCTCGAGCATATTTACGAGGCAATCTACGCCGAAAACGAGCTGATCGTAAAATGCAGCGGCGGCAGGCACAATCTTGTAAAGCTCCTTGACGTACTGACTGCCGACGATATATCATTCGGCAGAGTTTACTCGGAAAGACCTACGCTGAACGATGTCTTCCTTGAAATAACGGGCAGACAGCTCAGGGATAAGGAGTAATTTATGCTTCACGAATTAAAATACTCATTTTTAAGCACGGTAAGAGAAAAATCCGCAGTTTTCTGGCTTATGCTGTTCCCTTTGCTTTTAAGCACAATGTTTTATTTTGCATTCTCAAATCTTTTTGCATCCATGAACGGATTTTCGCAGATCCCCGTTGCCGTTGTCGAGGTACAGAAAAACGAGATATTCGGTAAAGTCATGGATACTTTAAGCGAGGGCGAGGACGCAATGTTCAAAACGACCTATACCGACGGCGAAAATGCGATGAAGCTCCTTGAAGAAGGCGAAATCGACGGTATAATCTACACCGACGGCACTCTGAGCCTCAAGGTAAAGACAAACGGCTTATCACAGTCCATTATCGAATCCTTCCTGACGCAGTACAATACTCAGGAGGCTGTCATAAAGGAAACCGTACAGAATAATCCTCAAAAGCTTGAAGCGGTAATCGCCGCATTCTCAAAGGAGATAGACGCCGTTGAAACAAAGCCGCTGACAAACGGCACTATGGACATTTTTGTGGGCTTTTTCCACGCTTTAATCGGCATGGTAGCCCTTATGGGCAGCACATTGGGATTTAATGTATCTGCAAACAATCAGGCAAACCTTTCCCAAATGGGAGTAAGAAAAGCCGTTTCGCCCACGAGCAAGCTCAAAAGAGTTATAGGCTCGATGCTTTCCACATTCATTATACATTGCGTATGCGTTGCGGTAACCATAACATATATGCTGCTTGTACTGAGAATAGACATGGGAGATAAAATCCCGATGATATACCTTTCCGGCTTTATCGGAGCGCTTACGGGTGTTTCGATAGGATACTTCATAGGTGCGCTTCCCCGCATTTCCCTGAACGGAAAACTCGGAATTTGTATAGGCTTTACGCTCGTTACTTCCTTTTTTAGCGGACTTTATGTGGCAGATATAAAGGGAATTTTATCGGTATACGCTCCCATAGTAAACGAGATAAATCCCGCAACGCTTATTACCGATTTATTCTACTGCCTTATGCTGTATGACGATTATACCAGGTATATGCAGAAATTTATTACACTTTTGATTATATCGGTGATTTTCACGCTGGCAGGCGTATTGCTTACAAGGAGGAAAAAATATGCAAGTCTTTAAGATGTTTCTTAAAATCGCCGCGAAGTACGCCTATGTTTTTTCCATCTACATTCCTCTGTTTGTAGCTCTGATGGCGGTATTCTCGCTGACGGCAAGCGATGCTGCCGATTATACCTCTGAAAAGCTGACGATAAGCGTAACCGATAACGACAACACTCCCGCAAGCCGTGCGCTTGTTGAGTATATTTCATCGCAGAACGAAATACTGACGGTGCCCGATAACAAGGACACAGTTCTTGATTCTCTCTTTTACAGAACCGTGGACATTGTTGTAACCATCGACAAGGGCTATTCCGACAGACTTGCAAAGGGCGAAACCGATAATCTCATTTCGGATTACCGCGTTCCCGACAGCTACACGGCGGCATTCTTTGACGCACAGGTAAACAAATTCACCTCTGCGGCTTCCGCTTATATTGCAGGCGGTCTTGACGTAAGCGAGGCTTCCCAAAGAGCCGCCGAGCTTTCAAAGGAAAGCGTTGAGGTTGAGCTTGTCAGCTTTTCGCAGGAGCAAAGCGCCGGTATAAGCAACAGCGTCACAAGCTTCTGGCAGTATTTCTGCTATATAATCATAAGCACTCTCACAATGGGCTTATCCCCTGCTATCCTTGCAATCATGTCAAGGAATATCAGAAACAGAATAAACTGCTCTCCCGTTCCCACCTCCTCACAGACAAGCCAGGTGATACTCGGAGTTACCGTAATATCCTTTGCGGTTTTCATCATAATTGCCGCCGTGTCCTTTATAATGTTCGGCTCGGAAATGTTCACGCCGAAGGGTATGTATTTACTTCTGAACGGTTTTTCATTCCTGCTTTTCTGCATAGTTCTTACCGTTTTCTTTGCCCAGGTAGCCGGCAGCGTAAACACAGTAAACATGATGTGCACGACAATAAGCCTTGCCATGTGCTTCCTCGGCGGCGTTTTTGTTCCTCAGCAGCTGCTCAGCGACGGAGTAGTCACTATCAGCAGATTTTTCCCCACCTACTGGAATGTAAAGGCAGTCAATATCATTGCTCAGAAGGGGGGCGAGGTATTTGACGCAGGCAATTTCTTTGTGTGCGTGCTTATTCAGCTTGCATTCTCGGTGGCGCTGTTCCTTATAACCCTGATAATCGCAAGAAATAAAAGAGCTTCTTCCGAGGCTTGATAAACGGATTTTAAAGCCGCCGAAATTAGGCGGCTTTTCTTATACATTGAAATAATCGGTTTTTATGCTATACTTTAATAAAGAAAAAATTTCGGGGGAATACTGCATGAAAGAAATACTCATTGTTGACGATGATAAGGATTTATCCCTTCAATAAGGGGCTTGCCCCGTCATTCAACGTGGCAAGCCGCAGCGAAGCTGCGATTCAGTTTCAGTTGGGGATTGAACCCGAACTGAAACTGAATATGAAACCCGCCGCAAAAGCTTAAAGCGTCTGCGGCGGGGATATTATCAGATTATGTTTTAAACAACCGCACCCTTATTTACAAATACGGGATAGGTTTCCGTGCCTGCAAGAGAACGGTAATCGCTTATGCCTACGTCCTTATCGGTAATGACATAGTTCATCTCTGCCTTTTCGCCGACAACGGTATCCTGAAGCAGAATACAGTTCTTTATTTTTGCGCCCTTGCCGATCTTTACGCCTCTGAAAAGTACGCAGTTTTCAACAGAACCCTCAATAACGCAGCCGTCGGCAACGAGAGAATTCTTAACCTCTGAATCAATACCGTACTTTGCGGGAGCGTCATCTCTTACCTTTGTGTAGATGGGAGAATCGCTGTTGAAGATAACGTCTCTGAGCTTCTTATCAAAGAGCTTCATGTTGCTCTTGAAATATGTATCCATGCTGTCAATCTGGAAGAAAGGCTTATCGTACTTGTAGCCCATAACCTTGATTTCGTGAAGCTTCTTCTGGAGCACATCAACCTCAAAGCTGTACAGATTGCGGCTCTGGGCCTCGCGGATTATATCAAGCAGCCAGTCCTTTTTTGCAACGAAAATGTTGAGGCTGACATTGTGTTCACCGCTGATTTCGGGATGGATAAGCACATCGTAAACCTGATTGTCGGGATTTATTGCAAGCACCGTCTTTGTCATAGTTTGCTCGGTGGTAAAGTTGCCCCTGCCGTAAACTACGGTAAGATCAGCGCCTGTGCTCTCATGGTAATCAACGATGGGACGATAATCAATATTAGCTACTACGTCGGTATCCGAGAAAAGCACGTATTCTGCATTGCTGTTCTCGATAAAGGGCTTAACCTGCGCCATAGCCTCAAGTCTGCCTCTGTAAAGTCCTGTGCTGTTTCCGTAGGGAGGAAGCAGGTGCATACCGCCTGTTTTTCTTGAAAGGTCCCACTCATCGCCGCCGCCTAAGTGATCCATAAGCGACAGATAGTTGTCCTTTGTGATGATACCTACATTGTCAATATCGCTGTTCACCATGTTGGAAAGAGTGAAGTCAATAAGTCTGTATCTTCCGCCGAAGGGAACGCTCGCAAGTGTTCTTACTTTAGTCAAGTCTGAAATTCCGGATTCATGCATATTAGCAAAGATTAATCCGAGTACGTTTGCCATAATTGCCATGTTGTTCACTCCTCCCACTTATATGCTCTCTGAAACCATAGCCTTAGGCTTGATTTCGGAATTGTCGCTTACCGTGACGCCGTGGCCTATTACGGCAACGCCCCAGGTTTCCTTATCCTCGATAGCCTCAGGTCTTGCGCCGACTCTTACATTTTCGCCGATTACACAATCCTCGCCGACAATGGCATATTCAACTACTGCGCCTTTCTTTATAACGGTGTTGGGCATAATGATACTGTCTCTTACAACGGCACCCGGCTCAATCACAACGCCTGCAAAGAGTACCGAGAAGTCAATAGTACCCTCAATATCACAGCCCTCGGAAATCATGGAGTTCTGTATAGAGCTGTGTTCGCCCGCATAGTGAGAAGGCATAACGGGGTTTCTTGAGAAAATTCTCCAGTTGGGATCATGCAAATCAAGGGGAATATTGGGGTTGAGCAAATCCATGTTGGCTTCCCAGAGGCTGTCGATTGTTCCGACATCCTTCCAGTAGCCTTCAAAGTGGTATGCTACCAGCTTATTGCCCTCTGCAAGCATTGCGGGAATAATGTTCTTGCCGAAGTCCTTGCTTGCGCCCTCATCGTTTTCATTTGCAATAAGGTGCTTTTTGAGATTTTGCCATGAGAAGATGTAAACGCCCATTGAAGCAAGGTTTGACTTGGGCTGTGCGGGCTTCTCCGCAAACTCATAGATAACGTTATTCTCGTCTGCACTCATGATACCGAAACGGGAAGCTTCCTCCCACGGAACCTCAAGCACTGCAATGGTTGCGTCTGCATTGTGAGCCTTGTGAAATTTCAGCATCTTGTTGTAATTCATCTTGTAGATGTGGTCGCCCGAAAGCATTGCTACATATTCGGGATTGTATCTGTCTATAAAGCTGATGTTCTGATAAATTGCGTTTGCCGTACCCTCGTACCATGACTTACCGAAGGAGGATTCATAGGGAGGCAGTACATGAACTCCTCCGTGAACTCTGTCAAGTCCCCAAGGGTGTCCGTTGCCTATGTACTCGTTGAGTACAAGCGGCTGATACTGTGTCAGCACGCCTACCGTGTCAATACCGCTGTTTACACAGTTGGAAAGCGGAAAGTCGATAATTCTGTACTTGCCGCCGAAAGGAACGGCAGGCTTTGCCATATCCTTTGTCAGTGCATACAGTCTGCTTCCCTGACCGCCTGCGAGCAGCATTGCTACGCATTCCTTCTTTACATGTTTCATAAATCAGATCCTCCGTGTTTTATTTTTTGAGCTTGCCGCCGTCAGACGGTAAGACTTTATCAGCTTTCGCCTTTGCCTTGGTTTTGGCTTTTTCCTGCTTTGCCGCCGCCTTTAAAGAAGCCGCTTTTGCCGATTTCTTTGCGGGAGCCTTCGCCGCCTTTTTTACGGGACTGCGCTTGTTTACAGGCTTTAGGAAAATCGCGGACATTGCGGGAATTTTTATCGTAATCGAATATTCAAGTCCGTGCATAGGCTCGCACTCGGCTGTGTAGGTTGACAGCTTCATGGTGTCGCCGCCGTATTTAACCTCGTCGGTGTGGAATATTTCTTTATAATCGGCATAGTAAGGAACGCCGAAGGAATATATCTCATGCTCCTGCGGCAGGAAGTTACAAACCGCAATAATCTCGTCGCCCGTGCTGTCAATTCTTCTGAACACGATAACGCTGTTCTTGTTGTCATCGCTTACTATCCAGCTAAATCCGCTCCAGTCGTAATCAATCTCCCACATGGGCTTTGTATCAAGATAGAGCTTGTTCAGATCGGCAACGAAATTCTTGTACTGACTGTGCTCCTCAAACTGAAGCACGTCCCAGTCAAGTCCTGTCTTGTAATTCCATTCCTTGAACTGTGCAAATTCCTGTCCCATAAAGGTCAGCTTTTTGCCGGGGTGCGCCATCATGTAGGACAGGAAAGTACGCAGCGAAGCAAAACGCTTGTCTCTCGGTCCGCTCATCTTGTCGAGCATGGAGCATTTTCCGTAAACTACCTCATCGTGGGAAATAGGAAGAATGAAGTTTTCAGAGAAGGCGTAATAGAACGAGAAAGTAACCTTATTGTGGTTATGCTCTCTGTATTCGGGATTCATGGACATATAGGAGAGCATATCGTTCATCCAGCCCATGTTCCACTTAAAGTTGAAGCCGAGACCGCCGATGTCCGCAGGCTTTGTAACCATAGGCCATGCGGTGGATTCCTCCGCTATCATAAGTAAACCGTCATGCTTTGAGAAAAGCGTGGTGTTAAGATTTTGTAAAAAGTCAACCGCCTCAAGGTTTTCGTGACCGCCGTTCTTGTTGGGCGTCCATGCGCCGCCCTGTCTGTCATAGTCAAGGTAAAGCATGGAGGCTACCGCGTCTACACGCAGACCGTCAACATGATATTCGCTTATCCAGTAATTCGCATTTGAAATGAGAAAGGACTGCACCTCGGGCTTGCCCCAATCGAATACTCTCGTACCCCAGTTGTAATGCTCGCGCTTATTGGGATCAGAATATTCATAGCAGAAATCGCCGTCAAACTCATAAAGTCCCGCCGCGTCCTTTGGAAAGTGAGCAGGCACCCAGTCAAGGATAATACCGATACCGCTGTTATGGCAGAAATCAACAAATTCCATGAAATCCTTGGGTGTGCCAAATCTTGATGTGGGAGCAAAGTAGCCTATCTGCTGATAGCCCCATGAGCCGTCGAACGGGAACTCTGCAATCGGCATCATTTCTATGTGGGTATATCCCATTTCCTTAACGTAAGGAACTAACTTCTCGGCAAGCTGCATATAGCTGAAAAGCTCGTTCTCGTCAGCCTTTTTAAACCACGAGTTTAAATGCACCTCGTAAATATTCATGGGAGAACGGTAGATGTTAGTAGTCTTTTTTGCCTCCATCCACTTTGTGTCCTTCCACTTGTAGCCGGATATGTCATACACCTTTGATGCGGTGTTAGGCCTTGTTTCCATGTGATAGCCGTAAGGATCGGCTTTCAGCTTTATTTGACCTCTTGATGTTTTTATACTGTATTTGTAGTTGTCAAACTGTTTAAGACCGGGGATAAACAGCTCCCAGATACCGCCGTCGCTTATCTTTTTCATGTAGTTAAGCTCGCGGTTCCAATGGTTGAAGTCGCCGACAACGCTTACATCTGCCGCCTTAGGCGCCCATACCCTAAACATAACTCCCTTTTTTCCGTCCTTTTCGGTAAGATGAGAGCCGAACAGCCTGTATGCCTCAGCGTTTTTTCCTTGGTGAAAAAGATATAACGGAACCTCATGCTCCTTTGGGACATTGATTGACATGATATATACTCCTTACTGACGATATTTATAGCTATACCGCCGTATTGTTTTAAATTATTCTAACACATTTCCCAAACGTTTTCAATAGTTTTGTGCTTAATTTATGAAATATGCTCTATTTTAACTGAATATTTTGTGCAAAAACACAATTATTTTTCCCATTTTTTTATGAATACAGCAAGCTCCTCCGCCATTTCCACCTGTTCGGGTATTCTGGGATGTCCGGGAGTAGCCGCGGCGTTTCTTCTGAATTTGTATCTGCGGACATTTTCACAGTCAAGCTCCGCTACGATTTCGTCAAGCGTTTCGTCCCAGATAGGCTCATGCATGAGTACGGTGGTGATGATTATAAATCTTGCTTTATCGTCATACTTTTCTCTGAGAGAATTTACCATATCCTTGTACACGCTCTTCCACTTTTCCCTGTATTCCTTGTTCTTAATTCTTTCGGGATCGGGGTTGGCGTCGTTCTGTCCCAGAGCGATTACGATATAATCGGGGGTAAAGCGTGAAAAATCCCACTTTGTAATGCCGAACTGAGGAACATAGGAAAGCTGGTCGTATACCGTTTCCATACCGATATAATCGGGAGGGTTGAAATATCCTGCGCCGTTGATAAGCGAAATACCGCCCTGGGCATTGCAGTTTATACGGGCGTTGAGATGTCTTGCAAGCAAAAGCGAATAGGAAAACCAGCTGTTGTCATACTGGGAGTTGTGGGGAGGATCAATATGACCGCAGTAGTTTACCGCTTCAACGACCTCACCCGCAGAAACGCTGTCACCGTAAACCTCGATGTTCATATCGTACCTGTGATTTACGGGACTTACACAAGCGTCGCTGTCAATCATCAGTCCGCAGAAGCGGAAATAATGATGAGTACCTGCTGTGCGCTTAAAAATGGTTATTGTATGCTCGCCCTGCTCAAGTCCGCTTACTATCGGAATATAGAGGGGCAATTCGGAATACCTCATCTCAAACTTGTATTGTATTCCGTCAACGATTGCACCTATCCATGTAACCTCATAGAACATATATGGCTGTATCATCATTCCGACAGATGTGCCTGTAAATTTTGTGCTTACCATACTGCCCGCAAAGACGAACAGAGGATTGTTCGCATCATCAAAATCAATTCTGCCCATATAATCAAAAGCTTTATCAGACGGGCTTATAATTTTCTTATTTTCCATGTTTTTCTCCATAATACAATTTTTTGTGTTAAAGCAATAAACCGCTTGTTTATATTTTAACATAAAACTTAGTTACTTTCAACTGAATTATGTAAAAAACAAATATATTTTTTGTATTTTGTTTTAAAACCGTAATTTGCCTAAAATAAATTGGGTGTGGACAAATGGAGCGGAGTATGATACAATAAAAATATGAGAAAAGCAAAAGAAGTCGCAGGACGAAAATGTCCGATATGCGCAAGAGTGGAAAAACAAAGAAATTGTGGGAAAAATCGTTCGGGAACACAGAGGTGCTTTTGCACAGAATGTAAAAAATACTACACGCTCAACCCGAAAACACGAGAGTATTCCGAAGAAATTAAAGAACTTGCAATAAAAACCTACTATTCAGGAACAAGTGGACGAGGAGTAGGCAAAATATTTGGCTTCAGCAAAGCCAATGTGTACAATTGGATTAAAAAAAACAGATAACTTAGCAGATGATTACCAAA
>CALXBK010000044.1 GCA_944386545.1 uncultured Ruminiclostridium sp.
AGGTGTCGTGATGACCTTTTATCACGGAAGCCCTGTCGGAGGATTAAACGAACTGAAACCGTATTTGTCGGAGCATGGAGAGCGGTATGTTTATTTTACACAGAATCCGGTCGTGGCGCTTTTATACGCTATACATCCTGTACCAAAGCCGTTTAGCTATTATCCTTATGGATTTGATAAGGACGGAGCCGTTCATTATTCGGAGTATTATCAGAATGCTTTTTCTGATATTTACAAAGGCACACAAGGGTATTTGTATGAATGCGATGATATTCCAAGCGCAGGAAATCCGACGCAGATCAACGGAGTCTTTGTCTGTGAGAATGCGGCAAAGGTTGACGATGTGACAATGATTACCGATCTGTATGACTGCTTGATGGAATATCAGCAGCAGGGACTTTTCCGGATCAGGCCATTCGATACGATATCAGACAAGGAAATGCAGTCTGTGTATTCGACAGCTACACCTTTTCGGGTGTCTGCTTTATAATTACTTTTGCATTCGGGGATCTCAATGAACCCAACAAAATTGTAATAAATCATAATTCGCTGACTTCGGTTTTTACCGACACCCTCAGTCTCATAAAAGGTTATCTCGTCTATAAGCTCACGAAGCAGAGGTGCGGACAGCGGTATCGTCTTTTGCGCAAGAGTATTACAACTGTTTTCCCATGCGAGGGTGCATACTTAATCCTCTGTTTGCGATAGTCGTGAATTGCCCTTATTGCGGTACCGCAACAAGGACAATTGTGCGGTTTTCTTCTCATTTCGGCGTTTATTATCAGATTTTCAGTGCTTTCTTCAACATTTGTTACAATTATCCCTTGAAAACCAATCAGTTTTGCTGTATAATCATTGTAGAGCATATTCGGTCCTCCGTTCGTGGTTAGTTCACAATTCCGTTATAACGGATTTTCACCAAATATGCTCTACTTTTTTACTTTTTTTAAATTAAATTCTTAGGCTCTATTTGGCTACCCCAATATTTATTATAGAGCCTTTTAAAACTGAAAATTGCGGACTGAACCTTTCAAAAACTTACGCAAGCAGCTACCTGACAGCAGCTGCTTGCAAAATTCGATTTTAATTATTTACCTCAACTATTGACAAATAGCCTTTTTATTTTCAGATTGTTGATTATCGGCAAGGTTGATTACAGACTTGCCCTTTTTCTTTGCCTTGCCCACAAAACGAGCCGCTCCGCCCATATCATGGGTAATATAGCAGACAATTGTGTCACTCTCATTGACCATAAAGTCGTTTCTGAATGAGATTCCAAATCGTTTGGGAACACATTCAATCCCTTCCGGAACCAAAGTCAAAAGACCGTAATCCTTACCGCTGTTCTCGGCAGGAATACACGAAAGCACAATGTAACAAACTATCTGCGGGTGAGTATGCAACTCATTCAACAGAACGCTTTGTGTCATTAAATCGAAAGCTCCATGCGTCCCGACAAGGAATTTTATCTCCCTGTTTTCGGAAATCAATTTCTCCACCGTTTGTTTTATAAGTGGCTTTACCGCACTTGGTGTATCCTTGTGTCCAAAGAATGCTACAACCATACTCTCATCTCCTTGAATATATTACTATATATATAGTACTACATATACATGTATATTGTCAACCCGTAACTACCATAATAGAATATATTCAAGGGTGAAACTATGGAAAATGCTGTTACAATCATAACTATCAAGGACTACGGCAGGATAAATATTTGTCTGAAAGACCTTCTGGACAGCCGAGGTCTTACGAGAAATTATCTTGCCAAGGCTTCAAACACACGGTTTGAGGTTATCAACAAATGGTATTCAAATCAGGTTGAGAAGCTGGATTTGGACGTTCTGGCGCGGATTTGCTATGTCCTGAACTGCTCACCGAGCGATATTATCAAATACAAAAGCTAACAACAATACTGCACAGTTCCCCGTGCAGTATTGTTGTTTTCCTTCCTTGCGTGCGGAAAATATACGGCAAAATTCCCGCCGAGGGATTATTTTCACTTTACATTTGCAAATTTATGTGCTACAATTAAAAAAAGTCCGAACGGGACGGTATCACATTTTAATGAAAGGCATTAAGAAAATGAGTATCGAAAAAACACTTTGGGGAACGCACGACGGTAAGGACTGCTACCTTATCACCCTTGAAAACGGCGCGCTTAAAGCCGCTTTCACAAATTACGCAGGCTCTCTTGTTTCGCTTTATGCTCCCGACAAAAACGGGAACAAGGGGGATGTAGTGCTGGGCTATGACGATCTTGCAGGCTATACAAGCGGCACGTCAAGCCAGGGCGCGCTTGTGGGCAGATATGCCAACAGAATAGGAAACGCCTGCTTTACCCTCGGCGGCAAGGAGTACAAGCTCGCCGCAAACGACAATGGAGTAAACCACCTTCACGGCGGTGTAAGCGGCTTTAACCACAAGGTATGGGATGTAAAGGAAACGGGCGATACTCCCGATCCCTATGTAGTTTTCTCTTACATGAGCGCAGACGGGGAAGAGGGCTATCCCGGCACTCTTACGCTTGACGTAAAATACACGCTTACCGAAAAAGCTCTTGAAATAAGCTACAATGCAGCTTGCGACAAGGACACGGTGATGAATTTCACAAACCACGCCTATTTCAACCTTGAGGGAATTGACAACGGCAATGTATTAAATCATGTTGTGCAAATTCTTGCCGAAAAGTACACTCCCGTTGACAAGCTCCTTATCCCCACGGGCGAAATAGCTGAAGTTAAAGGGACTCCCTTTGATTTCACCTCTCCCAAGAGAATAGGCGAGGACATCGACAGCGGAAAGCTCCCCGGCGGATATGACCACAACTATGTGCTCGGCGAAAACGCAGAGATGAGAAAGGCGGCGGTTGTAAAGGCTCCCGTTTCGGGCAGGGTTATGACGGTTTACACCGATAAGCCTGCGATACAGTTCTATATCAGCGGCGGTCTCGGCGGAGAAACCGGCAAGGGCGGCAAGGAAATGTACAAAAATCAGGGACTTTGCCTTGAAAGCCAGTTCTGTCCCGATGCGCCGAATAAGCCGCAGTTCAAGCCCTCCTGCATTTATGCGGCAGGCGAAAGATACAGTTTTACCACGATTTACGAATTTTCGGCTGAGTAATTACCTACAAATATATCCCACCGTGAAAATAAGCACGGTGGGATTTTTGTATTATTCACTTACCGTCGGACCATTCCAGGAGTTTATTCCGCCAAATTCAATAACATTGACGTATCCGAGCCGAGCGAGCTTTGAGGAGGCCTGCTTACTGCGGTTTCCGCTGCGGCAGTAGACAAAGATGTACTGCTGCTTGTCGGGAAGTAATGAAATTTCGCCGTCGCCGATTTCTTCGTTAGGAATGTTGAGAGCGTTCGGGATATGCTTTTCGGCAAATTCGGCGGCTGTCCTCACATCAAGGATAATATAGCTGTCAAGCTCATTCATCATGCAAACAGCCTCGTCTGAGGTTACCTGCTTATAACCGTTCGCCTTCTGAGTACCTGAGCAGGCGGTTAAGGGCAAAACAGCGGAAAGGAAAATTGCGAATAGTTTTTTCATGGAGTAACTCCTTTTGATTATGGTCTTGCACAGAATATAAATTTATTAATTTTTGTTCTTAAGCGAATTGCGGAACTGAAAAAGCAAACAATTCTGACTTGCATTTTTGATTATTTTTTGTTTTTTCGTTATCTTGCGCAAAAATATGTAAATCTTCACTAATAAATAAACCCCCGAAAATTCCTTTAAATAAAGGAATTTCGGGGCGACGACGTGGTACGCCTGATGCGATTCGAACGCACGACACACAGCGTCGGAGGCTGTTGCTCTATCCGGCTGAGCTACAGGCGCGAATTAAGGCGGCTTTGATGTAAAACCGCCTTATTATTGTATCACATTATGAAAAATTATGCAAGCCCTTTCGCCCTATTTTTGCGTCAGCGGCGAAACAGGACGAAATATGCGTCTTAGCCGAGCAGAGCTTCGCACGCCGCGATTTTAACGGCTGTGCAGAATACCTCCATTGCCTTTGAAAGCTCCTCAACCGTGGGATATGTGGGAGCGATACGGATATTTCTGTCCTCGGGATCCTTGCCGTAGGGGTAGGTTGCGCCTGCGCCCGTCAATACAACGCCAGCGTTGCGGCACAGCTCAACGATGCGCTTTGCCGTACCGGGCAGACCGTTGAAGGAGATGAAGTAGCCGCCGTTAGGCTTGTGCCATGTGCCGAAATTCAGAGAAGCAAGCTCTTTATCAAGCTTTTCAAGAACAACGGCAAACTTAGGCTCAATTATAGCTCTGTGCTTTCTCATGTGTTCCTTTATGCCGTCGAAGTCCTTAAAGAATATTGCGTGTCTTAACTGGTTGAGCTTGTCATAGCCGATAGTCTGGTATGTCATCTGGCTCTTGATAAACTCGATGTTTGCCGCACTTGCGCCGAGCACTGCAAGACCGCCGCCAGGGAAGGAAATCTTCGAGGTTGAGGTGAACATGAATACCATGTCCTGCTTGCCGGTTTTCTTTGCTTCATCAAGAAGATTGAGCAGAGTGTCGGGTGTATCGGTAAGATGGTGTACGCAGTAAGCGTTATCCCAGAAAATTCTGAAATCGTCAGCCTTGGGAGAGAGGTTTGCAAAACGCTTTACCACTTCGTCCGAGCAGGTAATTCCCTCGGGATTGCTGTACATGGGAACGCACCAGATGCCCTTGATAAGCTCGTCGGAAGCAACCAGGCTTTCAACCATATCCATGTCGGGGCCGTCCTCTTTATAAGGTACGGTAATCATCTCAATACCCATGCTTTCGCATATAGCAAAGTGACGGTCATAGCCGGGGGCGGGACAAAGGAACTTAACCTTTTCGTTCTTGCTCCATGGCTTCTTGCCGCCGAGCACGCCGAGCAGCATTGCTCTTGCGATTGTATCGTACATAAGCTGAAGACTTGAATTGCCGCCTATGATAATTTCATCGTGCCCTACTCCGAGCATGGGCATACAAAGTCTTTTTGCCTCGTCGATACCGTCGAGAACGCCGTAATTGCGGCAGTCAATTCCGCTTTCGGACATATATTCACCGTCAAGGCAGTGAGTGAGCATTTCAACGGATAAATCGAGCTGTGCGGGGGCGGGCTTGCCGCGCGACATATCAAGCTTCAATCCCTGTGTGCAAAGCTCGTCATAATGAGCCTTGGCGTTTTCAATAAGCTGAGAGAGTTCCTGTCTTTCCATCTTAAATCTGACTCCATATCTTTCGTAATTTTTTGCACAGTTTATATTCTGCGCCCTATCACAATATTATAGTACAAACAAAACCGTTTTGCAAGCGTTTTTTAATACTCTTGCAAATTTTTATGCAACTTTGGCAAAAAAACAACTTTTTTTCTTTTAAATGTGGCACAGCCGCTGAAAAAATACCGCAGATATTGTCAAAAATATATCGCTCCCATTAATTTATTGAATTTTTACCGATTATTTTCCGTCAAAAATAACAGAGGACGGCAGAGATTACAGCTATCCCTGCCGCCTTGATTAAAATTTTCAGCCGTCTTTCCGTACATCCTGCCAATAAGGATTATTGAGTATTTCGGCATCATCGCCGACAAACGCCTTTTCCGCCTGCGTATCCCCCTGAAGCCACCGCATAAACCAGGCGGTCATATATCCGTCGCCGTAATACAGCATACACCCGTGGTCGGTGTCGTTCCTGCGAGCCATAACCTTTTGTACGGTATCGGGAATATCGTCATAGATGGCATTTAAGCCCTCCAAGGATACCACGAGGCTTTCCTCTGATTTTCCCGTACTTGAGGTAATAAATATCGGTGCGGCTGTATTTGAGGGGTTATACTCCCATTCAAGCGCCTTTGCAAGCTCCTTATTTGTCGGGCTTGCGATATAGATTGCCTTAATCATAGCGGCATATTCCGACTGCGCTTGCGGTATTTATCGCACCAACGCCGCCCTGCGAATGGCCTGAAATTCCCACATTATCAAAATCAATACGCTGATAGAAGGGGTTTTGTTCAATTCCCTCCACCGTTTCATTTTCGTTAAGGGTTATCAGCCTGCGTATGCACATTTCTGCGGAAAAGCCGTTCCAGGAATATTCCTCTTCGGTAGCCGCAACTACAAATTCCCATGACGCTAAATGTCTTAACAGCTCGGAATATTTTGACGCAGGAACACCCGTGCCGTTGCAGAATATAACTACCGGGTACTTTTTATCCGTTTTTGCCGGCTCTGCCGGATAGTAAAACTCGTATTTCTTAAAATTCTGCATAACGGGACATTCAAGGTAAGCGACTTCATATTCTCCGCTTTGCAAATATCTCTCTTCGACACCGCCGCCTGTTTTTACCCTGCTTTTGTAATCCTTCGGGACTGCGGGGCGGGATAAAAGATAAAGAAATATTAAAATTATCAGCACCGCAATGACGGCAATAACAATTCCCAATATCATCAACGCCTTTTTCGTTTTGAATTTCCTCCGTAATGCAGACGGAAAACAGAATGTAACATATTGACATTTTTCGTTTTTTGTGTATAATTTATAGAAACAGTCGTTCCTATCATTGACGAAATTCAATAAGGGGCTTGCCCCGTCATTCAACGTGGCAAGCCGCAGCGAAGCTGCGATTCGGTTTCAGTTGGGGATTGAACCCCAACTAAAACTGAATATGGAACCCGCCGCCTTAGAGGCGGGGGACATCTTGCCTAAGTTATATCATCGGCATTTATTGTTGTCAATGAAAATAAGGCATATTCAGCACCCGACAGCTTTAAGCGGAACACAATGAAAGGATTTGTTTCTGAATGAGACGGAAAAATTTATCAAAGGAATATATTAAAGAGGATTTGTGCGTTGCACTGGTGCGGCTGATGCAGAAAAAGGAATATTCCGACATAAGCGTAACTGATATATGCAAACAGGCGGGCTACGGCAGGACTACCTATTACCGCTGTTTCGGCAACGACAGGGACGAGCTTATACTGTACCTTACCGAAATCAAATTCAGGCAAAATTACAAGGAAAGGTTTCCTGATGAGTTTGAGGAGGACGAGGCAAGGCTGGTTCTGAAAAGCGTATATGAGCATAAGGATTTTTACCTTTTGCTTGCAAGGCATAAGCTCAATCATCTGCTGTTCAGAATTTTCTTCAACGAATACGGCTGTAAGGAGGGCGAGGACGAAATATTCAAATATGCAAAATCCTTCTTTGCGGGAGCTTATTTTGGCGTTGTTTATCAATGGATTCAGGACGGCTGTACCGATACTCCCGAGCAAATCATGGAAAATTCAGGCAGGGACTTACCCTTGCAGTGATGCAAATTCGGCAAAAAGAAAAATAAGCTGCATCAAAATGAGCATAAAATAATTTATTCTTTTTCGGCAGCAGTCAGTATTACTCCCGAAAAAACAAAATCCCTGAACGCATGAAGCATTCAGGGATTTTTTGTATCGGATTTACGTTATTCAAATGCGATTGCGGCAACTCCGTTATCAACGGTAACACAGACATCAGCCGTGATTATCTGCTCGTCAATTTCGGAAAGGTTGAACAAAGCGGCATTTTTTACATTATAGGTCCATTCAAATGTGACTACGGAGGAGGTATTGCCCGAAACCAAAGCAATATTCATATCATAAAGAGCCTCTGCGTCAAAGCGCGTTGTTGCGACAAGTCCGTCATCCGTAATTACGGGCAGTGACACAGTACGCAAAGCAACCTCCTGCGGCATTGAGTTTCTCAGCGAAATAACCCTTGAAGCTCCGTCGGTATAAACGTTCATGGTAAGATTTTCGCAGTAGAAGCCCTCTGATTTCTGATTTTCAAGCGGAACATCGAGAATTTCGCCGCTGAGCCTTATGTAATCCGCACCGTTTTCGACAATGTTTATAAAGAAGGTGGGCGTAAAAACGGGAGTACCCTTTGCAAGTATTGCGTCGTATGCGGTCCTTGCGCCCTCAATACCGTCAGCTACGTCAAGCAGTGCGGTATCAACCTCTGCCTTTTCAAGTCCCGTGTAATATTTACCCGAAACCGCAAGAGACATACCCTCAGTTACAACCTGATTTTCGCTTCCCGCATAGACAGGAGTGGTGCGCGTTATCTGCATATAAAGCAAAAGTCCTATTCCGAGCGTTACAAGAACGGCAAGGATAATCAGTACAGCCTTTTTCATTTCCCTCTCCTTAAATCAAATACAATATAAATTCATATCCCATGCGGGAATATACGGGTGCTGGCGAAGATACAGCCTGTAATTCGGATTGAGCCGCTTTACCTTTTTGGGGAGCGTAAACATATCCTCCGTGCGGTGGTAAAGCGACACTATGAGCTTCGGCTTATACCTCGCTATTGCCTTTGCACTGCCGTCAAGAGCCTTTTCCTCACTGCCCTCCACATCGTACTTTATCAGCGTGACAGGATCATTTCCGAGTATTCCGTCAAGGCTTTTCATAGCTACTTGCTTTATGCTCGACGGACTCGCCGCTTTGCCCTTTTCGTACGGTGTGAGAGTGGAGTTTCTGCCGCCCTTTGAAACAAATTCCATCACAGTGTCACAGCTCCATGCGCCCGCGTTGTAGGTTCTGAAATCATAGGGACTCAGCGAATAGTGCCGCCGTTTGAGCTTAGCATAACTTCTCGCGTCAGGCTCCATAGCGTATATCTTCGTAAATTTTCCGCCTGTTACCTTTAAAAATTCCTCTATCGTATCGCCGTTGTACGCACCGAGGTCGGCGTAAATCTCGCTGTCCGTAAGCGAAAGAAGTTCATACGCCTCCTGCTTTTCGGTCTGATTGCGAAGCAGCGGAGAAATATTGCCTGTTATTCTGTATTCAAGCCAGCCGTCGAAAACGTCTTTTGAGTGTTCGTCCGCAAGAAGCTCATAAACCTCGTTTAATTCTTCAATATGATTATTCGCATATTCTGCGTCAAACAGTCCCCCGCCGATAACGGGAACATCGGGAGCGTACAACTCATGGCGGTCGGAAATGACGGTTATCCTTTGCATTACTTCCGGGATTGACGTTCCAAAGCACACCAAAATAATGCAGCCGTCAAATTCCGCTTCTATATCGGCGAGCTTTTTTACCTCAAAGCCGGCAAAGCTGTGTCCTCTTACAAAATCGTCGCTTGCCATAACACCCGAAATTTTTACGCCCTTTTGCTCTGCGACGTTCATTATTTTCTGTGCGCCGTCGCCCATGCCGTAAAGAATTACCGGCTTGCCTGCAGTACGAAGCCGTTCCCACAGAGGAGTGAGCCTGCTTATATCTGTCATTTTTTACCTCCGTTTTATCCGTGAAAATTCACGGAGGATACCTTAAGCAAAATTATTCTACCGTAACCGATTTTGCGAGATTTTTCGGATGGTCAACATCGAAATTCTTGAGTGCGGCGGTGTAGTATGCGATAAGCTGAAGCGGTACAACCGCAACAAGCGGCATAAGTATATCATCGGTGACGGGAAGATATATTGGATAATCTATATCGGCCATCTCGGATTTAAGAGTTTCACTGCAAACCATGATAACCGTTGCGCCTCTTGATTTTACCTCTTTTACATTGCTTGCGGTCTTTTCGTAAAGATTGTGCTGTGTTGCAACGGCAATAACGGGCATACCGTCCTCGATAAGGGAGATTGTGCCGTGCTTCAGCTCTCCTGCCGCATAGCTTTCGGAATGGATATAGGATATTTCCTTGAGCTTTAAGCTCCCTTCCATACTCAGCGCATAGTCAAGTCCTCTGCCGATATACAAAAGGCTGTCGGTGCTCATAAGACGGGCGGCAACCTTCTGGTACTGCGTCTGGTCGGCAAGGCAATGCTCAACGAGCGCAGGGACGCCCTCAAGCATGGAAATATACTTCTTGCAGGTCTGCTCGTCTATCATATTTCTTGCATAGGCAACTCTGAAAGCGATAAGGTACATAAACGCCGTCTGCACCATGTATGCCTTTGTGGAGCATACGGATATTTCGGGGCCTGCGAGGGTGTACATTACCATCTTTGCCTCTCTTGCTATGGACGAGCCGACTACATTTACGATTGCAAGCGTATCTGCGCCTATTTCGTTTGACAGCTTGAGCGCCGCCAGGGTATCTGCCGTTTCTCCCGACTGAGAAATGATTACTACCAGATCGTCAGGCGACAAAAGCGGACTGCGGTATCTGAATTCAGACGCAATATCCATGATTACGGGAGTTCTTGCGAGGCTCTCCACAACATACTTGCCGACAATTCCCGCATGCATGGCAGAGCCGCAGCCGACAAAATAGATGTGGCGGTAAGCTCTCAGCTTTTCATCGGTAAGCCCGCACTCGGAAAAATCCGGCATACCGTCCTTTATGCGGGGAGAAATTGTTCTTTTAAGTGCTTCGGGCTGTTCATGTATCTCTTTCAGCATAAAATGAGCATAACCGCCCTTTTCAGCCGCAGAAATATCCCAGTCCACAACCGACAGCTCCTTTTCAATGACATTCTTATGTATGTCATAGAAGGTAACGCCGTCCTTGGTTATATCCGCAATCTCACCCGGCTCAAGCAGGTAATATTCCTTTGTATGCTCGATTATCGCCGTAACATCGGACGCAATGAACATCTCGCCGTTGCCCTTGCCGACGATAAGCGGGCTTTCCTTTCTTACTGCGAAAATGCGGTTTTTATGCTCTCTGAACATGATTCCGAGCGCATACGCTCCCTCGATGTCAGCTATTGTCTTTATAATGGTGTCCAGCGGATCGCCGTTGTAGTTATAGTCAAGGAGCTTTGCAACCGCTTCGGTATCCGTTTCGCTTTCAAAGCCGTAGCCCTTGTCGGTGAGAAATTCCTTTACCCTACGGTAGTTTTCAATAATACCGTTGTGAACTATCGAAACTCTGCCGTTTCCGATAGGGTGGGAGTTTATATCGCTCGGCTCGCCGTGAGTAGCCCAGCGGGTATGTCCTATCCCCGACACCGCCGAGAAGTGAGCCTCCATACGAAGCCTCTGAACAAGTCCCTCCCTGATTTTTCCCTTTGCCTTGACGGTCTTTATTCTGTCGCCCTCAAAAATAGCTATTCCCGCAGAGTCATAGCCCCTGTACTCTAACTTTTCAAGCGCGTTTACAAGTATTCCGGTACATTCTCTTTCTCCTGCGTAGCCTACAATACCGCACATAAGAGTATCTCCTTTCCGCTGTTACTGTTTTATTTCTATTTAAGCCGTGTGGGAATTATCACATTGCTTTAATAGGAAGTATATCACATTTTAACGCAAAACGCAAGCAATCTGACAAATTTTATATTGACATTGCCAAAGCAAATGTGTTACAATTATCAAAGGAAGCCGTGAGGTATATTGTATACCTGTACGAAACTTCACGCAAAAAGTATCCGTTTTGGAGGAGATGTTGTTATGGAAAGTGTTACTTATGATTTTGACGGTTATAAAGCATTGCTGGAGGAGAATTTTTCTTCGGATATGCTTATTCCGACTATTGCCGTATGGGCAGGGCTTGCAATAGCTGTGATTGCAATTGTTGCGCTTATTCTCATTCCTTTATCTAAAAAGGGAGAGGCAAAGGGCGTAGCTTCCGCGGCAAAAATAATTTCAACCGTGGACCTTGTTCTTGCTATCATTGCATTACTGCTGTTCTTAGCGTTCGGCGGTCTTGCGCTTTATTCGATGTCGTTGACCGACATAAGCTCAGCGGATTTTCTAAACAGCATAATTAGAGGAATACTTATAACTCCTATTGCGGGATTTGGTATTTCGATAGGCTTTGAGCCTGTCGGCGCAGGACTTCCGGCAGGTACGGTTATAGGCTTTTATGCGGTAACGCTCTTTGTTCCCGCCGTACTCGGATTTGTTGCCTTCCTTTTAAATTCTTCAGCTTCCAAAAAGCACAAAGCGGCGCTTACAAACGCTCCTGCCCCCCGGCAGCCGATGTATGCGCAGAATATACCTGTTCAGGGCTATGACAATCAGTATGCACAGAACATACCCGCTCAGGGCTATGACAATCAGTATGCACAGAGCATACCCGCACAGAGCTATAATAATCAGCCTGTACAGAACGCTGCTCCTCAGTACGGACAGGAAATTCCCGCTCCGATAGCGCCGGAAGCACCCGCATTTACTCCGCAGGAAATGCCTGCACCTATACCGCAGGAAATCCCTGCTCCGATAGCACAGGAAATTCCCGCTCCAATAGCACAGGAAATTCCCGCTCCGATAGCACAGGAAATTCCCGCTCCGATAGCACAGGAAATTCCCGCTCCGATAGCACAGGAAATTCCCGCTCCGATAGC
>CALXBK010000045.1 GCA_944386545.1 uncultured Ruminiclostridium sp.
TTTTACTTTACCGTTATACAATGTGACTGTTCCGCGTTCGACCTCGTCTTTAATAGTGTTATACGCTCGTCCGAGATGTTTCGCTATTTTGTATATCGACCAGCCGTCTTTTAAACGCACTTCAATTTCGTACCGTTCTTCGTTTAAAAGATGTTGCCCTTTTCTGTGTTCTGTGGTATAATTCGGATTGTCCATAGTGATGATCCTTTCGGAATTGTTGTAGCAAATTAATTCTACCACAGGTTCGTCACTATGGACCTATTTTTTTATTTTATTTCAACTTCATTTTACAACGCGCGTTTTTTTAAATTAAATTCTTAGGCTCTATTTGGCTACCCCAATATTTATTATAGAGCCTTAATTTTTAACATTGCTGACAGCGTTGATTTTATCCGAGGTAACAGAAATCGCTCCGCTCAGCTCGTTTACCGTCTGGACATTCTCGTTGAGCTTTTCGAGCGCCTTTGTAATCTCTTCCTCAATAGCCGAAATCGAGCCTCTTACATTATTCAGCACGTCCTCAATGCTGTGCGTCTGGTTTGAGGTCTGCTCTGCAAGCTGTCTTACCTCCTGCGCGATTACATTGAAGCCTGCGCCCGCTTCACCCACATGCTTTGCCTCAATTGACGCGTTGAAGCCGAGCAAGGTCATCTGCGTTGCAACATTGTGTATGTATTTCAGTATGGAGTCTGTCTGCGCTACTATCTTAACAGATTCAGACGCCTTTTCACGCAGCTTGTCAAACTCTGCGGAAAGCTCGTTTATGCTTTCGTTTACATCGTTTATTTTATTGTGGATGTGTCTGTATTCGGTGTGGATTTCCTTGAATACCGCTTCGCTTCCGGTATGCTCTGCGCTGATGCTGTACCTTTCGTAGCCGACCTGAGAAAGAGCCTCTGCCATTTTGAAAAGAAGCTCTGCCGCGCTGTTGATTTTATCCTCGGATACGATAGGCACCTTCTTTACCGCCTCAACATACTCGTCGGGATCAACGCCTATCTCCTCGGCAATTGCTCTGAACTTGTCAAGATCAGGCTCGCTTGTAAGCACCTGACCGCCGATAAGAGAGCCTATCTGCTTGCCGTTAACGATAATGGGGGCGGCAAAGTCAACAAGACCTGCATGGCAGTAGTAAACGGCAGGCTTGCCGGTAGCCTTTGCCTGCTCGCCGCCCTTTAGGTCGCACTGATTGCATCTTTCTGCGCCGACCTTTGAGGTTCTTGTACAGCGTGTGCAAAAATCGGTAGGGCAGGAAAGCTGTGTTACGGGACCTGTGGTGTCGGTTGTAAGAGCCGCCATGCCGGTAGCCTTTGCGAATGAATCCTGCAACGACTGGAGCTGTGTTCTGTTCATAATGTCAAGCAGGGTGATTTCTTTTTTCTCCATAATATTATTTCCTTTCTGCCCGCACAAATCAAAAGGTTACATTGCCTTGCAGATGTCCCTTTTAAGTATAAAATATATGCGGCATTTTCCAAGTGTAACATAATACACATTCATTATAATCTATTTTAAATAAAAAATCAATATGCGTCGGATATGATTTTGTTAATATGTACAACGCACAAGTATTTTTTTAGTTATTTTTTCCGATTTTTTTCGCAACATTATTCCAAATGATAAATTTTGCTTGATTTCATCACGTTATTATGGTATATTATTACTGTATTATTTTTTTATAGCCGTTTGAGGCTGAAAGGCGGGATATTATATGAGAATACTTTATGCGGCAAGTGAGGCACAGCCGGTTGCGGCGTCGGGCGGTCTTGCAGATGTTGCGGGCTCGCTCCCCAAGGCGCTGGTTGAGGAGGGACACGACGCAAGAGTAGTCATTCCATACTATGTAAACAGCATGAAACAGCAATGGCGTGATATGCTGACCTATGTAACCAACTTCTATGTGCCTGTGGGCTGGAGAAGTCAGTACTGCGGATTGTTCACCGCAAAGATAAACAACGTTACATACTATTTCCTTGATAACGAATATTATTTCAGGAGAGATTTCGGACTTTACGGCTATTATGACGACGCAGAGCGTTATGCGTTTTTCTCCCGTGCCGTGCTTGAAATGCTCAAGGTTATAGATTTTAAGCCCCAGATAATCAACTCCAACGACTGGCAGTGCGCCCTTATCCCCGTATATTACAGCATGTTCTACAAGAACGATTCCAAGCTGTGGGGTATAAAGAATGTATTCACCATTCATAACATACAGTATCAGGGCAGATACGGCATGGAGCTGTTACAGGATGTGCTGGGTATACCGAAGCACTTCGCGGCTCTTATGGAGTACGACAAGGACGTAAACTTTATGAAGGCGGCTATCGAGGTTTCCGACAAGATTACCACCGTTTCGCCCACCTATGCTCACGAGATATTCAACCCCTGGTTCTCTCACGGACTTGACAGGGCGCTTAAAGACAAGCAGTACAAAACCTGCGGCTTCTTAAACGGAATTGACACAGATATGTACAACCCCGCTACCGATCCCGCAATAGCACAGAACTTCACCGTGACCAGAAAGGCGGGCAAGAAGGTCTGCACGCAAAAGCTGCTTGAGGAGGTAGGGCTTCCCGCAGGAGAAGAGCCGGTGCTCGGTATGGTATCAAGACTTGTTGAGCATAAGGGCTTTGATCTTGTAAAGCGTGTATTTGACGATATTATCAACCTCGGCTACAAGGTAGTTATCTTAGGCTCGGGCGAATCCCAGTACGAGCAGTTCTTCCACGAAATGCGCTGGAAATACCCCCACAGAGTAGCGTTCACCTGCGGCTATGTTCCCGACCTTGCTAAGAAAATCTATGCGGGTGCGAATATGTTCCTCATGCCAAGCAAGAGCGAGCCGTGCGGTCTTGCACAGATGATAGCCCTGCGTTACGGCACTATTCCGATAGTGCGTAAGACGGGCGGCCTTGCAGATAGCATTATCGACTGCGGCGACGAGGGCGGCACAGGCTATACCTTCCAGTCCTACAACGCTCACGATATGCTTTACGCAATTCAGCGTGCAAAGGATTGCTACTGGAACAAGACAGAGTGGAACAAGCTCGTCACAAGAGCAATGAAGGCTGACTTCAGCTGGAAGCAGTCCGCAAAGCTGTATATCGGTCTTTACAGAGAGCTTGCAGGCGACAGCGACTGATAAGAAGTATTGAATAAACTGCTCCGGCAGGCGGTTTTGTCTGTCGGAGCTTTATTTTGAATTGAAAGGATCAGATTATGATTTTTGAAAAAATAAAGAAAACAGACAGGGAAGAATTTATTAAAATGGGTACGGAGTTTTATTCCTCTCCTGCGGTAATGCACAGCATACCCGTTTCCCACTTTGAAAAAACCTTTGACGTGCTGATTGGCGGAAGTCCTCTTGCCGACTGCTATATTTTCAGGGAGGGAGATGAGGTGTGCGGCTATGCCTTGCTTGCGCTCACCTATTCAAATGAGGCAGGCGGGAAGGTCGTGTGGATAGAGGAGGTGTATGTAAGAGAGCAGTACCGTTCCAAGGGTATTACGGGAAGCTTTTTTGAAATGCTCCCCACGCTTTACCCTGACGCCGCAAGGCTCCGTCTTGAAATAGAGCCGGATAATGAAAGGGCGGCTCAGCTTTACCGCAGAAAGGGCTTTGACGTTCTCGTCTATTCACAGATGTACCGCGAAATAGGCAGGAAAGCGTAATTGCACGCCCAAGGTTACATTCGGCGATTTTAATTAACTTAAATTTTATGAGAAATTACGAATGTTTTTTATATAATTGTGCAAAATGTACACATTTGTCGTTTGTTTTTATTAAATTAGATAATTGATTTTGAAACGCCGAATTTGGTATAATTAACACAGGATGTTAGGCAATAAATTAAGCGTGCGTCACTCGCAAAAATTGTTATGCGTTTTGTCGTTACCGATTTCTTAGGAGGATAACAATGAAAAAAACTACAAAAAAGACAGCGGCTCTTCTTATGGCTGCGGTTATGGGCATTACCGCCTTTACCGGCTGCTCGGGAAACACCGCTGCTTCCGGCGGAACTACTTCTTCTACGGCTCAGAGCACAGGTGAAACGCAGAAGCAGATGTCCGAAAACGAGGGCGTACAGAGCGCAATCGAAAACGTTTCCGTAAGCGAGAACTACAAGGACATCGAGGTAGACACAAAGATTAAGTTCATGGCGTGGTATGAAATTCAGGAGGCTTCTCCTGCCGTTGAGATGTTCAAATCCCTTTACGGCACTCCCGCAAACAAGCCCGAGGGATATGAGAGCGTTGAGGACGAAAATGTATTTGTAAATGTTTCAACATCATTCGCGGACAGATACACTAACCTTGCGAAGCTTGTACAGGCTGACGAATCTCCTGACTGCTTCCCCTTTGAAACAAGCTACTATCCGTACGGCGTTTATATGGGACTTTTCCAGCCCATCAACGACGTTGTAGACCTTGACGCTCCCGAGTGGGCAAAGTACAAGGATGTTATAGATTCCTTCAATTGGGGCGGCAAGAGCTACACCCCCATCATGGAGCTTAATATCGCAACTCTCCTTTGGTACAGAAAGTCCATTGTTGAAGAAGCAGGCTTTGACGATCCGTGGGAGCTGTTTGAAAAGGGCGAATGGACATGGGAAAAGTTCCTTGAAATGGCAAGAGAATTTACCGATTTGGACAACGGCAAGTATGCGGTTGACGGCTTCGGTCTTGACCATGCGTTTATCGCTACGACAGGTACTCCTCTTATCGGACTTCAGGACGGTAAGCTTGTAAGCAACCTCTCCAATGCAAACATTGAAAAATGCATGGAAATGCTCCGTCTGTTTGACGATACACAGGAAGGTCTTCGTTACCCCAGAGAAATTCTCAACGGCTGGTCGCCCAGCTACAACGAGTGGGTAAACGGCAACACCCTGTTTATCGAGGACGGTACTTGGAGATACGAGGAGCATTGGTACAAGTATAAGAAAAAACAGAAGTGGGATGATGAGGAAATCAATTTCGTACCTTTCCCTAAGATGGACGGTGCAGATCAGTACTATCAGGAAATGAAGCAGGACTCCTATATGTTCATTTCAGGCTCAAAGAACCCCGACGGCTACAAGGCGTGGCTGTATGCTAACCTCGTTTCCGTAAACGACGAAGATGTCAAGGCGGCGTCAAGACAGCAGCTTATGGACGAATATGACTGGACGGAAACTCTGCTTGACAGACTTGAGATTTTAAGAGATCCCGCAACCTTCAGCCCCGTATTTGAAATGAAGAACGGTATAGGCACAGATATTGCGGATACCATGACAGGCGAAAACCCCGTAGGTCACCTCACTTCTGATGTTGTAATGGGCGGCGAATCCTACGTAACCGTAAGAGAAGCCAACAGAGGCGTTATCGAGGCAAGACTTGAAGAGCTTAACGCAACAGTTTCTTAAAGCGTTTTGATTTGATTAACAACGGCGAAACCGACTTTCGGTTTCGCCGTTTTGTTATCTGTAGATAAAAAGAACACCCGACGGATAAACCGTCGGGCGTCCCTTTGAGGTAGCTGTAAAAAATTAAATTAGGAATAATCAACAACGTCAAGCCAGGTGAGGAGAAGCTCTTTCTCTTCCTTTGTGTAAATGCCCTTTGCAAGGGTAGAAGCCGCCATAATGGGAAGCCATTCCTGAACGTACTTCTTTGATGTGCCTGTCTTTTCACAGAACATATTCATGTACTTCTCAGCCATTTCGGTTGAGGTGAGTGAAAGCTTAAGATATGTCTTTGCGACGTCTGCACTGGCGTTGCCGATTGCAGCGCCTATCCAGTCAACGATGTATACCTTGTCGTCGTTTGTTACAAGGATATTTTCCGGACCGAAATTTCCGTGACAGAGCTTGATGTGCTTTGGTGTGCTGTCAAGTCTTGTGAGAAGCTCGTATCTCTTGATATGGTCTATAATATCAAGGTTTTCAATTTCTTCACGCAGACTGTCTTTGAGCTTTGTAACGCCCGAAACCGTCTTTGCGTGAATATCAAGCTGAAGCTCAACCATATCCTCAAGATAAGCGTCCCTGTTTTCAGGCTCATCCTTCATAATCTGTTCAAGTGTGCTTCCCTTTATAAGCTCGCTTGCCAGAGCCCATCTGCCGTCAATTATTTCAACCTCTTTTACGGCGGGAACACTAAGTCCTGTTTCCTCAACCTTGGAGTTCATTAACGCTTCGTAAAATACAACCGTCTTGGGCGCATCGGGCTTAAACAGCTTTACTGCCAGATCGCCGCTTTCGTATACATCGACTGTCGCTCCCTCGGAAATTAAATTTCCCAATTTTAGTTCATTCATAATATATCCTTTCCGAGCACATCGTAAATTCATATTAATGTGCGCCTTCTTTCCTTTGTATATATTATAATACTTTCTGTGGCGTTTGTCTATACTTTAAATGAAATTTTTACAAATTTGCAACAAATTTTTCGGTTTGTATGTATATTTTGACGAATTTTTGACGGCTTTTATATACAAAAAGCTATATATGGCAATAAATGTAAATTATTTTGACAGGCAGGGGAAATTGTGTTATACTTTTATTTAGCCTGAGAATTAAAAGGCAGGGAGGCACACATGACAAAGAATTACGAGGAACGCCTCGGCACAGCGCCGATGCTTCCGCTTATATTGAAAATGGCTCTGCCGGGCTTTGCGGCACAGCTTATAAATCTGCTTTACGGAATAGTTGACAGAATGTTTATAGGCAATATTCCCGATATAGGAACAGACGCGCTTGCGGGAGTCGGCGTTACAAGCTCTGTTGTAATGCTGATAGCGGCATTCGCCCAGATTGTCGGCGGAGGCGGTGCGCCGCTTGCGGCAATGGCTTTAGGACGAAACGAAAGAGAGCGTGCGGAAAAGATACTCGCCAACGGCTTTATGCTGCTTTGCCTGTTTGCCGCCGTTTTGATGCTCGGAGTATACCCCTTTATGAAGCCCTTGCTCATGCTTGTCGGTGCGAGTGAAAATACGGTAGGATATGCGTGCGACTATCTCGGAATTTATCTTGCGGGTACCTTCTTTGTTATGATGTACACGGGGCTCAGCGGCTTTATCAACGCGCAGGGCAGACCTCTTATCGCAACGCTTGCGGTATGCACCGGCGCTGTGCTTAACATAGGTCTTGACGCTCTGTTTATTCTTGTTTTTGATATGGGTGTAAAGGGCGCGGCGAAAGCAACGGTTATATCTCAAGCAGCAAGCGCGGCGATAGTGCTTTTTTACCTGTTATCAAAAAATGCCGCCCTGAAGCTCAGATTAAGCCGTATTAAGCCGGACGGAAAAATCATAGCCTCGCTGTTTTCGCTCGGTATCGCACCCTTTGTAATGGCAAGCACCGAAAGCCTTGTCGGATTTGTGCTTAACGGCTCGCTGAAAGGATACAGAGATATATATGTAAGCGCGCTTGCGGTAATGCAAAGCGCAATGCAGTTTGCGGCAGTGCCGTTTGGGGGCTTTGCACAAGGTATAGTGCCGATTGTAAGCTATAACTACGGCAGAGGCAACGAGGAAAGAATAAGAAAGTGCTTTAAGTACACGCTTGCTATTATATTTACCGCCTTTTGTGCGATAAATCTTTCCATGATGGCATTCCCGAAGTTTGTCGCTTCTCTTTTCACCTCCGATACCGTACTTATAGAAAAGGTGGGCGAGCTTATGCCGATATTCCTCGCAGGTATGACTATATTCGGGCTTCAGAGGGTATGCCAGAATATGTTCGTGTCGCTCGGACAGGCAAAAATTTCGCTGTTTATCGCACTGCTGAGGAAGGTAATACTGCTTGTACCGCTTGCGCTGATACTCCCAAACTTTTTCGGAGTAAACGGAGTTTTCATTGCGGAGTCCGTCGCGGACGCAACCTCTGCAATATGCTGTACCGTGATATTCATGATTTCATTCCCGAAGATTATGAAAGCCATGCGGCAAAATGTAACTTAGGCAAGATGTCCCCCGCCTCTGAGGCGGCGGGTTCCATATTCAGTTTCAGTTGGGGTTCAATCCCCAACTGAAACTGAATCGCAGCTTCGCTGCGTCTTGCCACGTTGAATGACGGGGCAAGCCCCTTATTAAAACAAATAACATTCTGATAATTCCTCTTTTTTCCCGTTTACCTGAAATTTTTAAAAAATTTTTAAAAAGGGGTTGACAAACGGGAGAAAAAAGGTTATACTGTAATTGGTTAGCGAAGGCTAACCAATTTTAAGAGAACAGAGTTAGATGAAACTAACCCAAATTTACCAAAGGAGGAACTAAGATGACTCTCAGAAGTGCATTGGCAGGAAACGAATATATAATCAAAGATATAGCTACCGACGATGAAGAGCTTAACTCCTTTCTGTTTTCGCTCGGCTGTTACAGCGGCGAAACCGTAACTGTTGTATCTCATCTCAGAGGCGGCTGTATAGTTTCGCTCAAGGACGGAAGATACAACATAGACAATCAGCTGGCAGAGGCTATAGTTGTATGACAGAAAAGATAGCACCGATGATGCCTTAATATATGTGAATATGTACTGTTGCAATATTTACTGAGGGCAAGCTGTTACAGTATAAATTTGCTGATTTTATATCAGCTTTTTTCTAAAACAACGGTTAGCCATTGCTAACCGAAACTGACAGGAGGATAACTAATGAGAATTGCTTTGACAGGCAACCCCAATTCGGGTAAGACAACCATGTACAATGCCCTTACGGGCAGAACCGAAAAGGTCGGAAACTGGGCGGGTGTTACGGTAGAAAAGAAAGAACATTCCGTAAAGAAGGCGTATTGTAAAGGGGAAGAGCAGATTACGGCGGTAGATTTGCCGGGCGCTTATTCCATGTCGCCCTTTACAAGCGAGGAGAGCATTACAAGCTCATATGTCAAAAAGGAAAAACCCGATGTTATAATTAACATTGTGGACGCCACAAATTTAAGCAGGAGTCTTTTCTTTACCACACAGCTGTTGGAGCTTGGAGTTCCCGTTGTTGTCGCTCTTAATAAAAACGATATTAACAAAAAGAAGGAAACCGTAATCGATGTGGAAAGGCTCTCCGAAAGGCTTGGCTGTGCAGTGGTAAAAACCGTTTCCACAAGCGGCGAGGGATTGTCTGAGCTTATAGAAAAGGCAGTGGCGGCGGCAGGCACAAAGCAGGACGCGCCTTACGCTCAGGGTGACATCGACCTTACCGACAAGGCGCAGGTAGAGGCGGCGGACAGAGCAAGATTTGAGTTCGTGAACGCAATTGTAAAAGAGGTAGAAGCCCGTAAGGTCTTTACGAAGGATAAAGGCTTTGGTGATAAGATAGACGCCGTTCTTACCAACAAGTGGCTCGGAATACCAATCTTTGCCGTTGTTATGTATCTTGTTTTTCAGATTTCTCAAGTGTGGGTGGGTACTCCCATAGCGGATCTTCTGGTAGGCTGGCTTGAAACCTTCCAAGGATATGCGGGCGAGCTTTTAGCGGAAGCAAACCCGTTTGTATCCGCCCTGCTCGTTGACGGCGTAATAGGAGGCGTTATTGCGGTAATAGGCTTTTTGCCTCTTGTAATGATAATGTACTTCCTTATCGCACTTCTTGAGGACTGCGGATATATGTCGAGAGTTGCTGTTGTGCTTGACCCGATTTTCAAAAAGGCTGGTCTTTCGGGCAAGTCGGTGATACCGTTTGTTATCACAATTGGCTGCGCTGTTCCGGGCATTATGGCAAGCCGCACAATCAGAAACGAGCGTGAGCGCAGAGCTACGGCAATGCTCGCTCCCTTTATGCCCTGCGGAGCGAAAATTCCGGTTATCGCATTGTTTGCGGGAGCGTTCTTTGACGATGCGGGTTGGGTAAGTACAATTATGTATCTTTCGGGTATAGTGCTGATATTCTTCGGCGCGCTTATCGTAAACGCTGTTGCGGGCTACAAGTCGAGAAAATCCTTCTTTATAATAGAGCTTCCCGAATACAAGCTCCCCTCTCTTTGGGGTGCGTTCAAGTCAATGTGCAGCCGCGGCTGGGCATACATAGTAAAAGCAGCGACGATTATACTGCTGTGCAACACGGCGGTGCAGATAATGCAGACCTTCAGCTGGAATCTCACAGTTGCAGAAGCTGCGGACACTTCTATTCTCGCTTCGATAGCACAACCCTTTGCGTACCTGCTTGTTCCCATTGTAGGCGTTCTCTCCTGGCAGTTAGCGGCGGCAGCTGTAACAGGATTTATCGCAAAGGAAAATGTTGTCGGCACGCTTGCGGTTTGCTTTGTCGGACTTGAAAACCTTATTGATACCGAGGAGCTTGCCCTCATGGAGGGCGCAGGCGCTGAGGTTGCGGGCGTAATGGCGATAAGCAAGGTTGCGGCTCTTGCGTACCTTATGTTTAATCTCTATTCTCCTCCCTGCTTTGCGGCCATCGGAGCCATGAACTCCGAGATGAAAAGCGGCAAATGGGTATGGGCAGGAATAGGACTTCAGCTTGGCGTTGGTTATACAGTCGGCTATCTTGTTTACACAATAGGCACGCTTATCACCGCCCCCGCAACTCTCAACCTTCCTGCCGCAATCGGCGGACTTGCTGCGGTAGTAGTATTTGTTGCTGTTATCACTGCGCTTATACTGAACACTAATAGGAAGATGAAATCCGAATATGCATTGAACAATGCGTGAGGTTGATTTTATGGAAAATATCATTGTAATACTGATTCTTGCCGTAATAATAGGCGCAGTCATATTCTACCTTGTTCGAGCAAAGAAAAAGGGGCGGAAATGTGTGGGCTGTCCTTACGCAAAGCAATGCGGAAAATGCGGTGGCTGTGCTGAAATCCACACTGAAACACAGGCAAGCAACAATTAGTTTAAGACCATCCCAAAATCCAATTTATCAAACATAAGAAAGCGTAATGCCGCCGAGATTTCGGCGGCATTACGTTTAAACTGTCCACAAACCCACGCACCGCAAAAACACACAAACTCACTCTGTTTTTTGTTTGAACGGCAATTTAATTTTTTATTTTGCAGAGCTGATTTTGCTTACACCGTCAACAACCTCCGCACCATTTGTGTCCTGCGGAGGCTGTTTTCTTGTCTGCGTGTGTTTCTCACAGTCTGTCAGCTTGTGAAAATACTTTTTCTACAAGCCGTACGCAAATGTGGGAATTTGCGTATTATCCTTTTTGCCCTTTCAGTATCCTGTTGCAAAATTACGTCGGGCGATTGTTGAATTGGTTGGGAAAAAACAACCTTGCAGAGTCTATTTCGACTCTGCAAGGCTTAAAATGTTATATTGACTTTTAAAACCGATATGAAAAATTTGTATTACATCATATTAAGCTTCTCGACAGCCTGAGTACGGGAGAGCTTCTTTATGGCTCTCTTAGTTTTTATTTATAATAGCATTAATATTAATTAATCATTGTACAATATAAAACTTAATTTCCAATTTAATCTCCAAAATCATAGCATACGGAAATAACCTCAATGCCGCAGTCCTGTGCGCCTATGTGGATTTGATCCAGCTTTCCCGCAAAGTCGCCGCTGCCAAGAGCATCAGCGCAGTTTTCATAGGAGAATTTCGCAAAGTAGTTTCCGTTTGCAATTCCGCTTTCGCTTATTTCAACCTTGCCCCAGGACGAGCCGCCCGACCAGCTTTGCAAAATAAGCTCTACCTTGTCCTTTTCGCCCTTGTATTCAACATAGAAGTGACCGCCCGCCTTGATATTTGAAGCGTCAAAAGCGCCGCCGTTCTTTGCTGTCATAACAGATACAGCCTGTCCCCAGCTGCTTGAAGACGCCGAGCCGTAGAAAAGGGAAATATAGTCGGCTTCATCGGGGTCGTCGGGTGTAGGCGCAGTTGTTTCGGGAGATGAGGTTTCAGGTGCGGGAGCAGATGTTTCGGGAGAAGTGGTAGTTGTTTCGGATGCGCTTTCATCGCCGAAATCATAGCATACGGAAATAACCTCAATGCCGCAGTCCTGTGCGCCTATGTGGATTTGATCCAGCTTTCCCGCAAA
>CALXBK010000046.1 GCA_944386545.1 uncultured Ruminiclostridium sp.
AAAGTACAGCGACGGAGGCTGTTTCCTTGTCTGCGTGTGTTTCTCGCAGTCTGTCAGCTTGTAAACAAATATTTTGTCTACAAGCTGAGGGGTGCGGATTTCCGCACCCCTTAATTTTTACCGTATCAGCTTATTTATCTTTTTTCTCAGCCATTTGTCATAGACATACAAAAGCTGATCAAGGAACAAATCATAGCACACAAAGGTGAAGTTTCCGATAAGCCAGAACACAAGCACCGCAAAGCTTCCGAAGCCCGCAAAATCCTCAAGCAGTTGTCCCATGCCGAGAATATTCAGCAAAAAGGCGTAAATCGCCACAACGGGGATATTAAAGCATAAAAATCTCACAAGCAACGATAAGACAAGCGGCTTTATCCGTGTGAAGATGTCCCTTATAATCGGATAATAGCCGAAAAAGCCCATAAACAACAGCTTTGATTCAATATCGGGCGTCAGTAAAAACGAAAGCAACGCAACTCCCGCATAGCACAAAAGCGCCCATTTTCTGTTTATCTCGCGGTATATAATCCACACCACAAGTCCCGCAACGGCAGGAAGCAGATATATTCCCAGCGGCATAAGCCCCGTGCAGAACATCAGCACCACGCAAAGCGCGCCGATAATTCCGCTTAATGCGATACAATAGCTTCTTGTCTTTTTACCCGGCATTCTGCGCCTTTCTCCGTTTATGCTCCTCGTAAAGCTCGTTGCTCTTTTCCTTGCGCTCTCTGCCGTCTTTGAGTATCTCGCGCAGAGCGTCTATATCATCGTTTTCCATTGCATTCTTGTATTCGCAAAGGCTGTCTATTATGTGATTGAGCTCAAACAGCAGCGCTTCCTTGTTGCACAGGAAAAGACTGCTCCACATATATTCGTTGAGCTTTGCAACTCTCGTAAGGTCAAGAAAGCTACCCGCCGAAAAGCCGTCTGCGTTAAACAGCGAGGGGCTTTTTACATAGGCGTTTGAAACCACATGAGCAAGCTGTGAGGTGAACGCTATATTAACATCATGCTGCTTCGGGGTAGCGGTAACTACCTTTTCAAAGCCCATACAGCAAGCGAGCGTTGATAGCAGGTCTATCGCCATTTTGGGAGTATCCTCGGTGGGAGTAACGATATAGCTTGCCCCCTTGAACAAATCCTCCGTGGAATAGTCAAAGCCGGAAAACTCTCTGCCCGCCATGGGGTGACTGCCGACAAAGATGACGTCTCTCTGCTTTAACACATCGGTACAGCGGGAAACAACATATTCCTTAACGCCGCAGGTGTCCGTCACGATAGAGCCGGGCTTGAAGCAGTCGGCATTGGTTTTTACAAAATCAACAATCTGCTCGGGATAAAGGCAAAGCACCGACATATCGGCATCCTTAAGCTCCCGTGCGGTTATTATTTCGTCAACGGCTCCGCATTCGAGAGCCTTTTTGCATACATCGGGGTTTATATCCATTCCCGCTATTGCGTGGAAGGTGTTCTTTTTAAGAGCCTTGCAGACCGAGCCGCCTATAAGTCCAAGGCCGATTACAGCAATTTTCAAAATTATCCTTCTTTCAAAAAATTATGCATGGGTATATTATATAGCAATTGCACATTAAATTCAAGTAAAAAATGAAAGTTACATGAAAAAACAGCCTCAGAACTTCTGCAATTCTTGACAGAACACCTTGCAAAAGTGTATAATTTAAAAGGTGAAACTTGTATACAAAGGAAAAAAAGCTTGAATGAAAATACTTAAATACTTAAAGCCGTATTGGTATTTTGCGCTTTTAGCACCTCTTTCAATGATTCTTGAGGTATCAATGGATCTGCTCCAGCCTACCCTTATGTCGGATATTATCGACAACGGTATTTTAGGAAGCGGTACGGCGCAGGACAACCTTATTTATGTGCTTAAAACAGGCGTAATGATGCTGATTTTCTCGCTTATCGGCTGTGTGGGGGGAATAGCCTCCTCTGCTTTCGGCTCGGCGGCGGCGCAGAAAATGGGAAACGATTTAAGAAAGGACGCATTTTACAGAGTAATGCACATGTCCTTTCAGCAGACGGATAAATTCACCTCCGGCTCGCTTATAACAAGACTTACGAACGATATAACCGCGATACAGGAATTTGTTGCGATGTCGCTCAGAATGTTTGTGCGCACGGGTATGCAGTTTTTAGGCGGAATTGCGGTTATACTCACGCTTAACGTCAATTTCGGAATAGTGCTTGCAATATCCCTGCCCATTCAGCTTATTGCGGCGGCGGTTATCATGAAAAAGGCGGCTCCGCTTTTTACTCAGGTGCAGACAAGACTTGACAAGGTAAACAGCGTTGTCGGGGAAAATGTATCGGGCGCACGAGTGGTAAAGGCCTTCACAAGAGAGGAATACGAGATAGGGCGCTTTGACAAAGCCAACACCGACCTCATGACAAAGAATTTGAAAGTGCAAAAGCTTCTTGCCGCCTTAAATCCCCTGCTTATGATTATTATGAACGCCTCTGTCATCGCAGTAATCTTCATCGGCGGGCTCCTAACCGAGGCAAAGTCGATGATGGTGGGCGATGTCATGGCGGCTGTCACCTATATAACGCAGATACTCATGTCCGTTATGATGGTGGGAATGATGTTCCAGCAGGTATCAAGAGCTATGGCGTCCATGAAGCGTGTACAGGAGGTACTTGACACAGTGCCTGAAATCAGAAATCCCGAAAAAACCATTTGCGGAGATAAAACAGGCTGTGTAGAATTTAAGAATGTCAGCTTTTCCTATCCGGGTTTTTCCGAAAAGCCCGTTTTAAGCAATATAAGCCTTCGCGCCGAAAAAGGAGATATGATTGCCGTACTCGGTGCTACGGGCTGCGGAAAAACCACGCTTGTAAATCTGATACCCCGCTTTTACGATGTTACAAACGGAGAGGTGCTTGTTGACGGAGAGAATGTCAGAAATTACGAGCTTTCCGTTCTGAGGGAAAGAATAGGCATAGTTCCTCAGAAAAGTGAGCTGTTTTCGGGAACGGTAGCCGAAAATATCCGTTGGGGCTGTGAAACGGCAACAAACGAGGAAGTTAAAGCAGCCGCAGTAATCGCACAGGCGGACGAATTTATACAGGGCTTCAACAACGGCTATGACACGCTTATAAGCGAAAAGGGTACCTCCCTTTCGGGCGGACAAAAGCAGAGAATGGCGATAGCAAGGGCAATTATCAAAAAGCCCGAAATACTTATCTTCGACGACAGCACCTCGGCTCTTGATTTAAGCACCGAGGCAAGACTTCATAAGGCGCTCAGAAAAAATTTAAAGGGCGTTACCGTCATTATGATAGCGCAGAGAATAGCAAGCGTTATGCGCGCGGACAGGATTGCCGTGCTTGAAAAGGGCGAAATCTGTGCGTTCGGAACACATGACGATCTTATGAAAACGAGCGAAGTGTACAGGGATATTTACTACTCACAGCTCAAAGAGGGAGAGGGGGTAAATAACGATGGCTGAAAGACCTCCCGTAAGAATAATGGGCAGAGGCGGTCCGCCGCCGCACATGAGAATGGCAATGGCGACGGAAAAGCCGAAGGATACCAAGGGTACCCTGAAACGGCTTTTGAGCTACATAGGCAAAAACAAATACCTTATGCTTCTGCTTTTAGGGATTATGCTCGTTATTACCCTGCTGAACCTGACAGCGCCCTTTTTGCAGGGACAGGCGATAGACCGAATTACCGTATCCGATAACAGGCTTAATGTGGATATAGAGGGAATGGTGCAATGCCTTATCGCTCTGGGCGTTGTATATCTTCTCAACTCCTGTCTTACCTATTTTCAGGGAATATTTGCCGCTAAGCTGTCACAAAGCACGGTAAAGGCGATGAGAGAGGATTTGTTTAAGAAGGTAACATATCTGCCTATAAAATATACGGATACCCATCAACACGGCGACATCATGAGCCGTATGACAAACGATGTCGAGAACATCTCAAACACCGTATCACAGTCGATAGCCTCGCTGTTTTCGGGAGTGCTTACCCTCATCGGCTGTCTTATCTTCATGCTGTACTATTCTCCCATGCTCACGGCAGTCAGCATGACAGCGATAGTGCTTACCGTGATTGTGACAAAAAATCTCACAAGGTTCATGAGAAAATACTTTCCGATGCAGCAAGGACTGCTCGGACAGCTCAACGGTCATATTGAGGAAATGGTTTCGGGCTACAAGACCGTTTCGGCGTTCTCAAAGGAGGACAAGGCGTGCGAGCAATTCGGCAGAATAAGCGATGAGCTTCAGAGGACGGCTTTAAAGGCGCAGATATGCGGCGGCGTTATGGGACCGTTTATGAATGTCATTTCCAATATCAGCTTTCTGCTGGTTGCAGGCTTCGGAGCGTATTTTCTGATTATCGGCTTTAATCCGCTGTCGCTTGCGGGAGCTATGACGGTGGGAACAATACAGGCATTCTTGCAGTACGTCAAAAACTTCACCCGCCCGATAAACGAAATCGCACAGCAGTATTCCTCAATACAGACCGCCATTGCGGGCGCAGAAAGAGTATTTGAGATAATGGACGCCGAAAGTGAATCAAACGAGGGCGCAGAAGGCGACTTCTGCGTTGATACCGTACAGGGCAATATTAATTTCACCGATATAGATTTTTCCTATGTCAAGGGCGAAAAGGTACTGCAAGACTTTGATTTGTGGATAAAAAGCGGTCAAAAGCTCGCAATCGTCGGCGCTACGGGTTCGGGTAAAACGACCGTTGTAAATCTGCTTATGCGCTTTTACGACATTGACGGAGGAAGCATTACCTTAGACGGCAGAAGCATTTACGAATTACCTAAGAAAAAGCTGAGAGGCTCGGTCGGAATAGTGCTTCAGGACACCGTTATATTCAACGACACGATAATGCAGAATATCCGCTACGGACGGCTTGACGCTACGGACGAGGAGGTAATCGAGGCGGCAAAAACCGCAAGGGTTGCCGACTTTGCCGAGATAATGCCGGACGGCTATCAAACCGTATTGACTGAAAACGGCGGCAATTTAAGCCAGGGACAGCGTCAGCTCATAGCAATAGCGAGAACGGTGCTTGCAAATCCGAAAATTCTTATTTTGGACGAAGCGACTTCAAGCATTGATACAAGAACAGAGGTACATATCCAGCAGGCAATGCTGGAGCTTATGAAGGGCAGGACAAGCCTTATTATTGCACACAGACTTTCTACTATCAGAGACGCGGATAAGATAGTTGTCATCGACAAGGGCAGAGTTGTCGAGGCAGGAAGCCACGAAAGACTGCTGAGCGAAAACGGAGCTTATGCAAGGCTGTACAACACACAGTTTGCGGGAATAAAAACTTAAGCGGTGCAATTTAAATTCAGTTTATTGCAGAATAGTACAATCTGCCAAAAATACATTTAATCAACATTTAAGCAAGGAGTGAATAACATGGAAATAAGACCTGTAACAGAAAACGAAATACCCGATTGCCTTGAGGTGATACACAATTCCTACGAAACCGAGGCAAAGGCGTTCGGAATCACTGAAATGAATTACCCCAAGCACCCCTGCTTTATGAAGCTCGACGACCTGATACTCAAATGCGATTGGGGATATACGCTTTATGCGGCGTTTGAGGGTGAAAAAATAGTGGCGTGCTTTGCGCTCAGCGAAAGGAGCAACGGAGCATATATGCTTCATCTTTTCTCGGTGCTTCCCAAATACCGCTACAAGGGCGTCGGAGCAAAGTGTCTTGAATACGCAAAGGCGACGGTTGTGCAAAACGGCGGCAAGGCTCTTTATGCGGGAATGGCACACCAGAGCGTGAGTCTGAGAAGCTGGTACGAAAAAAACGGCTTTATGCAGTACGAAACGGTAAGACGGATAGGAAAGCCGTTTGAGCTTAGCATCATGAGCTGGAACGGACAGTCCACTTGATTTATTGCGAAAAATGTGATACAATATCATAGTAAAGCAATACGACTTTGCAAAATCATCTTTTAACGAAAGGAATAACATTACATTTATGGACGCAGGCCCTCGAAAACCGAGGCGGGCGGCAAAAATACTGCTCAGCCCGCTTGTACTTCTTAACAAAGGTCTTGGTAAGCTGTTATCAAAGGCAGCAGACAGCGGCGGTGATAAAACCGCGGCGCAGGAAAACATCATGTCGGTGGTTGACGCCGAAAAGAAGCACGGAAGCCTTGAGAACGAATCCGCGCAGATGATAAACAACATTCTGTTTGAATTCGGCGACCTTGCAGCCTCCGACATTATGACGCACCGTAAAAACATACTGGGAGTAAGCATAAACTCATCGCTTGACGATATAGTTTACATTGCGCTTGAAAAAGGCTTTTCAAGAATTCCCGTATACAAGGACAGCATTGACTCGATAATAGGAATTATAATTGTCAAGGATTTGCTGTGTCTTGTAGGAAACGACAACAAGGATAAGCTGAAAATTGAAGATTTTCTGCGCGATGTCGTGTATGTTCCCGAATCCTGTCCCTGCTCCGAGGTGTTCAAGCAGCTTACCAACTTAAAATCGGGAATGGGCGTTGTTATTGACGAGTACGGCGGTACGGCGGGAATAATTACGCTTGAGGACATCATAGAATCCATAATGGGCGATATAGAGGACGAATACGACGAAGAGCGGAACCTTATTATTCCGCGGTCCGGCGGCGCTTTTGAAGTGGACGGCGAGGCCGATCCCGAAGAGGTGCTGGAGCTATTCGGCTACGCTCTTGACGATAACCACGAATATGATACCATAGCGGGCTTTGTTACGGATTTGCTCGGATATATTCCCGAGGAACAGGGCGATCACCCCAAGGTGCGCTACAAGGATATAATTTTCAAGGTTATGAGCGTTGCCGACAACTGTATTCAGACGTTGATAGTACGGCCGTGCAAGGAGGAGGAGCTGGCGCTTGAAGCAAAGCAGACGCAATATTCCTCCGACAGCGAATAAACGGTTAACGCTTTAATAAAATAATAATGCGCCCGCTTTTACAGGCGGGTGTAGATTTTATAAGCTAAATAAAAGAAAGAAGTGTCACAATGAGCAAAATATATAAGAGCGTAACCGAGCTTGTGGGAAACACTCCCCTGCTCCGTCTTACCGCATTTGAAAAAAAGTATTCGCTTTGCGCCCGTCTTACAGCAAAGCCCGAATTATTCAATCCCGCAGGCAGTATAAAGGACAGAGCCGCACTGAATATGATAATTGAGGCTGAAAACAAGGGTATCTTAAAGCCCGGCGGCACTATCATAGAGCCTACAAGCGGAAATACCGGCGTGGGACTTGCCTGCTATGCCCGTGTAAAGGGCTATCAGGTAATACTGACAATGCCCGAAACCATGAGCATAGAGCGCAGAATGTTACTTAAGGCATACGGCGCAGAGGTTATCCTCACAGACGGCAAGGCGGGCATGAGCGGCGCTATCGAAAAGGCAAACGAGCTTCATAACAGCATTGAAGGCTCGATTATCACGGGGCAGTTTGTAAATCCCGACAACCCTGCGGCGCATTACAAAACAACAGGTCCCGAAATATGGCGCGATACCGACGGCGAGGTCGATTTTATCGTTGCAGGCGTCGGCACAGGCGGAACGCTCAGCGGTACGGCAAGGTATTTAAAGGAGCAAAATCCCGCTGTAAGGGCGGTTGCAATCGAGCCTGACACCTCTGCTGTAATGTCGGGGGAAAAGGCGGGCGCACACGCTTTACAGGGTATCGGCGCAGGCTTTATTCCCGACACAATGGATGTGTCGGTGGTGGACGAAATAATCAAGGTTTCAAAGGAAGAAGCGTACAATATGACAAAGGAGCTTGTAACGCTTGAGGGGCTTCTGTGCGGAATTTCATCTGGCGCGGCTTTAAGTGCGGCTGTAAAGGTCGCTTCCCGTCCCGAAAACAAGGGCAAAAACATTGTTGTAATTCTCCCCGATACGGGAGAAAGATACCTTTCGACGGGCGTTTTTGATTAAATTCCGTAAGATACAAAATCAAAAGCCGTAAACCTTTGTCGGTTTATGGCTTTGTCAATCTTATGTAGTTTACATAATTACGGGGGAATTATTATGAAAAAATGCAGAATTACCGTTATGAAAATCGTCTGCCATAAGGAACTTATAGAAAAATACGAAAACCCGATAAAAAATGCCTGCGATATGAAGGAAGGCATGATATTCATCAGCGAAAACGCCGAAAAACCGCAGGGCCTTTGCGACAGCGCGTGGGAAACGCTTTTTCCCTTTGTAAAGGAGCTTGCAAACGGCGGCGGAAATTTTTACGACGGCTGGATGAAAAACAAAAAATCCGCCATGCTTTCCTGCAACGACGGCTTCAGACCTGTGAGCTTTCTTGTTGAAGTAACAGAGGAATAATAATTTAAATTATTTTTTATAAGAAAGAGGGCAGGATAATGATTTATATTACGGGAGATACCCACGGCGAGCATGAAAGAATAGAAAAGGCAGAACGGCAAAGCGGGATTAAAAGCGGCGATACTCTGATAATATGCGGGGTTTTCGGATATATATTTTTCAACTCCGACAAGGAAAAGGCGTTTCTTGACGCACTTTCCGAAAAGTCCTACGAAATATGCTTTGCAGACGGCAACCACGAAAACTTTCCAGCAATATATTCCTATCACGTGGTTGATTTCTGCGGCGGAAAAGCGCATGAAATAAGAAAAAACGTTCATCACCTGATGAGAGGAAATATTTTTACAATTGAAAATAAAACCTTCTTTACAATGGGCGGAGCATATTCCACAGGTAAATTCCTGCGTAAAGCGCGACTTTCGTGGTGGCGTGATGAGCTTCCGACAAATGAGGAATACTGCAATGCCTCCGATAATCTCAAAGCGGCACAGCATACGGTGGATTACATAATCACCCACACAATGCCGCTGTGTATGATAAGACGGCTGGGTAAAATACCCGACAGCCATGACGCTGAGCTTACGGGCTTTCTTGAATGGGTTATGTACGAAACGGAATTTAAACACTGGTACTGCGGTCATTGGCATCTTGACGCAGACCTTGCCGACGATTTTACCGTGCTTTATTATAACGTTGTTAAAATCGCATAAAAACCGACCGCACAATGAATAATTGTGCGGTCAAATTTATTCGGGGCAATTAAATGTCATGTTTTCTTTTTGTTGAGTGCTTCAGTCTTGCCATAGCACGGCTGAGCACCGTCTGAGTATGGTAGTGCTGAGTTATGCTGAGCTTTTGTCTCAGACGTTCCTCTGCCCTTTCCTTGGCGGCTTCGGCACGCTTTATATCAACATCCTCGGGGCGTTCAACGTACATAACATGGTTAAATCCGCATACCGTTACAATAACGTCGTTTACGGAAATAATGCTTTCGTTTTCATTAACCTGCATTTTTGCTTCAAAGTCGGTTATCTCACTATTTTACTGTAACATAATGTATTTACATACGAAAGAGTGTCATTTATGAGCGAGGTAAATTTTGAGCATTACAAGATATTTTATTATGCGGCAAAATTTAATAACATAACTGCTGCGGCAAACTATCCGTATCTGTCACAGCCCAGCGTAAGCAGATCAATACAGACGCTTGAGCTTGGCTGCAAGCTGTTTTCACGCTCCAAAAAGGGAGTAGAGCTTACCGAGGGCGGTAAAATTCTGTACAAGCACATTGACATTGCCTGCCGTCATATATTCTCGACAGAGGAAGAAATAAGCCTTATGACAGAGCATGAAGCCTCCGTTATCCGCATAGGCGGAAGCACGATTGCCTTACAGAGCTTTCTGAACGGGGAAATTACCAAATTTCACAGACAGCATACAAAGCTCCGCATTAAAATCACACCATGTCAACCACCTACGCAATAGAGGCGTTAAGGTCAAATCTGATTGATGTCGCGCTTGTCGCCCCCTTTGCAAACAGGGAAAGCCTCAGTATAAAGCCGATAAGGGAGCTTTGGGACATAGTCATTGCAGGAAACGGCTGCGAGGAGCTTAAAGACCGCAAAATCTCACTCAAGGAGCTTGTAAAGTATCCGCTTATCTGTCTTAACAGTACCTCTACAACACGGAATTATCTTGACTCGGTTTTCGGTCAGCACAATCTGCTTTTGCGCCCCGATATTGAGGTTACAAGCAGTAATTTAATAATTCCGAGAAAAATCTGTGCCGTAACCTGCACAAAATATTCCCTGACAGCGGCAGTACGCAGTTTTATTGATTTGATTACCAATCAGAAACACCCTCAAAGCCATTGACATTACAGCAAAATAATGGTATTATAGCATTATAGTATTATATCCGCAAGGATTTCAGGGGGGCAGTATATGAAAAAGAAGCTATCGGCTATCCTTATTACAGCACTTGCAGTTATTATCGGCTGTTTTGCACTCAGCGTGTCAGCGTTCGACGGAAACGACTACGGCGGCGATTGGGGAGGCGGCGGCGACTGGGGAGGCGGCGACTGGGGAGGCATCTACTGGGGGGACGATGATTACAGCGGCTCGGGCGGTAATTCGCTCCCCGGTCTATTCATCGGGCTGGGAATTGTCCTGGTGATAATAATCATCTCAGCAATTTCAAAAAAATCAAAAAATCACTCCGGCAGCAATATGCCTGTTCCGGGAAGCGGCACGCAGGGAATGAATGTAATTCTTCCCGACCGCACACAGCAGATAGAAAGCATTATAAAGCAGCACGATCCTAACTTCACCGCAGACGACTTTACCGCTTTTTCAAAGCAGGTGTACATAGACATTCAGACGGCATGGTGCAAGCGTGATTTAACTCCCGTAAGACCTGTGCTTCACACAAATCTGTATAACACAACACAGCGTCAGGTGCAGGAGAAAATCGACCGCGGCATTATCTATCACTATGAGAGCATGGCGATAAACACCGCCTACCTTACAAGCTATGTCAGGGATAAGGAATACGAGTACCTCACGGTTTACCTAAACGCCCGCTTTATTGATTATCAGACCGACGAAAAGACAGGAAAAATCATAAAGGGCGATACATCCACACGCTGGGATTTGCGCTATAAGATGAAGTTTATGAGGACTATGGGCGTTAAGACAAGCTCGGGACAGGATAACAGAACAACGGGTCACAACTGCCCCAACTGCGGCGCGCCTATGGAGATTACCTCTTCGGGACAGTGCGCTTACTGTGGCTCTACCGTAACGACAGGCATTTATACATGGGTGCTCAGCGACTTTACGACAATCAGAAACGATACTAAGGACGACGGTATAAGAATACCGAGCGAGCCGCAAAATAATACGCCCGATAAGCCCGATAACAATGATAACGGCGGCAGTATCGGCATACAGTAAATTCTGATAATACTTAACGGCGTTGCCGGTTTTGTTATTTAAATTTAAAGTAAAGTATAAAGGCTCTATAATAAATATTGGGGTAGCCAAATAGAGCCTAAGAATTTAATTTAAAAAAAGTAAAAAAGTAGAGCA
>CALXBK010000047.1 GCA_944386545.1 uncultured Ruminiclostridium sp.
CTCTTCCGTGCCGGTATAATATACATTGGTAAGAGCGTCACAGCTCTCAAAAGCAGAATCTCCTATGCTTGTTACGCCGTCGGGGATTGTTACCGAGGTAAGTGCGTCACAGCCCTTAAAAGCAGAATCTCCTATGCTTGTTACGCCGTTACCGATTGTTACCGAGTTAAGCGCATCACAGCCATAAAAAGCGCCATCTCCCATGCTTGTTACGCTGTCGGGGATTGTTATCGAGGTAAGAGAAGAGCATAAATCAAAAGCCCAATCTCCTATGCTTGTTACCTTTTTTCCGTCTATCTCAGACGGGATTGAAAGCGTTGTTGCAGAGCCTGTGTAATCGGTGATTTCCACAGTGCCGTCATCAAGCGCCGAGTATTCATAATCGCCGTATGTAGCCGCGCTTGCATTTACTGCTGTCTGCGGCAGCAGCTGCGGAGCTTTTATCACCTCCTGCAAGGGCGTCGCCGCCGCCGTAAGGGCTATGACAAATGCTGAAAGCCCCGCAATGAATTTTTTAATATTCATGATTTTACCCTTTCTGCGGATTTTATCCGCTTTTATATTTATCGACATAACGCCAGAAGGCACAGTACGGCCTGTTTCGCATACTGTGCCTTATAAACAATATTAAGTTTTTGTGCAAAATCTATAAAGGCAAAGTCATACGCCCTCAGTTTACATAAATTGTAAACTAATACGCTGCACATAAATATTTTCCTCGCTTTCGCAAGATCATTTTACCATGTTTTCTTTTCAATGTCAATGTTTTTGTATTATTTTGTAAATTTTGACCATTAAAAGAAATACACCGAATTTCTCCGATGCATATATTTTTTAATTTTCACTTTTGCTTATCACGCCGTCCGTGATACGGTATATTGTATCGGCATAAGCGGCGTCCTCTTTGTCGTGCGTGATAAGCAATACGGTTTTGCCGCTTTTATTAAGATTACTCAGCAGCTTCATAATCTCCCCGCTTGAACGGCTGTCGAGATTGCCGCACGGCTCATCCGCAAGAATAAGCTCGGGAGCTGAAGCAATCGCCCGTGCGACGGCTACCCTTTGCTGTTGGCCGCCCGACAGCTCGGAGGGCTTGTGGTGTATTCTGTGAGAAAGTTCGACGGCGTCAAGGGCAGCTTTTCCGAGAGCAATGCGTTCTTTGAGGCTTATTCCGCGGTATTCAAGCGGCAGGCAGACATTTTCAAGAGCATCGAGGCCGGGTATCAGATTAAAGCTCTGAAAAACAAAGCCTATTTTGCGGTTTCTGATACGGCAAAGCTCTCGGTCGGAAAGCTCGCTTACATTCAGTTCCTCGAAGAAATAGCTCCCGCTGTCGGGAGTATCAAGCAAACCGAGTATATTCATAAGGGTGGATTTTCCCGAACCACTGCTTCCCGTAACGCAGACAAATTCGCCCTTGTTTACCGTAAGGCTGACGTTGTCAAGAGCGAAAAAGCTATTTTTGCCCACGCTGTAACGGCGGCATATATCTGTCACCCGAATAAGCGCGGGAGCTTTTACTGCGGTACTCGTTGTTATCACCGTCCTTTGGCGTAAAATAGCGGCAGGGGGACAAAGCGGCGTTTGTTATTATTCCTGCTCCGTTAAGACAGCAGCAGCCGTCCTGCTGATGGACGCACGGTTCGCCGCACATTATCATGTTCATTTTCGTCACACTCCTTTTTTGATATTATCTCCGCCGCTTTTTTCAATATTCCGAAAAAGAGGATAATATTTTCTGTGTTTTTCGTCAAAATATAGAGGGTGAACAAATCAAAGGAGGAATTTGAATTGAAGCACAGCAAAGACAGAAAAAGGGCGGCTCACGCCGTTATACTCGCCGCAGTAATTCTACTCGGCGCATACACGGTATTTATCACTCCGCAGGCGGTAAAAAGCATGACGCCAAAGGTGAGCGTTATATTTCCGCAGAACATGCAATACACTCCGACCGTAAGCTGTAACGGCACGGTGGAGTATTCCGAGCTTTTTTCCCTTACAAATGAAATGCCGCTGGTAATATCAAAATTTACGGTAGGGGTAGGCTCAAAAGTGGACGAGGGGCAAACGGTTGCTCTTACCGACAAGGAAAAAACATTTGAACAGCTCAGTGCGCTTTACGGCACTTCGGGACTTGATACGGGGAGCATAGCCGCGGCGATGAAGGAGCTTCCCGAAAGCATCTGCGCAACGTCGTCGGGAGTGGTATGCTCGCTTGCAAATACAGGAGAGCTTATCATGCCCGATACCCCTATAATACAGCTTGCCGACAAAAGCTCTCTCGTGCTGAACGCCGCAGTACCCGAGGGGCTTATCTCTCGGGTAAAGACGGGACAAAGCGCGACGGTTACCGCCTCGGCGCTCGATACAAGCTTTGAAGGTACGGTAAGCTATATAAGCTCCTGTGCAAGAAAGCAGTACAACGGCACGGCACAGGAAACGGTGGTGGATATTACAATAGAAATAGAAAACCCGACTTCCGAGCTAAAAAGCGGATTTACCGCAAAGGGAGAGATAAAAACGGGTGTGGGACAAACGCTTCTTACGCTTCCTTACAGCGCAATCTGTCAGGATGATAAGGGAGAATTTGTATATGTATTCAAAAACGGCAGTGCGGTGCGGCGGGATATTTCAACAGGCCTTGAGCTTGCCGAGGTGACGCAGGTTTTAGGGGTAATGAGCGACGAGGAGATAATTGACGATCCACGGGACATATCCTCAGACTGTCTTGTCATAAAGAGAGCGAAGGAGGAGCTTGAATGAGTGTTTCGGCAATAATCAGAAATATAATGCGCTCAAAAGGCAGAAACGCCCTTACAATGAGCGCAGTTGCGGTGGGGGTGATGTCGGTAACGCTCATATCCGCCGCAGGCAGGCTCGGAACGGAAAAAATCGGCGGCAGTCTTGACGATATGGGGATTAACTCCGTTATGGTAGAGAGCAATTTAAGCTCTGTCAAGCTGTCGGACGGTGATATTGAGGTGCTCGGAGAGGTGAACGGAATTTCCGACGCAATGCCGCTTATGTGCGAAATAACGCAGTGCAGAGTGCTTGAAAGCGGCTTCAACTGTATGGCGTGGGGAGTAAACGACAGCGCAAAGGATATAATCTCGCTGAAAGCCATACACGGCAGGCTCATAGAGCAATCGGATATTTCCAGACAAAGTAAGGTATGCGTAATTGACGAAAAGATAGCCGAAAAAAGCTACGGCAGGACAAACATAGTGGGTAAAAAAATCGAGCTGATTTTAGGCGGTACGGCGCACAGCTTTGAAATAGTGGGAGTAGCGTCCTCGGGACTCAGCGGACTGCAAAATATGCTTGACGGGACTATGCCGGATTTTGTATATATTCCGTATACCACAGCGCAAAATTTAACGGGGCGAAGCGAATATGACAAGATAGCCGTATTGCTTGAGGAAAATGAAAAAAACGGCGACAGCGGCGTTATAGAGCGTATTTCCGGCTGTATGGAAAAGAAAAACGGAGAGGGCGGCGTCAAGGTGAACAACCTTTTAAATCAGAAGCAACAGCTTGACAGTATTCTGTCAACGGCAACAACGGCGCTTTCCTTTACCGCGGGAATTTCCCTTGCGGTTGCGGCTATATCGGTTATGACGGCAATGCTTGTAAGCGTGGGAGAGCGTCGGCGTGAAATAGGCATAAAAAAGTCGCTCGGCGCAAAAAACGCAAGAATAGTGGCGGAATTTCTGCTTGAAAGCGTTGTACTAAGCGTTTCGGGCAGTATTGCGGGGGCTGTTGCGGCGAATATCATCACGGCGGCGGGCTGTGTTCTTATGGGAGAAACGGTGATAATCTGCGCCGACACATCCGTATTTGCCATACTTCTTTGCGCCGCTATCGGAATGATTTCGGGAGGGTATCCCGCGTACAAGGCGGCAAGGCTCAAGCCGGTGGAGGCGTTAAAGGTATAAAAAAATTGTGTAATTTGTGACAATTAAATCAAATTTATGGATTTGTATTGATTTTCGCTTACTGAAATGTTATAATAGCTTTGTATACAGAAAGCAAAATCAGACGAAGCAGATTATCCGGAGTCACAATGAACAAAAACAGCAAAACAGACGACAATATAATTTCAGATAATAAAAACAAAGGCAATTCGGGCAAAAACTCTCTGTTTGCCTTTACGGGCGTTTGCCTTGGCGGATTGCTTCTGATTTCGGCTTCCCTGCTCTGCTCATGTGTAAATAACCAAGCTAAGGAGCAAAGCGGCGAAAGCAGTACAACAGCTCCTGCGCTTCAAAGTCAGACAACGCAGAGCACAACGGATCAAAGCACACAGACAGTAACAGTCACATTACCCGCAACAAATCAGACGGTAACGGCACCTGTTCCTATTACGTCTGCTCAAACTGCGCCATTGCCGCAGACAACGCCTCCGCAGGGCTCAGAGCAAAGCGATACGGCGGCTGCGACAACGACGGTTACCTCAACATCAGCTCCTGCGGTTGCTCCCGAAATACTGTCGGTGATAATTGACAGTCAAAAAATTAACTCAAACGGCACTTATACCGTGGTAATAACGGCAAAGGGCAGCAAATACCTCAAGTGTTATCTCGGCGCTGAGCAAGACATGGATAAAATCTCCGCCTCGCAATGGCACACAATGACGGACGGAGTTATTAAATTTGAAGCTCCGCCCGGAGAATATACGCTGTTTGTAAAAAACAAAGCAGGTACTGCGACATACAGCGAAAAAATAATCATTAAATTTCCCGAAGCGAAGCCTTTTGAAATTAATATTTCCGACACATATCTCAATGTCGGAATGAATGTCGATTTAAGCGTAAAGACAACGGATAATAATGCCATTGATAAAATCGAGTGGCAAAGCTCCGACAAATCGGTGATAAAAATAACAGACGGAAAAGCTGTCGCACTGAAATCCGGCACGGCGACAATAACCGCGTCGGCAGGCGATTCCCTGCAGGACAGCGTTACGCTGACGGTTACGGATATATTGAATGCGCCGCAGATTGACAGCAATAAGCCGCTTTTATGGGGAGAAAATCTGTACACCGAACAGCAGGGAGAGCTTATTGACGATATACTTGAAAGCAGGATAAATGCTGCGGGTATAGGTACTCGCGCGGCAGTCGTTGCGGCGGCAAGGTTTATCCCGCTTGAGCTTACATATAAAGTGCCGTATTTTTTTGAAAACGGCAGGCTTGATCCCGTTCCGGGCAGAATGACTGCGGACGGCGAGGGCAGATACTATCACAAGGGACTGTATCTGACAAAGAGCAAATATTCCGTTATCGACAAGGACAAAACGGTAACGGGACCTGCCGCCTGGGGCGAGCCGCTGAAAAATCTCGTTGACCTTGCTCCCTACAAAAAAGGAGAATATTATCCCAACGGTCTTGACTGTTCGGGCTTTGTTTCCTGGTGCTTCTACAATGCGGGAATACCGATAGGTGATGTGGGAGCAGGTGATTACGAAAACTACACCTTTGAGTTTTCGGACATGGGAGAGCGAAAAGAGCTTACCCCGGAGCTTCTTAAAAGCGATGAGATACAAGTCGGGGATTTACTGTGGCGTGACGCGCATATTGCCGTTATAGTGGGACTTGAAGCAGATAAGATATACATTGCCGAATCCTACTTCAACGGTCTTGAAATAGTCGTTTACAGCAGGAATAATACGGTTATAAACGATGATTTTACCCATGCGGTGCTTATGGATGAGGTTTATGAAAAATACTGCGGCGACGGCAATCTCACGGATATGTGGACGGATTACTCGGGCAAGGATTACAAGGTTAAGCAAAAAACCGAAAAGCCCGTACAAACCACAATGGCGGCTACAATAAAGCCCTCCGATACAAAAGCACCCGCTCAGACGGGTACGGCACAGACGGCGGTTACAACAACCGCTTTGCAAAGCACCCCCCGCCCCGTACAAACAACCGAGACAACAGACTAAAAGACGGAGAAACTAATGGAACAGCTTAAAGAAACATCAAACGAACAGACAAAAAAAGAAAAAAAGCCCCCAGCAAACAAAACGGCAATTATCTGTCTTATCGCGGTTATTGCGATATGTGCGGCAGTGTCGCTGTTTTGTCTGCATTTAATAACAAGCGGACAGGAAAGCTCGGAAGAATCCTCCTCGGATAGCTTTGTACAAAGCTCAATACCTGTAAATCCCCCTGCCGTAACGGACGTAACGGTGGATTATACCGACATCAGCGATAACGGTGGAATAAAGGTTATAATCAAGACGGAGAATGCCGATGAATATTACTTCGGCACGGCAGGCACCGCAGAGGAGATACCCTCCGACGGCTGGCAGGCGCTTAGCGGCGACGAAACAACGCTTTATTCAAAAAGCGGGGAATACTGCGTATTTGTACGTAATTCTTCAGCTACTGCGGGATATAAGGAAAATATCACAATTGACAGCGAGGGCATAAAAGCAATCGAAATTACCAATCCCGATCCTTACATAAATGTAGGAATGACCTACACCCTTACGGCAGAGCTTACCGCAATAGGCATAAACGATGAAACCGTAAAATGGGAAAGCTCGGACGAATCGGTTATTTCGGTAAGCGGCGACAAGGCTACAGCTGTCGGTGCGGGAAATGCGACAATAACCGCAACCTCCTCAAACGGACTTACCGACACATTTGAAATGACCTCAACGGATTTACTGTTGCCTCCGCAGATTATCCGCCCCAAAACGGTTATACCCGCAGGGCAGTACACCGAGGAGGAGGGCGAGCTGCTCGACAACATTCTTTTCAGCCGAGTTGAAGCCGCAGGCGGTGAGGGTACACGAGGAGCAGTTGTAGCGGCGGCGAGATTTTTAACGCTTGAGCTTCCCTATAAAATCCCCTACTTCTTCGAAAACGGCAGGCTCGGTGCAAATCCCGGTATGCCCGTGTGCGACGGCGAGGGACGCTTTTACCACAAGGGACTGTATCTCACAAAGAGCAAATACGATATTCTTGACCAGGATAAAATCATAAACGGTCCCGGTACATGGGGGGAGCTTATCTACTGTGTTGACGATCTGGGCAACGGGAAATACAGACCAAACGGACTTGATTGCTCGGGCTTTGTGGCATGGGTATTCATGAACGGCGGCGTGCCGCTCGGCGACGTCGGCGCAGGCGATTTTCCGCAGTACGATTATGAATTTTCCGATTACGGCACAAAGGTAGAGCTTACAAACGAGCTTATGGCAAGCGATATAGTGCAGGTCGGAGATATGATAGGCACGGACGGACACATTGCCGTAATCATCGGTCTTGACGAAGAGAAAATCTACATTGCCGAGTCCTTCAGGAAGGGCTTAACGGTGAACGTTCAGTACAGACAGGACGGCGTTGTAAATCACGAGGATTACAGCTATGTACTGCTTATGGACGAGGTTTACGAGCAGTTTAACGGACAGGGCATCGTTACGGATATGTGGGAGGACTATTCCGGCGGAGAATACGCAATAGGAGATTAAATTAAACGGTGTGCGTAAGCTCACCGTTTGTTTTATCCGTTATAATAAAATTTATCCGAAATAAAAACGGTCGGTAAAAACCGACCGTCATTATTATAAGATAAGAAGGAATTACTCCGCTTCAACATTTTTAGGTGCGTTTGCCACAACCTCATCTACAAGATTTTGAGGAAGCTGTTCGTAACGCTCAAACTCGGCAGTAAAGTAGCCGAAGCCTCTTGTTATCTGTCTGATAACCGTTGCAAGGTCGGTAATCTCCGACTGCGGTACGTTTGCAAGAAGCTCAGTCATGCCCTTTTCGGTTTCGCTGGGATTCATACCGAGGATAGTGCCTCTGCGCTTGTTGAGAACGGCAATTACATCACCCGTGCTGTCATCGTCAAGCACTACCTTTACAAGGCAGATAGGCTCAAGCAGACAGGGAGAAGCGTCTGTCATGCCCTTCTTGAACGCTAAATGAGCCGCCATTTTGAATGCCTGCTCAGAGCTGTCAACAGGGTGATACGAGCCGTCAAGAAGCGTTGCCTTGATATTTACAACGGGATAGCCTGCAAGCACGCCCGTTACGGCACTTTCAAGAAGTCCCTTTTCGACTGCGGGGAAGTAGTTCTTCGGCACGCTGCCGCCGACTACCTTTTCTTCAAATACGAGAGTTTCGCTGTCGCAGGGCTCAAACTCCATTTTAACGTGACCGTACTGTCCGTGACCGCCCGACTGCTTCTTATGCTTGCCCTCTGCAAAGCTCTTTGAGCGAATGGACTCACGGTAAGCAATCTTAGGCTCGCTTACTATAACGTCAACGCCGAACTTGTTCTTCATCTTTGCAACAGCCGCATCAAGGTGCTGTTCGCCAAGACCGCCGAGAATACGCTGGTGCGTTTCGTGATTGTGGTCGTAGCTTAAGGTAAGGTCCTCCTCTACTATGCGCTTGATTGCATTGCTTATCTTGCCCTCGTCATTCTTGTTGACTGCGGCAATCGCCTTGAAGAAGCAAGGAACGGGGAAGCTTTCTCTTGCAAAGCAAGCATCGTTGCCGGAGGATACAAGCGTGTCGCCCGTACCTGCATTCAGCTTTGTAACCGCAACAATATCGCCTGCATACGCCTCTATCATTTCCTCGGTCTTTTTACCCTGCATTGCGAGGAGCTTGCCGGGCTTTTCGGGAGTGTTTGTCGTCTTATTGATTACCTCGCCGTTTGTACTGAGCGTACCTGTAACTATCTTTACATAGCTCAGCTTTCCTACAAACGGATCGGCAACGGATTTGAATACCTTTGCGCTGAGCTTGTCGGAGCTGTCATAAGCTATTCTGCTTCCGTTCTCGCAAAGCTCGCCGTCTGTTTCATCGGGACTGGGGAGCATATAGATTATTGTATTGAGAAGCATATCAATACCTGCAAGAGTATCGCCCGAACAGCATACGACAGGTGTGATATAGCCCTTGTGTATACCGTCGTGAAGTCCCTTGATAAGCTCTGCCTCGGTGAAGTCCTCGCCCTCGTTTTCAAAGAAGCGCATCATAAGCTCTTCATCGGTTTCCGCTACCGCTTCAGCCATTGCGGCTCTGAGTCCCTTAAGGCGGTTTTCGGAGGCGGGCATTTCAACCTCGGTGGGGTTGCCGTTATCATAGGTGTATGCCTTCATCTCAAGAAGGTTTATGTAGCTTTCAACCGTGCCGTATTTATCAAAAGGAACTACGATGGGGCAGATTGAAGGACCAAACTGTGTTTTCAGCTCCTCAAGGCACTTGTAGAAGTTGCTGTTTTCTTCTTCCATACGGGTAACCACGAACATGGTGGTCTTGCCGCGCTTCATAGCCTCGCGGTAAGCCTTTATTGTGCCTACCTGAACGCCGTCCTTTGCGGGAAGTGTGATAACAACGCTTTCTGCGGCGCTGATACCCTCATACATACCTGCCGCAAAATCAAACTGACCGGGAGTATCAAGAACGTTAATCTTTACATTCTTCCACTGGCAGTATGCAAGAGACAGATTGAGAGAAATTTTTCTCTTGATTTCTTCGGGATCGTAGTCGCTTACGCTGTTTCCGTCGGAAACCTTGCCCATTCTCTCTATTTCGCCGCACTTATAGAGCAAGCCCTCCAAAACAGAGGTCTTACCGCTGCCTCCGTGTCCTGCGAGAGCTATGTTTCTGATGTCTTTGCATTTGTAGGTTTTCATAGATATAATCCTTTCATGCGCTTTCTAATGACATTTTAATTATATACTGAAATTGTAAAAAAAACAAGGGTTTTTTTAGTGAAAAGTAGAATACAGATGTAGAAATATACTGACGATTTTTGTTTATTTTTAATAAAATTGTGTATCAAGGACTGCTGAAACGGCTTTTCAAATCATCCAAATACCGCATTGCAATGCGATTTGAAGCGTAAAATGTAACCCTATTGTAAGCCTTATAAAATCAGTAAATATTCTTTCTTATTTTAATAATATTGACAACAAAGCAGAATTATGATATTATTTAAACTGTAAAGCAAATTTAATTTTTGCTTTGATTACAGGCTTTAAACAAATGTGTTTACCGTAAAAGAGGTAAATCGGCAACTGAAAGGAATACACCTATGAAGAAAAGACATTTAATTTTGATATGCTGTGCCGCACTTTCGGCTTCAATGCTTTTTGCAGGCTGTACCGACGACAACAGCACACCCCTTGGCAGCGGCGTTGATTACAGTGACGACGACTACGCAACAAGCGGCGGCGCAACCGACTACAACCCCGACAGCTACACGGACTATGATTCAAGCAATGATATGACGGACTATGACAGCACGGATTATAATTCAAGCTACGATATGACGGATTATGACAGCTCACTCGACAGCACGGATTATAGTTCAAGCGACGATATGACGGATTATGACAGCTCACTTGACAGCACGGATTACAATTCAAGCTACGATATGACGGATTATGACAGCTCACTTGACAGCACGGATTACAATTCAAGCGACGATATGACGGATTATGACAGCTCACTCGACAGCACGGATTATAGTTCAAGCGACGATATGACGGATTATGACAGCTCACT
>CALXBK010000048.1 GCA_944386545.1 uncultured Ruminiclostridium sp.
GCGGGTACGACCTATAAATTCAGAATAAGGACGTATAAAATGAGCGGAAGCACGGCGCTTTACAGCGGTTACACCTACGTGAGCGGTAAAACAAGATAATATTTTAAGCTGACCGCACAGTGCAAGCTGTGCGGTCAGCTCAGACTGCGAAAAACATACCCGAAAAAGGAAACAGCCTCCTATCTTATGCTTATACGATAGGAGGCTGTTGATGCCGTAAGCACAAGCGGCTTTGAAGAGCCGACTTTCTGATTTTCAAGGATTAAAACATCAAATTGATTTGCAAATGAACAGACTTTGAAAAAACCTGCGTTTTTGCTATGCGTGAGTTTTCGCCAGTCTTGACAGAGCTGTTTTGCAGCTCTGCCAAAGCATCTTTGCCTTCGTTTAGGGTATTTTGTTTTTAAAGACGGACAACCTGTATTTAATATCGTTTATGAAGTTTCCTTTATTTATGGGCTTAAATAATAAAATTTGGTCGATAATAGTAATATGCAGCAAAAAGTTATTGCAAAGTTTACGAAAATGGTGTATAATAAACCATGTATATTGTAGCAAACAGTTTAATCGCAGACAAAACGAAAGGATTTAATTATGCTTTTAGATATTATGCAATCAGGCGGCGATAAGCAGTTTATTATAATAACCGTATTTGCCTATGCTGTTATATTGCTTTTAGCTTTCCCGATACATGAATGTGCCCACGCATTTATGGCAAGACTTCTCGGTGATGATACCGCCTTCAGGCTGGGGAGAGTAACGCTCAATCCCTTGCCTCATCTTGATATTATGGGTACAATCGGTATACTTACCGTAGGTATAGGCTGGGCAAAGCCTGTTCCCGTAAATCCCGCCCGTGCAAGAAAGGTTTCCGCACGCACCGCAATGGCGCTTACGGCGGCGGCTGGACCTGTATCCAATATATTGCTTTCTCTGATATTTGTCATTATTCATAAGCTGGTTTTGCTTATTTTCCCGTTATCCGAAGTTTCGTACTATGCGGCGTACGCCTTTTATTTTGCGGCGCAGATTAATGTTTCGCTTGCCGTATTCAACCTTATTCCGATACCTCCGCTTGACGGTTCGAGAGTGCTGTATGTTTTCCTCAAGGAGAAATACTATTTCAAGCTGATGCAGTACGAAATGTATATAATGATAGGAATTATTGCGCTTATGTGGACGGGAATACTTGATGTTCCGCTGAACTTCCTGCAAAATCAGATCATGTCCTTCCTTGGCTTTATTACGGGATTCATAGGATGACGCAGGAGCTTAATTTCAAGCTTGAGGTTTTTGAAGGACCGCTTGATTTGATGCTGAACCTTATCGCAAAGCACAAGCTGAACATTTACGACATTGAAATATCTCTGCTTCTGGAGCAGTTTTTGCTGTATCTTGATCAAATGAAGCAGGCGGATATAGAAATAGCGGGCGAATTTTTGGAAACGGCGGCAAGGCTTATCTACATCAAGTCAGCCGCCCTGCTTCCAAGGCACGAAGCACAGGAGCTTAAAAAAGAGCTTGAGGGTGCGCTTATCGAATATGCCCTTTGCAAGCAGATTGCCGAAAGGCTCGGCGAGGGGTACTGCGGAGACGATATTTTTACACGTGCTCCCATGGCGGTGGAGCAGACTACCGCTTATGTCGGCGTACACGATCCCGATGAGCTGTTTTTGGCAATGTCCAACCTCAATTACAAGGAAACGGTGAGAAAATCCGTTCCTCAGATTAAGCCGATTGTTTCAAGAAGCTTTGTAACCGTCTTTACCAAAATTCTTTATGTATTGAAGCAGATACGGGACGGTCACGAGGTGGAGGTAACCTCCCTTTACAAGGGACAGACGCGCTCGGAATGCGTTGCAATTTTCCTTGCGTTGCTTGAGCTTTCAAAGCAAAGCAGGATAAAATTTACCGATGACAACAAATATCTTCACTTTGTTCCAAAGGAGAATATAGAAGCAGAATTCGGCAGGGACGACGAAATTACGGAAGGTGAACCGACAGACGATGAATTACAATGAATCCTTGTGCATAATAGAGGCACTGCTTTTTGCGTCGGGTGAGCCGATTTCGCTTGACAGATTAAGTCAGGCAAGCGGCATAGAGCCTGAAACCGTCGTAAAGCTGATTGACAGCCTCGACCGCAGATACAATGTTTCCGAAAGCGCAATTACAATTCTGCGCCTTGAAAACTCCTACCAGCTTGCTACCAGAGAAAAATACGCTCCCTACATAAAACGAGCGATGGAAAGCAAGCGCCAGGCAAGACTTTCCCCCGCGGCACTTGAGGTGCTGGCAATAGCGGCGTACAATCAGCCTGTCACAAAGGCTTTTGTAGAGCAGGTGAGAGGTACGGACAGCTCGGGAGTTATCAACACGCTTGTTGAACGTGAGCTTTTATATGAAGCGGGCAGACTTGATTTGCCGGGCAGACCTATCACCTACAAAACTACCGATAACTTTTTAAGGTGCTTCGGACTGAGCAGTCTGTCACAGCTGCCTTCGCTCCCTGACGAAAACGGTCAGATGAGCCTTGACGATATTTCCTGACGGCAGGGAATATCATACGACATTACGGAGGGTTTATGGGCTGGATAATTTTTGCCGATATATTGCTTGTAATAGCTGTTGCGCTCATGCTTTCCGTAAGAGTAGACATTCGGGTTATAAGTGATGAGTTTTTTGTAAAGGTAAAGTACGCAGGCATAACCGTTTTCAGCATTTCTCCGCAGCAGGAGCAAAATCAGAAAAAGGAAAAGAAAAAGAAAAAGAAAAAATCCTCGGAAGATAGGGATAAGTTCCAAAATGCTGAGGATTTTCCGCAGCATAAGACAAGCTCCGACGCTTCAGATACAAAGTCCGCTGAGGAAGGCGTGATCGGACAAACTAACCTTGATAACAGCGCTAATAAAGCTGATGAGCCGAAAAAGGAGAAAGCTCATGGCGAGCCGTCCGTTTTTGAAAAATTAGGCGTCGGCAACAGTCCGAGCGATATAATGTCCTTTATCATTGCCCTGATAAATTCCGCCGCAAAGCCGATAAAGTCCCTTATAAAAAGCATACGGGTAAACAATCTTATGCTGTACATTATCGCAAGCGGAGAGGACGCGGCACAGGCGGCGCTTAATTACGGCAAGACCAACTGGATGATACACACCGCACTTGCATTTTTATGTAAGGCGGTAAAACTGGATGTAAAGGAAACGGATATAACGGTAGATTTTACCTCGGGTAAGACCGAGTTTTATATAAGCTGTGATGTTAAGCTGAGGGTGATAAACGCCCTTGTCTGTGCAGTATGGCTGTTTATACGCCTTATAAGGCTGTATATGTCAATTCAGAAGCAGAATAATTCCGGCAATGCCGGTGTACAAAAAGCGTAAAGCTACATGAAAGGAAAAACAAAATGGCAGAAAAGCACCCTATTAACGATCTCATGCAAACCTCTATGGAGAAAATCCGTGAGCTGGTAGACGTCAATACCATTATCGGAGACGCTATCACCGCACCCGACGGAACGATAATTATTCCCGTTTCCAAGGTTAGCTTCGGCTTTGTTGCAGGCGGCTCGGACCTCCCCATAAAGGCTCCCAAGGACGTTTTCGCAGGCGGAAGCGGTGCGGGAATAACCGTAAATCCCCAGGCGTTCATTGTTGTTCAGCGTGACGGCGAGGTTAAAATGCTGGAGCTCGGCGCAAATAACGGCGGTGCTCTTGAGGGCATTATCAACGGTGTACCCGACCTTATCGAAAAGGTTAAGGCTATCTTCAAAAAGGACTCCGACGAGGAGGAAAAAAACGGGGAAGCAAAGTAAAAGCAGAACTGTTTTACACAGAATACTTGTCATGCCTTCCGCATAACATTGTATAAATCGGAACAAGTCCGAAAATGTATGCGGAAAGGAACTTCTTCATGAAACGAAAAATAATTGCCGCGGCTTTGTCGGCGTTCTTTATGCTCGGTTTGACCGTAAACTGCTTTGCACGGCAGAATGAGCCGCTTTCATATCTGTCAGACGCCGGCTCACGCAATATCAGCGTTTCGGCTTCTGCGGCAATTCTGATTGAAGCGGACACAAAAACCGTGCTGTACGCAAAAAACGAGAAGGAACACCGTTCAATAGCAAGCACGACCAAGATAATGACTGCGCTTCTCACCTTAGAGGCGGGGGAGCTTGACAAACGCTTTACCGTTGACAGCGAGGCAATAATGGTTGAGGGCACTTCAATGGGGCTTAAAAAGGGAGATATTGTTACCCGCAGGGCGCTTTGCTGCGGTATGCTGCTCCCTTCGGGAAATGATGCGGCAAATGCCGCCGCAGTGAGTGTATCGGGGAGTATTGCGGAATTTTCAAGGCTGATGAACAGCCGCGCCGAAATGCTCGGAATGAAGGATACCAATTTTGTAACTCCGTCGGGACTTGACGCAAACGGGCAGTATTCCTGTGCCTATGACCTTGCCCTGCTTACGGCGAAAGCAATGGAAAATGAGGATTTCGCCGAGATTTGCGCTCAGACGAAAATGAAAGTCAGCTTCGGAAATCCACCCTATGACAGATGGCTTGTAAATTCAAATAAACTGCTGTACTCCTATGACGGCTGTATCGGAGTAAAAACGGGCTTTACGGACGACGCAGGGCGCACCCTCGTCAGTGCCGCAGAGCGTGACGGAGTAAGGCTGATTGCCGTAACGCTTAACGCCCCGAATGACTGGCAGGACCATGCGAAAATGCTGGATTACGGCTTTGCAAGGGTACAGCAAAGCGATATTTCCTATAACTGCTCGGGGCTCTCCGTAGCGGTAGTAGGCGCTGATAAGGATTTTATATCCCTTAAATGCGAAACGGTTTCTCTGCCCTTATGCGAGGAACAGCGAAAAAGCATAACCGCCCGTGTTTATCTTCCGCGCTTTGTTTATGCCGGAATAACGGCAGGCGAGCAAATAGGCGAGGTACGCTTTGAGCTCAACGGCGCAGTCCTGGCAACCGCAAGGCTTACCGCCGCTGAAAGCTGTGCGCAATTAAACGATAAGCCTGATTTTTTTACAATGCTGATTACGGTTATCCGACGGTTTTTCTCGTTCGGATAGGCTTTTGATACAGGGCTTTGCCCGAAAGGATTTTTAAATGGAAAAGGTAAGACTTCAGAAAATAATAGCGGACAGCGGCTACTGCTCACGCCGTAAGGCTGAGGAATTTATCGAGCAGGGACTTGTAAAGGTAAACGGCCATCCCGTAAAGCTCGGCGACAAGGCAAATCCCTCAATCGATTTGATTACGGTGAACGGCGAAAAGCTCTCCCTCGAAGCGGAAAATCTGCGCTACATAAAGCTGTATAAGCCAAGGGGCTATATCACCACAATGTCGGATACCCACGGCAGAAAGATAATAACCGAGCTGCTTGAAGGTATCCCCGAAAGAGTTTACCCCATCGGCAGGCTTGATAAGGACTCCGAGGGACTTCTTCTGCTCACCAACGACGGCGAGCTTGCAAACGGAATTATGCACCCGTCGAAGCATATAAAAAAGCGTTACAGAGTAACTGTAAAAAATCAGGTTGACGACGATAAGCTGACAACCTTAGCGTCAGGCGTCAAGATCGACAGCGGCATAACTATGCCCTGTACGGTATCGGTGCTTGCCGAGGAAGAAAACCGCACGGTGCTTGAATTTATCATATCAGAGGGTAAAAACCGCCAGATACGCAAGATGTGCGAGGCGGTAAAGCTTGATGTTATCAGGCTCAAACGGAGCAGTGTCGGAAATATCAAGCTCGGCATGATGAAGCCGGGCGAATGGAGAGATTTAACCCCAGCCGAGCTTAAGGAGCTCAAAGCTCAGGTGTTTTCCGATTTACAGTCAAGAAGGACAGGCAAGCGATGATAACAATTTTAAAGCGTGAGGATATTACCGACCGTCTTGTTTTTGAAGCAAGGGACTATGACGAGGTAATAGGCAGCATTTCCTGCCGTATTGAAAAGGACATGCTGTATATTGACGGTATAAAATCCGTGCCGTTTTTAGTAGACGGACTTATGCGGACGGCGATGAATTATGCCCTAAACAGATTTGTCAATAAATGTACCGTAAACCCGCTTGACGACAGCGTTATGGAACAGCTTCAAAAGCTCGGCTTTGTGCAAAACAACAATAATACGATTGATGACATTGATAATTTTTTCACATTTCATAAAAGTTGCAAAAAATAGCGAAATTCGCTTGTTATTGCTCTTCAAATGAGTTATAATTATATCTGAATACAATACGCTTCAGAGCGTATTAATTAAGCGGTAAAGCAAGACGGTGAAAGGCCGGTTTTACCGCAATAAAAAGCGGAGAACGGAGGAAAACTTGGCAATGAAGAAAACAATTGCTGAAATGGAGCAGACTGCCGCAAGCGAAGCTGCACAGAAGCTCATCTCTATTTTTGACGAGGGCAGTTTTACACAGCTCGGTAAGTTTATCGGCTCAAACGGTCAGAAAGCGTCTGTTGTAAGCGGCTACGGCTGTGTTGACTCTGCGGCTGTATACGCTTATACGCAGGATATTTCGGTAAATTCCGGCGCTGTGGATACTGCGGCTGCAAACAAAATCAAAAAGGTATATGAGCTTGCAATGAAGAACGGTGCTCCCGTAATCGGAATTTTCAATTCCAACGGCGCAGACATCAAGGAGGGCATGAAGGTGCTGGGCGCATACAGCAATATCGCCGCTATGAGCGCGTCGCTTTCGGGTGTTGTCCCTCAGATAGCAATTATCGACGGTGTGTGCGCAGGCGCGGCGGCTATGATTGCCTGCATGGCTGATATAGTTATCGTGACTGAAAAGTCCGAGCTGTTTATGACTGCTCCCTTTGTGGCAGATGACAGCGTAAACGGCGCAGGAACTGCGGAGAATGCCGCAAGGTCCGGTGTTGCCGCAATTGTTGCCAAGGATATTGACGAGGCTTTGGCAACTGCAAAGCGCCTTATCTCGGTGCTTCCCGCGAACAACCTCGAAACAGCAGGAAACGATTATTTTGAGGATAACGATACCGTTATCGCTCCTTCACTCAAAGGTGCGGCTCTTATCGAAGCAGTAGCCGATAAGAACAGCGTAATACCTCTTTACGAGAAATTCGGTACAGACTGTGTTACCGCACTTGCAAGTGTAAACTGGCGCACTGTTGGCTTTGTAGCCGCAAACGGCAGACTTACAGCGGCAGACAGCGCAAAGATAGCCCGTTTTGTAACGATGTGCGATGCGTTCTCTATCCCTGTTGTAACCTTTGTTGATACGGAAGGCTTTGAAAAGTCCTCTGCGGCAGAGCTTGCAGGAAGCATAAGAGACAGCGCAAAGCTCGCACAGACCTATGCCTGTGCTACAACTCCCAAGATTTCCGTTGTAACAGGTAAGGCATACGGAAGCTCCTATGTAGCACTCGCAGGAATTTCCTCTGCGTCTGACATTTCCGTTGCATGGGAGGAGGCAGTTATTGCTCCCGTAGCCCCCGAAGCGGCAGCAGTATTCCTAAACGGCGTAAGTGCGGATAACGCAAAGCAGGCTCAGCAGTACGCCGAGGAAGAAGCAGACGCATTTACCGCTTGCGCAAACGGATATGTTGATCTCGTTATTTCTGCGGATATGACAAGAAGCACGATTATCTCCGCAATTGAAACCATCTCCTCCAAGAGAGTAATTTCCCCCGCAAAGAAGCACGTTAATTTCGTATTTTAATTGACATAAGGAAAGGAACCTTGTTATGAAAAGATATAATATCACCGTAAACGGAACGGCATACGATGTAACAGTTGAAGAAACAAACGGCACAGCTCCCGCAGCAGCACCCGCGGCGGCTCCCGCACCCAAGAAGGCAGTAGCCCCCGCAGCTTCCGCAGGAGCACAGGGCGGAGTTAAGATTGAATGTCCCATGCCCGGTACAATCGTTGATGTAAAGCTCAGCGTGGGTGCAAAGGTTACAAACGGTACGGTTATTGCAATCCTCGAAGCATTAAAGATGGAAAACGACATTGTTGCTTCTTGCGACGGTACAATAACAAGCATCAACGTTACAAAGGGACAGGCTGTTGAAACAGGCACTCTTATCGCAACCATCAACGCATAAGCTACGCTGAAAGGAATTTTAAAGGCTATGGCAAAAGTACAAATTACCGAAACGGTACTCCGTGACGCTCATCAGTCCCTTATAGCTACCAGAATGACCACCGAGGAAATGCTCCCCATTCTTTCAACAATGGACAAGGTCGGCTTCCACTCGGTAGAGTGCTGGGGCGGCGCTACCTTCGATTCCTGCCTGCGCTTCCTCAATGAAGATCCGTGGGAAAGACTCCGCATTATAAGAAGGGAGATGCCCAACACCAAGCTCCAGATGCTTTTCAGAGGTCAGAATATGCTGGGCTACCGTCACTATGCGGACAATGTGCTTGAACACTTCGTTCAGAAATCTGTTGCAAACGGTATCGACATAATCAGAATTTTCGATGCACTCAACGATATAAGAAACCTCGAAACCGCAGTCAGGGCGGCTAAGAAGGAGGGTGCACACGCTCAGATAGCAATTTCCTACACACTCGGCGAAATCTTCACCGATGAGTATTATGTAGATTACGCAAAGAGAATTGAGCAGGCGGGTGCAGATTCAATCTGTATCAAGGATATGGCGGCTCTGCTTACTCCCACCGCTACCGAAAAGCTCGTAAAGGCTCTCAAGAGCGCGGTAAACATCCCCATTCAGCTTCATACTCACTACACCTCGGGACTTGCTTCAATGTGCCTTCTCAAGGGTATTGAGGCGGGCGTTGACGTAATCGACACCGCTATGTCGCCGTTAGCACTCGGCACATCTCACGCTCCCACGGAGTCAATGGTTGCCGCACTTCAGGGCACAGAGTATGACACGGGACTTGATTTGAAGCTCCTTACCGAGATAAGAGAGTATTTCATGACGCTCCGTAAGAAGTATATTGACAACGGTCTGCTTGATCCCAAAATGCTTGCTGTTGACGCAAACGCTCTTATCTACCAGGTTCCCGGCGGTATGCTTTCAAATCTGCTTTCACAGCTTAAGCAGGCAGGAAAGTCCGACAAGTTCGAGGAGGTTTTAAAGGAGGTTCCCCGCGTAAGAGCAGACGCAGGTTATCCGCCTCTCGTAACTCCCACATCTCAGATTGTAGGCACTCAGGCAGTATTCAACGTAATTACAGGAGAGCGTTACAAGACGGTAACCAAGGAGTTCAAGGGCATTATAAAGGGTAGCTACGGAAAAACTCCCGCTCCCATCGATCCCGGCTTCAGAAAGAAAATTCTCGGCGACGAACAGCCTATTGACTGCCGTCCCGCAGACCTTATCGAGCCTGAGTTTGAAAAGCTCAAAGAAGAATGTGCCAAGTGGACACAGCAGGACGAGGACGTACTCAGCTATGCTATGTTTGGTCAGGTTGCAGAAAAGTTCTTTGAAAAGCGCAAGGACAAGCAGCTCGGCATTGACAGCGTTCACGCCGACAAGGTAAACAAGGTAATGCCTGTATAAGTTACGGCTGTTACGGTATTAACGGAGGATTTTATGGAAAACACTAAAGCAGAGGGCTTTAACTGCAAGGCGTGCGGAAAGTTTGTAACGCTCGAAAACTGCGGCACAAGAAACCGAAACCATTGCCCTCATTGCCTGTCAAGCGTACACCTTGACAATATTCCCGGCGACCGAGCCTCCGACTGCGGCGGCATTATGGAGCCGATAAGCATATATGTCAGAAATGACGGAGAGTGGGCGATTATTCACCGCTGTAAGAAGTGCGGGGAGCTTAAACAGAACCGCATTGCCGCAGACGATAACGAGTATCTGCTCGTATCCCTTGCCTGCAAGCCGCTTGCAAATCCCCCTTTTCCTTTAAGTATGCTCAGCAGGAATATATAACCAAATAAATCAACCCGCACGGATTTGATATAATCCCCTTAGAGTAGACACTCGAAAAAACAAAAATTACGAGACTACACTAAGGGGGTTATTTTATGTCAAGAAGGCAAAAGAACAAGAAATATTCAGCAGAACTGAAGCTGAAAGCAGTGCAGGATTACCTTAAGGGCGGAGGGAGCTTACGGGATATATGTCATAAATATAACTTAGGCAAGATGTCCCCCGCCTCTAAGGCGGCGGGTTCCATATTCAGTTTCAGTTGGGGTTCAATCCGCAACTGAAACTGAATCGCAGCTTCGCTGCGGCTTGCCACGTTGAATGACGGGGCAAGCCCCTTATTGAATATACAG
>CALXBK010000049.1 GCA_944386545.1 uncultured Ruminiclostridium sp.
AACACAAAACGTTACCAGTTAAAATTGAAATGTATGACACCGATGGAATACCACTCGGTAGCGGCGGCGTGAAAAAAATTTAAATAATTCTTTTGTTTTTTCAGCTGTCTACTTGACAGGGGGCACTTCACTCTTATGCGGGGAGTGTTAAAATAATAAATTGTCAAATCGGGTTTGTCAGTCTGCGTAAACAGAGGTTATGCCGAAATATTCCTCCAGCGTAAGCCCGCTGTTGTAAACCTTTGTAGCAAGCTCAACGCCGAGATAGCGCACATGCCACGGCTCAAACATATATCCCGTAATATGCTCCTTGCCCTTGGGATAACGGATAATAAAGCCATATTTGTGACAGTTTTCGGCAAGCCATATTCCCTCAGGCTCGTGCTCAAAGCTCTCCTCAAGCTCGTTCAGATCAAATGCAAGCCCCGTCTGATGCTCGGAGTGACCGGGGCGGGCGGAGTATCTGTCAGACGCCGCCTGTCCGTCCATGGATACATAATTGTTGTATATTGCGTACTGGTCGTCATAGGAGCGATAGCCCGAAACGAGAAAAATCGACAGCCCCTCTGCCGCTGCCGCTTCCTCCATCTCAATAAGCGCATTGTACGCTTCATCGTTTACGCCGGGGGCATAGTCTGCGGGCAGGGAATAGCTCTTGTTTGCGATAAGCGTGCCGTTTATGTAGGTTATTCCGTCTATGACGGTTATTTCGGGCTTTTCGGGCTGAGGCTTACTGTCATCGCTTTCCTCTCCCGTGATTACAAAGGGATCTATAACCGTTACCTCCATTTGTGCGACAAGGCTGTAATCTTTTTCGTAGATTGCCTCGATAGTTACTGTTCCCGCGCTCTTTGCGGTGATTACGCCCTCGTTTGTGACGGAAACCACAGAAGCGTCGGTAGTATAGTATATTGCGCTTCTGTTGGAAATATCATCGGGTGTGAATACGGGGAAAAGCTGAACTACATCTCCCACCTCAACGGTAATGCTCTTGTCGGGAAATTCCATCGCCTCGGGAAGCTCCATGCCGCTTACCGTCACTCTGACGCCCACGCTCTTGCCTGTTACCGTATCGGTGACGGTGATAAGCGACGCGCCCGATTCAACGCCCTTTACCATGCCGCTTTGGTCTACCGTTGCAACGCTTTCAAGGTTACTGCTCCATACGAACGAAACGTCCTTTGCGTCGGCAGGCGAGAAGGAAACGTCGATTTTAGCGGTTTCTCCTCCCTCAAGCTCAAGCTCTGTGACGGATACGGTGAGCGAATTAATGACGTCCTTTTGCACCGTGACAAGACATCTTGAAGAAAGACTGCCGCTTGATACGATAACCTCGGTAGTGCCCTCTCCTACTCCCGTTACCGTGCCGTCACGGGATACTGTTGCGACGCTCTCGTCCTTGCTCTCGAAATTAAGCGCAAATTCCTTGTCGCTCGGCTCGGCTATAACCTTGAGTTTTTGCTCGTGTCCTGCTCTCAGCTCAATTGAGGTTGTACCGAATTTAAGCGATTTTATGCTGTCGCCGCTGTTGTTGAGAAATATAAAGTATGTAAAAATACCGCAGGCGATAATAAGCAGGGCAATACCGCTGTAAATCATTATGTTCGCCGTTCTGAGCCTGTGTTTTTTAAGCTCTGCCGCAGAACCTGCCTTTGAATCGGGCTTTTTTGCAGGCGTGCCTTTTGGTTTTGCGGGCGCTTGTGATTGCTTGGCTTTTCTGTATTCAAAAATTTCGTTAAGCTCTTCCATTTCATCACTGCGATTTTTCTGTTCTGTGTCCATGCGTACCTCCGAACATTTATTTCCGAATTTGAGTATAGCATATTTTCTGTTCAAAATCAAGGTAAAATATGCGGCATAGGCTGTTGTAACTCTGCTGTAATCGTTTTTTTGAAAATGTATTAAAAGCAAATCCTGCTGAAAAATATGTTTTAAGCATTGCTATGCCGATTGACGCCGCTTTTTATTTTGGCTTTAATTGGTTGTTTTTTATTGACAAATTGCCCTTTTTGGTGTAGAATGATAAAAGTGTATATCCATAATAACTTAGGTAAGATGTCCCCGCCTCTAAGGCGGCGAGTTCCATATTCAGTTTCAGTTGGGGTTCAATCCCCAACTGAAACCGAACCGCAGCTTCGCTGCGGCTTGCCACGTTGAATGACGGAGCAAGCCCCTTATTGAAAAGTGCGGCGTTTTATTTTGTGCTGTGCAAAGTAAAATCTGCCATAATAAATTTTGGAGTTACGGAGGAAATATGAAATCAGGTAAAATTGCTACGGCGGCGATTATTGCCGCTTCACTGCTTGCGGGCTGTGCTCCTCAGACGCAGATTGAATCGTCAGCCTCTCGGCAAAGCGGCTCTTCCGAAAAGGAAAGCGGCTACGAGGTTAATTCATCTCTCACAAGCGATGAAATTACTCTTATGGTGTGGGAGTCGGTAAACGGTCCCGATGAGTGGATAAAAAAAGCGGGGGAAGAATTTAACAAGCTGTATCCGAATATTCATATACAGTTCCACAATGTTGAGATTGATGATTGTCTTACCTATCTCACGGGAGATATGGGGGATAATCCCGTTCCCGACCTGTTCGGCGCACCCAGCGATGCACTGGGTAAGCTCGTGGAAAACAACCTTGTACTGCCTATCGAAAATTCTTCCTTTGTTACGATGAATACGCTGTACACGGCGGCAACCGCAATGAATTACAACGACATCATGTACGGCTACCCCACCTCCTGTGAAACCTATGCGCTTTTCTACAACAAAAAACTCATATCCGAGGATAAGCTCCCGAAAACCTGGGAGGCTCTTGTGGAGTGGGGAAAAGCCTTCAACGAGGTATACACCGACTGTACGGCTTTTGTATACCGCTTTAATACCATGTATTACTCCTCTATGCTTATGACAAGGGATAATAACTTTATAATGCAAAAGGAAAATCTCGGACTTACGGGCGAGTCCGCAAAATACGGAATGGAGCTGCTTGTAAGGCTCAAGGAAATTATGCCCGAAAATATGGATGAGTTTGAGGATTCGCAGTATGATGCGGTTTTCCTCGGCGGTAACATTGCAATGACGGTAAACGGACCGTGGTTTGTTCCGAGCGTGCAGGCGGCAGAGCTTGATTACGGTGTAGCTCCGCTTCCGGGCTTTGAGGACGGCTCGAATACCTATTCCTTCTCGGGAGTAAGAGGTATGTTTATTCATGCTGCAACAAAGCACCCTAAGGAAGCCGAAGAATTTGCAAAATTCCTTGTAAGCGAGGATATGCAGAAGCTGAGAATGGAAATCACAGGCGCTATGCCTTGTGTAAATATTGAAGTAGACGCCGATATGGAGGGCTTTGTCGAACAGCTCCAGTATTCCTACATGATGCCCAGCGACTCCTACATGGATAAATTCTGGGAAATGGGCACGGAGCTTTGCCTCAACATTTACGGCGGCGAGGACATCACCGAACAGCTCACGCTTTTCAATGACGCGATTATGGCGCTTAAGGATCCTGATTACGTTCCGTCAACCGCTTGTGAGGAAAGCGGCGAAAATTCCGCAAGCGTTGCGGAAGGTGCACAGCAAGCCTCTGCCGCAGGTGAATAACAGACTGATTTTAACACAAGAAAGGTACAACAGCAAATGCCCGATTTTGTAACGGATATAAACACGGGGCTTTCCGAAAAGGAGGTTGCCGACCGTGTAGCTCAGGGTAAGGTAAACGGAGATTTTAACGTCCCCAGCAAATCTATAAAGCAGATTTTCAAGGATAACTGCCTTACCTTCTTCAACTTCATAAATATTGTACTTGCGGCATTTGTCGTAGCAGTAGGTTCTTTTAAAAACTGCCTGTTTTTAGGAGTAATACTTTGCAATACCGCAATAGGTATATTCCAGGAAATACGCTCAAAAAGAACGATTGATAAGCTCGCGCTGATTTCCGCACCCAAAGCGGAGGTGTTGCGCGGCGGCGAGAAAAAAACAATCGCCGTAAGCGAGATAGTGCTTGACGATTTGATGGTGCTTACCTCAGGCAAGCAGATTTGCTCGGACGGTACCGTAATAGAGGGCATTTGCGAGGTAAATGAAAGCCTTATCACGGGCGAGAGCGATCCCATTCTCAAAAAGCCGGGCGATGAAATGCTCTCAGGCTCGTTTATAGTAAGCGGAGAGGCAAAGGCACAGGTAATAAGAACGGGCGCGGAAAATTACGCCAACAAGATTACGAGCGGTGCAAAGTATATAAAGAAAAACAACTCCAAAATGCTCAAATCCATAAATGTGATACTGAAGATAATTTCAGTATGCATTATCCCAATGATACTGCTTATGTTCGGCAAGGAAATGCTGCTCGTGGGCAGTCCCTTTGACGTGGCTGTGGTAAGCACGGTTTCCGCCGTAATAGGCATGATACCCGAGGGACTTATGCTTATGGCGAGCATGGTGCTTGCGGTAAGCGTAATAAGACTTGCTACCCACAAAACGCTGGCGCAGGATTTGTACTGCATTGAAACGCTCGCAAGAGTAGACGTGCTGTGCCTTGACAAAACGGGTACAATTACCGAGGGACGCATGGAAGTAACGGATATAATTTCCCTTGACGGCTCTGACTGTGAAAAGGCTCTGTGCGAAACGGTGTATGCGCTCGGCGACAACAATCCCACCGCGCTTGCGGTTATGGACAGATATAAGGACTTACAGCGGGAATGGAGCGCCTGTTCAATTCTTCACTTTTCCAGCGCAAAAAAGCTGAGCTTCGCGGCGTTTGAGGGTAAAGGCACTTATATCATGGGTGCGGCGGAGTTTATACTGAAGGATAATTTAAGCGGCGAGCTTAAAGCTATGATAGAGCGTGAATCGCAGGGAGGCTACCGCGTACTGCTTTTTGCTCATTCCGAGCTTATGCCGCCCGATGTCGAAACGGGAGAGCTTCCCGAAAAGGTAAAGCCTGTTGCGCTTATAAAGATAACCGACTGCATAAGAAAAGAAGCCCCCGACACGCTGAAATACTTTGCACAGCAGGGTGTTGATCTGCGCATTATATCCGGCGACAGCCCCGTCACGGTATCAGGCGTTGCAAAAAGAGCGGGCTTTGAGCATTATGACAGCTTCGTGGACGCTTCAACTCTGACAGACGAACGCGCGCTTCGTGACGCGGCGAACAATTACAAGATTTTCGGCAGAGTAACGCCTTATCAGAAGCTTGAGCTGATAAAGATATTACGCTCAAGAGGTCATACCGTTGCCATGACGGGCGACGGAGTAAACGACGTACTTGCGCTCAAAGAGGCTGACTGCTCCATTGCGATGCAATCGGGAAGCGACGCGGCGAGAAATGTTTCAAACCTCGTACTGCTCGACAGCAACTTTGCGTCAATGCCCAAGGTAGTTGCAGAGGGACGCCGTTCGATAAACAACATAGAGCGTTCGGGCATACTGTTCCTTTACAAGACGGTTTATTCGTTCCTTGCGGCGCTGTTGTTCTGCTTCGTGCCGATGAACTACCCGCTTCAGGCAATCCAGTTTACTCAGATAAATATTTTTACAAACGGCATACCCTCGTTCCTGCTTGCGCTTGAGCCGAATTTCAACAGGGTAAAGGGCAAATTCATAGAAAACGTCCTGCCGAAATCTATTTTGCACGGACTGCTTATAACGGCAAATTTCGTAGGTATTGTACTGCTGAATTACTTCAACAAGTGGTTCGGCTTCGTGCCGGTCGAGGTGTTTGACAGCTCCGTTGAAACCATGTCGATGCTTGCTGTCGGCTTTGCGGCATTTGTAATTCTGTTCAAGGTTTGTATGCCGCTTAAATTGTGGAAGATAGCTTTGCTTGTTGTCCTTGTCGGCGGCTTTATCGCCGATTTGTTCGTGCTTAAGGATTTACTGCTCGATTTACAGCCGCTGTGCCTTGAGATGATTATAATGACGTTGATACTGATGGGCATGACGCTTCTCATTGCGGCGTTCTCCTCGGTATTTGAAAAGAGGATAACAAAACGTCTGCTGAAAATACAAAAGCGTTTCAGAGTTGTAATGGAGCTTATAAGAAGAAAGAGAAAAGCAAGAAAGGAAAAACTCGGTGCAAAGGTCTGAGGTAGAAATATTCAGCGACGGCGCTTGCAGCGGCAATCCCGGTCCGGGCGGCTGGGGCGCGATACTTCGCTGGAAGGGCAGGGAAAAGGAGCTTAGCGGCGGCGAAAAGCTCACCACCAACAACCGCATGGAGCTAACCGCCGTAATAGAGGCGCTGTCGGCACTTAAATTTCCCTGCAAGGTGATACTCACCACCGACAGCCGCTATGTTGTGGATTCCGTTACAAAGGGCTGGGTATATTCGTGGGAAAAAAACGGCTGGAAAAAAGGGAATAAAGAGCCTGCGCTCAATGTGGATCTTTGGGAGCGTCTGCTCCCGCTGCTTAAAGCTCACGAAGTGCAATTCAAGTGGATTAAAGGCCATGCGGGACACCTCGAAAACGAACGCTGTGACGCTCTCGCCGTAAAAATGAGGGATTATTACGGCGCAGTTTAAGGTAAGGTGAATTTTAATGAAAGGCGAAATAAAACAGTACAGGGATTATATTTTGCAAAAATCAAAGGAAGCGGACTGCGACAAGCAGCAGCTTGCAAATCAGCTGCTTGTCAGAATAGGCTTTTATCAGCACGAGAGGCTGATACACCTTATCGTCACCATGAGCTTCGGCGTATTCTTTCTGCTCTCCCTTATCCTTGCGGGTACAAACGTGTGGTTTCTTGCATTGTCGGTGCTGTTGCTCGCCTTGCTGATACCGTACATAGGACATTATTACTTTCTTGAAAATACCACTCAGGAGCTTTACAGAATTTACTATGAGCTTTCGGGCGATAAGACAGATACGCTTAAATAGTTAAGCGGGCTGATTTATTTTTGATACACAAAATAGCCGTATAATTTAAGCAATAGCAACACATAATTTTTTGTACCGCATTTATTTTAGTGCAACTATACGAAAAAAATGCTGAAATGTAGATTTTCGGTATTTTTTGTAGTATAATGGTAGCAATTGAATGGCTATATTAAAATTTTCGTGTTTTGCGAACAAGGCTGAAAGGAAGTGACACCGTGAATAAAAAAGAGATTTTTTCCATACCCAACATCCTCAGCTTTGTGCGTATTCTGCTGATACCGTTGTTCGCGTGGTTTTATCTCACCGCAGACGACAGCGGCGGATATTACCTTGCGGCGGTAATAGTAATTATTTCTGGTATCACGGACTTTCTTGACGGTCAGATTGCAAGACGCTGTAATATGATAACGGAGTTTGGTAAATTCCTTGATCCGCTTGCCGACAAGCTGACGCAGGGCACGCTGTTTTTCTGCATAGCCTTCCGCCATCCGCTTATGTGGATACTGCTCGTGCTTTGGCTTATCAAGGACGGCTTTATGGCGATAATGGGACTTATACTGCTTAAAACCAAGGAGAAAAAGCTCGACGGTGCGAAATGGTACGGTAAGGTCTGCACCGCAATGATTTATTTTGCGATACTTGCTTTGCTGTTCTTCCCCTCGGTGTTCTCTCCGCTTTCTCCCGCATCAAGCATACTGATACTGATATGTGCGGGCTTTATGGTGCTTTCGGGCGTGTTCTATGCGGCAACGCTTATCCGTCTGTGGATTCACAATGAGAGCGTCGCAAAGGAAGAACGTAAAAAATTCAGAGAGATTGCCAAGGAAACCGCAGGTATCACTACCGAGCTTTCAAAAAATGATAAGAACAATGCGGCAATTCCGAAATCTCCCAAAACAATAGACAACAATAACTGATAAATTAACGCCCCGATTTTCGGGGCGTTTTGATTTAGGCTCTTTGTCAATAGTTGGGGTAAAAAGTTAAAATGGAATTATGCAAGCAGCTGCTGTGTTAGGTAGCTGCTTGTT
>CALXBK010000050.1 GCA_944386545.1 uncultured Ruminiclostridium sp.
GAAATTCCCGCTCCGATAGCACAGGAAATTCCCGCTCCGATAGCACAGGAAATTCCCGCTCCGATAGCACAGGAAATCCCTGCTCCTATACCGCAGGAAATGCCCGCTCCCGCACCCATTCCTGTAATGCAGGAAGCCCCTGCGCCTCAGACAAATACTCGGTTCTGCACCAATTGCGGAGCTTCCCTTCCTGCCGGCGCGGCATTCTGCACCAACTGCGGCGCACGTATGCAGAAGGCTTGCCGAGGCTGCGGCACACCTCTTGCTGACGGCGCAATGTTCTGCACAAAATGCGGTACAAAGGCTGAGTAAAAACATTTCAAAATACAAACAACGCCCGACGGAATTAACCTGTCGGGCGTGTTATTTTTGCTTGAAATTTCAATAAGGGGCTTGCCCTGTCATTATATTGTCATCAAGGAACAAATCTTGTTGCTGAAGTCAACCGGATCTTCAATTGCCATGCCCTCAATGAGCAGAGCCTGATTATAAAGAAGCTCGGTGTACGCCTTGAGCTTATCCTTATCGGTATCATACAGCGTTTTAAGCGTATTGTAAATCTGGTGGTCGGGATTTATCTCAAGCACCTTTTCGGCTTTTGCATTATGCTCTGTAGGCATCTGGCTTAACACCTTCTCCATTTCGATGGAGAAAATTCCGTCGCTGGTAAGACATACTGCGTGAGATTTGAGTATCTTTGAGAGCCTTACGTCCTTGACCTTGCCGCCGAGAGCTTCCTTCATAAAGCCGAACATATCCTTGCTTTCTTCTGCCTTAGCCTTGATTTCTTCCTTTTCCTCGGGAGATTCAAGCTCAAGGTCGCCTGCGGAAACGGATTTGAACTGCTTTTCGTCATAGTCCACCATCATTTGCAGAGCAAACTCGTCAACGCCGTCTACGAGGTAGAGTATCTCGTAGCCCCTGTCCTTTACAAGCTCGGTCTGAGGGAGCTTGTCAATTTTGTCAACCGTTTCGCCGCTTGCATAGTAGATGTACTTCTGCCCCTCCTTCATTCTCGAAACATATTCTTCGAGAGTTACGAGCTTCTTTTCGCCCGACGAATAGAACAGCAGTAAATCCTTGAGCTGCTCTTTTGCCGCGCCGAAGCCGTTATAAACGCCGAATTTAATTTGCAGTCCGAACGCCTTCCAGAACTTCTCGTACTTTTCTCTGTCATTGCGCAGCATTTTTACAAGCTCGTTCTTGATAGAACGCTCAAGGCTCTTAGCCATGATTTTAAGCTGTCTGTCGTGCTGGAGCATTTCTCTTGAGATATTCAGCGACAAATCTGCGGAATCGGCAAGGCCCTTTACAAAGCTGAAATAGTCCGGCAGTAAATCGCCGCACTTATCCATGATAAGCACTCCGTTTGAATAAAGCTGAAGTCCCTTTTCGTAATCCTTTGAATAATAATCAAAGGGCGCTTTTGAGGGAATAAACATCAGAGCGTTGTAGGTAGCAGTACCCTCTGCCTTAGTGTGAATATGAGCTATCGGATCGTCATAGTCAAAGAACTTTTCCTTATAGAACTGATTGTAGTCCTCGTCCTTAAGCTCGGATTTGCTCTTGTTCCAGATAGGCACCATGCTGTTGAGCGTTTCAACTGCGGTATGGGTTTCGTACTCGTTTTCGCTACCCTCCTTGAGATGTGAGTGAGTTACCTCCATTTTGATGGGGTAACGGATATAGTCGGAGTATTTCTTTACAATGCCTCTGATTTTATATTCTTCAAGGAAATCGTCGTATTCCTCTTCCTCGGTGTTGGGCTTTATTTTAAGAGTTATTACCGTACCGTAATTCTGCTTGTCACATTCGGTCACGGTATAGCCGTCTGCACCCTGTGAGTACCACTTGTACGCCTGCTCTCCGCCGTATGCCTTTGAATCAACGGTAACCTCAGATGCCACCATGAAAGCGGAGTAGAAGCCGACGCCGAACTGTCCGATTACGCTGATGTCGTCCTTGCTTGCATCCTCATTCTCATTTTTGAACTTGAAAGAGCCGCTTTGCGCAATAACGCCGAGATTGTTCTCCAGCTCGTCTTTTGTCATGCCTATGCCGTTATCGGTAATTGTCAGAATACGGTTTTCCTTGTCAATGACTAAGTCGATTTCAAAATCGCTTCTTGTAAGTCCTATATTCTCTGTGAGCGATTTAAAATACAGCTTGTCAATCGCGTCGCTGGCATTTGAAATAAGCTCGCGCAGAAAGATTTCCTTATGCGTGTAAATGGAGTTTATCATCATATCCAGCAGTCGCTTGGATTCCGCCTTAAATGCTTTTTTTGCCAATTTAATTACTCCCTTTCCTGTTCAGTTTGCGATGCTTTTAGCACTCTTCATCTTTGAGTGCTAAATGTATTATACCACTTTTTGAGATTTTGTCAATAGGTTGCGGCAATATTTTTCAGAAAAGTATCACACACCCTCAAAATCCCACTTCGGGGTAAGCTCAAAGCCGACGCTTTCCTTTTGCTGGGTATAGCCCTCAAAACCGAGCTTCAGAGCATAATTGACAACGGATTTATACTCAAAGGTAGTGAGCCTGCGCGACAGCCTTTCATCGTCCTTAGCTGCGCCGCAGGGGGTATACTGTCTGAGCAGGCTTATTCTTATATCATTTACGGGAACGGTATCGGCTATTATGTCAAGCACCTTCATGCTGTCATGCCTGTATGACGGCAGTACCATGTGACGGATAAGCACGCCGCTTTGCATCATTCCGTCATCAAAAAATTTCGCCGCGCCTGTCTGACGGTACATTTCCGCTACGGCGGCTTTTGCGGTATCGGGATAATTATCTATTCCCGAAAGCTCCTTTGCAACAGTGCTGTCGGCATATTTGAAATCCGGCAGATATATATCTGCAAGCCCGTCAAGTCGTTTTAAAGCCTCAACGGACTCATAGCCGCCGCAGTTATACACAACGGGAATATTAAGCTTGGGCTTTACCGCTTCCAGAGCGGCGGAAATATCTGAGATATGCGGAGTGGGGGTGACAAGATTGATATTATGCGCGCCCCTGTCCTGCAATTCAAGCAGGATTTCGCACAGCCGCCGTACGCTTATTTCCTTGCCCACTCCGTCACGGCTTATCGGCATATTCTGACAGAAAATACATCTCAGCTGACAGCCCGAAAAAAAAACAGTACCGCTTCCTCTGCCGTCCGTGCCTGAGATACACGGCTCCTCCCCGAGGTGCAGGCACGCCTTTGCAATTTTTAAGGATTTAACGCCGCATCTTCCCGCCGTGATACTGCGGTCTGCGCCGCAGCTTAGCGGGCATTGCATACATTTTGACAAGTAAAACACCTTCTTAACAAAAAAGCAAGCCCTAAGACCTTAAGACTTGCTTTTATAATTTTTATTCGGACGCTTCCGAGCTTTCGGTATCGGAGGAGGTTTCTTCCTCTTCCTTTTCAAAGTTCAGCTTTTCGTAATCGTACTCATAGCCGACCTCGTCTCTCCACTTTTCAATAGTGGAGTTTGCAAGCTCGTTTTGCTCGTTTTCGGTGAGGGTTTCCTTTACGATCTTCGCGTATTCCTCAACGTCCTTTTCGGTAACCTCTGCGTCGCTTACATACTGTAAAATGTAATAGCCTCTGTCGGTGGGGATAAGTCCCGATATATCGCCCGGCTTTTCGAGCTTGTACAGCTCATCGTAAAGAACATCGTACATAGAAGATGTACCCTTTACAATAAGGGTGGTTTCGCCCTCTGTGGTTTCGGAGTAGTCTGCGCTGTATTCCTTGACAACTGCGTCAAAATCAGCTCCCTCGGCGGTAGCCTTGTCAAGCGCCGCCTGCGCCTTGTCCTTTATTTCCGCGAGCTTTTCGTCCCTGAGCTTGTCGATTTCTGCGTTATCGGCGCCGCTTTCGGTTCTTGCCGCAGAAATTTCGGCAGAGTCGGAAGAAGAAATCTTAACACAGATGTACTTTATGTTTTTTGAGCCTGCGGGAATCCAGACCTTGCGGTATTCGGAATCCTTTTCGTAATCGGTAATGCTTTCCTCATACGCTTTCTTTGCTTCATCGGTGAGCTTGGCTATATACTCGTCCACCTCGGCGTCGGTTACTTCAACCTGCTTGTAAAGCTCCTCCAGCACCTTTTTCTGAATAAAGGTGTTAGTCTGCCATTTAAGGAAGGTTTCTTCGGTAAGTCCGTAATTTGCTAAATATTCGTTAAAGAGCTCTTTTGCCTTTTCAAGGATACGCTCATCGTTTGCGCTGTCGTCAGTGCCGGAGGTTTCGTCATCGGTAAGTCCCAGCTCCTCCTTTGCCTGAGTTTCATAATAGCTGTACCAGGTCGAGAGATTTTCGGTATACGCCTTGTCTATCTCGTCCATTTCCTCGGCTGTCAAGTCGTCAAGTCCCATTTCTTCAGCCTTTTTGAGGATTATCTTCTCATTTGACAACATATCAATAATATTTTTGCGGTAATATTCGGCGTAAGACGTATATTCGGAGTTTGTTTCGTCAATGCCGTAGTTTGCTATGGTAAACGCATATTCGCTGTAAAATTCCTTGAAGGTAATGTTGTAAAATTCCTTATCCTCTGCGGAAAGCGACTCGGAAGTAGCCCAAGCTACTATATCATCGTCCTTTGCAGTCCATATATTTTCCGCGCTTGTTTCCGTCTTGGAGCTTAATATGCTCTCACTGCATCCCGTGAAGGCAAGCGCACATGCCAAAGCCGCAGCTGCCGCCGCTGTTTTCTTTATCATTTTGTTGTTTCCTTTCCGGTTATCACCGTTTGTTTTTCAGCATATACCCCATTATTACAAGTTTCAATAAGGGGCTTGCCCCGTCATTCAACGTGGCAAGCCGCAGCGAAGCTGCGATTCAGTTTCAGTTGGGGATTGAACCCCAACTGAAACTGAATATGGAACCCGCCGCCTTAGAGGCGGGGGACATCTTGCCTAAGTTATAAATATAATTTTGTGAAAATTGCATAAGGTATCGCTGTATCTATATAAGTATATCACAAATTTTCAAAAAATCAAAACATTTTTTAAAAAAAGATGATGAATTTTTGGTGAAAATATGTTACAATGATTGTAATTGAAATTATGACCGAGCATAATCGGTTGAAAAATATATTCTGGAGGCTCCATGAAAGCAAAAAAACTTTTCAGATTTATAAAACTTACAGCGGCGGCTCTTGCGGCGGCAATTACCTTTACTGCCTGCTCACAGGGAGGAGATACATCCTCCGGCTCGGAATCCTCCGTTCCCGAAGAGCCGTACACCACGGCAAAGGTCGGCTACATATACGACCGCACCGTTGCCCGCGACAATATCACATACATGTTTGAAAAAAGCCGTCATGACTTAGAAACGGCTCTCGAGATAGAAACCTGCTATGTTGAGAATGTAGCGGTTTCTCAGCTTGAGGATGCGGTAAAGGCACTCAAAAACGAGGGCTGTACCATTATAGTAACAGCCTCTCACATTTTTGCAAACTCAGTTTACAGCTACGCAAAGAACGACAAGGACATGTACTTTCTGAGCTACGGCGGTAACGCTACTCTGTCAAACCTCACCACCTTCTCGCCTAAGCTGTATCAGCCCGCCTTTGTATGCGGTACGGTTGCGGCATGGAATTCTTCTTCCCATGCAATCGGAGTTGTAGCAGATCATCACATGTTCTCGGCAATCGGCGTGATCGATGCGTTTATTCTCGGCACACAGCAGATTTACAAGCCCGATGAAACCAATGTAAAGGTTATGTATGCTTCTACTCCCGAACAGACACAGCAGGCGGTAGCGGCCCTTGACGCTGAAGGCTGTGACGTTATCTTCTCTTATCAGAGCGACGACCATTGTATGTACTACTGCGATATGCTCGGCATAAAGTCGATAGGCTTCACAAACGATATTGATTATTCTGCACCGAAATACGGTCTGACGGGCTACTATCTCAACTGGGCTACATTTATCACCGATACGATACGCACCTGTCTTAACGATAACTATCTTCCCGAAAGCTATGTCGGCGGAATTAACGAGGCGTTTGTCAAGATGACTCCTTACAGCGCAAACTGCAAGAAGGAAACCATCACAATTGCCGATACGCTGTACAATTACGTCAAGAGGGGCAATGCCAAGATATTCGAGGGTGAAATCCGTAATATGGACGGTATCCCGAAGGTGGGCGCAGGCGCTGTGCTTACCGACAGAGAGATTTTCTCTCTTGATTACCTCGTGTACGGAGCGACGTCCTTGACCGACCTTACCGAACCCGTTGCAAATCCCGTATATTCCGACCTTACGATTAAAACGGAGTATGTTTCCTAAAATCTTAAAGAGAGCCTGTTCGAGGCTCTCTTTTTTGCAGATACCCCGTCAATTAATGAAAAGCTTAAAAGGGAGAGCCTCGGCTCTCCCTTAATTTTTCAATAAGGGGCTTGCCCTGTCATTCAACGTGGCAAACCGCAGCGAAGCTGCGATTCAGTTTCAGTTGGGGATTGAACCCCAACTGAAACTGAATATGGAACCCGCCGCCTTAG
>CALXBK010000051.1 GCA_944386545.1 uncultured Ruminiclostridium sp.
TCAAATTTTTATATCTTAATTCTTATCTGAAAGGCTTTCTCTTATTCAGCTTTTACACAAAATTTTCGGCGGTCTCCTACTTACACAAAACTACTCTATCCGCCAAATTCTATCGTCTTTATTGCAACATGGTAAGATAAATGAAACAGCTAAACAGAATAGAGTTTAAAGGCTCTATTTGGGTGCCCCGATATTTATTATAGAGCCTAAAAGTTAAGGCGGCAAGATAAAAATCTTGCCGCCGTCGTTATGTTATTGTACTTAAGTCACGGGCTTCTGTCTTACCTTGATATGAACCTCTCTTAACTGCTGTTCGGTAACCTCGGTAGGTGCGCCTAAAAGCAGATCCTGCGCGTTTGAATTCATCGGGAAAGCGATAACCTCTCTTATGCTTTCCTCTCCCGTGAGGAGCATCAGCATACGGTCAACGCCGGGCGCCATACCTGCGTGCGGGGGTGCGCCGTAACGGAATGCGTTGTACAGTGCGCCGAACTTTTCTGCAACGTCCTGCTCGGTATATCCCGCAATCTCAAACGCTTTAACCATTGTATCAAGGTCATGGTTTCTTACAGCGCCGCTGGAAAGCTCTACGCCGTTGCAGACAATGTCGTACTGGTATGCGAGTATATCAAGAGGATTTTTTGTATTAAGCGCTTCAAGACCGCCCTGAGGCATTGAGAAGGGGTTGTGCGTAAAGATAATTTTGCCTGTTTCCTCGTCCTCCTCGTACATGGGGAAGTCAACGATAAAGCACATCTCAAATCTGTCATAGTCGATAAGCTCCATGCGACTTGCGACCTCTGTGCGTATCTGTCCTGCAAGCTTTGGAGCGAGCTTTTTGCTGTCTGCGATAAAGTAAAGCACATCGTCGGTGACAAGACCACAGCGTGTTCTCAGTTCCCCACGCTGCTTGTCGTTCAGAAATTTGTCGATAGGACCGAGGTACTTGCCGTCGGCGTCAACCTTGACATAGCCCAACCCCTTCATACCGATTTCCTTTGCATAAGCCTCCATCTTCTCAAAGAAGCCCTTGGACCTGCCTGCCATGTTGGGAACTCTTATACCTCTTACGCACTTGTTTGCGAAGGGTTTGAAGCCGCTGTCAACAAACAAATCCGAAAGCTCGGTGATAATAAGGGGGTTGCGAAGGTCGGGCTTATCCGTGCCGTATTTAAGCATGGACTCCTCAAAGGGAATTCTCTTATAGGGGGCAGAGGATACCTTCTTGTTGCTGAACTTGGAGAATACCGCTGTCAGCACCTCCTCGGCAACTGCGAATACGCCCTCCTGCGTTGCGAACGCCATCTCAAAGTCAAGCTGATAAAATTCGCCGGGGGAACGGTCTGCCCTTGCGTCCTCGTCACGGAAGCAGGGAGCAATCTGGAAATACTTATCAAAGCCCGACACCATAAGAAGCTGTTTGAATATCTGCGGTGCCTGGGGCAGAGCGTAGAATTTTCCGTGGTGCTTACGGCTGGGGATAAGATAATCCCTCGCGCCCTCAGGCGAGCTTGTAGAAAGTATGGGCGTCTGTATCTCAAGGAAGCCCATTTCGGTCATCTTGCTTCTGAGGAACGAAATTACATTTGAACGCAGAATGATGTTGTTGTGCATTTTGCGGTTTCTTAGGTCAAGATAACGGTACTTAAGACGTATATCCTCCTTTGTTTCGATAGAGGAGCTTACTTCAAAGGGGAGCTGTTCTGCGGTTACCTTGCCGAGAATTTCAAGGCTCTCTGCCGAAATCTCAATTGTACCCGTTGCAATTTTATCGTTATAAGTGCCTTCTGCTCTCTTTATAACCGTACCGCCTATCGTTACGGCGCACTCCCTGTTTACTCCGTCCAGCAGAGCCTCGTTCTTCTGGAAGGTAATCTGCACCGTGCCGTAATGGTCGCGCAGGTCGATAAACTTTATTCCTCCGTGGTCGCGAATGTTCTCCACCCAGCCCGCCACTCTCACGCTCTTGCCGATGTCAGCCTCTGTAACACCATTGCAGGTGTGGGTGCGGTATTTGTTCTCTAAAAACATAAATTACTAAACCTTTCTTTATTGTTTAAGCTTTTGTTCAAGCATTGTTTTTATTGAAGCGGGGGCAGCGGCGCCTTTGAGAGCCTTGCCGCACTGTCCCATAAGGAAGCCGAATACCTTGGTTTCGCCGTTTCTGTACTGCTCAACCGCCTTGGGATTTGCCGCCATAATCTCGTCAATGGTCTTTTCAAGCAGCTCGTTGTCCTCTTTTATCCAGAGGTTGTTATCCTCTGCGGACCGCTCTGCGGTCTTGCCGTCTATCATGTCACGCAGAATTATCTTACGGCTGTCCTTTGAAATCTTGCCTGTTTCGGCAAGCTCTATAAGATGAGCGAAATCCGCAGGATCAAGCGTCATATCCTCCGCACTTATCTCGCCGAGGTTAATTCTTCTCATAAGCTCCACAACGATAAACGTGCCGATAGCCTTGGGAGCGTTGTACGCCTTTACCGCGCTTTCAAAGAAGTCGCTTATGCTCTTTGTGTCGGTGAGAATTTTTGCGTCTGCGGCTGAAATGCCGTACTGCTCGGTATAACGCTTTACTCTCATTTCGGGCATTTCGGGGATATCCGCCTTTATTGCCGCAAGCTCCTCCTCTGTGAAGATAATCGGCGGAATGTCGGGGTCGGGGAAGTAGCGGTAATCGTGCGCATCCTCCTTTGAGCGAAGAGAGCTTGTTTCACCCGTTGCGTCATTGAAGTGAAGCGTTTCCTGTACTACTCTTTCTCCGTTTTCGATAAGCTCGGTCTGGCGGTATATCTCGTATTCAATCGCTCTCTGGATAGAGCGCAGCGAGTTCAAGTTCTTTACCTCGGTGCGTGTTCCGAGTGTGTCGAAATTTTTCTCGGCAAGCGAGATATTTACGTCACAGCGCATTGAGCCCTGCTCAAGTCTGCCGTCGCAAACGCCCGCGTACTGGAGCATAAGTCTTATCTTTTCAAAGAACGCAACTACCTCAGCGGCGCTGTGGAAGTCAGGCTCGGTAACAATCTCGATAAGGGGAATACCGCAGCGGTTGTAGTCCGCAAGGCTTACCCTCATGCTGTCGTCATGCACGAGCTTGCCTGCGTCCTCCTCAAGGTGTATGCGGTTTATGCGCATGGTGCGTGTTTCTCCGTCAACCTCAACGTTAACATGGCCGCCTAAGCACACGGGGCGCGGCATCTGCGAAATCTGATATGCCTTTGGCAAATCGGGGTAGAAATAATTCTTTCTGTCCCACTTTGTAAAGCGGGAGATGTCGCAGTTCATTATATATCCTGCCTTGATGATGTACTCTACCGCCTTTGCGTTAAGCACAGGGAGAGTGCCGGGAAGTCCCGAGCAGACGGGGCAGCAGCGGGAGTTAGGCTCGCCGCCGAATTGTGCCGAGCAGGTGCAGAATACCTTTGAATTGGTGGTAAGCTCGGCGTGTATTTCAAGTCCTATTGTCGGATAAAGCTTCATGTTTTACCTCCCTTGCTCACACATTGCTGTAACGGCGGTCAAAGTCCTTTTCAAAGGCGTCTGCCGTCTGTATCAGTGTTGCCTCGTCCCACTTCTTGCCGATAAGCGACATACCTATGGGCATACCGTCCTTGTTGTAGCCGCAGGGAGTGGAAATTGCGGGCAGGGAAGCGATGTTTACCGTAACGGTGCATATATCCGCAAGGTACATTTTTACGGGGTCGGTCTCCTGTTCGCCTATCTTGTAGGCAACGGTGGGAGCTGTGGGAGTGAGAATAACATCGGCGGTTCCAAAAATCTGCGAGTATTCTCTTATAATCTGCTGTTTCAACGCTAATGCCTTGCGGTAATATGCGTCGTAGTAGCCGCTTGAAAGGGCATAGTTGCCAAGCAGAATACGGCGTTTAACCTCGTTGCCGAAGCCTCTTGTACGGCTGTCCCTTATCATCTCCTCGAAAGTGCGTCCCTCGCCCCGCAGACCGTACTTAATTCCGTCAAAGCGGGAGAGGTTTGACGCCGCCTCGGCGCTTGCAATCAGATAGTAAGCGGAAACTGCGTATTTAAGGCTGCTCATGGAGCATTTTACAAGCTCTGCTCCCAGCTTTTCATATTCCTTAGCGGCTGAAAGCACCGCGTTCTTTACCTCTTCATCGGTGCTGTCTGAGAAAAATTCATCGGGCAGGGCGATTTTCATGCCCTTTATATCGTTGCCGAGCTTTGCGGTAAAGTCCTCGGCAGGCATATTCACGCTTGTTGCGTCACGGCTGTCCTTGCCGCAGATTGCGTTTAACACAACGCCGCAGTCCGCCGCATTGTTTGCAATAGGACCTATCTGGTCAAGCGAGCTTGCGAACGCCACGAGTCCGTAGCGGGAAACTCTGCCGTAGGTGGGCTTCAGTCCCGTAACGCCGCAGAACGACGCCGGCTGTCTTATCGAGCCGCCCGTATCCGAGCCAATTGCCGCAGGTGCGAACGCCGCAGATACTGCCGCCGCACTGCCGCCGCTTGAGCCGCCGGGAACTCTGTTCAAATCAAAGGGGTTTTTCGTCCTTGCGAATGCGCCGGTCTGGGTAGAGCCGCCCATTGCGAACTCGTCCATGCTCACCTTGCCCAGCAGAACGTAATTCTCGCCCTTGAGCTTTTCGGTAACGCAGGCGTCATACGGCGGGATAAAGCTTTCGAGCATTTTCGACGCGCAGGTCGTTCTTATCCCGTCGGTGCATATATTGTCCTTTACTGCAAAGGGAATACCGGTAAGCGGCTTTGCTTCTCCCTTTGCGATAAGCTCGTCAGCTTTTTTTGCGTTTGCAAGAGCTTCGTCCTCACACAATGTGATAAAGCTCTGCAGCTCGCCGTCCTTTTGCTTAATTCTGTCTGTATACTCCTTGCAAAGCTCCGTTGCGCTTATCTGCTTTGAGTCAAGCATAGCCCGCAGGGAACTTAGTGTCTGTTGCTTCAATTCCATTTCTTTTATTCCTTTCGACGCTTATTCAACCATTTTCGGAACTACATAGCAATTTTCGGCAGGCTCGGTATTGGAAAGGAGCTTTTCGGCAGGGAATGAGGGCTTTGCCTCGTCCTTTCTGAGCATATCGTAGGAAATGCTGTTGTTGTCCGCCGTATCGTCATAGGTAACGTCTATTTCCTTTACCCTGTCCATGAGCTTTATTATCTCTTCCATCTCGCCCATTACCTTCTCAATTCCCTCGTCGGTGTAATTGAGCTTGCTCAGGTCGCACAGATGCGCAATGGTTTTAGTGTCCATCTTTAACCGTTCCTTCCTCTTGTGTGCCGTATAAAAAGCAGACCGCGCTGTCCGCATTTTCCTTAACACAGCCGTTTTAAGACTTTTTTCCGATAGCTCGGATATATACTCTTAATATTATACTACAAATAAGCGCCGTTTGCAAGAGAAAATTCAAATTTTGCTTATTATTAGTGTTCAGTTGTCAATGATGGGTGACACTTTCTCTCAAAAAAAACGTTAAGTAGGATAGTGCAAATTTTCATTTTATC
>CALXBK010000052.1 GCA_944386545.1 uncultured Ruminiclostridium sp.
AGCAATACGCCTGCGGCAACCGCAGAGCCGATAACGCCCGCAACGTTCGGTCCCATTGCGTGCATGAGCAGGAAGTTCGAGGGGTTTTCTCTTGCGCCCTCAAGCTGTGAAACTCTCGCCGCCATAGGAACGGCAGATACGCCCGCAGAGCCGATAAGAGGGTTAATCTTACCGCCGGATAATTTGTACATAACCTTTCCGAGCAGTACGCCGCCCGCTGTACCTAAGGCAAATGCGATAAGTCCGAGACCTATAATCATAAGCGTCTTGAGCGTTAAGAAGTTATCCGCAGTAGCAGTTGCACCTACAACCGTACCGAGCATAATGGTAACAATGTTCATAAGCTCGTTGGAGGCGGTCTTTACAAGTCTGTCAACAACGCCGCTTTCACGGAAGAGGTTACCGAGCATAAGCATACCTACAAGAGGAGTAGCATCGGGAACGATAAATGCAACTATAACAGTAACAGCGATGGGGAATATAATCTTTTCTCTCTTTGATACCTCTCTGAGCTGTCCCATAACAACCGAGCGCTCCTTCTTTGTGGTGAGCAGTCGCATGATGGGAGGCTGAATGATAGGTACAAGCGCCATGTAGGAGTATGCGGCAACTGCGATAGAGCCGAGCAGCTGCGGCGCCAGCTTTGAAGTAAGGAATATCGCCGTAGGTCCGTCCGCACCGCCTATAATGCCGATTGATGCCGCTTCTTTAAATGTGAAAGCAATAGCGTCAACACCCGTAAGGCTGAGAAGGCACGCGCCGAGGAAAGTAACGAAAATACCGAGCTGTGCCGCCGCACCCAAAAGCAAGCTCTTGGGGTTTGCAATCAGCGGGCCGAAGTCGGTCATACAGCCAATTCCGAGGAATATCAGCGGCGGGAATATCTGAAGCTTTACGCCGAGATAGATAATATCGAGAAGTCCGCCATCATGCAGTACCTGTCCGTAGTCAACGCCGTTTTCCGCAACTGCGTCAGTCATGAAAAATTCAGGGTGGAACATATTCGCATCGGGGATATTGGTGAGCATCATACCGAATGCGATGGGAAGAAGCAGTAAGGGCTCATACTTTCTTACTATCGCAAGGTACATAAGCAGGAATGAAACCGCCAGCATGATACCCTGCTGGGGTGTGATATTCATAAATCCGGAGTCCTGGGCAAGTCCGACAATAGATTTCCAAAAAACATCAATAATTTCCATTTTGTTCTCCTTTAATGTTTATTGCGTGCCGTCAAAAGGGGCGGGTGTTTTCATTTACGCCTGCGTCGCCCCAGCTTGAACGAGGCTTCTTGTCGGCTCTCTTAATTTTCTTTATCGCATAGCTCTTTCCGTCGCTTTCGGAATAAGCCGCAATTGCCGCTGAGATAACTGCGATAACTTCGTCGTCGTTTTCCTCCTCCTCAATAGCCGCTTCAATAGGTGCGGGAGCAGATGCGGCTTCAGCCTGAGCCCGGGGTTGCTCTGCTTTTTTGGTTCTCAAATTACACAGCTTGCTTATAATCCACAAAAGCAGAATAAGCAATGCTAAGATAAGGAAAACCACAACCATACCGGTAATTACCGTTGCCCACATACCGCCGATATTTTCGGATGCAAATTTTTCGGGTATTATTGCCAAGGCTTGCAATAAATTGTCTGTCATGCTTTCATTCTCCGTTCTGTTAAAAATAACCTTAATTTTGCTTTTTAAAGCGCAAAAAACCAATATAACTTAGGCAAGCTGTCCCCTGCCTCTAAGGCGGCGGGTTCCATATTCAGTTCCGATTGGGGTTCAATCCCCAACTGAAACTGAATCGCAGCTTCGCTGAGGCTTGCCACGTTGAATGACGGGGCAAGCCCCTTATTGAATTATAACTTATTTCCGTTACAAATTCAACGCATTTCTTTGTGGATTTTTTAACAAATTTTTTATGATTTATAGTGCAATTTTAGTATTATTTTTATATAATATTACTAAAAATCAAACAACCTCCGATATAAGAGAATAATACTCCGTAAAAGCGGCTGTTATAACTTAAGCAAGATGCCCCCGCCTCTAAGGCGGCGGGTTCCATATTCAGTTTCAGTTGGGGTTTAATCCCCAACTGAAACTGAATCGCAGCTTCGCTGAGGCTTGCCACGTTGAATGACGGGGCAAGCCCCTTATTGAATGAAAATATTAGGCTTTTTTCATATTTACAAACAGGAAAAATTGTGGTAAAATCATTTTGTTAAAAAGGAAAGAGGTTTTATATACGACTGTAATGAAAGGGATTATCTGATTTTTGTGAAAAGAATACTTACCAATATAAAAATTCGGAGCGAAAGAATTTACATAACGCTTAAAGGCTTTGTAAAGTGGCTCTTGCTGTCGGGAATTACGGGACTTGCCTGCGGACTTGTAGGCTCGCTTTTTCATCTAAGCATGGAGCTTGCGGCTTCAACAAGAGAAAAATACGATTTTCTGATTTTTCTTTTGCCTGTTGCAGGCATTTTCATTGTCTTTATATACCATATCTGCGGGCTTAAGGACGATCCCGGTACAAACATTGTTATAACCTCAATCCGCACGGAGGGAAAAATTCCTGTGAGAATGGCTCCGCTTATCTTTATCTCGGCGTTTATAACTCACCTGTTCGGAGGCTCTGCGGGCAGAGAAGGCGCGGCGCTTCAGATAGGCGGCGGTATTTCCTCAGCAATAGCGAGAGCTTTGAAAATGAGCGAAAGAAACGGTAATCTGCTTGTAATGTGCGGTATGAGCGGGCTTTTTTCGGCATTGTTCGGCACGCCGGTCACCGCCGCATTTTTCGCCATGGAGGTAATCAGCGTCGGGGTGTTCTACTACTCCGCAATAGTGCCCTGCTTTTTCTCCGCCGTAACGGCGCTCGGTGTTTCGTATCTTTTCGGAATTAAGCCTACCTTTTACGAGGTGGTTTTCCCTGAAATATCAATATCGATAGTTGCGCTTTCCATGCTTCTCGGTGTATGTACCGCAGTACTGAGTGTGATTTTCTGTGCATTGCTTCACAAGTGCACAAGGCTGTTTTCAAAGACCGTCAAAAATGACTATCTCAGAATTGCTGCTGCGGGCTGTGTCGTTGTACTGCTGACGCTTATATTCGGCAGGGATTATAACGGTGCGGGAACACAGATTATTTCCGACGCAATGAGCAGTACGGTGCGCCCCGAGGCGTTTATCCTCAAGCTGATTTTCACCGTTGTCACAATAGCCGGGGGCTATAAGGGCGGCGAGATTGTTCCGTCCTTCTTTATCGGTGCAGCGTTCGGCAATCTGTTCGGCACGCTTGTAGGACTTCCGCCGCAGTTTACCGCCGCGCTCGGACTTGTATCATTCTTCTGCGGAGCAGTCAACTGTCCCGTTACCTCTTTGCTTTTAAGCGTTGAGCTTTTCGGCGGACAGGGATTTGTATTCTTTGCCGCCGCCTGCTCCGTAAGCTACATTCTTTCGGGTTATTACGGCCTTTACACGGGACAAAAGATAATGTACTCAAAGCTTCACAGCAAGTACATCAACCGACACACCAAGTAATCAAGGGAGAAATAAAGTGGAATATCTCGATACTGACAGCGTAAGACTGTCAAATGACGAAAACAGCGTAATAATAATCGACCAGACGAAATTGCCCTCAGAAACCGTCTATCTGAGCCTTAATACAGCGGAGGAAATATTTGATGCGATAAAGCTCCTTAAGGTAAGGGGCGCGCCCGCAATAGGAATTTGCGCGGGGTATGCAGTTTATGTACTGGCAAAGCAGATGCGTGCAAATAGCAAGGACGAGCTTGTAAGCCGTGTTCAAAAAATTGCGGAATACCTCGGCTCATCCCGCCCCACGGCAGTAAATCTTAACGCCGCCCTTTCAAGAATGACAAATACGCTTTGTAATGCGCAGGGAAATGTTTGTGAGCTTTTGGAAATTCTTAAGGCTGAAGCCGTTGCAATACATGAGGAGGATATAGCCATGTGCCGCAGAATTGCTAAGTACGGGCTTACCCTTGTAAAAAGCGGCGACGGGATACTCACCCATTGCAACGCAGGCGCACTTGCCACTTCAAGGTACGGCACGGGGCTGGGCGCTTTGCTGTTGGGCAAAGAAAAAGGGTATGATTTCAAGGTATATGTCGATGAAACACGGCCGCTTTTGCAGGGCGCAAGGCTGACAGCCTTTGAGCTTGACAGGGCAGGAATTGACGTTACGCTTGTGTGCGACAATATGGCGGGCTATCTTATGAGCAAGGGATATATCAACGCTGTGTTTGTCGGCTGTGACAGGGTGGCGGTAAACGGTGATACCGCAAATAAGATAGGCACGCTTTCAGCCGCTGTGCTTGCAAAGCATTTTTGCGTGCCGTTCTATGTTTTCTGTCCGTCTACAACCATTGATTATTCCATACCGGACGGTAACGCCATACCGATAGAAATGCGTAACGGCGAGGAGATACGCAGTATGTTCTGCAAAAGAAGTATTGCTCCCGATGTTAAATGCCTTAATCCCGCATTTGACGTAACTCCCGCCGAGCTTATAACGGCGATAGTTACCGACAGGGGAATATGCCGCCCGCCTTACACTGCGTCGCTTTCCTCGCTTATTTGCTGAATACTGCTTGAAATACCGAAAACGGAGATTTGCACAAAATCATTTGCGCCGTTTTCGGTTTTGTTTTGCTCTTTTTCGTCACAGCCGCCGCCGAACAGTCCGCCGAGAAGCTCAAAAAGCGCAAAGCGAATTTCAATATCACGGCTTTCCTCTGTTTTCCTGCTTTGCTCCTCGGTGAAAAATTCGCCCGACGCGGCAGGTAAACACAGCGGCGGGAACATAACGCACCACCAGTTTTTACCCTCGGCTTCTCCTATCAGAAATCTTACGGCGGTGTAATTTCCCGCAGGCAGAGTGACATTCTCATATTTCCTCGTGGTAAAGTATGTTTGCGTTACCTCGCAGGTCACACTATAATCATATCCGTTTGCGTATATATATCGCTGGGCTTCGTTCTGCATGGCTTGCTTGTAGGTATTTGCCGCACGGACAGCTTCTTCAAAGCTGTTGCACTCTCCGAAAACCTTGCCGAAGGTTACAAGCATGTGATCCCTCAGCTTGTATTTCAGCGCCTGGTCCTCCTCACTGTCGGAATTTGCAAGGATATGAAGCCGCAGTACCTCCTGCGGTTTAGCTTCGCACTCCTGCGCAAATGTACGAAAACCGGTAAACAGCACTATAAGTATCGCACCTAAAATCATTGCTTTGTCACAAAGGCTCTTTTTAAAGCTTCTCATAAAAACCTCCCGTCTGTCTGTGAAGGCAGTATTGACGGGAATTATCCTTTTATTCAAAAACAAAAATTCCCTCAACGGTATGATGATATAACCCCCTTAGAGTAGACACTCGAAAAAACAAAAATTACGAGACTACACTAAGGGGGTTATTTTATGTCAAGAAGGCAAA
>CALXBK010000053.1 GCA_944386545.1 uncultured Ruminiclostridium sp.
CCAAAAAAGAGGCCGAACGCCACATTGAGCGTGAGATGAAAAAGCGGTTTCGGTAAAAGGCAGTTGTGCACAAGCGCGGGAAAAAAGCCAAAAACTTCCTTGGCTTTTACAAAATTCCGCTTGCGCATTTCAAAATTTGTGCTACAATAATATCCCGACTCCCGAAAGCATTTGGGGATGAAAGGATTTCGACGGGGATATTGCACCGTGATAAGCGAGCAACGGTGGGGTACCGCTTTAAACAGCCTCAGTTTATGAAAATAAACGACAAAGATCAAAAAGTACTTCTTGCTGCTTAATTAGCGGCGAGCGTTCCTCCCGGAGTACCGCGGCCGGGTAAGGAGCGTCATTAGCGGTAAATGTGCACGGATGAGCGCCCTGTAATCTGTCACACACCAAAGGGCTACCAAGCCGGAAAGCCTGCCGTTTGGCGTTTCGGCAAGGGAATGTTCATAGAACGGCTACGCTCGTAGAAATTTGCGGGAATGTGTTTTCGGACGCGGGTTCGACTCCCGCCATCTCCACCAAGCGACCCCGCTTCGCCGTCTCCCGGCGGGGCGGGGTCGGTTTGTGTCCTGAGGGCGCGGAGTCGAACAGGACGGCGCGCCACAGCGCGCGACCAACAGTCCGGTGGACTGTTGGTCAGTCCGCGGGCAGACTCCCGCCATCTCCACCAATCGGGTATTGGACGAACACCTGCTTTTTTGCAGGCGGCTTTGCCGTCAAGGTGATGCTCTGATACGAAACAGAAACCGCCATCTTAGATGAAAGTCTAAGGTGGCGGGTTTTGTTATGTCCGCACATTCGTTAATTGCGCTTTCCTTTGTTACAATACAGGCAAAGGAGGATTCGATATGCGAGATAAGAAGTATTACATAGTGCTTGATGATTTTGAACGGCGGGTGATTGTGAACTGCCTGAACGAAATGCGGAACAAGATTATTGCTGACGGCAAGTACACCGATGCGGTGGATGAAGTTCTATTGAAAATCATTGGTGCAAAACAAAAGAAATTCAAAGTAATTTACAAGGAGGCGTGATTATGGAAAAGTACATTTATGACGAAAAGAACGGTCTTTGGTTCGAACTTCAAGGTGACTACTATCTACCGTGTTTAAAACTGCCCGAAGGAGAACAACAGCCTGTCGGTTTATGGGGACAGCGACATTTGCAGTATATCAAGCAAAATCGTAAGGTCTTTTATCTCAATCTGCTGACAAGCGGTAAACTGAACGGCTACCTCTCAGATATTGACAAACAGGCTGAGGAGATGTTTTTTCGCTTGGTAAAACAGATAGCGGAGCATGAGGGTGTTACCGAGAAACTCAAAGCGGATAATCAAATGAAATGGGTTGCTCAAATGAATAACATCCGCAGCAGAGCAAAGGAAGTCATAAATAATGAATTGATTTTTTCATAAAAGATTAACGGTGCTGTAAAGATCAAAAGGATTTACAGCACCGTTTTTGCGTATTCATTTTTTGTTTAACAAATTATTCAACCTTCATCATTCTGTAACCAACGCCGATATGCGTTTGGATATATTGTGGAGAATCTGCGTCCTTTTCCAGTTTTTTGCGGAGCGTTGCCATAAAGACGCGCAGAGAGGCAATATCGTTATCCCAACAACTGCCCCAAATGCTCTGTGTAATAAAGGTATGGGTTAAAACCTTGCCTATATTTCTTGAAAGCAGACACAGAAGTTTATATTCAATAGGTGTAAGGTGCAATTCTTCATCGCCTAAATAGGCGCATCCTGCGGCATAATCTATACGAAGCTGACCGTTTGTGAAAACGGACGCTTCGGCGGCGGTCTCGTTCTGTATCATATTAAGCCGCCTTTGCGTTACCCTGAGCCTTGCCAAAAGTTCTTCCACCGAAAACGGTTTGGTCAGATAATCGTCGGCGCCTGCATCGAGTGCGTCAATTTTATCGGTATCTTCGCTTCGTGCGCTGATAACGATAATCGGCATATTCGACCAAGTGCGGATTTTTTTAATAACATCAACGCCGTCAATATCGGGAAGTCCTAAATCTAAGAGGACAATATCGGGATTGTGCGATGACGCTTCCAAAATGGCGGTGGAACCGTTAGGTGCGGTTAAGTATCTGTAATCGTGCGCTTTAAGGGTTGTTGTAATAAGATTTTTGACCGAATTATCATCTTCAACAACCAATATCAATGGTTTATTCATGAATTTCTACCTCCCCGGCAGGTAATGTAACAGTGAACACCGTGCCGTGCGGTGTGTTGTCTGAAACGGTTATTTTGCCGCCGTGTGCATTTACAATGGAACGGCACAGCGACAAGCCCAGCCCCAAGCTGCGGCGGCTGTCGGCTATTTTATTTGCACCGCTGTAAAACATATCAAATACCCGCTCTTTCATATCATCGGGTATCCCGTCGCCGTCATCGGCAATGGTTATAACAGCTTTATCTTCCTGCTTCCAAGTTTTAATCAAAATATTAGAACCTTTAGGCGTGTATTTAATGGCGTTATCCACAATATTTATAATAACCTGTACCATAAGCTTTGCGTCCATTTTGGCGAGCAGATAATCTTCTTTATGCCGAACGGTAATATGATGTTCTACGCTTTTTCGGTTCACATGATGTAGCGCTTCTGTGATGACATCGTCTACTAAATCCTCTGTAATGTTAAGATTAAGCCGTCCTTCTTCGATTCTTGCGACCGAAAGCAGATTTTCCACCAAATTGATAAGCCACATAGAGTCATCGTAAATATCGGTATAAAGCTGATTCTTTGTCGATTCGTCAAAGGAATTGCCGTTTGATATAAGGTTGCTTGCATTGCCTGAAATGGAAGTAAGCGGCGTTCGCAAATCGTGGGAAATAGCCCGCAAGAGATTGGCACGGAGCTGTTCATTCTTAGCGAGAATTGCCGCTTCTTCTTTCTCTCTTGCATTCTTTTCGTTTTCCAGCGACAAAGCACATTCGCCGAGTATAGACAAAAGAATACTCTTTTCAAACGAATCAAGCGGCTCATTGCCTATATAAATGCCGACAACACCGTAGACTCGGCTGTTTACCCTTACAGCAAGGCATAGGCATTTTGCACTTGAAAGCGTTTCGGTAGTAGCGCCTGCGTGCTTGTTATTTTTCAGTACCCACTCTGCAACCGCCTTTTCATTTATACCGGTTATTTCCTCGTCCGTTTTGTCATCTGAAACGGTAAAAATATGCGGCTCGCTTAAAGTTTCGTTTTCTGACAAATAGAACACAATATCCTTACCGAGCAGTTTAATAAGTTGATTTGCCGTTGCAGAAACGATTTCTTTTTTACCCTTTGCCTGCTGTAAAAGCTGGTTTGTGTCAAACAGCACCTTGGTTCTGTAAGCAGCCTGCGCAGCCTGCTTTGCATGATTTTTGAGCTTTACGGCAAGAGAGCTTGTAAGCAGCGCCGCCAAAAACATAATCAAAAAGGTGACAGGATAGCCTTGATCGTAAGCCTGAAGAGTGAAGTGCGGTTCGGTGAAGAAAAAGTTGAAAACCAATACGCTGACAATAGAGGATATCAGACTGTAAATTCGATGCCTTGTCACAACCGAGGTTACAAGGACACCGAGAACATATACCGTTATAATATTGGCTTCTGCAAAGCCCAAGTATCGAAACAGCATTCCGATACAGCTTGACAAAATCAAAATAGCAACGCTTTTCAAGAGATCGGAAACCAAGAACACGATTTCATTTTTCTTCCTTGCTTTTTTGACACGGTATGCTACACTTTTTCCTTCTGTGTCCGGTATAATATGCACATCCAAATTCGGCGTACTTGCAATTAACTTTTCTGTAAGCGTAGGTTTAGAGAATATGCTCCTTCGGGTTGCAGCGCTCCTGCCAATCACGATTTTCGACACGCCCGACAGCCTTGCAAACTCAGCTATTTGAAAAGGTACATCTTCCCCGTACACAGTTTCGATTTTTGCGCCGAGCTGTTCCGCAAGACGCATATTGCTCCGCAGTCGCTTTACATCTTCCTCGGACATGACCTGATAATCAGGGGTTTCCACAAACAGCGCGGTAAAAGCACCCTTAAAGGCATTCGCCATTCGGGCAGCAGTACGAATGATTTTGGGATTGGACGGCGATGATGAAAGGCAGACAAGGATATGCTCGTCCGTATGATAATCGCTGTGGCTTTTAATTCTTACAGCTTCGGTAAGCAGATTTACTCTATCAGCGCAGCGTCGCAAAGCAATTTCACGAAGCGCCGTAAGATTTTCCACGGTAAAGAAATTCTCTGTTGCACGCTCAGCCTGAGTCGGGTTATAAACTTTACCCGCTTGCAGCCGTTCAATCAATTCCTGCGGCTCAATATCAACAAGCTCAACCTGACCGGCATTATCAAATACCGAATCGGGGATACGCTCGTGTACCATAATGCCCGTTATAGATGCAACGGTGTCATTGAGACTTTCAATATGCTGAACATTTACCGTGGTATAAACATCTATTCCCGCATTAAGCAGCTCTTCAATATCCTGATAACGCTTTGTATGTCGGCACACAGGCGCATTGGTATGGGCAAGCTCATCCACAAGGATTAACTGTGGGTGCCTGGCAAGCGCAGCATCAAGATTAAATTCCGAAAGAGTAATTCCGTTATATTCCGAAACAAGATTCGGAAGACATTCCAGCCCGTTTACAAGTGCAGAGGTCTGCGGACGGGCGTGCGGTTCAATGTAACCTGCAACAACATCAACACCGCGCCTCTTTGCCGAATGTGCGGCTTTCAGCATGGCATAGGTTTTGCCTACGCCTGCGGCATATCCGAAAAATATCTTCAAATGCCCGCGATTAAGGCTTTGTTCTTCCTTTTCAATTTGCTTCAAAATCTGTTCCGGGCTTTGCCTTGTTTCGTCCATAAAAACACCTCCTGTAAGTCTCATATTTTAAGAGAGCGAAATTAAAAGAATTTTTTCCTTTTGAAGTAAATAAATTCGACGACTGCAATAATCAGCGCAACAAGTATAACAACCGGGTAACCGTACCGCCATTTAAGCTCAGGCATATAGGCAAAGTTCATTCCGTACCATCCCGTGATTAAAGTAAGAGGCAGGAAAAAGGTGGTGACGATTGTGAGAATCCCCATAATTTTATTTTGCCGTGC
>CALXBK010000054.1 GCA_944386545.1 uncultured Ruminiclostridium sp.
GCAGGAAGCACGAGCTTATCGGTGTAGTTATCCTTGTAGCTGTATCCGCATACCGAGCATTTGTGAAGCGTGTAGCCCTTCTGTGTGTATGTAGCGTCAACCGCAGAAGTTACATATTTATGCCCTGTCTTCTCAACGGATTTTGTTTCCTTTGCCTTGCAAACCGAGCATTTTCTTGTCATAACGCCGTCCTCGGTACAGGTCGGTGCCTTTGTGAGCGTCCATTTACCGTATGTATGCTCTGCGCAAGGGGGAATTAAAGATGTGCTGAATGCCTTAATCATTATATTGGCAGCATAATCTGTCGTTGCAATGTCGTTCCATGTAGAATTCAGATAGAAAAAGCTCTGCCCCTCACCGCAGTTTAATGTAAGGGTTTCGTTATTGTATATAGACTCTCCACCCTCCACATAAATCTTCCCCGCTGAACCGTCTGCAAAGGAAGCCGTTACAACTACCGAGAAGCTTTCGCCATCGGAAAGCTCTATTGTACTTTCAAGCGGATAATACTGATAGCCTGAAAGTTCAGCATTGTATACAAAGTTTTCCGCCTTTGTTCCGGACGTGGGATCATTTAAATCGGTAAGTCCGGTATAGACAGTAACATCCGCTTTACCGCCGCTTTCCGCATAAAAGCCGACAGCCGTCAGAAGCTCATCACCCTGTGCAGTAAAGATGTTCGACGAAGTAAATTCGGGATTACCTGTAGCTAAATAGCCGACACTCATCGAAGCGTCATAGCTGTAAACAGAGTCGTAGTAATCATCCGCACCGTCAACAGTATAATTGTAGCCGACAACATTGTCTATGCTTTGGTCATAATAGGAAAGCCAGAAATAACCTCCGTCTCTGTTGTCCTCGCCCCAGCTGTTTTTAATAAGCCATGCTCCGTCCCCCTCAGGAGTGGTTGCAAACGACGAAGCAGGAATATTATCATCCCAACCGACAACAGTAACACCGTGATTTATCGTATACGGTTGATCGCAATAATAGTAATACTCTCCGCTTAAATTATTAAGATAGCTGGAGCCGCCGTGTGACTCCTCTGCTCCTTCGTAATAGGAAAGAATGGCCGCACCCTGCTCCATAACAAGCTGCTTTACCTGGCTGTTAAAGGAATCCACCGTTGCAAATTCACTCTTGTCAATAAGGTAAAACGAGGTCAGTTTTGCCATGTATGAATTGCGAAGCGCATTGTACTCGGCTTCGGTGAAGTTCTCGTTCGCAATAGACGGAACCGAATAGGAGGAATAAGGGTAACTCTCATTCTCCGCATACATTCCGAAAAAATTAAGAAGCTTGAAGCCTACCGCTACTCCGCTGTCGCCCTGATCAAAATAGGACCCGTCCGACCATGAGGTCGTCCATTTGTCACCCGACAGATTAGTCAAACCAAACTCTGTGGAGTGTCTTGTAAAATATACAAGCAAAGTTTCCGATATGTCGGTATTGCTCGAATTAAATCTATCGGGAAATTCCTTTATCAGAGAAGCTTCGCTTGCAGCCGCTGTCGCAAACGCCCAACAAACTCCCCATCGACCCTGATTTTTAACCGATGTGATATAGCCTTCATCTACTGAGCTGTACGCACTCGGAGTCGCTGCAAACGCCGCCGCAGACGCAGCACACGCCGCAACAACGAATGAAACCGCCGAAAGCGCAGCCTTATGCAGTTTTACATTCATGTTATCCCTCCTTATTGTGATAAACCAATATGCAAAAGCATCCATGTCCATATCTTTCCTCAATTATAGCATTTTCTTACACCTCAGTCAATTGATAAATACGTACAAAATGAGCATTATTTTTGTAATTAATTGCACAAAAACAGAATTTTTTTTAAAAATGACTTGTATATTTTTCATAAATATGATACAATAAAAGCAAGCTAAGGAAGGCATTTCCGAGGCTTGAAGTCATGGCGGTTTCCGCCGATGAAAGGAATGATAAAAATATGAAAGTAAACGTAACGGCTAAGAAAATTCAGGTAAGTCAGGCATTTGCGGATTATGCGCAGAAAAAGGCAAACGCAAAGCTGGATCGTTTCTTCTCAGACGACGCAGAATGTAAGGTTACTCTCAACGAGCAAAGAAACATGATTATTGCGGAGGTAACGGTAAGAGCCGGAGGACTGATATTCCGTTCCGAGCAGAGCGCTCAGGACAAAAACGACGCTTTCGACGCTTGTATAGACCGTATTATAAGACAAATTCGCAAGAATAAGACAAAGGTTGAAAAACAGCTTCAGCAGACCTTCAAAGAAGGCTTTGACGATATAGTTGAGGAACAGGTTGATTTTGAGGTTGTAAAGCATAAGAAATTTAATCTCCGTCCCATGAGCACTGATGAAGCTATTCTGCAAATGAATATGCTCGGACACACGTTCTTTATGTATAAAAACGCCGACAGCGGCAATGTAAACGTTGTTTATAAGCGTAACGACGGTAATTATGCCGTGCTTGAGCCGTCAGAGGCATAAACACAATTGATGTCTTATCAATACCATAGAATTGTCCCTCGCAGCGAAAGCTGCGGGGGACAATTCCTATTAGGAGAAAAACTAAAGAAATAATAAAATTCCGCTGCCGTCAATATTGACGGCAGCGGTATGTTATTTGAATGTATCACCCAAAAATTTAAGAAGCTTACGAGATTGCAACGGTTGCACTTGACATCTGCTTAACCAGCAAGTAGATAAGATCGGGCGAGCCTGCCGCATTGTTGATTTTATCGAGAATATTCTGCGCACCCTGCTCCATATCGGCAACGAAAGCCTCAAGCTCACTTTCGGAAGCTGTTGTAGGATCTATCGAGTTTGAGCTGTCCACCGTGGGAACAGTAACCTGCTGATAAGGAATTTCCTTTGCTGCAACGGAGAAGGTGCAAACCTCTGCGCCGTCTATAGCTACCTTACATTCTACGGTTTTAATCTTCTCATCGCCGCTTACGGTAAACTCAAAGGAAGCGGTAGTTTCTTCTGCGTTGAACTGAACAAAATATGTGCCGTTATAGGTTTCGCAGTCAAAGCTTGCATTGCCGGAGAGTATGGTTTCACCCATGCCTCTTACAAAGATATCGCCTGTATATGTTTTGCCGTTTACTGTTCCTGCAATTCCCATTTCTATAGTCTCACCGTCCGCAGTCATGCTTACGGAGTAGTCAAACTTGGTATTGTCAGCCGCCTGAGCGATAACAATTTCAACAGATTCCCCGAGAGTGCCGCCGCCTATGGTGATAACTCTGCCTATGATACTGTCGTCCTTGGCATATACAACCATCTTTACAAGCTCCATGGTCTTTTCAGCTTCGCTCAGCCGTGCAAGAGAAAAGTCAATACTCTTTTCGAGATATGCGATAGTCGCACTGTTGAGTCCCATGGTTTCCATAATCTTCATTATATCGGCGTCATTCTCCATACTGCGGATGACATCCTTGAGGAAGTTCATGGTGGTTTCCATATCCATGGATATTGTATAAGATGTGCAGGGAACAGATATGTAATCTGTTGTAAAGGTATCAGAGCCGTTTTCGACTGCCTTGAAGTTTTTGAAGTATGCGTCAACTATAATGTCCGCAAGCTTTTGCACAGTTTCCTCGCCGAACATTTCCATAAGCTCGGACATATCGCTCGATGAAGGATAAATTGTGCCTGTACCTGTGTCAATATCCATCATGGGAGCAACAGTAACGTCCGATGTATCGGAAAGGAAAGCGTCTAAATCGCCTGTGGATGCACTCTGAAGCATCTGAGACATAGAAGACATATCCATAACAATATACTTGTCGGATAAATCGGGAATTTGCATATAAAGCTTCTGATTGTCAACCCATACATTTACGGTGCAATACTCGTTTTCTCCGGATTTGAGAAGGCAGGTTGCGGAAGAAAGTCCCTTTTCCATATCGGAAAACTGTGTCATCTGAAGCTCTGTGGGAGCAAGCTCGGTTATTTCGTAAATACCCATCTGACTGAGCAATTCATTGCCGAACTTAAAGCTTATGGTGGACTCGGAACCAATCTGACCGCTTGTAACGGAGGATATTGCGTTGCCCATATCCGAGAAGTACTTTCTTTCAAGTCCCTCGTATCCGCCCTTACTGCCGAAAAGCTGGAACAGAAGGAATACTAATCCTGCTACAACCGCCGCTACAATTACAACAATAAGCACGGGCATAACCTTACTCTTAGCTTTGGGAGCAGACATTACCGCCATACCGCTTGCAGAAGCCATCTGGGGCTGCGCGTACTGTATCTGCTGAGGCTGTGTGTACTGTGCCTGCTGGGGCTGTGTGAACTGCGTCTGCTGAGGCTGTGTG
>CALXBK010000055.1 GCA_944386545.1 uncultured Ruminiclostridium sp.
GGACTTGCGGCAGGCACTGCCTACAGCTTCAGAATTAAAGCGTACAAGATGGACGGCAGCAAGGCGCTTTACAGCGGCTACAGCTACATCAGCGCAAGAACAAACCCCTCAAAGGTTAGCGGTCTTGCATTAAAGGGCAGAGCCGCAGACGCACTTCGCATAGGCTGGACAAAGAACACCTCTGCCGACGGCTACATTGTTGAAATGTACAGCGGCGGCAAGTGGGTACGCGCTTCTAAGATTACCAAGAACAGCACGGTTGAGTTCAGAAAATCGGGACTTGCATCGGGTACGACCTACAAGTTCAGAGTTAAGACTTACAAAATGAGCGGAAATATTGCTCTTTACAGCGGCTGCAATTATCTAATCGCAAGGACGAAATAACGAAAAATCATAACAAAAAATGCCTCGGAGAAATCCGACGGCATTTATCTGAAAAATCCGAGGCTATAAAACCTCGGATTTTGTTATTTTTTTACGCTTCCCAGCTTTCAAGATAAGCCTTTTGCTTTTCTGTAAGCTTATCAATGGAAATTCCCCAGTAACGCAGCTTTCTTTCGGCAACCTCGTAATCCACCTCTGCGGGTACGTTTACGGTTTTGCTTTCGGCGTATTTCAGCTTATCGGCATTCTTTACAAGATACTGTGCGGACAGCGCCTGAATTGCAAAGCTCATATCCATTATCTCCGCAGGGTGACCGTCGCCCGCCGCAAGATTTACAAGCCTGCCCTCGGCAATGACGTTTATCCTGTTGCCGTTTGAGAGCTTGTAGTATTGTATGTTGTTTCTTGCCGTGCCGCTTTCAACGGCAAGCTCTTTGAGCCTTGCGACATTGACCTCAACGTCAAAGTGACCTGCGTTTGATAAAATTGCACCGTCCTTCATATTCATGAACGCCTTCTCGCCGATTACATCACAGCAGCCGGTTACGGTGACGAAGAAATCGCCGTATTTTGCCGCTTCGTTTATAGGCATAACCTTAAAGCCGTCCATTACCGCTTCCATCGCCTTGATGGGATTTATCTCGGTAACTATTACCGATGCGCCCAGTCCCTTTGCACGCATTGCAACGCCCTTGCCGCACCAGCCGTAGCCGCAGACAACAACGGTTTTTCCCGCAACGATAAGGTTTGTAGTGCGGTTTATGCCGTCCCATACCGACTGTCCCGTACCGTAGCGGTTATCGAAAAGGTGCTTGCAGTCAGCGTCGTTTACAAGCATCATAGGAAATTTAAGCTCGCCCGCCTTGTCCATCGCTTTAAGGCGGATTATGCCCGTGGTGGTTTCCTCACAGCCACCTATAACATTTTTGATTAGCTGAGGGTACTCGTTGTGTATAAGGTTTACAAGGTCGCCGCCGTCGTCAATGATTACATTGGGCTCGGCGATGATTACCTGCCTTATATGCTCGTGGTATTCATCAGCCGTTGCGCCGTACCACGCATAGACGTTAAGCCCGCCGTGTACCAGCGCCGCCGCAACGTCATCCTGAGTAGAGAGCGGATTGCTGCCCGTAATGTACATCTCTGCACCGCCCGCCGCAAGCACTCTGCAAAGATACGCTGTTTTTGCTTCAAGATGCACCGACAGCGCAACCTTAAGCGAAGCAAAGGGCTTTGTCTTTGAAAATTCTTCCTCAATTCCGCTTAGTAACGGCATATTCGCCTTTACCCACTCGATTTTCATTTCGCCGCTTTCCCAGAGGTCCTTATCCTTTATCATGCTCATAATAAAGCTCCTTTCTTATGCGTCTATACGCTTCATTGCCTTTTCGCACTCAAAGTAAATGCGCTCCTCGTCAAGATGAGGAATGATCCTGTTTTCCATCAGGAACTCGCCGTCAACCATCACGCTCTCAACCTCATAGCCGCTTGCGGAATAGCACATTGCCGCAACAAGGTTGTTGGGCGGCTGCATTGAGGGGTACTTCATATCCATGACGATTAAATCCGCCGCCATGCCTTCCTTTAAAACTCCTGTGTTGTTAAAGCCGAGCGCCGCCGCACCGTTTTCGGTGGCGAATTTCAGCGCCTGCTGTGCCGATACCGCCTGCGCCGTCCTTGTTGCGCCCTTGTGAGCCAGGCAGATGAAATTAAGGTCGCTGAACATATTGAGCGTGTTGTTGCTTGCCGCACTGTCCGTGCCTATACATATATTGACGCCCTTTTCGATCATATCGGGAATGCGTGCAAACCCGTTGCCGAGCTTTGCATTGCTGATGGGATTTGTCACAACGAAAACCTTATTCTTTGCAATAATTTCAATATCCTTGTCCGAAAGCTGTACGCAATGCGCCGCAACGGTGTGAAATTTAAACATTCCGATATTCTCTAAATACTCGACGGGGGAAATGCCGTGCTGTGCCTTGCAGTCCTCAACCTCTTTTACCGACTCGCTGAGATGAACATTTATATCAAGTCCGTACTGCGCCGCCTTGTCCATAATAAGCTCAAGATATTCCCTGTCGGTGGTATATACGGCGTGAGGACCGAACATAAAGCGTAGCCGCGGATTGCCGCCGTAGGCTTCCATATCGTAAAGGGTGTCCTCTATTCTTCTGATACCGCTTTCGTCATTTCTGCCGTTGCCTACAAGACCTCTCGAAATCGCCGCCTTAAGACCGCTTTCGGTGATTGCCCGTGTTGTTGCGTCACGGCAGATATTCATGTCAAGAAAAGCCGTTGTACCCGTCTTTATCATCTCAAGGCAGGCAAGCTGTGTGCCGTAGTATATATCATCGGGAGTAAGCCTGTCCTCCATCGGCATAATCCGTCCGAAAAGCCAGTCGTGGAACATCAGGTCGTCCGCGCTGTTGCGGAAAAGCGACATATAGCTGTGGGTATGGCTGTTGACCAGTCCCGCACAGATAAGCTTGTCCCTGCCGTCAATCGTCTTATCCGGCTTGAAGCCGTCCCTTTCGGCGTCCTCACTTATTGAGAAAATCGTCTTGCCGTCAACCGCAATATCGCAGATTTTACATTCAAACCCGTCACCGACAGGCAAAAGCGCCCTTATGCTTTTAAAAAGAGTTTTCATAAGCGTTCTCCTTGTAAAAATATCTGTTCTTATTGTAGCATTACGCGGCGTAATTGTCAATCACCGCAAAGGAATGCGCTTGTAAATTTTACCGCCGATTACTGGACATCACACCTGCTTTGTACTATAATTATATAAACGTCAGGGATAAATTTTTGTCAAACCTTGTGGCTGAACTTTCTCAATGCAGAAACGGAGGAGGAGCTTGATATGTTAAAGCAGACAAATGTGCCGACAATAACAAAGGCTGTAGAAGTAATCTACAATTACAGCGCAGATGCAAGAATGATGGAGCTGTACCGCAGCAGAGAAAAAAGATTGCACGATGAAGCAAGCCAAATGGAAGCCGCACGTAATGAAGGCAGAGCCGAGGGCATAGAAAAAGGCAGAGCCGAGATAGAAGCCAACCTCAGAAGAATGGCAATGTCGCAGGAGCAAATAGACGAGGCGCTCGGCAGGAAAGCGTGATGAGCGCATAGAAAGCAAAAAAGGAGGTCACTTCGATGAAGAACAGGATAATGCAAATAACGGCGATAATCTCGGCGATTATCTGAGCGACAGCAAGGTGACGGTGCAGACAACCACAACAACGGCGCAGACAACACCTAAGCCAACAGAAGCGCCCGCACAGGAAAGCGAGCCTGCCGAAAAGCCTTATTACGCATGGACTGATGAGGAGTGCCAAGCCATTATAGAGCGTGTGTATGCGTGGGCTGATAAGAAAGGATATAGATACAGGCGTGTGAGCGATATTGAATACCCGAACGGCGGATATTGGGACTATTCAAACGGTGAAGAAAAGTGGATTGATGTGAACAGGAATTGTTATTACGGCGAAGTCTATAAAAACAGCAGTTGGCAAGACAATCCGCAAAACTGTTATTATAATGACTGCAAGGTTGAAATGTTGTACGATATGGACGAGATGATGGAACGGTTGTGTGAGCGTGTCGAATTTGAAAATGAAAAAGGTCATATCCCCTGCATAGATTATGATGTAATATCCGATTATATTGAATGGGCAGAAAGCCAAGGCTGGGATACTTCTTACGGCACTTCGGAAAATTTTGTGTAAAAAGGAATCCAAACAGATAAGAAAATAGATAACAAATATGGTTTTCCGTTTA
>CALXBK010000056.1 GCA_944386545.1 uncultured Ruminiclostridium sp.
ATAAAACATCAGGGTGTAGCTTCTGGACAACTTGTCCAGAAGTGGTCAAGAGATAAAATGGCTGATGAATCATCAGACAGCGGAAGGCAAATTCAACGCTATATCCGCTTAACTTACTTAATCCCCGAACTGCTTTCAATGGTAGACGAAAATAAAATTGCTTTCAACCCTGCGGTGGGAATTTCGTACTTAGATCAATCTGAACAACGGGTGTTACTCGACGCTATGGAGCTGAACGACTGCACGCCGTCCCACGCACAAAGTATTCGCCTGAAAAAACTGTCGCAAGATGGGGTGCTGGACGATCAGATGATTTATGCGGTGATGTCGGAGGAAAAGCCGAATCAGCAGGAGCAGATAAAGTTCAAGCGTGAGGATTTGAAAAAGTATTTTCCGGCAGGTTATACCGACGAGCAAATGCGCCGGGACATCATCAAGGGCTTGGAGCTGTTAAAACGGCAGAGAGAACGGAACCGTGATGCACGCTGATTCGTATTGATACGAATACGGCAAAACAAATCGCACAATGGAGAGAACCCCAAACCGATGGTATACTTGTGCTGTCGGTTTGGAGTTCTGTTCTGCAAATTCAATTTCAGGAGGTTAAATAAAATGGTAGCAGGACACTTATCCGTAAAGAACGGCAACTATTATGCCGTTCTTAATTACAAAAATGCCGAGGGCAAACGAAAAACAAAATGGATTTCTTTGGGACTGCCCGAAAAAGGCAACAAGCGCAAGGCTGAAGCCGAGCTTGCAAAACTGCGGGCGGAATTTGAAGTTCCCGAGGAGGTGGGCGATTTAAGCAGCGATATGCTGTTTGCCGATTATCTTCTCGAATGGTTAGAAATTGCCAAAGGGCGGCTGGCTGTTGCGACCTACTGTTCTTATACGGCAATGATTAAAAATTCTATCGCCCCATATTTTCGCAAAAAGAAGCTGACACTCCGTGAGCTTGAAGCAAGGCACTTACAGATGTTTTATTCCGAGCTACTCAAAAAGGTCAAACCGAATACCGTCATTCACTACCACGCAATTATCCATTCGGCACTCAAATATGCAGTGAAAACCGATATGTTATTGCAGAATGTGGCGGACAAGGTTGACCGACCGAAGAAGAACGACTTTCAGCCGGTGTTTCTTTCGGCAGAGGAAATGCAGAAGATGTTTGAAGCACTCCGTGGAACACGGCTTGAATTGCCTGTTCTGGTCGCCGCCTTTTACGGCTTTCGCCGTGGCGAGGTGTTGGGATTGAAATGGGACGCCATTGATTTTGAGCGAGGCACTATTTCGGTCAAGCGCACGGTAACGACAGTTTCTGTTGACGGAAAGCATAAGGAAATTGAACAGCAGTCGGCAAAAACAAAATCAAGCTTACGCACCTTGCCGCTTATCGGCAGCTTCCGTGACTACTTTATGCAGGTGAAAGAGGCGCAGGAGCTGAACAAGAAAATCTGCGGTAACTGCTATAACTACGAATACGACGGCTTTGTGTTCGTGGACGAAATGGGCGAGCGTATGAGAGCACAGTATCTTACCTGTGCTTTCCCAAAATTCTTGGACAAACACGGACTGCGCCGTATGCGCTTTCACGATCTTCGGCATAGCTGCGCAAGCTTACTGCTTGCAAACGGTGTACCCCTCAAGCACATTCAGGAGTGGCTCGGGCACAGCGATTTTACCACGACGGCAAACATATACGCCCACCTTGATTACAGCTCTAAAATTACTTCGGCGCAGGCGATGGAAACAGGGCTTGCTTTGCCCGAAAGCGGTGATTTCGGGAGCCGGTGGGAGGATGGCGAAACCCAAATTTAGGAGAGCAAAAAATGCGGTATGCTCTGACCACTTGTTTTTAGAAAAAGACATAAGAAAAAAGCCTGCAATCGGCTTGATTACAGGCTTTTTCGGTGGCGGAGGGTAAGGGATTCGAACCCTTGGTCCGGTATGAGCCGGACAACTGATTTCGAGTCAGCCCCGTTATGACCACTTCGATAACCCTCCGTGTATATTTCCATCCGCTTTTAACTCAAAAAATTTTTGGGGAGAAAAGTAGGAGAGAAAGCAAAAAACTATTCGAGTTTTAATTTTGAAAACCCCGTAAAATAAGGGATTTCCGTCGGACGAAACTACCAGATAGACCAAAAATTTCGAGTCAGTCCCGTTATGACCACTTCGATACCGCTCCGTATTGTGAACAGCAACTATCCGTTTTAGTATCTGAGCTACGTCAGCATTAATTAAACCGGCTCAATTGTCACTATGACATTATACACTATTGTAAATATTTTGTCAAGCATTTTTTCTATGTGTGCAACGCTGGCAGTGTACTGTTATGAATACAGATTTCATATTTCCGAAAGCCTCATTAAAACCGTTTTGCAGATGTACCAAAAATCACTCCTTTGCAGTTTTTCAAGTGATTTATAATTTCTTCGGTATTGACCTTTTTTGCCTCGTATGTTACAATATGAAAGCAAAAGGTATTTTTATACAGCGTAGATGAAGGGAGGGCCTCGTATGACGGATTCGCCGCTTGCGCTTGTCGGAGAAAGTAATTCGGACAGGGCGGAAATATGGCAGAGCCTGCTCTCTCAGATCGGTTTTGAAGTGCGTGTTTGCTTTGATAAAGAGACCTTTCTTAAAATTGCGCTGACTTCTTTTGAGCCTTATCTGCTGATTGTTGAGCAAGCGTTTATCGGCTCGGATATAAATAATCTGAATTTCATTTTCAAGCACGACAAATCCTCGTTGCCTGTAATCGCCGTTTATTGCGACAGCAGGGAAGAGGAGGAAAGACAGAGCGCGATAAACGAACCCGATTTTCGCTTTACTCTCCCCGTAAATGAAAAGCCGGTAGTGAATAAGCTCGTTGGCATGGTCTGTGCCGCAACAGGGGAGAAAATCGACAGGGCAATGCCTGCTGACAGAGAGGAGGCAGTCAGATATATTCTCAGAAAATTCGGTGTTCCTGAGAACGTCAAGGCGTTTGAGTACCTTGTCACTATGATAAATTGCTGTATTGATAATCCCGATTTATCTGTAAAAGTAACCTCTTTACTTTACCCACGTGTTGCCGTAATTCACGGTACAACTCCCGCAAGTGTGGAAAAGCTCGCACGCTCAGCGCTTGATTTTTTGTGGGAGAACGGCAACCGCGAGCTTGTTTTGAGCTATCTCGGATATGAGGCTAAAAATAAAAACGAAAGACCAAGCGTAGGTGAGTTTGCCGTGCTTGTCGCTGACAGGCTTTCTGCAAGATTTAAATAACGGCATTAGTTATGTATAACGGTTAAAAAGGCTCTTTGTCAATAGTTGGGGTAAAAAGTTAAAATGGAATTATGCAAGCAGCTGCTGTGTTAGGTAGCTG